>DYFQ01000052.1 GCA_020725105.1 Symbiobacterium thermophilum
CCGATGGTCCCCACGTTCACGTGGGGCTTGGTCCGCTCGAACTTCTTCTTGGCCATTGATCCTTCGTGCCTCCCTCGTTCTGGCGCCCTGCCCCTAGGACCTGGAGCCGGCGGCTCTGGTCACCATGCCCTCGGCCACCACCGAGGGCGCGGCCTCGTAATGGGAAAACTGCATGGTGTACGTGCCCCGCCCCTGAGTCTTGGAGCGGAGGTCCGTGGCGTACCCGAACATCTCGGCCAGCGGCACCCGGGCCTCGATCACCTGGGCCCCGGCCCGGGCCTCCATGCCCTCGACCCGGCCCCGGCGGGCGTTCAGGTCGCCGAGGACGTCGCCCATGTACTCCTCGGGGACGACGACCTCCACCTTCATGACGGGTTCCAGCAGCACCGGCTCGGCCCTGGCGGCGGCGGCCTTGAACGCCAGGGAACCGGCCAGCTTGAACGCAACTTCCGACGAGTCGACCTCGTGATAGGACCCGTCCACCAGCACGGCCCGGAAACCGATCACCGGGTAACCGGCCAGCACTCCGGAGGCCATCGCCTCCCGGACCCCGGCTTCCACGGCGGGGATGAACTCCCGGGGCACCGCGCCGCCGACGATCCTGGACTCGAAGACGAAGCCCTGCGGGTCCTGCTCCAGCGGCTCGATCTCCAGCCAGACGTGGCCGTACTGCCCGCGGCCACCCGTCTGGCGGATAAACCGCCCCTCACCCCGGGCCGGGCGGCGGATGGTCTCCTTGTAGGCCACCTGGGGCCGGCCCACGCTGGCCCCGACCCGGAACTCCCGGAGCAGCCGGTCGACGATGATCTCCAGGTGAAGCTCGCCCATGCCGGAGATGATGGTCTGCCCGGTCTCCGGGTCGGTATGCATCCGGAAGGTCGGGTCTTCCTCGGCGATCCGGCCCAGACTTTCGGCCAGCTTGTCCTGGTCGGCCTTGGTCTTGGGCTCGATGGCCACGGCGATGACCGGCTCCGGGAACTGCATGGCTTCCAGCACGATGGGGGCGTCCTCGTCGCACAGGGTCTCGCCGGTCACCGTGTCCTTCAGGCCCACCAGGGCGACGATGTCACCGGTCCGCGCCTCCTGCACGTCCTCCCGGTGATTGGCGTGCATGTGCAGGACCCGCGAGACTCGCTCCTTCTTGCCCTTGGTGGCGTTGTACACGTAGGTCCCCGCCGGCAGCACGCCCGAGTAGACCCGGGCGTAGACCAGCTTTCCGACGTATGGGTCGGACATAACCTTGAAGGCCAGGGCGCAGAAAGGCTCGTCATCGGATACCTGCCGCCGGGGGAACTCACCGGTGCCAGGAACGTGGCCCTTGACGGGCGGGACGTCCAGCGGCGACGGCAGGTAATCCACGACGGCGTCCAGCAGCAGCTGAACCCCCTTGTTCTTGTAGGAGGCGCCGCAAAGCACCGGAACGACCTTGCCGTCGAGGGTCCCGCGGCGCAGGGCCCGCTTCATGTCGGCCGCGTCGATGGGCTGCCCTTCCACGTAGCGGGCCATCAACTCGTCGTCAATTTCGGCCACGGCCTCCAGCAGCCGCTCCCGCTCGGCGGCCACCCGGTCGGCCATCTCGGCCGGAATCTCGGTCTCCTCGGACCGGGTGCCCAGATCGTCGATCCAGTAAACGGCCCGCAGGGTCACCAGGTCCACCACGCCGCGGAAGGCGTCCTCGACCCCCACCGGCAGTTGCACCGGCACCGGCCGGGCGCCCAGCCGTTCCACCATCATCTCGACCACGCGGTCGAAGTCCGCCCCGATGGTGTCCATCTTGTTGACGTAGGCGATCCGGGGCACCCGGTAGCGGTCGGCCTGGCGCCACACGGTCTCCGACTGGGGCTCGACGCCGCCCTTGGCGCAGAAGATGGCGATGGCGCCGTCAAGGACCCGCAGGGACCGCTCCACCTCCATGGTGAAATCCACGTGCCCGGGCGTGTCGATAATGTTGATCCGGTGGTCCTTCCAGTAACAGGTAGTCGCTGCGGAGGTAATGGTGATCCCCCGCTCCTGCTCCTGGACCATCCAGTCCATGGTCGCCGAGCCCTCGTGGACCTCCCCCATCCGGTGAACCCGCCCGGTGTAGAACAGGATCCGCTCGGTGGTGGTGGTCTTTCCGGCGTCGATGTGCGCCATTATGCCGATGTTGCGGACCCGCTCCAGCGGGTGCGCCCTTGCCATAAGGTTCCCTGCTTTCCCAACCCTTCACGCGCCCCTGTCCCGCGGCCGCCGGCCGGCCCTCGCCATGCCGGACGCGGGGTACGAGGGCCCGGAATCACCAGCGGTAATGGGCGAAGGCCTTGTTGGCCTCGGCCATCCGGTGAACGTCTTCCTTGCGCTTCACGGCACCGCCGGCTCCGTTGGAGGCGTCGACGATCTCGCCGGCCAGTTTCTCGATCATGGTGCGCTCGTTGCGCTGCCTGGCGTACTGCACCAGCCACCGCATGGCCAGGCTCAGGCGACGCTCGGGCCGAACCTCCACGGGCACCTGGTAGCTGGCGCCACCCACGCGGCGAGACTTGGTCTCCAGCAGCGGCATGCAGTTCTTCACCGCCTGCTCGAACACGGTCAGGGGATGCTTGCCCGTCCGCTTGCCCACCAGTTCCATGGCCTCATAGAAGACGCGCTGGGCAAGCTGCTTCTTGCCGTCGTACATGAGCTTGTTGATGAAGCGGGCACAAAGCTCGGATCCGTACACCGGGTCGGTCACGATGACCCGCCGCGGCACGTAGCCCCGCCTTGGCAAGCATGTCACCCCCGCAGCTCTCACGGCCTGCCCTCGACGGGCAGCCGACTCAAGATAATACCGAAAAACGGCTCGCCTGTCGAGCCCGCCCGCCGGATCCCGGACGCCGCGCACGAAAAAACCGGGCAGGCCGGCCTGGTGAGCTCGCGCCTGCGGCGCCGGGCCCCCGGCGACAGGGCTATTTCCTCGGCCGCTTGGCCCCGTACAGCGACCGGCCCTTGGCCCGGTTCGCCACGCCGGCGGCGTCCAGCGTGCCGCGGACGATGTGGTAGCGGACGCCGGGCAGGTCCTTGACCCGGCCGCCCCGGACGAGCACCACCGAGTGTTCCTGGAGGTTGTGTCCCTCGCCGGGGATGTATGCCGTCACCTCGATGCCGTTGGTGAGGCGGACCCGGGCCACCTTCCGCAGGGCGGAGTTGGGCTTCTTGGGGGTCATGGTCCGCACCTGAACGCAGACGCCCCGCTTGAACGGGTTCCCCCGCAGTGCCGGCGCTTTGGACTTTCGCTTCAGCTCTTGCCGACCGCGTCGCACCAGTTGGGTGATGGTAGGCACCCAGCCACCTCCTTCCCCGCGGCGCCAGCCCGGCCGCTACGCCTCGACGATGGCCGCGGCGGACGCGCCAACCTCAATCCCGCAGGCCCGCCCCAGCCGGGCCATGCTGTCGGTGTAAACGATCTCTACCCCCGCCTGCTGGCAGGCCCGCACCAGGTCGCGCGTGACCCGCTCCTCGGCGTCCCGGGCGATGAACACCACGGTTGCCTGGCCACGCTCCACCGCCTTGAGCGTCTGTTTGACTCCGACCGTGCGGCACCTGGCTGACTGCAACCGGTCCTCCGGTGCCACCGCGCCTCCCCCATTCCTCCAGGGTCATCCCGCGGCTGGCCGGCCAGGGAACGAGCATGCCCGCAAACCCGCAGGCCAGAGGGGTTCCCGGGCACACTCCTCCATTGTAGCAGCGGCGCCGCGGCGCGTCAACGGGCCCCGGGGGCCGGCTACTCGCCCCCACCGGAGGCGTGACCGCCCGCCACCGGCTGGAGGTCGGCCGCCTCGGTCTCGCCCTCCAGTTCTGGCTCGCCCGGTTCGGCTTCGTCGGCCGCCGCGGGATACGTCTCGGCTTCCGCTTCGACCATGCCTTCGTAGATGACCTTGATGTTCCGGTAGCGGGACATGCCCGTCCCGGCCGGGATGAGCTTGCCGATGATCACGTTCTCCTTGAGGCCGAGCAGCGGGTCCCGCTTGCCCTTGATGGCCGCGTCGGTGAGCACCCGGGTCGTCTCCTGGAACGACGCCGCCGACAGGAACGAGTCGGTGGCCAGGGACGCCTTGGTGATGCCCAGGAGCACGGGCCGGGCCACGGCCGGCTGCCCGCCCGCCGCCAGCACCCGCTCGTTCTCCTCCTCGAAGTCGAACACGTCGATGAGCCCGCCCGGCAGGAGGTCCGTGTCGCCCGGGTCGTCCACCTTCACCTTGCGGAGCATCTGCCGGATGATGATCTCCACGTGCTTGTCGTTGATCTCCACGCCCTGCATCCGGTAGACCCGCTGGACCTCGTGGAGCAGATACACCTGCACGCCCCGCAGGCCACGCACCCGGAGCATGTCGTGGGGGTTGACCGAGCCCTCGGTCAACTCGTCGCCAGCCTGAACGGTGTCGCCGTCCTTGACCCGGGTACGGGCCCCGTAGGGCACGGCGTAGGTCTGGACCTCGCCGTCCGGGCTTTCCACCACGACCTCGCGCTTGCCCCGCTGCTCCTGCAGGCGGACGACGCCGTCGATCTCGGCGATGACCGCCTGGCCCTTGGGCTTGCGGGCCTCGAAGAGTTCCTCGACCCGCGGCAGACCGTGGGTGATGTCCTCGCCGGCCACGCCGCCCGTGTGGAAGGTCCGCATGGTGAGCTGGGTGCCGGGCTCGCCGATCGACTGGGCGGCGATGATGCCCACCGACTCGCCCACGTTGACCGGCAGCCCGGTGGCCAGGTCCCGGCCGTAGCACTGCACGCACACGCCGTAGCGGGAACGGCAGGCCAGCACCGACCGGATCTTCACTTCCTGGACGCCGGCGGCGATGATGGCGTCGGCCACTTCCTCGTTGATGTGGTTGTCGGCGGCCACCAGCACCTCACCGGTCTCCGGATGAACCACGTCTTCCAGTGTCACCCGGCCGACGATCCGGTCGCGCAGCGACTCGATGACCTGGTTACCGTCGCGGATCTCGACGGCGGTGATGCCCTGGGTGGTCCCGCAGTCCTCCTCGCGGACGATGACGTCCTGGGCCACGTCCACCAGGCGCCGGGTCAGGTAACCCGAGTCGGCGGTCCTGAGCGCCGTGTCGGCCAGGCCCTTCCTGGTGCCGTGGGTGGAGGTGAAGTACTCCAGCACGGTCAGGCCTTCCCGGAAGTTGGCCCTGATGGGCAACTCGATGATGCGGCCCGAGGGGTCGGCCATCAGGCCGCGCATTCCCGCCAGCTGGGAGATCTGGCCCACGTTGCCCCGGGCTCCCGAGATGGCCATCATGTAGACCGGGTTGAACGGGGTCAGCCGGTCCAGCATGGCCTGGGTAACCCGGTCCTTGGTTGCCTCCCAGATGTTGATGACCTTCTGGTAGCGCTCCTCGTCGGTGATGAGGCCCTTCTTGTACTGGTTCTCGACTTCCTCGACCTGTCGCTCGGCCTCGGCCAGAAGGTCCGCCTTTTCGGTGGGGATCTCGATATCGGTGACGGAGATGGTGGTCCCGGCCTGGGTGGCGTAGCGGAAGCCCAGTTCCTTCAAGCCGTCCAGCAACTGGGCGGTGGCCGACATGCCGAACTGCCGGTAACAGTCGGAGACGACGCGGCCCAGCACGTTCTTGTCGACGACCTCGTTGACGAAGCCCAGGCCCTGGGGCAGCCGTTCGTTGAACAGCACCCGGCCGACGGTGGTCTCAAGGCGCCGGCCGTTGACCGGCACCACGATCTTCGCGTGCAGGTCCACGTGGCCCAGGGAACAGGCCATGATCACCTCGTCGGTCGAGGCGAAGACCTTGTTCTCGCCCCGGACACCCTCCTCTTGCAGGGTGAGGTAGTAACACCCGAGCACCATGTCCTGGGTGGGCGTGGTTACGGGCATGCCGTCCTTGGGGTTCAGAACGTTGTGGGCCGAGAGCATGAGGATGCGCGCCTCGGCCTGGGCCTCCGAGGATAGCGGCACGTGGACCGCCATCTGGTCGCCGTCGAAGTCGGCGTTGTAGGCGGTGCAGACCAGCGGGTGAATCTGGATGGCCCGGCCTTCCACCAGCACCGGCTCAAACGCCTGGATGCCCAGGCGGTGCAGGGTCGGCGCCCGGTTCAACAGCACCGGGTGGTCCTTGATGACCTCCTCCAGAACATCCCACACCTCGGGCTTCATCCGCTCCACCATGCGCTTGGCGGACTTGATGTTGTGGGCGTGCCCGTCCAGGACCAGCTTCTTCATGACGAAGGGCTTGAAGAGTTCCAGCGCCATCTCCTTGGGCAGGCCACACTGGTGGAGCTGGAGGTTGGGCCCGACCACGATGACCGAGCGGCCCGAGTAGTCCACCCGCTTGCCAAGGAGGTTCTGCCTGAACCGTCCCTGCTTGCCCTTGAGCATGTCCGAAAGGGACTTCAGCGGCCGGTTGCCGGGCCCCGTGACGGGCCGCCCGCGGCGGCCGTTGTCGATGAGGGCGTCCACGGCTTCCTGGAGCATCCGCTTCTCGTTACGGACGATGATGTCGGGCGCTCCCAGGTCCAGCAGGCGCTTCAGCCGGTTGTTGCGGTTGATGACCCGCCGGTACAGATCGTTCAGGTCGGAGGTGGCGAAGCGGCCGCCGTCCAGCTGCACCATGGGCCGCAACTCGGGCGGGATCACCGGGACCACTTCCAGCACCATCCACTCGGGACGGTTGCCGGACTTGCGGAAGGCCTCCACCACCTCCAGGCGGCGGATGGCCCGGACCCGCCGTTGCCCCGAGGCGGACTTGACCTCCGCCCGGAGCTCCTGGCTCAACTCGTCCAGGTCCATCTCCTCGAGCAGCAATTTGATGGCCTCGGCACCCATGCCCGCCCGGAAGGCGTTACCGTACTTCTCCCGGTATTCCCGGTACTCGGACTCCGACAACACCTGCTTCTTCTGGAGCGGGGTATTACCGGGATCGGTGACCACGTAGGCGGCAAAATAGAGCACCTTCTCCAGGGCCCGGGGCGACATGTCCAGCAACAGCCCCATCCGGCTGGGGATGCCCTTGAAGTACCAGATGTGGGAGACCGGCGCCGCCAGCTCGATATGGCCCATCCGGTCCCGCCGCACCTTGGACCGGGTGACTTCCACGCCGCAGCGATCGCACACGATCCCCTTGTACCGGACCCGCTTGTACTTGCCGCAATGGCACTCCCAGTCCCGCGTGGGGCCAAAGATACGCTCGCAGAACAGGCCGTCCCGTTCGGGCTTGAGGGTCCGGTAGTTGATCGTCTCCGGCTTCTTGACCTCGCCCTTGGACCAGCCCCGGATCTGTTCGGGCGAGGCCAGGCCGATGCGCATGGAGTCAAAGTTGTTGACGTCGATCAACGGTTAAAAACCCCCCCGTGGTCGTCCAGTCGCCGGTCGCCGGCGGCCGTCACTCACCGAGGTTCTCGTCGTCATCGCCCAGGTCAAAGGCTTCGGATCCGAGGTCCTCGTCCAGCAACTCGGCTTCCGCTTCCACGCTGGGCGGCCGCTTGGCCCGCTTCCCCGTCTTCTTGCGCCGGCGGGAGACCACCTCACGTTCCTCCCGCTCGGCAATGTCCACCAGGGAAGCCGGGTCCAGTTCCTCTTGCGCCTCCCGCTCCTCGGCCTCCCCGGCATCGGGCCAGGCTTCCTCGGCTTTTGCCGCTTCGTCGGCACCGGCGCGAGGCCGGGCCTCGGCCACTTCTTCCTCGACCGCCTCGTCCTCGACCGTTTCGGAGGCGCCCTTCTCAAACTCTGCCTCGGCCTCGTCGGTGGTCTCCTCGGTCTCCGGCCCGGCCTCGACGTCATCCAGGTCGGGCCAGGCCGGCTCCCGGGGCTGGCGGACGGCCTCGCCGCCGGCCTCCGCCGCCGCCTGGTCTTCCGGTTCCTCCTCGTCCAGGTCCGGCAGGCTGAGGATCCGGCCGGCGGCCCCACCGGGCCGGGCGATCGGCGGCGCCACGGGACGCCGGGCGCCCACGGCCGCCGCCGCCGGCCGGTCGGCGGCGGGCTCCCGGGCCGCCGCCGCGGGCTGCGGTTCCTCCTCCTCTTCCTCGGCCTCCAGGTCGTCGAAGAGGGCCCGACGGGGCAGGGGCCGCCGCTCCTCGGTGCCCCTTATGTCCAGGTCGAGGTCGCGGGCCGTCTCGGCGATGTCCTCGTCCGTCTCGCGGATCTCGATCTCCCGGGCGTCCTCCGCCAGGACCTTGACGTCCAGTCCCAGGCTCTGGAGTTCCTTCACCAGCACCTTGAAGGACTCGGGCACGCCAGGTTCGGGCACCGTCTCGCCCTTGACGATGGCCTCGTAGGTCTTGACCCGGCCCACCACGTCGTCGGACTTGACGGTCAGGAGTTCCTGGAGCGTGTAGGCGGCGCCGTAGGCCTCGAGGGCCCAGACCTCCATCTCTCCGAACCGCTGCCCGCCGAACTGGGCCTTGCCGCCCAGCGGCTGCTGGGTCACCAGGGAGTAAGGTCCGGTGGAGCGGGCGTGGATCTTGTCGTCCACCAGGTGCAGAAGCTTCATCATGTAAACGTAGCCGACGGTCACCCGGTTGTCGAAGGGCTCGCCCGAGCGCCCGTCCCGCAACACGATCTTGCCGTCCTCCGGCAGGCCGGCTTTCTTGAGGAAGTCCAGGATCTCGCCTTCGCGGGCCCCGTCGAACACGGGCGAGGCCACGTGAAGCCCGAGCATCCGGGCGGCCCAGCCCAGGTGGGTCTCCAGCACCTGCCCGATGTTCATCCGCGACGGGACGCCCAGGGGGTTGAGCACGAGCTCCACCGGAGTGCCGTCGGGCAGAAACGGCATGTCCTCCTCGGGCAGGATCCTGGCGATGACGCCCTTGTTACCGTGGCGGCCGGCCATCTTGTCGCCCTCGGAGATCTTGCGCTTCTGGGCGACGTAGACCCGGACCAGCTGGTTGATACCCGGTCCGAGTTCGTCACCATTTTCCCGGGAAAAAACCTTGACGTCCACCACGATGCCCGACTCCCCGTGGGGCACCCGCAGCGAACTGTCCCGTACCTCGCGGGCCTTCTCGCCGAAGATGGCCCGCAGGAGACGCTCCTCGGCCGTGAGTTCCGTCTCGCCCTTGGGGGTGACCTTGCCCACCAGGATGTCCCCCGGCTGGACCTCGGCCCCGATGCGGATGATGCCCCGCTCGTCCAGGTCCTTCAGCACGTCTTCCCCGACGTTGGGGATGTCCCGGGTGATCTCCTCGGGTCCCAGCTTGGTGTCGCGGGCCTCGCACTCGTGCTCCTCGATATGGATGGAGGTGAAGGTATCCTCCTTGACCAGCCGTTCCGAGATGAGGATGGCGTCCTCGTAGTTGTAACCCTCCCAGGGCATGAAGGCCGCCAGGACGTTTCTGCCCAGGGCCAGTTCGCCCTGGTCGGTGGAGGGGCCGTCGGCGATGACCTGACCGGCCTCCACCGGCTGGCCCGGCTTGGCGATGGGCTTCTGGTTCATGCACGTGCCCTGGTTGGAGCGGGCGAACTTCATCAGCTCGTACCGGTCCTCGGTACCGTCCTCGGCCTCGATGACGATCCGGTTGGCCGAGACCTCCTTGACCGTTCCCGGACGCCTGGCCAGTACCACCACGCCCGAGTCCTCGGCCACCTTGCGCTCGATACCGGTGCCGACGAGCGGTGTCTCCGTCTGGATGAGCGGCACCGCCTGCCGCTGCATGTTGGCGCCCATCAGTGCCCGGCCGGCGTCGTCGTTCTCCAGGAAGGGGATGAGGGCCGAGGCCACCGAGACCACCTGCTTGGGCGTAACGTCCATGAAGTCGACGTCGGCCGGATCCACCTGGATGATCTCGTGCCGGTAGCGGACGGTCACCCGGGCCTCCCTGAACCACTGCCCCTCCAGGGGTTCGTTGGCCTGGGCGATGGCGTACTCGTCCTCCTCGTCCGCCGTGAGGTAAACGATCTCGTCCGTCACCACCCGGCGGTCCTTGTCCACCCGGCGGTACGGCGTCTCGATGAAGCCGTACTCGTTGATCCGGGCGTAGGTCGACAGGTTACCGATCAACCCGATGTTGGGACCTTCCGGCGTCTCGATGGGGCACATCCGCCCGTAGTGGGAGTGGTGCACGTCCCGAACCTCGAACCCGGCCCGCTCCCGGGAAAGCCCCCCGGGACCCAGGGCCGACAGGCGCCGCTTGTGGGTGAGTTCGGCCAGGGGGTTGGTCTGGTCCATGAACTGGGACAGCTGGCTCGAGCCGAAGAACTCCTTGACCGCGGCCACCACCGGGCGGATGTTGATGAGCGCCTGGGGGGTGATGATGTCCACGTCCTGGATGGTCATGCGCTCCTTGACCACCCGCTCCATCCGGGCCAGGCCAATCCGGAACTGGTTTTGCAACAGCTCCCCGACGGAACGGAGCCGGCGGTTGCCCAGGTGGTCAATGTCGTCCACGTTGCCCACCTGGTGGTAGAGTCCAACAAGGTAGTTAACGGTGGCCAGAACGTCCCGGGGGACCAGGGTCCGGCTGGTGGCCGGGTCGGGGCGGCCGTTGCCCAGCACCCGCACCCGGGTGCCGTCGCGCAGCACCACGTCGACCCGGGGAACCTCCGCCCCGCCCAGAGCGTCCTCTATCCGCTCGGCCAGACGCTTGTCGATGGGCTGGCCGGCGCGGCAGATCACCTCGCCGGTGCGAGGGTCCACCACGTCCGAGGCGGCGGTGGTCCCCACCACCCGGGCCCGCAGCCGCAGCTTCTTGTTGAGCTTGTACCGGCCGACCCCGGCCAGGTCGTAGCGGCGGGGATCAAAGAACAGCAAGTCCAGGAGCGACCTGGCCGACTCCACCGTGGGCGGCTCGCCGGGGCGCAGGCGCTTGTAGATCTCGACCAGCGCCTCCTCCTGGGAATCGGTGGGGTCCTTCTCCAGGGTCTTCTCCAGCTGCGGCGACTCGCCCAGGGCGGCCACGATCTCCTCCCGGGTGCCGTAACCCATGGCCCGCAAGAGGACGGTGACGGGGATCTTGCGGGTCCGGTCGACGCGGACCGAGACCACCTCGTTGGCGTCGGTCTCGAACTCCAGCCACGCCCCGCGGTTAGGAATCATGGTGGCGAAGTACAGCGCCCGGCCGGCCGTGTCGACCTGTTCGGCGAAGTAGACTCCGGGCGAGCGAACAAGCTGCGAGACGATGACGCGCTCGGCACCGTTGATGACGAAGGTGCCCTTATCGGTCATCAGTGGGAAGTCGCCCATGAAGACTTCCTGTTCCTTGACCTCTCCCGTCTCACGGTTGATGAGCCGGACCTTCACCCGCAGCGGCGCGGCGTAGGTGACGTCCCGCTCCTTGCACTCCTCCACCGAATACTTGGGCTCGCCCAGCTTGTGCTCGATAAACTCGAGCACCAGGTTCCCCGTGAAATCGGTGATGGGGGAAATGTCGGCAAACATTTCCCGCAGACCCTCGTTGAGGAACCAGCGATAGGACTGCTGCTGGATCTCAATGAGGTTCGGCATCTCGAGGACTTCGTGGATCCGACCGAAGCTCAGGCGCTCACGAGTGCCGACTTTCATGGGTTGAGCCATTCGCCGCGCTCACCTCGTCTGGTTGTGGTGTCCGGCGCCAGTGACCGGTGAAGACATCGCCAAAAAGTGCTTGCCATAGGAATCTGGAGAGGAGGAAATCCTACGGCACGAGGGTAAGGGAAAAACTGTTCACCGCCCCGCCTTCCAGCCGGCACGGGCACCGCTCCAGCCCGTGGAAAAGAACAATAGAAAGCTCGAAGCGTTCCACCCTGCTTGTTCTGGCACGCCACTTTCGGACTACTATAGTTTACCAAGCCAGGCCGGGCCTATACACCAGCCCGATTAACCTGCCGGCCGGAACACATGGCAGCTAGTAAGTTTAGCACGCCCCGCCGCCCCATGTCAAACCCGAATCCGGGCGCCCAAAACCGCGACGCCGGCGAAGGATCTGCCTCCCCCGGCGCCTCCGGCTGGCCTACCCGCCCGGATGTCACTTGATCTCGACCGTCGCGCCCGCTTCCTCCAGTTTGGCCTTGACCTGCTCCGCCTCGGCGCGCGGGAGCTTCTCCTTGACCGCCCTGGGCGCGCCGTCGACCAGGTCCTTGGCTTCCTTCAGTCCGAGCCCGGTGAGTTCCCGGACCACCTTGATGACCTGGATCTTCTTGTCCCCGGCCGACTGCAAGATCACGTCGAACTCGGTCTGCTCCTCCTCGGCCGGCGCGGCCGCCGGCGCGGCGCCCGGAGCGGCCGCCACCACCGGGGCGGCGGCGGTAACCCCGAACTTCTCTTCAAGCGCCTTGACGAGTTCGGCCAGTTCCAGCACGGTCATGCCGGCGACCGTCTCCAGAACCTCCTGTACCTTGGACATCTTTTACCCCCCTTACCCGAACGCCTGCCTGACGTCGCCCACTAGGCCGCCTGCTCCGCCTCGCGCTGCTTGCGCAGGGCGTCGAGGGTGGCGGCCAGTTTGCTGATGGGAGCCTGAAGCACGTACACCAACCCGGCCAGGGGACCCCGGATGCCTCCGGCCACCCGGGCCAGCAGCACCTCGCGCGGGGGCAGCTCGGCCAGGGCCTGGATGGCCCCGGCCTCCATGACGCGGCCTTCGATGAGGCCGCCCTTGAGTTGCAGCGCTTTGTTCTCCCGCGCGAACTGGACCAGCACCCTGGCGGGCAGCACGGGGTCTTCCGAAAGCGCGACGGCGGTGGGACCCTCCAGGAACCGATCCAGGCCCTCCACCTGTGCTTCCTGACACGCCCTGGCCAGCAGTGTGTTCTTGACCACCCGGTACCGGACCCCGGCCTCCCGCAACCGGCGCCGGAGTTCGGTCAGGCTGGCCACGTCCAGACCCCGGAAGTCGGTGAGCACCACCGCCGGCCGGGCCTTGAGGACCTCGGCCAGCTCGGTTACGGTCTTCTGCTTCGCCTCCCGTGTAGGCACGCTGACCCCTCCATGAAAAAACCCCTGCCGCAGCAGAGGTCGGGCCCGGCGGCCGGTTGGCCGGCGGCCGGGCAGATCGCCTCGGCAGGTGGCAACGCCGTTATGCCACGCAGGCGCCTGCTGTCTGCGGCTACCAGATGCGATTGTCGGCGGTCATTATACCACGGGCCACCGCCGGAAAACCAGGTCCGGTCGCCCCGTCACTCGGCCGCCCGCTGGACCCGCAACGGGTTCACCTTGATCCCCGGGCCCATGGTGCTGGACACGGTGATGCTGCGCAGGTACTGGCCTCTGGCCGCGGCCGGCTTTGCCCGTACCAGGGCGTCGATAAGGGCGTGGAAGTTGTCCAGGAGCGCCGGCACGTCAAAGCTCACCTTGCCAATGGGCACGTGGACGATGCCGGCCTTCTCCGTCCGGTATTCGATCTTCCCGGCCTTGAACTCGCGGACCGCCCGCTCGATGTCGAAGGTGACCGTTCCGGCCTTGGGATTCGGCATCAGGCCCTTGGGTCCGAGGATCCGCCCGAGCTTGCCGACGGCACCCATCATGTCCGGAGTGGCGATGGCCACGTCAAACTCCAGCCAGCCCTCCTGGATCCGCTTGATCAGGTCGTCGTCGCCTACGTGGTCGGCCCCGGCCGCCTGGGCCTCCTTGGCCTTGTCGCCCTTGGCGAATACCAGGACCCGGGTCTGCTTGCCGGTGCCGTGGGGCAAAAGGACGGTCCCGCGAACCTGCTGGTCGGCGTGGCGCGGGTCGACGCCGAGCCGGACGGCCACGTCCACCGTCTCGTCGAACCGGGCCCTGGCCGTCTCCTTGACCAGTTCCAGAGCCTCCCGCGGCTCGTACAGGCGGGTGGGATCGAGTCGCTTCTTCTGCTCCAGGTAGACCTTGCCGTGTACCGCCATCCGGGTCACGCCTCCCGCCTCAGTCGACGACCTCGATGCCCATGGACCGGGCCGTTCCTTCCACCATCCGCACGGCCGCCTCCACGGAGGCGGCGTTCAGGTCCTTCCGCTTGAGTTCCGCGATCTCCCTCAGCTGCTGCCGGGTGACCTTGCCCACCTTCCTGGTGTTGGGCTCACCCGACGCGGTCTCCACGCCGGCCGCCCGCTTCAAGAGCACCGAGGCCGGGGGGCTCTTGGTGACGAAGGTGAAAGAGCGGTCCTCGTAGATGGTGATCTCCACGGGCACGATGAGCCCGGCCTGGCCCGCGGTGCGCTCGTTGTACTCCTTGCAAAAGGCCATGATGTTGACGCCGTGCTGGCCCAGGGCCGGCCCCACCGGGGGGGCGGGGGTCGCCTTGCCGGCGGGGATCTGCAGCTTCACCACGGCGAGCACCTTTCTGGCCATCAGTCTGTCCTCCTGAGGCGGGCAGGCGCGCTAAAGCTTTTCCACCTGGCCGTAGTCCACCTCGACCGGCGTCTCCCGGCCGAACATGGTCACGTACACCTTCAACTTGCCCTTGTCGGCGAACACTTCCCGCACCTCGCCGACGAAGCCCTGGAAGGGGCCGGAGATCACCTTGACCGACTCGCCCGGCACGAAGATGATCTTGGGCCGCGGCTCGTCCATCCCCATCTGGCGCAGAATGGCCTTGACCTCGGTCTCCTCAAGGGGTACCGGCTTGGAGCCGGCCCCCACGAACCCGGTCACGCCCGGAGTGTTCCGCACCACGTACCAGGAGTCGTCGGCCATGACCATCTCCACCAGCACGTAGCCGGGGAAGATCTTGCGGGTGGTGATCCGCTTCTTGCCCTCTCTGATCTCCATCTGGTCTTCGGTGGGCACGACCACCCGGAAGATGCGGTCCTGCATGCCCATGGAACTGACCCGCTTTTCCAGGTTGGCCTTGACCTTGTTCTCGTAGCCCGAGTAGGTGTGGATGACGTACCAGTGCTTGTGGGGTACTTCAGCCCCCACCGCCAGGTTCTCGTCCGGCCGCTCGGCCACTTCCAGCCCGTCCGGTTCGGCGCCGGCAGCCGTCTGACCGGCACCCTGGACCCGCTTGGCCATGGTAGGAAACCCGCCTCACTTCGGGCGGGTCCCGCACCTCCCTAGACATGTGCCTGCCGCTCGCCGCCGGGCACCGCCGGCGCCCTCAGCCGATGATCAGCCGCAACAGCTGGGACAGCACCCCGTCGATGATCCAGACGAGGGCGGCCACCAGGATGACGGTCACCACCACCACGCTGGTGTACAGCACGGTCTCCCGGCGGCTCGGCCACGTGACTTTGCGCAGTTCACCCCGGACTTCCTTGAAGAACCGGGTAATCCGGCCGGCCCGCTGGGCCAGGCTTGCGGCCATCTCATCACCGCTTCTCTCGCAGGCGGCAAACAGCTTGAAAGCCCACAAATAAATGGCAGGCCCGGAGGGATTCGAACCCCCAACCCGCGGATTTGGAGTCCGCTGCTCTACCCATTAGAGCTACGGGCCTACGGTATCTCGGTGGCGCCCCGGCAACCCGCGTCCCGTGTGCCGTCTCCGTTTGCGCTGCTACCTGATTATTATACTTGTCATTCTACCCGGACGCCAGCCGTCAGCCGCCCGGCGGCCGGGCCAGCGGGCCGGGCTCACCTGGTTTCCCGGTGCACGGTATGGGTCCGGCAGCGCGGGCAGTACTTCCGGAGCTCGAGCCGGTTAGGGTCGTTCTTCTTGTTCTTGGTGGTGGTGTAGTTCCGCCGCTTGCACTCGGTGCAGGCGACGGTGATGATTTCCCGCACGCCGGGTCTGACCTCCGGTTTTTGGGCCTAAAAAAACAATGGCTTGGTGGGCCCGACCATTGCCGCTATACTCTAACACACGGTTCCGGGCCATGTCAACCGCGGTGCGGGGCCGGTCACCCCGGCTCCACCGGGTGGCCTCAGTCCGCGATCGAGGTGACCACGCCGGCGCCGACGGTGCGGCCGCCCTCCCGGATGGCGAAC
>DYFQ01000007.1 GCA_020725105.1 Symbiobacterium thermophilum
GTGGATGCCTACCGGCGTAGTCTCACCAGATCCCTGACCTCATAGGCGAAAACGCACTCAGCACAAGGGTTTCCGAACCTTCGCAGGGTTTCCTACAGGGGGAAGTTAGGTTATGGAACCGCCGGCCCGGACCGGGACTGATCCACCACTCCGACCACGGGGCCCAGTACACCTCGCTGGTCTTCACCCGGCGGCTGCAGGAGACGGGCATCCTGGGCTCCATGGGTGCGGTCGGCGACGCCGCGCGCGTACTTGCCGCAGCTGCGGCTGCAGCGAGGAGGTGTAGTAGGCGCGGTCGGCGCACTCGGCTACTATCATGTTCAAACCGGAGGGCGACCGCTACGCACTCGGCAATCCGGTTCGCTATACTGATCCCGATGGTCGGTGGATCGTTGGGGCTGTCATCGGCGGAGTGTTAGGGGGCGTCGGCTATCATCTGACGGCCCCTCCTGGCCAGCGAACGGTGGCCGGCTATGCGGCGAACATCGGGCTTGGGGCCATAAGTGGCGGCCTGATCTCCAGTTTACGTGTCGCAGCGGTGGCCGGCGCAGCCCTAGGAGGTTTTAGTTACCGGATTACGACGCCAAGCACCCAGAGGACGTTTACCGGATACATGGTGAGCGCTGCGGTCGGAGCCGCCTTCGGGTTTGCCGGCACTGCCCTCGCCAACAGAGTCTCCACTGGCCGATGGGGAAGGTGGTGAATGGCACGGTTGGCTGATTTTAATCTAAAGGAACTCCTATACGTCGTGCCAATCCCAATAGTCTTGACGACGGTGTTCTACGTCATTCACAGGAAACAGGGAGCGGACGTTGGCTTTTCGCTTGCGGCTGCATGGCTCACCGGGGGGTTCATATTTCTAACGGTATGGCTCTTGCGAAAGTATAAGCTCGTGTAATCCGGGGGGAACGATTGTTGCTGGCACGACTTTGACACCACCGGCCCCAAGAATCCCGTGATTTCAAGGGCTTCAGGGCACACGGGTCCCGCGTACCACGACGCTAATCGGGGTGGGTCGTCCCGTCCCGGGGCAGGGGCTGGGCCCGCAGCGGCGGGCGCAGCCCGACCGGCGTTGAACAGTTACCGGGCACAACCCGGACCTCTGACCGCGTCCAAGCAGGCATTCCGCGGCGACCAGGGGTGGGAAAAGCCGAAATGGAGTGGTAACAACCAGATTGGGCTATAGCTTAACATACCGGAGATAGCATGTCATAATGTAGGCACGATGTATCTGAGACGGGTCACCTCCAAGGGTTACGAATACTGGCAGCTGGCCCACAACATCCGGGACCCCCAGACCGGGCGCACCAAGCCCATTATCCTTTACAACTTCGGCCGGGCCGACCGGGTGGACAAAGACGCGCTCAGGCGGCTGGTCAGATCTGTCGCCCGGTTCTTACCCCCCGACGAGCAGGCCGAGATCCAACGCCAGTTGGGCTTTGAGTGGCCCTTTGAGTACCTGGGGTCTCAAAAGCTCGGTGGGACGTGGCTTTTGGATGGGCTATGGCGCCGGCTGGAGATCGACCGGACCCTGCAACGACTGCTGGCCGGGCGGGGCTACCGCACTCCCGTGGAGCGGCTGATCTTTGCGATGGTGGCCAACCGGGCCCTTGAGCCCTCGTCAAAGCTGGCCATGGAAGACTGGGTGGCCGGCGAGGTCCATGTAAGAGACCTTCCCGAGGTGGAGGTACACCAGCTCTACCGGGCCATGGACTTTCTTCTGGAGGCGGCCGCTGACATCCAGCGGGAAGTGTTCTGGAGCATCGCCAACCTTTTGAACCTGGACGTGGACCTCATCTTCTTTGCCACGACCACCACGTACTTTGAGATCGAGGGCCAGGACCCCGACGGCCTCCGCCGCTGGGGCCGTAACCACCACCACCCGCGGCTGGCCGAGGTGTTGATCGGCTTTGCGGTCACCCGAGGCGGCATCCCGGTGCGCTGCTGGGTGTGGCCGGGAAACACCGCGGACGCAAGCGTCGTTCAGGAGGTCAAGCGGGACCTCAACGGCTGGAAGCTAAACCGGGTGCTCCTGGTCATGGACACCGGCTTCAACTCGGCCGAGAACCGGCGCATCCTGCAGGGAGCCGGCGGCCATTACCTTGTTGGCGAGAAGCTGAGGCTGGGTCCCGACGGCCGGCCACCGGAGCCCTTGGGGCGGGGCGGCAAGGACAAAAAGCTCCCCGACGGCCTGGAGATCAAAGAGGTCATCGTGGGACCGGGGAGCCCGGCCCGCCGGAGGTTTGTGATTGTGCTGAACCCCGAGGAGGCAGAGCGGGACCACAAAAAGCGCGAGTCCATCCTCCAAGAGCTCAAAAAGCGCCTGGCGGAACTCGAGCAACTGGACGCCCAGGCCCACACCAAGGCCGTCTGCTGGTTGCGGGCGCACGAGACGTTTGGGCGGTATCTGCGTCAGGGCCGCGGGGGGCGGCTGGTCATCGACCGGCAGAAGGTCCAAAGAGAGGCCAGGCTTGACGGGAAGTTTCTGGTCTCAAGCTCCGACGACTTTCTTTCTGCCGAGGACCTGGCGTACGGCTACAAGCAACTGTGGCAGATCAAGCGGATCCACCGGGACCTGAAACACGTGGTCGACATCCGGCCCGTGCATCACCGCCTGGAGGACCGGATCCGCTCCCACGTGCTTTTGTGCTGGCTGGCGCTGTTACTCATCCGGGTGGCCGAGAACGAAACCGGCCGCACCTGGCAGCAGATAAAGAAGCTCACCTCAGCCATTGACGTGGGTCACCACCGCACCGTAAACGGCGAGGTCTCGCAGGTCCGGCCGCTTGGGACCGAGCAGAAGGACCTGTTCAGAGCCCTCGAGCTCGAACCCCCGCCGCGCTATCTCAAGATCCAACCCCGCAGCCCAAAGCCCGCGTAGGCAAAACGGTTTTGCGTCGTCGAGCCCCCGGAAATGGCGTCACGTCGGCCTTTTTGCCTTATCGTTTTGCTGCGCGACTGTTCAACAGCGGTCGTAGACCGGGGCGAAGAACGGGACCTCCGAAAGAATGATCTCGCCCTTGAGCCCGTCGGTGGAGGAGATGAAGACCAGGTCGCCGGGCACAGGGCCGAAGGCCGCGGCGACGTGGAACGTCTCGCCGGCAGCCGACGGCTCGCCCTGGCTCTTGAGGCGGAAATCGATGGTCTTGGTCCCCACCACGAGCCTGGCCACCGTGTGCAGCTCGTCGGCCGGGGCACACCAGACCGTCAGGCACTCCTGAATACCCTTACAATTGCAGCGCCGGTATCTGTATTATGTTCTGTTCACATTATCTCATCGTCCACAAGTTCGACTTCAAATTGGTTAAGTTTAGCCCTCAGTTCGCTTCCCCTGACGAATTCAAAGGTTAGGACTCCCTCATTGCTTGCATATTTGACCGAGATAATATCATCTTCGACATCCTTCATGGCGCAATAAAGATCTATCACGTTGCGAATGATAATCCTGGATCGCATCCGTGTTCTTCGATGACCAAAAAACCGTGCCCTCCTATGCGAAAGGGACACTGCTTCTCTTTCGATCTTCACGGTCAACCTTCGCAGGTCAGGCTCAAAAGTCAAGGCCTCTCGCTCTACCAGCGCGTCGTGGCAGAAATCATTAATGACATCTAATTCGGACTCTAGGTTAGCAGCCCGCAGAATGACCATTATTGTTAGTTCCCCCCGCCCATTACCTTAACTTATCGCCAAGGCGAATCCGAACGGCTTTACCTGACCCGCGGACGCCCTTCATCCAGATATTAACTTGGACGTGCGCTAGTTTCCCAAACCGCCCAAAGGTATGATGAGCGCCGTGAATCCCCACTCTTATGCCGCCGCCAACTGCAAGATGGCCGAGTACCGCCCCTGCGGCCATCCCCACTAGAGCACCACCGGTAACAGCGGCAACCGTGCCGAATGTCCCCCAGCCACGCGATTGCGCCAACCTGTACCCAGCGTACGCACCCACTGCTGCCCCGACGACAGCCGTAGCTGCCTGTACCCAACGTCCGTCCGGCTCGATGTACGCTGGCGGCCTCCCAGCGCAGCTGGGCGGCGGTCGAGCACGTGGACGGTTCAGGCGCGGTCGTGCTGCGCCAGGAACAACCGCCTCACCCGCCAGGTGACGCCCTGGGGCACGGCGGTCACCTACGGCTACCTCAAGGCGATCCAGGCCCAGGTCGGCCACTCGACCGCGGGCATGACCCTCGACACTTATGGCCACCTGTTGCCCGGCGGCCAGAAGGAAGCGGCCGCGAGGATGAACCAGATCCTCGCGGCCCTCAAGCGGCGGCCCGAGTAGGGCCCTCCGCATCCAACGATTCGGGCGGTGCTTCGCTCCCGCCCGTTACTTTTTCCGCCGCCCTCCGATTGCTATACGTGTGCTATACGTCGGGGTTTTCTGAGGCGACGGCTTCGCAAACTCCCTGCTATCTCTGTCGGAGCGCCGGGATTTGAACCCGGGACCTCGTGAACCCCATTCACGCGCGCTACCAAGCTGCGCCACGCCCCGACGGGTGAGCCGCGCGGCGGCGGCCTTTCCGGGCCGGCCGCCAGTGCGCTATGCTTGACCGCAGGAGCATTATAACACCCGACCGACGGCCGGTTCAACCGCGGTGGTCCGCCACCGGCCGCCGTCAGGAGGCGGGGAGGGAGTATGCCGGGAAGCAACGCCGGGTCCTGGCGCGGCTGGCGGCACGTGACCAAGCTGGATCCCGACCGGCCGGTGAGCGACGCGGCCCTCGAACGGCTGGCGGCGAGCGGCACCGACGCGCTCGTGCTCGGCGGGACCGGTGGGCTGACGGAAGAAAAAGTGCTGAACCTGCTGGGACGGGTGCGGCCGCTGGGGCTGCCGGTGGCCATCGAGGTCGCGTCGCCGGCCTGCCTGCTTCCCGGTGCCGACTGGTATCTCGTGCCCGTGGTGCTGAACGCCGGCGACCCGTGGTGGCTGGCGGGAGCCCACGTCGACGCCCTCCGGCGCCTGCTCGCTCTGGGCGTCGACTTTGACTGGCCCCGGGTGCTCAGCGAAGGTTACCTGGTGCAGAACCCCGCGTCGGCGGTGGCCCGCCTGACCGGCGCCCGGCCAGCGGCAACCAGCCGGGAAGCCGAGAGCTATGCCCTGCTGGCGGAACGCGTCTACCACCTGCCCATTTTCTACGTGGAGTACAGCGGCAGCTTCGGCGACCCCGAACTGGTCCGGGCGGCCGGCCGGCAACTGGCGGGCGCACGCCTGTTCTACGGCGGCGGCGTTGACTCCGAAGAGCGGGCGGCGGCCGTGGCGGCCGTCGCCCACACCGTGGTGGTAGGCAATGCCCTTTACAGCCACGGTCCGGAAGGCGTGGCCGCGACCGTTCGGGGGGTCCGGCGGGTGGCCGCTCCGGCGCGCGGCGGGACCGACTAGCTCCGGGCGGCCCGGCGCGCGGCGCGGCGCACCTGTGCCCGCCTGGCGAACCAGAGGCCGATAAACGTCAGGCTCAGCCCGACGAAGCCCGTGCCCGCCGCCATGGCGGTCCAGCCGAGCCAGGTGACGGTGCCGCCGCTGGCCTCCAGCACCGCCGGCGAACCTGCCGCCAGCAGCAGGCTGGCCGCCCGCCGGCCGGGGTCCACGGCGCCGGTGGCGCGGCGGATGGGCCACGGGGTCTTGACCTCCACGACCACCCGCAGCCTGTCGCGGACCGGGTCGACCAGCGCCCGGACCAGGTCCTGCTCGATGGCGCGGCCTCCGGACGCCCGGCCCAGCCGGGCGACCGCCGCGGGGCCGAGCGCCGCCAGGACCGTCTCCCGGGCCCAGCTCTCGAGCCATGCTCCCGGATCGGGTACCGCGCGGCGGTACTCGAAGCTTCGGAAGAAGGGCGCGGCCGCCACGCGAACCTCTCCGCGGCCGAAGATGGCCGGGTCCGGCGCCCCCGGCTCGGCCGGCAAGCGGGTTTCCTGCCGGAGTCTCCCGTCGGCCTCGATCGCTTCGCGCAGAACCAACGGCTCGTCTGCTACCGTCAAGGGCGGCACCAGCCGTAACAGGCTTTTCACGGCGGCTCGGCGAGCGCCCGGGTCATCCGGTCCCGCGAACACCCGCAGGGCCATGTCTACCATTTGTGGCGGGGTGACGAACCACCAGTCCCCGGCTGCCTCGGGGTGGGACCCCAGGTACTCGCCGGCCGCCTCCAGGAAGGCCACGGCGTGGCCCGGCTCGCCGGACCAGTGCGCCGCCTGCCAGAGGAACCGCACCCGTTCCCGGGCGAGGGCCGGGTCGGCCGGGGCCGTGGCGCGGGCCCGTTCGTGGGCCGCCACGCCGGCCTGGATCGCCCGGCCCACCCGGTCCGGGTCGACCCGGCGGGGCGGGAACAGGTCGGGGTCCAGGGACGCCACGGCTTCCATCAGGGCGGCGCGGGCCGCCGCCAGGTTCTCCAGGTCGGGGGTCGGGTCCGCGAACCGCCGCTCGGCCTCATCCAGGGCATCCCGGAAAAAAGTGTTGGCGAGGTAAAGCTCCAGGTCAAAGTCGGGTTCCAGGTCTCGCCACGCCCACTCCAGCGCCTGGCCGGTCCAGCGGAAGCCGGGGGTGGTGCCGGCCCGGACCAGGTCGGGACCCAGGGCGGCGTCGGAGGTCACCCGGACCGTCACCTCGCCGATGGTCCCCGCCCAGTGGCGGCCCGTCGCCAGCACGTAGTAGAAGCGGAGGTCGCCCCACGGCCGGCCGGTCTCCACGGCGAGCCAGTAGCGCACCTCCAGGGTCACCGGCCGGCCGCCCGCCAGTTCCAGGTCCCAGACCGCCCAGCGCTCTTCGAACCGCTCGCCCTCCCAGGTGACGCTCACCTTCTCCTCGCGGTGGGGAAGCCGGCGCCCCTGATCGCCATCCACGACCGATACGGTGAAGTCGCGGAGGGACGCCGCCCAGAGGAGCCGGCCCGAACTGGCGCTGGGGCCGAGGGGAAACCCGATCAGGATCCGCTCGTCGGCCCCGACGATCAGACGGAAGCGGGCCGCGACGTCGGCCCGGTAGCCAACGGGAAAGTCCTCTGCTCCGGGGCTACGCCGGAAGTGGGCGTGGACCTCGGCCGTCTGCATGCGTACGCCGGTCGTGTCCCGCGGCTCCAGGATGCGTCCCACGGCGTGAAGGGGGGCGGCGTCGGCGGCCACCGTCCGGCCGGGAGTAAGGCCAAGGGCCGCCACCAGCAGGGCGGTGAAGAGCTTGGGTAGCCACGGCCGCACGGTCGTCGTCACCTCAGCCCGCCTGGAGACGCAGGTCTAGCTCGTCGGGTTCCTTCAGCGGAACGCAAAGGGCACCCCGGACGCTGCCGGAGGCCGGGTTCCCCACGAACGGCCCGGTTCCCTGCGCCGGGACCGGTCAGCGTCCCGTCGGCCGGGGTGGAGGAGTCGCGGCCGGCGCGTCGAAAACGCCAGCGGTGTTGTGAACAAAACTGTGTACAAAACGGGGGTGGAGGACAATGGAGCGCGACCCCGACGCCTTCGCCGACGACATCATCGCCCGCTACGGACGCCACATCAGTTCGTCCATGGCCCGGCTGTACCGGTTCATGGGCCTGGCGACGGTGGAGTGGGGGGGCCAGGGAGCCGTCTGCACCGACGTTCACGGCCGGGAGTACCTGGACTTCAACGGCTGCAACGGCACCCTCTTCCACGGTCGCCGCCATCCGCGGGTTATCGCCGCCGTCAGGGAACAGCTGGACCGGCTGACCATCACCAGCCGCCTCTTCGCCCATCAACCCGGCGTCGAACTGGCGACGCTGCTGGCGGAAGTCTCGCCGGGCGACCTGCAGTACTCCTTCTTCTGCAACAGCGGCGCCGAGGCGGTGGAGGGGGCGATGAAGCTCGCCCGGGTCTATACCGGGCGGCCGGAGATCATCGCCGCCCAGAACGCCTTTCACGGCAAGACCTTCGGGGCGCTGTCGGCGACGGCCCGCGAGCTGTTCCGCGCGCCCTTCGAACCGCTGCTCCCGGGAGTCCGCCACGTGCCCTACGGCGACGCCGGCGCCCTGGAGGCGGCCATCACCGACCGGACGGCGGCGGTGCTCCTCGAACCGGTCCAGGGCGAGGGCGGGGTCATCGTGCCGCCGGGAGACTACCTGCCGGCCGTCCGCGAACTGTGTGACCGCCGGGGCGTGCTGCTGATCCTGGACGAGGTCCAGGCCGGTCTGGGGCGCACGGGCCGCCTGTTCTGTTCGGAGCACTGGGGCCTGGCTCCCGACATCGTCACGCTGGGGAAGATCCTTGGTGGCGGGGTCATGCCCGTCGGCGCCTTCATGGCCCGGGCCGACGTGTTCCGGCCCTTTGACGAGAACCCCTACATCCACTCGTCCACCTTTGGCGGGAACCCCCTGGCCTCCGCCGCCGCCCTGGCGGCGCTCCAGGCCACGCTGGAGGAAGGCCTGGCCGAGCAGGCGGCGGAGAAGGGGGCCTTTCTCAGGGCGGGACTGGAGCAGGTCCGCCGCGACCACCCCGACGTCATCCGCGAGGTCCGCGGCCTGGGTCTCATGATCGGGATCGAGCTACACCGGGAGGGCCTGGGCGGCGTCATCATCGCCGACATCGTGGCCAACGGGCTCCTGGCCATCCATTCCCTGGCCAACGAACGGGTGCTCAGGTTCTTGCCGCCGGCGGTGGTCACCCGGGAGCAGATGGACCGGGCGCTGGAGATCTTTGCCGCCGCCGTCGCCAGGGCCGAAGCCGTGCTGGCGGACGTCTGAAGGGAGGAGCGAGCGTGCCCTACGTCGAGGTTTCCAAGCTCATCCGGGGTCCCGTCGAGAGCGTGTACCGCCTTGCGTCGGACATGGAGGCATACCCCCGGTTCATGGAGGACGTGCTCAGCGTCACCGTGCTGGAACGGCGCGACCGGGCCACGGTGACCGAGTGGGTGACCCGGCTGGAGGGCCGGATTCTCAAGTGGAAGGAACTCGACGAGTTTGACGAGGCCAACTGGCGGATCCGCTACCGCCAGCTTGAGGGCGACCTGAAGAAGTTCGAAGGCGAGTGGGTGATGCGGGAGACGCCGGACGGCACCCAGGTCACCCTGACCGTAGACTTCGAACTCGGCATCCCCATGTTTGCCGCGCTCCTGAACCCCATCGCGAAGCTGAAAGTTCGCCAGAACTGCGAGTCCATGCTGGAGGCGATGCGCCGGCAGGTGGAGGAGGGCGGGGCCGGGGCACCCTAAGGGCCGGGATGGAATCACCGGCCATCGACGACCCAGACCCGATCAACCCGGCCCGGGTGCTGCTGCTGGCCAGACCGGCCGCGGGCGGCATGCGGACCCACCTCCAGACCCTGCTCCGCGGTCTGGCGCGGCACGGGGTGGAGGCCTGGCTTGCCGGTCCGGGCGACGAGCCCCTGGCGCCGGCCAGGACCGTGCCGCTGCCCGTCACCGACGGGGTGAGACCCCTCGACGACGCGCGCTGCGTCTGGTTGCTGGCGAGCGCCGTCAGGCGGGTGGCTCCCGCGGTAGTGCACGCCCACGGCTTGAAGGCGGCGCTCCTGGCCGCCGCCGGCCGGCCGGCCTGGCCCGCCGCGGGGCTGGTGGTCACGGTGCACGGCGCCGCCACCCTGGGGGCCAGCCCCGACGGCCGGCCCGGGCGCCTGGCGCGGAGCGTGGAGCGGTGGGCACTGGCCTCCGCCGACCGGGTGATCGCCGTTTCCACCGCCGTGAGCGAGCAACTCCAGGACTCCTTCGGCGTGCCTCCCGGCCGCATCGCCGTCATTCCCAACGGCATCGAACCGGCGCCGGCTGACTCGGCCCTGGCGTCCAGCTGGCGCTCCGGCGCCCGGCGGGAACTCGGGCTGGCGCCCCAGACGCCGCTGGTGGGGTTTGTCGGCCGGCTGGCTCCTCACAAAGGAGTTCCCGTCTTTCTGGAGGCCGCTTCGCTGGTCGCCATGGCCAGACCCCGGACGGCGTTTCTGGTGGCCGGCGACGGCCCGCTACGGCCCGCCGTCCTCGAGGCCGCCGGCCGGCCGGAACTCCGGGGTCGCCTCCAATGGCTCGGGTTTCGCGTCGACGTGCCGCGGTTGATGGCCGCCCTGGACCTGGTGGGCTTTCCCTCGCTGCAGGAAGGGTTCTCCCTGGTGGCCCTGGAGGCCATGGCCGCCGGCCGCCCCGTGGTGGCCAGCCGGGTGGGCGGCCTCACGGAGGTGCTGGGCGAGGATGATGCCGCCGGGCCGGCCGGGCTGCTGGTCAAACCCGGCGACCCGGTGGCCCTGGCCGACGCCCTGGTCCGCCTGCTCCAGCACCCCGGCCTGGCCGCCGCCCTGGGGGAACGCGGCCGCGAACGGGCCCCCAGCTTCGGGGCCGAGCGAATGGTCCGGGCCATCCTTGAGGCATACCGCGTCGCGGGCCGGGGTTCACCGCGCCATGGCCGGGGCTGACGGGTGGTGGCGGCCGGGCCTGCTTGGCCTGGTCCTGGCCGGCCTGACGTGGGCGGTGGCCGGCCGGGGGGGCCAGGAGGTCGCGAGGGCCGTTCCGGCGGCGTCCGCCGGCCGGGTATACCTGGTGCTGGTGGATCACCTTCGCCCTCAAGACATGTTGGCGTCGGGAGGCGGCTGGGCCGAACTGCGCCGGCAGGCCTCCCTGGGCCTGCTGAACACGGCCACCCGCAACTACCTGGATCGCGGGGCCGGCTTTCTGACCCTGGGGGCCGGTTCACGGGCCAGCCAGGCGGACGGCACCGAGCGGGCCTACGATCTGGAGGAACGGACGGAAGGGTCTCCGGTTGCCAAGGTCTACCACCGGCGCCTGGGACGCCCGCCGCCACCGGGAGCCGTGGTGCACCCCGGCATCGCCGCCGTCGAGCGGGCTCACCACGGCTTCCGGCCGTCCGTCCGGCCGGTAGCCCTGGGCGAGACCCTCCGCCGCGCCGGCATCCCGCGGGCCGTAATCGGCAATGCCGACCTGCCGGGCAAGCCGGACCGCCTGGCGGCTGCCGTGCTGATGGACTGGGACGGGGTGGTGGACGCCGGAGCGGTCGGCCCCGGGCTGGTGGCCGCCGTGCCGGACGCGCCCTTTGGCCGCTGGACGGACTGGGACGCGGTCGAGGACGGCCTGTGGGGGGCATCCGGCGGCGGCCCGGCGGACTGGGAGCGGGGAGTGATCGCCGTCCATCTGGGAGACCTGTACCGGGTGGACGCCTACCACCCCGAGGCCACGGACGCCCAGGTCGACACGTGGTGGCGCGCCGCCGTCTCCGAGGCCGGCGACCTGGTGTCAAGACTCCTTCGGGCGGTGGACCTTTCCCGGGACGTGGTGATCGTGCTGGCCCCGGTGCCGGCCACCTCAGAGGCGGAAGCGGGCAACACCCTCACCCCCATCGCCATCGCCGGGCGCGGCTTCGAGCCTGGTCAGTTGCTGGTCTCCCGGTCCACTCGCCGCCCGGGGCTGGTGACCAACACCGACGTCGCTCCCACCGTGCTGGCCCACTTCGGGCTGACGCCGGTGCTACCCATGGAGGGCCGGCCCCTCGGTTCGGGAGCCGCGCCGGCGTCGGGAGCCGAAGCCTACCTCCTCAGGCTTGTTCGCCGGACGACGCCGGTTCAGCAGGTCCGCTGGACCTTTGTCCGGCTGTGGGTCTTTGCCCAGCTGGGGCTCGGCGGCGCGGCCCTGGCCGCCATCGCGCTGGCGATGCCCCACGGCAGGCCGCTGCGCTGGGCGCTCCCGGCGGTGGCCGCCGGGCCGGCAGCCGCGTGGCTCGCGGCGACCTGGGAACCTCCCGACGCCGCGCTGCTGCTGGTGAGAGTACTGGGCCTCACGGCGGTCCTCATCCTGGCGGCCGCGGCGGGTGGCCGCGCCTGGGAACTGGCCGCCGCCCGCCGGTGGCCCGGCAGGCCGGTGCCGGGCGAAGGGGTGGCGGCGGCCTTCACGCTGCTCACCCTGACGACCGCCGCGGTACTGGCCGTGGACGTGGCCCTGGGAGCGAGGGTGCTGCCTTACAGCCTGCTGGGCTACTCCCTGGTCAGCGGTGCCCGCTACTACGGTATTGGCAACGAGTTCGCCGGCGTGTTCCTGGCCGGGGCGCTGGTGGGCGTGACCGCCTTCGTGGATCTGGTCGCGGGTCCCGACGGCGGGGGGAGGCCAGGCCGGATCGCGACGGCGACCCTGGTTCCGGCGCTGGGGGCCGTGTGGCTGGGCTGCCTGGTCCTGGTCGGCTGGCCGGGTCTGGGCGCCAACTTCGGGGCCGCCCTCGCCGCCGCGGCTGGCTTCAGCCTGGCCTGGCTCCGCCTGGCGGACCGGGCGTCGGGCCGGCGGCAGGCGTTCGGGGTGGCGGCGGCGGTGGCCGGTGTCGGCCTGGCGCTGGCCGGGGTCGAGGCACTGGGTCTCGCCGGGCCAGCCTCCCACCTGGGCCAGGCCGTAGGCCTCGCCCGGGAATCGGGCCCGGCCGCCCTGGCCGGTATCGCCGAGCGCAAGCTCGCCCTCAACTGGAAACTGGTGCGGATGACCGTGTGGGGCTGGGCCTTCTTCGGACCGCTGGCCGCGCTCACCGTCCTGCTCTACGTGCCCCGCGGGCTGCTCCGGAGGGTGCTTTCCCGCTTCCCCCGGCTGGCGGCCGGGCTGGCCGGCGCCGTGGCCGCCGGCCTGGTGGCGCTGGTGACCAACGACTCGGGGGTCGTCGCGGCCGCGGCGGCCCTGGCGGCGCCGGCGGCGCTGGTGCTGGCTCTGGCGGTGGAGGAACGCTGCGGAGGACCCGGCGCCGGCGGCACGAAACACTGATGCGGGTGGGGCTGCCGGCACGGCGGTGGCGTGAAAGGGGATGGCGCGGTTGAAACTGGTTCGCTTCCGGGCGGGACGCCGCGTCCGGTGGGGTGCGCTCGAGGGCGACACCGTCAGGGAACTGCTGCGCAGCCCGTTTCAGGGGCTGGAGGCCGGCGAGGCGACGTACGCGGCCTCGGAGGTGCGGCTGCTGGCGCCGTGCGCGCCTTCCAAAGTGGTCTGCGTCGGCCTCAACTACCGCGACCACGCCGCGGAAGGCGGGCACGAGGTGCCCGAGGAGCCGCTCTTGTTCCTCAAACCACCGACCGCCGTGATCGGCCCGGGAGACGCCATCGTGTACCCGCGGATGAGCAACCGGGTGGACCACGAGGCTGAACTGGGCGTGGTGATGGGGCGCCGGGCCCGCAACGTGACGCCGGGCGAGGCGATCGACTTCGTGCTCGGCTACGTCTGCGTCAACGACGTCACCGCCCGGGACCTGCAACGGCGGGACGGGCAATGGACCCGCGCCAAGGGGTTCGACACCTTCTGCCCGGTCGGCCCGCTGATTGACACCGGAGTGGACCCCGGGAACCTTGGGATCGAGTGCCGGGTGAACGGGGTCCTGAAGCAGTCGTCAACCACGCGGGAGATGATCTTCCCCGTCCCCGCCCTTGTGAGCTTCATCTCCCAGGTGATGACCCTGTTGCCCGGCGACCTGATCTGCACCGGAACCCCGGGCGGGATCGGCCCGCTGCAGCCCGGCGACGAGGTGGAGGTGGCCGTGGAGCACCTGGGTTCGCTCCGCAACCGGGTGGTTGCCGCGGGGACCCTGTCGCGCCAGGGTCCGGGCGCTCAACACGCGCGCGGGAGCGAGAAAACAAGAGCTCGAAGGGGGATTGTCGATGGGAACTGGACCCGTTGACGGTTCTTGGCGAACCTTGACGGTTGATCGTTAACCTTTATTGACAGAGGCGCTGTTTTTGCTACAATGAATTCTGGTCTGCAACCGGCCGACCGGCAGCGCATGCCGGAGGAACGGGGAGGTTGAAAGGGACCGACAACTCACCGCGGGGGGGCTGATCACGATGGATGCTCTGGGCCGGCATGTGTTGGCCGAGATCTACGGCTGCCCTCATGATGCGCTCAACGACCTGCATCAGGTCGAGCAAGTCATGGTCAGCGCTGCCCTGGCAGCAGGCGCCGAAATCCGCGAGGTCGCATTTCACAAGTTCAGTCCGCAGGGGGTATCGGGGGTGGTGGTCATCTCCGAGTCCCACCTGGCGATCCACACCTGGCCGGAGTACGGCTACGCGGCTGTCGATGTCTTCACCTGCGGTGACCGCGTCGATCCCTGGGACGCCTGCCGGTCCATCGTCGAGCGGCTGGGCGCCACCCACATGACCGCGTCGGAGGTAAAGCGGGGGCTCTTCACCCCGCTGGCCGCGGGCAACCGGGTCCGCCCGGCGCCCGTCCGCACCGTCGACCGCGCCGGGTGACTGGCCGGGGCGCCGGCGGCCTGACGGAGCGCCTGCCAGTCTGGCTGTGAGCGGCCGCCGGGAGCGGCCCTGCCGGAATAGAGACTCAACCCCGGAAGAAAAGCTACCGGGCGAGGCAACCGGCCTCGCCCGGCTTCATTGTTGTGGCCGTGCGGGGGCCGGCCGGGGCGCGGGGTCGCGGGAGACTCGCGGCAGGCGGTAGAGGCGTGCCGCCGGCGGTGGTATAATGGGGGGCGGTAAAAGAAGTGCGCAAATTCTTGAATACTGGTCCCGGCGCCCGGCCGCGGTGGGTTCGCCGGCACGAGGAGGAGAGGCGATCATGCGGGTAGCGCTGGAGACCACCCGTTACGGCTTTGGCCGGACCGTTCCCCTGGACTACGAAACCGCCGTCCAGCGGGTGACCGAAGCCCTCAAGGCTGAAGGCTTCGGGGTGCTGACCTCCATCGACGTCAAGGCCACCCTCAAGGAAAAGCTCGGCGTCGACGACTTCCGGCGCTACGTGATTCTCGGTGCCTGCAACCCGCCCCTTGCCCACCGGGCCTTCTCCGAGGAACTGGAGATCGGGCTGTTGCTGCCCTGTAACGTCGTGATCTACGATACCGGTAACGGCACGTCCCGGGTCGCGGTCATGGACCCGGAGGCCGCCCTGGGCGTGGTGGGCAACCCGGGCCTTGAGCCGCTGGCCCGTGAGGCCAAGGCCCGGCTGCGGCGGGCCCTGGCGGCTCTGGGCTAGGGGCGGCTACGCGTCCTTGCCCGCCAGCACGGCCTCGTCGGCCCGGCGATAGCTGCACAGGCCTTCCTCACCGAACCAGTGGCGGATCTCGTGTGCCGCTTCCTCGACGGTGGAGGAGGCGTGGAGCAGGTTCTGGATGGCCCGCCGCAGGGCGTTGGCGACTACCGGAGAGTCGGAGGAGAACCGCCCGCGGAGGGAACCGGGGTCGGCGTTCAGCGGCAACGTGTGGCCGCAGAGCTTCCGGACGACGCCGATGGCGTGGTAACCCTCCAGCACCATGGCCACCACCGGGCCGGAAGTCAGGTAGTCAATGTTCCAGCCCTTGATGATCTCGCCGATGGCCATGGGATCGTCGGTTCCCATCTCGGCGACGGGGTCCTTGCCGTGTTCGGCGTAGCTGTTCAATGTCTTCTCGCCCATGCCCCGGATCCACTCGGGCGTGTTGGGGTAGTGGTTGGCCACGTGGTCGCGGGACGCCTGGACCAGCCGGAGGCCGACCAGTTTCAGCCCCACTTCCTCGAAGGCGGTCAGGATCTTGCCCACCAGTCCCCGCTTGACGCCGTCAGGCTTGATCAGAACCAGTGTGCGCTCCAGAGGCGCGTCCAAGATCGAACCCTCCCGAGCCAATGCTGTGGGGGAAAAGCACCACCTCCCAGCATAACCAAGGGAGGGAGCGATTACCATACCGGAGTCGAAGGTAATCTGTCCGGAGCCGGTACGGGAAGGGGTGAACGGTGTCGGCCACCGCCCTCTGGGCCGGCGGACTGCTGGTGGCGGGGCTGGCGGCCCTGGGCTACGGCACCTGGGTCGAGCCCGACCGGGCCGAGGTCACCCGCACGTGCTTTTACCTGCCGCGCTGGCCCCGCGGCCTGGACGGCTTCAGGATCGTGCAGGTTTCCGACTGGCACGGCCGGACAGCCTTCCGGGGGATACCACTCCACCGGTGGGTCAACGAGCTGGCGCCGGACCTGGTGGCCGTCACCGGCGACCTGGTGGACGACGGGCGCGACCTGGACCGTGCCACGGCGGAACTACGGGCGATGGACGCCCCCCTCGGCGTCTACTTCGTCACCGGCAACCACGACCTGGACCCGGGCAGGCGGGGACCGGGCCTCGAGCGGCTGGCCCGGGCCCTCGAGTCGGCCGGCGTCGTCAGGCTGGCCAACTCCGGCCGCCGGCTCCTGGCCCGGGGGGAGAGCTTCTGGCTGGCCGGGGTGGAGGATCCGTCGCTCCACCGCGACGACCTGGCGGCGGCGCTGCGGGGACGGCGAGCGGACGAAGCCGCCATCCTCCTGGCCCATGCCCCGATGCTCGTTGAACGCGCGGCCGTGGCCGGCGTGGACCTGGTCCTGGGGGGGCACACCCACGGCGGCCAGGTGCGCCTGCCCGCCCTGGGCAGCCTGGCCCTCCGTTACAAGGGCGAGCACCGGTACGTGGCCGGCCGGTACCGGGTGGGGGCGACCGAACTCTTCGTGACGCGGGGCGTGGGTACGGTGATCCTGCCGGTCCGCTTTCTGTGCCGGCCGGAGGTGAGCCTGCTGCTCCTGCGGGCCGGGCACGGCCCGGCCAAAGGTGTTGTCCCTCCCGGTGGCGGCTGGTAGAATTGATTCCGGCACGAAAAGGCGTTCGCCGGGTGATCGCGATGGTCCGGATCGGCACCTCGGGGTTCAGCTTCAAGGACTGGATCGGCCCCTTCTACCCGGACGGAACCCGGCCCGGGGACATGCTGCGCCTGTACGCCCGGCACTTTGACGTGGTGGAACTCGACTTCACCTACTACAGCATGCCGGGCCTGAAGACCATGCTCGCCCTGGAGCGGAAGACCCCCGACGGGTTCGAGTTCTGCGTCAAGGCCAACCGGGCCATGACCCACGAGCCGCCCGCGGACCGGTCCGAACTCGCCCGCGTCTTCGAGGCCTTCCGTTACAGCCTCGAACCGCTGGTGGAGGCAAGAAAGCTGGGCTGTCTCCTGTTCCAGTTTCCCTGGCGCTTCCGGCCCGGGGCCCAGGCCGCCGACTACCTGCGGCGGCTTCCCGGGCTGCTGCCCGATCTCCCCCTGGTCATCGAGTTCCGCCGGCGGGAGTGGGTGGAACCCGGGACCCGTAACGAGACGGTCGCGTTGCTCCGCCAGGCCGGGCTCGGGTTTTGCGCCGTGGACGAACCCCCCTTGCGCGGCCTGATGCCCCGGCTGGTCCTGGCGACGTCCCCGGTTGGTTACGTGCGCTTCCACGGCCGCAACGCGGCCAGGTGGTGGCGGCACGAGAACCCCTCGGAGCGCTACGACTACCTCTACAGCGTCGAGGAACTGACCGACTGGATCCCCCGCATCCGGGCCATCGAGGCGGCCACCGAGAAGACCTACGTGCTCTTCAACAACTGTCACGTGGGCCACGCCCCCCGCAACGCCCGGATGATGCTGGATCTGCTGGCCGGGGACGCGGCCTGACGCTCCGGCGCCTGCCGGCAACCGGTGGTAGCCGGACGGCCGTGATGGCCCCCTCGGGGACGGGCCAGAGGAGGCGCTGCCCGGCGAATGGCGCCCGCGCGGACGGAGGAGGCGAGTCGCGTGCAGTATGATCCAGAGCAACCTGAAGGCGGTCCTGCGGCGCCCGGAGCGGATCGAGACGGCGCTCGGGGAGTCGCGGTCCGCGGACGGAGGGACGGCCCTTGAGCTACCTGCGCAGCCTGGAGTGTCCCGAGTGCGGCGCGGCGTACCCGCCCCAGGAGGTCCAGCACCTGTGCGCCTGCGGGTCGCCACTTCTGGCCCGTTACGACACGGACGCCATCGCCGCCCGCACCCGCCGTGAAGACCTGGCCGGCCGGCCGCCCACCCTGTGGCGCTACCGCGAGTTCCTGCCGCTGGCCGATCCCGCGGCACGGGTCAGCCTGGGCGAGGGGATGACCCCGTGCCTGGAGGCCCGGCGCCTGGGGGCCGCCCTGGGGCTGCGGGACCTCTGGCTGAAGGACGAGGGCACCCTGCCCACCGGCACCTTCAAGGCCCGCGGGGCCGCCGTGGGCGTGTCCAGAGCCCGGGAACTGGGCGTCACGGATGTGGCCATGCCCACCGCCGGTAACGCCGGCGGCGCGTGGGCGCTCTACGCCGCCCGGGCGGGGTTGCGGGCCCACATCGCCATGCCCTCCGACGCCCCGGCCGTGAACCGGCTGGAAGTGAGCCTGGCGGGGGCCGATCTGCGCCTGGTCGACGGCCTCATCTCCGACGCCGGCACCCTCATCGCCCGGGAGGGCCAGGCGCGGGGTTGGTACGACGCGGCCACGCTCCGGGAGCCCTACCGCCTGGAGGGCAAGAAGACCATCGGGCTGGAACTGGCCGAGCAATTTCGCTGGGAGGTTCCCGACGTCATCGTCTGCCCGACCGGCGGCGGGGTCGGCCTGATCGGGATCTGGAAGGCCCTCGACGAACTGGAGGCCGCCGGCTGGCTCGGCGGGCGGCGGCCGCGGCTGGTGGCCGTCCAGGCCGAGGGCTGCCAGCCCATCGTCAGGGCCTTTCAGGCCGGGGCGGCCCGGTCGGACTTCTTCTCGGGCGCGCGGACGATGGCGGCGGGACTCCGGGTTCCCAAGGCGCTCGGCGACTTTCTGGTGCTGCGGGCCATCCGGGAGACCGGCGGCACGGCGGTGGCCGTTTCGGAAGAGGCCATTCTGGAAGGCGTTGGCCTCCTGGCCCGCCTGGAGGGGATCCTGGCCTGCCCGGAAGGCGCCGCGGCGGTGGCCGGGTGCATGAGGCTGCGGGACGAGGGCTGGCTGGCTCCTTCCGACCGGGTGGTGGTGCTGAACACCGGTTCGGGGCTGAAGTACCCGGAGGCGATGGCGGCTGCCCTTCGCGCGTAGCTGGTCGTTGGCGGGACCTGTAATCTCGCCGCCAGGCCGGCCCCGGCAGGGGACGGCGGCCAGACCGCCGAAGGTTCCCGTTGACCGACGCCTACAACAGCATATCGCTCCAAAGCACATCGCTCCAACCCACCAGCCGAGGAGGCGGGCGATTTGGAGATGGCGGAGACCCAGGTCGAGTTCCTCTGCCTGCGGTGTGGGGCGCAAGGGCTGGCTCGGGCGGTTGCCGCCGGACAGGACCCGGCAGACGGGGCCGACGGGTCAGGGCGGGTCAGCATCGGCGAGCCGTCGTGTCCGCGGTGCGGGAGCCGGCTGCGAGCCTACAAGGTGCGCCTCCAGCGGGTACCGCTGGCCGCGGCAGGGGTCTAGGGGTCTCGGCGAGACCACAGGGGTCGCGACAGGCGGCAGGCTTCCGCCGTCGGTTTGAGGGGAACCGGCGGCCGGCGGCCGTTTTGTTTCCGGCATAGGGCCGGCGCGGCCGGGGAGGGAGTCGGGGCGGGTTCGCGGGGCGCGCCGAGGCAGAGCGAGGAGGCTTGTGTCATGGCGGCGGTTGAGCCGAGTGCCGCGCAGAAGGCCACCACCGGAAAGATGGCCCTGGGGGAGGTCGCCTACTTCAGAGGGTCCTTCGTTCCCCTGGCCGAGGCCAGCGTCAGCCTGGCAACCCACGCCCTCAACTACGGCACCGGTTGCTTCGAGGGCATCCGCGCCTACTGGAACGGCGACCACCGGCAGCTTTACGTGGTGAAGCTGGCCCAGCACTATGAGCGCCTGGTCCGTTCCTGCCGCGTGCTCCGTATCGACCCGGGGCTCACGGTGGAGAGCATGGTCGAGGTCACCCTGGAACTCCTGCGGCGGAACGGATTCCGGCAGGACGCCTACATCAGGCCGCTGGCCTTCAAGGGCGGGCTCACGCTGAAGCTGGCGCTGACCGGGGTGGAAGACGCCTTCGGCATCTACTGCCTGCCCATGGGCGAGTACCTTGACACCGGCCGGGGGCTCCACGCCTGCGTCTCGTCGTGGTTCCGCCTGGACGACAACGCTCTGCCTCCCCGGGCCAAGGTCACCGGGGCTTACATCAACGCCAGCCTGGCCTCGGACGAGGCCCAGATAAACGGGTTTGACGAGGCCATCATGCTCACTCCCGACGGCCATGTGGCGGAGGGCTCTTCCTGCAACCTGTTCATGGTCCGGGACGGCGTGGTCATCACCAGCCCGCTCACCGACGGGATCCTCGAGGGCATCACTCGGGAAGTCATCCTCGGCCTGGCCCGGGACCTGGGTTACCCGGTGCTGGAGCGTTCCATCGACCGGACTGAGCTGTACGTGTGCGACGAGCTTTTCTTCTGCGGTACCGGCGTCCAGGTGGCGCCGGTGACCCGGGTGGACCACCGGCCGGTGAACGACGGCCTGCCGGGCCCGGTAACCATCCGGATCCAGCAGGCGTACTTTGACGCGGTGCGCGGCCGCGAACCCCGCTATCGCGACTGGCTGACGCCGGTGTATCCCTGTGGCTGAACCGGCCGGCCAAGGTCCCGGCGGCGGACGCCGGGAGCGGGCCGGCTTTGGCTGCCCCGCCTGCGGGCGCCGCTACCGGTGGGGCGACACCGCGTGGCGCTGCGCCTGCGGTAGCGCCCTGGACTACCTCGGGCGTCCCGAGCCGGGCGCCTTCGCGCCCGAGCGACTGGCGGCGGCCGGACCGACCCTGTGGCGGTACGCGGGGGCCCTGCCCCCACTGGACCCCGACGCAGTCACCAGCCTGGGAGAGGCGATGACCCCCCTGGTCCGGGTGACCGGTCCGCTGGCGGGAGACCTGCGCCTGTACCACAAGGTGGATTACTGCCTGCCCACCGGGTCCTTCAAGGACCGGGGCACGGCGGTGATGATCAGCTACCTCCACCAGCAGGGCGTGACCGAGGTCGTCGAGGACTCTTCGGGCAACGCCGGCGCCTCGACCGCGGCCTACGCCGCCCGGGCCGGGATGGCCTGCACCATCCTGGTGCCCCGGGGAGCTTCCGGCCCCAAGCTCAGCCAGATCGCCGCCACCGGCGCCCGGGTGGTGGAAGTGCCGGGAACGCGCGAGGACACCGCCCGCGCCGCCCTGGCCGCGGCGGAGCGGGTCACCTACGCCGGCCACAACTGGCAGCCCCTCTTCATCGAGGGGGTGAAGACGGTCGCCTTCGAGATCTGGGAGCAACTGGGCCGCCGGGCCCCGGACGCCCTGGTGGTGCCGCTGGGCTACGGCAGCCTGGTGCTGGGGGCCTTCGCCGGCTTTGGCCAGTTGCTTCAGGCCGGGCTGGTGACCAGGCTTCCCCGGCTGCTGGGCGTCCAGGCCGCGGCCTGCGCGCCGGTGGCCGCCGCGCTGGCGGCCGGCCTGGCCGACGTACCGGCCGTGCAAGGCGGCCCCACCGCCGCCGAGGGAGTGGCGTGCCGGCGCCCGGTCCGCGGCCGGGCGCTCCTCGACGCCGTGCGCCGGTCCGGTGGCTGGGTGACAACGGTGTCGGAGGGGGACATCCAGGCCGCCCGCCAGCGGCTGGCCCGGGCGGGCTGGTACGTGGAACCGACCGGCGCCGTAGCCTCCGCCGGCCTGGGGGCGCTCGCCGCCGAGGGCCGGCTGGCGCCGGGCGAGACGGTGGTGGTGGTGCTGACCGGTTCCGGCCTGAAGACCAGGTAAGCTCTTACTTGATTTTCTGACCTCTGATGACCCTTACTGTCGAAAGGCCCCGCTGCCCGCGCCATGGTGACGGGCGAGGCCGACTCCGGGGGCCACCGATCGCGGCCGGCTCAGCCAGGCTGGACAAACTCCCCGAACCAAGGGCGCCCGGGGCTTCCATCCCTGCTCAAGCCCGTTTCGTTACCGCCCGTGCCTCACCCGTCCCCGCTGATCCGCCAACCGTTCGGCGGGTCCCGTCGGTTTCTGGCATCACCGATAGTCCATGCTGCCAGAATATGCCAGTTGACGGCGGGGGCGCGACATCAATTTTTTCTTAAATTTCCAGTCGGCACCGGCAGGAATCCGGTCCGGCGCAGCGAACCAGGGGGGGCAGGTGGAGCAGGGTGGGGAGAAGTGGTGAGATTGAACCCCCCGGCTCCCCTGCGGCGCCAGCCCCCGGGCGTCCCGAGCCCGGCAAGACGGGAAGCGGGCCATGTTCATCGGGGAGTACCAGCACGGGATCGACGACAAGGGCAGGCTGTTCATGCCGGCCAGGTTCCGGGAGACCCTGGGGGAGCGCTTCATCGTTACCAAAGGGCTTGATCAGTGTCTGTTCGCCTTCCCGCTGGCCGAGTGGCAGCGGCTGGAGGAGCGGTTGAAGGGCCTGTCTTTCACCCAGCGAGGCCCGGGCGTTTACCCGGATGTTCTTCGCCGGGGCGGCCGAGGTGGAGATGGACCGGCAGGGGAGGATCCTGATCCCCCCACACCTGCGGGAGTACGGTGGGCTGGAGAAGGAAGCGGTGGTCCTGGGTCTTTCCAGCCGGGTGGAGATCTGGGCCAGGGAAGTCTGGGAACGTTACAATGAACAGGCCGACGAGACATACGAGAGCGTGGCCGAGAAGATAGTGGACTTCGGCCTGTAGCCCCTTGGGTTGGGGTTTGAGGACAACGGGTTGAGGGGTTGCCACCTACACCTCCCTGCGGGGAACGAGGGGGTTCCCTTTCCGAGAGTCCTGTCCCTGCCGCACCAGGGACGGCCCAAGGCGGTGATCGGCGGTGGCCAGTTCTTGGAGGCAAGGCATCGGCGACGCACACCCCGCCCAGCCGGACGCCGCCGGGCTGGACAACCAGCCGCCGCCTGGGGAAGGGAACCCCCGCACCCCCGGGCCCTGGAGACCGGGAGTGCCGCGGGGCGCCACGGAGCCGCGAATGGCTCTGGCGGTGGCGCCCCGAGTGGAGGTGACCGTGGTGGAGTACCGGCACACCCCGGTACTCCTGGAACCGGCGCTACTGTGGCTGCGGCCGCCGCCCGGGGGGACGGTGGTGGACTGCACCGCGGGCGGTGGGGGGCACACCCGGGCCATCGCCACCAAGGTCGGCCCCCAGGGCCGCGTGGTGGCCATCGACCGCGACGCGGACGCGGTGGCCACGGCCAGGGCCGCCCTGGCCGACCTGGGCGAACGGATCAGTTTCGTGCACGGTGACTTCCGCCACCTGGCGGACATCCTGGCCGACCTCGGCATCGAGAAGGTGGACGGCGTCCTGATGGACCTGGGACCCTCGGCTTACCAGCTGGAGACGGCGGAGCGCGGCTTCAGCTACCAGGCTGACGGACCGCTGGACATGCGGATGGACCGGCGGATCCCGACCACCGCCGCCGACCTGGTGAACGGGCTCGACCAGCGCGAACTGGAGCGGATCATCAGGGACTACGGCGAGGAGCGGTGGGCCTCGCGGATCGCCGGCTTCATCGTGCAGGCGCGGGCCCGCCGGCCGCTGGAGACCACCGGGCAACTGGTGGAGGTCATCAAGGCGGCCATTCCGGCCGCCGCCAGGCGGCAGGGGCCCCACCCCGCCCGCCGCACCTTTCAGGCGTTGCGGATCGCGGTCAACGACGAGCTGGGCGCCCTCGAGGCGGGGCTCCAGGCCGCCATCGCCGCGCTGCTGCCGGGGGGCCGGGTCTGCGTCATCAGTTTTCACTCGCTGGAGGACCGTCTGGTCAAGCAAACGTTCCTGGCGTACGGGCGCGGGGAGCCGGACCCGCGGCAGGCGGAGGCCGGCAACGGCGGCGAGCGACCCAGGCTGAGGATTCTCACCAGAAAGCCGGTCCGGCCGTCCGACGCCGAGGTGCTCCATAACCCTCGCGCCCGTTCCGCCAGGTTGCGGGCAGCCGAACGGACCGGCTGAAGCCCGTACTACCTCGGGAGGGAGGCGAATACCCATGGTTGCAGCCCAGCCGTCCATCGCGCCAATCGGCCATGGCCAGACCGGGGCGATGGGAATCCCGCTGGACAGGGCCCGGCTCTCAAGGGGGGTGAGCGCCGGCCCCGCAGGCAAGCTGATGTCGCTCGCCCTGGTGCTGCTCGGGGTCGCCCTGGCCATGGCCTTCACGTTCAGGGCGGCGGTTTTCGCCCAGCTAGGATATGAGGTCGCCTCCCTCACGGAAGAACTCGCGGCGGTGGAGAACGAGCACCGCCGCTTAAAACTGGAAATCGCGCGCCTGACCGACCTGGAGCGGGTCGAACGGGAGGCAATGCGGCTTGGCCTCGTCCGGCCCGCCGAGGTCCGCCTGGTGGCCCTCGGCCCCGAGCCGCCCGGCCCGTCGCTGGCCGAGGCCCGCCGGGCCAGGCTGGACGCCAGGCCGGGCATGGGAAGGGAGGTGGGCTGGTTCGAGCGGGCCGGCACCTGGCTGGCCAGGCTGATCATGGGCGGCGGGCCGGCCGACGCCCAGATCCGGTAGGGCACCGCCGGACCTCCCGGGGACACCCCGCGAAAGGAATGAGACCGACCGCGTGAGCGTGGTGAACCTGAGGAAGCGGACTGTCCTGCTCTTTTGTATCGTCCTGGCGGCGCTCGTGACGCTGGCCGGCCGGCTGGCTTGGCTCCAGTTCTACCACGGAGAGAGTCTGCGCCAGAAGGCGGTCGAGAGCCGGACCCGGGAGGTCCCCATCGAGGCCAAGCGGGGCACCATCTACGACCGCGCCGGCCGCCCCCTGGCCATCAGCGTCAACGTGGACTCCGTCTTCGCCATCCCACCCCAGGTCCGGGACGCCGAGGCCACGGCGCGCCAGGTGGCGGACATCCTGGGCCTGTCCTACGAAGACGCCCTCTACCGCCTGACCAGGGACCGGGCCTTTGTGTGGCTTGCCCGCAAGGTGGATGAGGAGGCGGCCCAAAAGCTCAAGCTGCTCAGGTTACCGGGCATCGGCTTCACCCAGGAGGCCAGGCGGTTCTACCCCCACGACCGGCTGGCGGCCCACGTGCTCGGGGTGGTCGGGACCGACCCCGTGGGCCTGGAGGGCATCGAGGTCACCTACGACAGCTACCTGAGGGGGATCCCCGGCAAGATCGTCGTCGAGTACGACGCCCGCGGCCGGACCATTCCCCAGGCGATGCACAAGTACTTTCCGCCTCAGGACGGGATGAGCCTGGTCCTGTGTCTGGACCAGGCCATCCAGTACATGGTCGAGCGGGAACTGGACCGGATCCAGGCCGAGTTCTCGCCGAAACGGGCCGGCATCGTCGTGATGGAGGTCAAGACCGGCTGCATCCTGGCCATGGGCCAGCGGCCGACCTACGACGCCAACCGCTGGTCCGAGGCACCGCTGGAGGTTCGCCGCAACTGGCTGATCTCCGACAGCTACCCGCCGGGTTCCACCTTCAAGCCCTTCACGCTGGCGGCGGCCGTTGAAGCGGGGGTGGTCAAGTGGACCGACCGCTTCTTCGATCCCGGCTCCATCGCCGTCCCGGGCAAGCGGGTTCGCTGCTGGAAGGCGGGCGGCCACGGCAGCCAGGACGCCACCGAAGCCCTGGTGAACTCGTGCAACGTGGCACTGGTCCAGATGGGCCTGCGGCTGGGGCCCGACCGCTTCGCCGAGTACTACTTCAGGTTCGGCCTCGGTGAACCGACCGGCATCGACCTGCCGGGAGAGGCCGTGGGGCTGTTCATACCGGCCGGCCAGATGCGCCAGGTTGACCTGGCGGTCATGTCCTTCGGCCAGACCCTCACCGTGACCCCCATCCAGATGCTGATGGGCATCAACACCATCGCCAACGACGGGCTGCTGGTCCGGCCCCACCTGCTGAAAGAGGTCCGCTCGCCCGAGGGAGACCTGCTCCTGACCTACCAGGGCCCGCCGCCCCGGCAGGTCCTCTCGCCGGAGACGGCCCGGGAGATGCGCCGGGCCATGGAGGAGGTGGTCCGGGAAGGTACCGGACGGACCACCTACCTGGCCGGACACCGCCTGGCCGGCAAGACCGGCACCTCTCAGAAGGTGATGGGCGGGGTGGTGTCCAGCCAGGCGCACATCGCCTCCTTCGCCGGTTTCGGGCCGGCCGACGATCCCGTGGTCTCGGCCATCGTGGTGGCGGACGAACCGCAGGGTTCCATGTACGGCGGCCAGGTCGCCGCCCCGGCGTTTGGCCGGTTGATGTACGACATCTACCGGTACCTCGACGTGGCCCTGCGGCCCGACGAGCCGCCCAAGCGGCGGACCCTGCCTCCCGTGGTCGACCTGGCCCCCGACGTTGAGGTGGTCGAGGTCCCTTCGGTGGCGGGGCTGCCGTCGGAGGAAGCGCGCAAGGTTCTGCACCAGGCCGGGCTGGCCGTCCGGCTGGAGGGTGAGGGACCGGTGGCGGTGGACCAGTGGCCTCCCGCGGGTGCCACCGTGCCGGAGCAGACCGCCGTCGTCGTCAAGCAAGGTCCTGCCGCCGGCGAGGACGATCTGGTGGTGGTGCCGAACCTCGAGGGCAGGACGATGCGAGAGGTTGGGGAGATCCTGAACCGGCTGGGACTTCGCTTCAGCCCGAAAGGCAGTGGCCTGGCCTGGGCCCAGGACCCGGCCCCCGGGGTCCTGATCCGGCCGGGAGGGGTGGTGGAGGTGGAGTTCCGGCCGCCGACCGATTGACGGTCGGGGCGTCGTCCCCATACTGTCCAGAAATGGCATAATCCCCCAGCAGGGCGCAAAGACTAGCAGGGCTGGGGGAAGGAGCGTGGGTCGGTTTGTTACTCGAGGAACTCGTCGCTGCCCTTCCCTTTCACAGGACTTCCGGCCGTACCGATCTGGAGATCCGGGGCATCGCGTACGACTCCCGGCGTTGCGCGCCGGGCTACCTGTTCGTGGCCTGGCGCGGCTTCGTCCACGACGGGCACGACTTCGTCGGCGAGGCCCACGCCCGGGGTGCCGTGGCGGCCTGCGTGGAGCGGGAGATCAGGGTGCCGGCGGGCATGACCCGCCTGGTGGTCCCGGACGCCAGGGCGGCCCTGGGCTATCTGGCCAGCGCCTTCTACGGCCATCCCGCCAAGAAGATGCGGCTGATCGGGGTCACGGGAACCAACGGCAAGACCACCACGACCTATCTGGTGCGGAGCGTGCTCGCGGCCGCCGGCAAGAAGACCGGGCTGATCGGCACCGTGCAATACCTGGTGGGGGACAAGGAGTACCCCGTGGTCCGGACCACGCCCGAATCCCTCGACCTCCAGCGGATGCTGGACGAGATGGCCCGGGCCTTCACCGAGGCGGTGGTCATGGAGGTATCGTCCCACGCCCTGTGGCTGCACCGGGTGGTCGGGTGCGAGTTCGACGCGGGCGTGTTCACCAACCTGAGCCAGGACCACCTGGAACACCACCAGACCATGGAGCGCTACCTGCAGGCCAAGAGCCTGCTCTTCGAAACGCTGGGCAGCAGTTACTGGGGTCCGCCCAAGGCCGGGCCCAAGGTGGCGGTGCTCAACGCCGACGACCCGGCGTCCCAGTACATCGCCGAGCGGACGCCGGCCCGGGTGATGTGGTACGGCCTCCGGGAGGGGGCGCAGGTGCGGGGGGAGGACGTGGTGGTCACCCCCCGGGGGGTCCGCTTCGTGGCGGTGACCCCCGCCGGGCGCTTGCCCCTGGAGCTCGCGCTGACCGGCCGGTTCAACGCCTACAACGCCCTGGCGGCGGTGGCGGTCGGTCTGGCCGAAGGGGTGCCCCTGGACGCCATCCGGCGCGGGCTGGAGGCCGTCCGCGGCGTTCCCGGCCGGTTCGAGGCGGTGGACGAGGGACAGGACTTCGCGGTGGTGGTGGATTACGCCCACACGCCTGACGGGCTGGAGAACGTGCTGCAGACGGCGAGGGAGCTCACCCGGGGCCGGGTGATCGCCGTCTTCGGCGCCGGCGGCGACAGGGACCGGACCAAGCGGCCGCTCATGGGCGAGGCGGCGGGGCGCCTGTCGGACGTGGTGGTGCTGACCTCGGACAACCCGCGTTCGGAGGACCCCACCTCGATCCTGCGGGACATCGAGGCCGGGCTGGCCAGGGTCCGGAAACGGGGGGACTACCACCTGGTGGTGGACCGGAAGGAAGCAATCTCCAGGGCCATCCGGATGGCCCGGACCGGCGACCTGGTGCTCATCGCGGGCAAGGGCCACGAGACGTACCAGATTTTCCACGACCGGACGGTCCCGTTCGACGACCGCGAGGTGGCCAGGCAGGTCCTCCGGCGGCTCCGGCGGCGGGGGCGGCGGTCCGAAGGCGGCCGGCGCACCCGGCGCCGGGGCGGCGGCAAGGGGGGGCGGAGCTCGGGCCCGGCGGCCGGCAGCGGCGCGGCCGAGACCGCCACCGGCACCGGTCCGGCCGGCAACGGCGCGGCAACCGGCGAGCCGGCGGGGAACGGAAGCCAGGCCGGAGTGGGGTGACGGGCGTGCTCTTCACGGTGGGGGAGGTCGCCCGGGTGACCGCCGGCCGCCTGGTGTCGGGACCGGCCGGGGCCTGCATCGCCGGGGTGAAGGTGGACAGCCGGGCGGTAGGTCCCGGCGACCTGTTCGTGGCCATTCCCGGCCAGCGCACCGACGGGCACCTCTTCGTCGGGGACGCGGCCCGCCGGGGCGCGAGCGCCGCCCTGGTCATCCGGTGGCCGCCGGACGGCGAGGCGGACCCACCGCCTGGAGCCGCCGAGGGGCTGGCCGTCGTCGTGGTGGACAACACCGTCGCCGCCCTGGGCCGGCTGGCGGCCAGCCACCGCCGGCGCTTCGCCGGCCTGCGGGTGGTGGGGATCACCGGCAGCGTCGGCAAGACCACCACCAAGGACATGGCCGCCGCCGTGCTCGCGCGCCGGTACCGTACCGTGGCCACCGAGGGCAATCTCAACACCGACATCGGAGTGCCCCTGAGCCTGTTCCGGGTGGGGCCCGAGACCGAGGTGGCCGTCCTGGAACTGGCGATGCGGGGAAGGGGCCAGATAACCGAACTGGCCGCCATGGCCGCTCCCCAGGTGGGGGTCGTGACCAACGTGGGCGAGTCCCACCTGGAAGTGCTCGGCTCGGTCGAGGCCATCGCCCGGGCCAAGGCTGAACTGGTCGAAGCGCTGCCGCCGGACGGAAGGGCGGTGCTGAACGGCGACGACCCCTGGTGCCGGTGGATGGCGGAGCGCTCGCCCGCCCCGGTGCTGTGGTTCGGCACGGCGGACGAGGCGGCCGGCGAGACCGCGGGCGACTGGGTGCGTGCCGACCGGATCAGGACGGCCGGCGCCCGGGTGACCTTCCGGCTGCTGGCCGGTGCTGAGCGGGCCGACGTGCGGCTTCCGGTGGCGGGGCGGCACAACGTGTCCAACGCCCTGGCCGCCGCGGCGGTCGGCCTGGCGCTGGACGTACCCTTGACCGACGTGGTCCGCGGCCTGGCCTCTTTCCGGCCCACGGCCATGCGGCTGGAGATCCTGGACGTCGGGTCGCTATTGTTGATCAACGACGCCTATAACGCCAGCCCCTCCTCCACCCGCGCGGCGCTGGAGGTGCTCCGGCGGGTGGGGGAGGGCCGGCGGCGGGTGGCCGTCCTTGGCGACATGCTGGAACTGGGGCCGGCGGAAACCGAGGCCCACCGCGCGGTGGGCAGGGAAGCGGCGGGCAGCCTGGACCTGCTGATCACCGTGGGCCGGCGAGCCGTGGAACTGGCCCGCGGCGCGCTGGAAGCCGGGCTGCCGCCTGACGCCGTCCGGCGCTGCGCCCAAAACGACGATGCCATCCTCGAGCTTCAGCATGTTCTGCGTCCGGGCGACGCGGTACTGGTGAAGGGGTCCCGGGGCATGCGCATGGAGGAGATCGTGGCGGCCATCCACCGCCGCTGGGCGGGCTCGGCGGAGCGGGCCCCGGACGAACCGGGTGGCGGCCATGGCGCCGGCTGAGCCCCGGGTCCTGGCGGGGACCGCCTTCGTGGCCGCCCTGGTCCTGGGCCGGCTGCTCCTGCCGCTACTCCGCCGGCTGAAGCTCGGGCAGCAGGTGCGGGACCAGGGTCCGGCCCGGCACCGCAAGAAGGCGGGCACCCCGACCATGGGAGGGTTGATCTTCCTGCTGCCCGTGGCCGGCCTCGGGGCGCTTTCGCTGGGGGCCTTCCCCGAGGTGCGCCTGGCGCTCGTGGTGAGCCTGGGTTTTGGTGCCCTGGGGCTGGCGGATGACCTCCTGAAGGTGGTCTTTCACCGGCCACTGGGGCTGCGCGCCCGCTACAAGCTGGTGGTCCAGCTGGCGCTGGGCCTCCTGCTGGGTGTCGGCGCGCTGGCGCTGGGCCGGTCCAGCCTGGTGCAGGTACCCGTGCTTGGCCTCGACTGGGATCTGGGCCCGCTGTACGCGCCCTTCGCCGCGCTGGTGGTCATCGGCGCCGCCAACGCGGTCAACCTCGCCGACGGGCTGGACGGGCTGGTGGCCGGTTCGGCGATCCTGGCCTTTCTGGCCTACGTCATCCTGGCGGCGGGGGTCGGGGCACCGGCCCTGGCGGCCTTCGCGGGCCTGGTCGTGGGGGCGGTGGCCGGGTTTCTGCCCTACAATCTCCACCCGGCCCGGGTGTTCATGGGAGACACCGGGGCGCTGGGCCTGGGGGCCGCCCTGGGGGCGGTGGCCGTGCTGACCCGAACCGAACTGGTGCTACCGCTGCTGGGCGGGCTGTACGTCCTGGAGGCCCTCTCAGTCATGGTCCAGGTGGCCGTGTTTCAGACCACCGGCCGGCGGGGGCTGCTGATGAGCCCGTTGCACCACCATTTCGAACTGGCTGGCTGGACGGAGGAACAGGTGGTCTACCGTTTCTGGGCGGCGGCGGCGGTATTTGCCCTGGTCGGACTGGCTGCCGCTCGGACGCTGTCCGGCTAGCCGCCGGAGGGGAGGAGGCAGGCGAGATGGGTGAAGACGAGCGGGGGCGCGCCGTGGCGGGCGACCGGAGGGCCCGCCGGCCGGCGGTCCGGCCCTGGCGCAAGCTCCGCCGGAAGCCGCCCGATTTTGCCCTCTTCCTGACGGCCGCCATCCTGCTGGGCATCGGGGTGGTGATGGTCTTCAGCTCCAGCTACGTGAAGGCGGACAGGCTCTACGGCGACCCGTATTACTACCTCAAGCGGCAGGTGGCCTGGGCCGGCGTCGGCCTGGTGGCCATGCTCGTCGCGCTTAACCTGGACTACTGGCACCTGAGGCGGTGGGCCCGTCCCATCCTGGTGCTGGGCATCGTCCTCCTGGTCATGGTGCTCGTGCCCGGGGTGGGCCGGGCCGCGGGCGGCGCCCGGCGGTGGCTCGGCTTCGGTCCCGTGTCGTTTCAGCCTTCGGAGTTCATGAAACTCGCCGTGGTCATCTGGCTGTCGGCCAGCCTGACGGCGAGAGGCGCCCGGCTTCGCCAGTTCTCCCAGGGCACCTTGCCGTACATGGTCCTCCTGGCGCTCATCTTCGGGTTGGTGCTGCTCCAGCCGGACCTGGGCACCGCGGTGGCCATCGGCGGCACCAGCTTCCTGTTGCTCTTCTGCGCCGGGGTGCCCGTCGTCCACCTGCTGGCGGCAGGCGGCATCGGCCTGGTGGGCGTCGCCTGGGCCATCGTCACCGAGGAGTACAGGCTCCGGAGGTTTCTGGCCTTCCTCGATCCCTTTGCCGACCCGCTGGGTTCGGGGTTCCACATCATCCAGGCCCTCTACGCCATTGGCTCGGGTGGCCTGTTCGGCCTGGGCCTGGGCAACAGCCGGCAGAAGTTCTTCTACCTTCCGGAGCAGCACACCGACTTCATCTTTGCCATCCTCAGCGAGGAACTGGGCTTCATCGGCGGCGTCACCGTGCTGGGGCTGTACTTCTTCCTGGCCTGGCGCGGCTTCCGCATCGCGCTGGCCGCGCCGGACACCTTTTCGACCCTGCTGGCCGCCGGCGTCACCGGGATGCTCATCCTGCAGATCATCGTGAACATCGGCGTGGTCACCGCCACGCTGCCGATCACCGGCATCCCGCTGCCGCTCCTGTCGTTCGGCGGCTCGAGTCTGGTGTTCTCCCTGGCCGGGATAGGGATCCTGATGAACATCTCGAGGTACCAGACGCAATGAGCGACCCCCGCCCGCAGGGCGGCCGGACCAGGGGCAGGCCCGGGGCGGCCCGCGCCGGGGGACGCCGCCTCCGGGCGGTGGTCACCGGGGGCGGGACCGGGGGCCACATCTACCCGGCCCTGGCCGTGGCCCGCCGGCTGCTGGAACGGGTACCCCAGGCACGGGTAACCTACGTGGGAACCAGGGACGGGCTGGAGGCGTCCCTGATTCCCGGGAGCGGGATCGAGTTCTTCGGCATCCAGGCCGGCGGCCTGGCTCGCAAGGCACCGGCCGAGGCGGCGCGGGGGCTGTGGAAGATGGGCGCCGGCCTGGTGCAGGCGGCGCGCCTGCTCAGGTGGTTGAGGCCCGCCGTGGTCCTGGGTACCGGCGGGTACGCCTCGGCCCCGGTGGTGGCGGCCGCGGCCTGGCAGGGCATTCCCACGCTGCTGCACGAGCAGAACGCCTCGCCCGGCTGGGCCAACCGCTTCCTGGCCAGGTGGGCCGACCTGGTGGCGGTGCCATTCCCCGGGGCGGACAGGGCCTTCGGGCCGCGCGCCCGGACCCTGGTGACGGGCAACCCGGTCCGGCCGGAGATCCTCTCGGCCACGCGGGAGGAGGGCACCGCCCGCCTGGGCCTGGACCCGGCCCGGCCGACCCTGCTGGTGATGGGGGGGAGTCGCGGCGCGGAGCGGGTGAACCTGGCGGTGGCTCAGGCCCTGCCGGCCTTCTCGGACCCGGGCTCGGTGCAGGTGGTCTGGGTGACCGGTAGCCGCTACTTCCCGGCCATGGTCGCCAGGCTGAGAGAGGCTGGGATCGGCCCGGTAGAAGCCGGGGGCGAGGGGTCCGCCAGGGCCGGCCCGGCTCTCGTTTTCTCGTTCCTGGAGGAGATCTGGTGGGCCCTGGCGGCGGCCGACCTGGTGGTCGCCCGGGCCGGCGGGATCACCATCGCCGAGATAACCGCCAGGGGCCTCCCCGCCGTGCTGGTGCCGTCGCCCCACGTGGCCGGTCCCCACCAGCGGGAGAACGCCGCGGTGCTGGGGGAGGCGGGCGCGGCGGTGGTGGTTGACGACGCCGAGTTCGACGGCCCGTTTCTGGTGCGCCTGGTGGGCGAGATTCTCGGTGACGAGCCCCGCCGGCGCCGGATGAGCGAGGCCAGCCGGGCTCTGGGCAGGCCGGACGCCACCGACCGGCTGGTGGACGCCCTCCTGGACCTGGCCGGTGGGCGCGAGTAACCGGGTCCGGCCGGACGCTCATAAGATGAGGGGCGCCCGTGGCGCCCGTCCCTGGGGATACGGCGGGAGTGACGCGGGGATGGCGAAGGGTGACGGCGCCGGGGAGGACCGACCCTGGTTGGCCGCACCGGTCCTTGCGGCAGCACGTAAGATGATCCGCGGCGAGGTGCTCGTCGCCGAGCCCATGAGCCGGCACACGTCCTGGCGAGTGGGGGGACCCGCGGACCTGTTCGTGAACCCGGTGGACCGGGCCGACCTGGAACAGGCGGTTGCCTTTGCCCGCCGGCACGGCATCCCCTACACCGTGCTGGGCCACGGCACCAACGTGCTGGTGCGGGACGGAGGCGTCAGGGGCATGGTCATCGCTTCGGGTCGCGCCCTGGACTACTGGTCGGTGGAGGGGACCCGGGTCCGGGCCGGCGCCGGCGTGTCCCTGCCGACGCTGGCCAGGCGAATCGCCCGGCACGGCCTGACGGGGCTGGAGTTCGGCGTGGGCATCCCGGGCACCCTCGGTGGAGCGCTGATGATGAACGCCGGGGCCGGGGGCGGGGACATGAGCCGGGTGGTCCGGTGGGTCGACATCCTCGACGAGGCCGGCGAACCGCGGCGACTCGGCCTGGAGGACCTGGGCTTCGGCTACCGGCGGTCCCGGCTGCAGGGACGGCGGTTGGTGATCCTGGAGGCCGAGATGCAACTGGAGCCGGACGATCCCGCCGCCATCCAGGCCCGGATGCAGCAGCACCTGGACTACCGGGCGCGGACGCAGCCCATCGGTACGGCCAACGCCGGCAGCGTGTTCAAGAACCCCCCGGGGGACTTCGCCGGACGGCTCCTGGAGCTGGCGGGCGCCAAGGGGATGCGGGTGGGGGGAGCGCGGGTGCCCGCCGAGCACGCCAACTTCATCGTCAACGACGGCAGCGCCACCCCGGCCGACATACTGACCGTCATCGAAAGACTGCGGCGACTGGTGCGGCACCACCACGGCGTCGACCTGGAGCTGGAGGTGGAGATCCTTGGCGAGGATGGCCGGTAGCCGCCGCCCTGAACAGCGGCTGGTCATCGAAGGCGGGGTGCGCCTCAAGGGTACCGTGCGCGTCTCCGGGGCCAAGAACGCGATCCTGCCCATGCTGGCGGCGACCGTCCTTACCTCCGGCGAGTGCGTGTTCACCGGGGTCCCGCGGCTGCGCGACGTGGCGGTCATGGAGACCATTCTCCGGCGGCTGGGAGCGGCCGTCCGGTGGGAGACGGGGCCCGACGGCACCGGGGTGCTGCGGGTGTCGGCCCGGAATCTGTCCAGCCACCGGGTGAGCGAGGACCTGATGGGCGAGATGCGGTCGTCCATCTTCCTCATGGGCCCGCTCCTGGGCCGGCTGGGCCGGGCACGGGTCTCCACCCCCGGGGGCTGCGCCATCGGTCCCCGCCCCATCGACCAGCACCTGAGGGGCCTGGCGGCGCTGGGGGCCACCATCAGGCAGCAGGGGGCCCACATCGAAGCCGAGGCGGCGTCGCTCGAGGGGACCGAGATTCACCTGGACATCCCCAGCGTGGGGGCTACCGAGAACCTGATCATGGCCGCGGTGCTGGCCCGGGGGACCACGGTCATCAGGAACGCCGCCCGGGAGCCGGAGATCGTCGACCTGCAGAACTTCCTGAACCGGCTGGGGGCCCGGGTGCGGGGGGCGGGGCGCGACACCATCAGGATCGACGGCGTCCGGCGGCTGGGCGGCGCGGAACACGCCATCATCCCCGACCGGATCGAGGCCGGCACCTTCATGGTGGCCGCCGCCATCACCGGCGGCGAGGTGATCCTGGAGAACGTCATTCCCGAGCATCTGGAGGCGGTCATCGCGAAGCTGCGGGAAGCGGGCGTCGGGATCACCGAAGACCGGGAAGCGATGGTGCTCCGGGTCCGGTGGTCGTCGCGCCCCCGGGCCACCGACTTCAAGACCCTGCCCTATCCGGGTTTCCCCACCGACATGCAGCCGCAGGTGATGGCGCTGGCGGCCGTCGCCGACGGCACCAGCGTGATCACGGAAAGCGTGTTCGAACAGCGCTTTGGCCACGTTCCGGAGCTCATTCGAATGGGGGCCCGGATCAAGACCGAAGGCCGGATCGCCGTGGTCGAGGGAGTCGAGCGACTGACGGGAGCGGCGCTGGACGCTCCCGATCTGCGGGCCGGCGCCGCCCTGGTCCTGGCGGGTCTCGCCGCCCGGGGCAGGACGGTGCTGCGCGGGGTCAACCACCTGGAGCGCGGCTACGAACGGTTCGAAGAACGGCTGAGGAGTCTGGGGGCCCGGGTCTACCGCCTGGCCTGGCCGCCTTCCGTCGGGTCGGTCGCCGGCGGCCGTCCGTCCGAGGGCGGGCAGGCGGAGGAGACGTCCCGGGCGGCCTGGGTGGCCGGGTAGACCGGCCCGTTCCCCGGGGAAAGGGGCGGTCGTGCGGCCTTCCCGACTGGCCCTGTGGCTTTTGATCCTGCTCATTGCGTCGGCGGCGGGGACAAGCTACCTGCTGTCCCCGGCTTTCTTCCCCTCCCGTATCGAGGTGACGGGCAACTCGGTCGTTGCCGCCGAGACCATCCGCGACCTGGCCGGGATTCCCCTTGACCGCAGCATCTGGCAACTGGACCTGGGCGCCGCCGCCCGGCGGGTCGAGCACCACCCGCTCATCCGGACCGCCGTCGTGGAACGGCGGTGGGACGGGACGGTCCTGATCACGGTGGAAGAGCGGACCCCCTTCGCCGCGCTGCCCTACTTCGACGCATTCCTGCTGGTGGACCTGACCGGTGCGGTTCTCGAGATCCGGCAGGCGTTCCCGACAGGCTTCCCGCTGGTCACGGGCGTGGATCTCCCCGCCGTCGCGGTCGGCCAGCTGCTGGATTCAGGCCCGCTCCAGTGGGCCCTCGACACCCTCTTCTACCTTACCGAGGCGGGAAGGGGCGCCGTTTCCGAGGTTCACGTCGGCCCCGACCTCGAGATCACCCTTTACACCGTGGACGGGGCCAGGGTGCTCCTGGGCCGGGCCGACGCCCGCCTGTCGAGGAAACTTCAGTTCCTGGAAGGCATCCTCTGGGAATTGCAGGAAAAGGGAGAGGCCGCCGAGTACATTGACCTCAGGTATCCAGACCACCCGGTTATCAAACCGCGGCCGGCCCCCCGCAAGGACCCCGGCTAGACAGCCTGCCGGTCAAGGCTTCAAGGACAGGACAGCCGCGGCGCGGTCCCCCAGCGGGGTCCGGCCGTCCTGTTGAAGTGCTGGGAGGTGCACCCCGTGGCCCGGCGGGAGGTCATTGTCGGCCTCGACGTAGGGACGCACAAGGTGGCCGCCGTCGCGGGCGAGGTGCGCCGTGACGGCACGCTGGCCATCACCGGGGTGGGCATCGCGCCCTGCAGGGGGATGCGCAAGGGGGTCGTCATCGACCTGGAGAGCACCGTGCGGGCCATCGGCACCGCCGTGGAGCAGGTGGAGCGGATGGCCGGGCTCAGGTGTGACGCGGCCGTGGTGGCCGTGGGCGGCAGCCACGTCGCCGCCACCGCCGGGCGTGGCGTGGTGGTGGTGGCCCGGGAAGACCGTGAAGTCACCGTCCGTGACGTGGAGCGCGTGGTGGAGGCGGCCCGGCCGGTCGACGTCTCGCCTGACCGGGAGGTGCTCCACGTCCTGCCCCGCGGCTTCACCCTGGACGGCTCGGGCGGCATCCGCGACCCCGTCGGCATGCTGGGGCAGCGGCTCGAAGTGGAGGCCAACGTGGTCACCGCCGGCGTCACCGCGGTTCAGAACCTGTTGCGGTGCGTGTACCGGGCCGGCCTGGCGGTGGAGGACGTGGTTCTGGCGCCCCTGGCGGCGGCCGAAGCGGTACTCACCCACGACCAGCGCGAACTCGGGGTCGGCCTGGTCGACCTGGGCGCCGGGACCACCGGCGTGGCCGTGTTCGACGCGGCCGGCCTGCAGCACGTGGCCGTGCTGCCGGTGGGCGGCGACCACATCACCGGCGACCTGGCGGTCGGGCTCAGAAGCCCCCTGGGCCGGGCCGAGGCCCTGAAGGTCGCATACGGCCTGGCGTCCGAGGGGCCCGAGCCCCAGGGCCAGGAAGGGCTCGGACAGCCGGAGCAGCCGGAGCGGCCTGAACAGAGCCGGAGGGGCGTGAACCCCAGGGCGGTGGCGGGCATCGTCGGCCCCAGGGTACAGGAGATCCTGTACCTCGTCGACCAGGTGCTCCGGCAGTCGGGCCGGCGCAACCTGCTGGGGGGCGGCGTGGTGGTCACCGGCGGTGGGGCGCTCCTGCGCGGGCTGGTGCCGGCGATGGAGGAGGCCCTGGAGTTACCGGTTCAGGTGGCGACCGCGCGTGGCGTGGCCGGCCTGGGCGACCTGGTGGCCACGCCGGCCCTGGCGGTGGCGGCGGGGCTGGTCCGCTACGCGGCCGGACTGCGCCTGGGGTCGGAGGTCCTGGGGGCCGGGCCCGCCGTCGGAGGGGAGGGAGCCCGGGATGGCGGGTGGATGGTGGGAATGGTAGGCAGGGTTCGCAACTGGCTCAGAGAACTTCTCTAGGCTTGAGAGGCGCTGTGGAGGAGCCGGAAGTGACGGCGGCCGGTGCCCGATGGGGAGAAGCGGGGGAAGAGCCCGTGCTGGAACTGGAGATGGAGTCCGAGCATTTCGCCGTCATCAAGGTAGTCGGGGTTGGCGGCGGCGGCTCAAACGCCGTGAACCGGATGATCCAGGAGGGCCTCAAAGGTGTGGACTTCATCGCCCTGAACACCGACGCCCAGGCGCTCTACCTGTCGAAGGCCCCCCACCGGATCCAGCTGGGCCAGCAGGTCACCAAGGGCCTGGGGGCGGGGGGCGACCCCGAGATCGGCCAGCAGGCGGCCGAGGAGAGCCGAGAACAGATCCTGGCCAGCCTCAAAGGGGCCGACATGGTCTTCATCACCGCGGGGATGGGCGGCGGTACGGGAACCGGCGCCGCGCCCATCGTGGCGGAATGCGCCAGGGAAAACGGCGCCCTCACCGTCGGCGTGGTCACCCGGCCATTCACCTTCGAGGGCCATCGCCGTCAGGTCCAGGCCGAGCAGGGGATCGAGAATCTCAAGGGCCGGGTGGACACCCTCATCACCATCCCCAACGACCGCCTGCTCCAGGTGGTGGACAAGAAGACCTCGATCCTGGAAGCTTTCCGGGTGGCCGACGACGTTCTGCGCCAGGGGGTGCAGGGCATCTCGGACCTGGTCACGGTGCCCGGGCTCATCAACCTCGACTTTGCCGATGTCCGGACCATCATGCGGGAGACGGGTACGGCGCTCATGGGCATCGGCACGGCGGGCGGCGAGGGACGGGCGGCGGCGGCGGCCAAGGCGGCCATCGCCAGCCCGTTGCTGGAGACCAGCATCGAAGGGGCCCGCGGGGTCCTGCTCAACATCACCGGCGGGCCGGACCTGGGGCTGTTCGAGGTCAACGAGGCGGCCGAGGTGGTCGCCCAGGCCGCCGACCCGGAAGCCAACATCATCTTCGGCGCCGTGATCGATGAGACCATCCGGGACGAGGTCCGGGTCACCGTCATCGCCACGGGCTTTGACTCGCGGCCCCGGCCCCGGGCCAGGCTGGCCGAACGGGAAGAAGACGGGCTTGACATCAAGCCCTTCTCCCTGGACGACCTGGACGTGCCGGCGTTTCTGCGCCGCCGGGCGGGCTCCTGAGACCTGGCGAGACCGGCCGGGGGGTGACGGGATTCGGGCGTCCCGGTTGACAGGGGGCGCCGGCGCCTGCTAGAATTCCGGTCAAGACATTGCGGGCAGCACGGCCCAACGCGATGAGCGGGAGACCAGGCCAGGTCCGGAGCTGTAGAGAGCCGGTGGCTGGTGCGAACCGGCGCCCGGACCGACCCCGCCCCGGCGGGCGGGAAAATACACCCGCGAGCGGCTGACCCAAAGGCCCCTTGGTTTCAGGGGGCCCGGTAGGCTCAGACGGTTCCCCACCGGTACCCGGGGCCGGGCATCGAGACGGGTCACGTCTCCGTGCCCGAGAACGAGGGGGCCCGGCCGGCGCGGCCGGGTCAACCAGGGTGGTACCGCGGAAGAGAAGGCTTTCGCCCTTGGGGCGAGGGCCTTTTTGTTCTTGCAGGGAGGGGACGGCCGTGATCGTCGTCATGCAGCAGGGGGCGTCCGAGGAGCAGGTCCGCCGGGTGGCCGAGCGTCTGGAACGGGCGGGCTTCGGGATCCACATCTCCCGGGGGGTGGAGCGAACGCTCATCGGCGCCGTGGGCGACAAGCGCCTGACCGCCACCCTTGCCGTCGAGGCCATGGAGGGCGTGGACCGGGTGGTGCCCATCCTGCAGCCCTTCAAGCAGGTGAGCCGGGAGTTCAAGCCCGAGCCGAGCGTGGTGCGGGTGCGGGGCGTGCCCGTCGGCGGCGAAGAGGTGGTGGTCATTGCCGGGCCCTGCTCGGTCGAGAGCCGGGAGCAGATCCTGGCCACCGCCCGGGCGGTGAAGGCGGCCGGGGCGCGGCTGTTGCGGGGCGGCGCCTTCAAGCCGCGAACCTCGCCCTACTCCTTCCAGGGCCTTGAACTGGAGGGCCTGAAGCTTCTCGCCGAGGCCCGTGAGGAGACCGGCCTGCCGGTGGTCACCGAGGTGACCGATCCCCGCCTCGTGGACGTGGTGGCCCGCCACGCCGACGTGTTGCAGATCGGCGCCCGGAACATGCAGAACTACCAGTTGCTCAGGGAGGTGGGCCAGGCCTCGCGGCCGGTGCTGCTCAAGCGGGGGATGGCCTCCACGGTGGAGGAGTGGCTGATGGCGGCGGAGTACATCGTGGCCGCCGGCAACCGGCAGCTGATCCTCTGCGAGCGCGGCATCAGGACCTTCGAGCCGGCCACCCGGTTCACCCTGGACCTGGGCGCGGTGGCGGTGGCCCGGCACCTCTCGCACCTGCCGATACTGGTTGACCCGAGCCACGCGGCGGGCAAGTGGCGGTGGGTGGGGGCGCTGGCCCGCGCGGGGCTGGCGGTGGGGGCCGACGGTCTCATCGTCGAGGTCCATCCCCGGCCCGAGGAAGCCCTCTCCGACGGCCCGCAGTCCTTGAACCTGGAGCGGTTCGGCCAGTTGATGGCGGAACTCTCAGCCCTGGCCCGGGCCATGGGCCGGACACTGGGGCCCGCGGCCGAGGCGCCCGGCGCCGGCGCCGGGGCCGCCGTGGCCCAAGGGGGGTCCCTGGGCCGGCCGGCCGCGTCCGCCGGATAACCGTCCGGTCGAACGGTGCCTCAGTGACCCGCGTCCTCCGCCGTCTCCGGGTTGATCCAGGCGGGCCGGCGCAGGGGCTCGGCCAGGTTCCCGGCGGCGGTGACCAGTTCGATGGGCAAGCCGTCGCCGCGGAGTTCCACCGCCTGAACGCCCGGGAAGCCGGTGAGGGTGAACACCAGGGCGTCCACGGCCAGGTTCAGCCGGCCCGGTTCGGCCGCCAGGGCCGCCACGGCGGCCGCGTCCAGGTCCACCTGGACCACCTGGCCGATCTGCTCCAGGCCCCGGATGGCCAGGTTGTCGGGCAGGGTGGGAGCCAGCCTGTACTCGCCGGTCTCGATGCCCACCTTCAGGAGTTCGAGCGCGGCGCCCATGGCTTCCCTGGCGGTGCTGGCCGCCACGGTGACGCGGGCCGGCACCAGGTAGACCCGGTCGCCGGCCTGGGCCGCCAGGTAGGCCACGACGGAGCGTGGGGTTGACGTCCAGTCAGGGGCCTCGAAGGGAGGCGTGGCCGTCAGGCCGTGGAACACCGTGTCCGTGGGACGGCCTTCCACCTGGAAGGTGATGCGCTGCACGGCGGGGTGGCCGCCCAGGGTCTGGATGAGGGCGGCCAGGGCCTGGGTGGAACCGGTAGACCCCCACCCGGTGGCGGCTGCCTGGGCCTGTTCCGTGAGGTCCATGGTCAGCGTGCCCTCGGTGAGCACCAGCTTCCGATACTCCAGGGCCGGGACCGACGCGATGAGTCCCGTGTCCGGAGCGGGACCGGCCAGGAGTTCGTCCAGGGTTGCCCGGATGATGGTCGGGGTGCGGCGGATGGTCCGCGACACGGGAACCAGGAGCCGCGCCTCCGGATCGGAGAAGAAGAGGGTTACTTTGGTGGTGCCTTCAGGGGTGCTGGAAGCGGCCGGCACGTAGCGCCAGGCGGTCAGCCGGGGGCCGGTGGCCGGGGTGTCCGTCGCCGGAACCTGGTCGGGAGGCCCGAGACCCACCCACTCCAGGAACCGGCCCAGGTTGACCCAGTCCGCGACGGTGCGGACCACGGGAGCCGCGGTCAGCCTCAGGACCAGGTTCCCGGGGTCAAGCTGGGCAACGGTGGCCCAGTAGGCCAGCACCAAGAGGACTGTGGCCAGCACCAGCGACGTCACCTGACGCACGGCACGCCCCTCCTTCCGGACTTGGCCGGTTGGAAAACCCAGCCATCCCGGGCGTTTTCATTACATGCCGGCCTGGCCCGGATTATGCCCCGTCCCGCGGCCAGGCCGGGCGAAGGCGGTGGGTCGTTGGCGGACCTTTCGGTAGAGCAGGTGGCGCTGGCGGAGACGGAGGCCTTCCGCCGGCTCAACTGGCCGGCGGCGGACCGGGAGAACTTCGGCGAGAGCGACCCCGAGCAGTGGGTGGGCCGACTCCAGGCCTTCGTGGCCCGTCTGGGCGCGGAAGTGGTCGGGGTGGCCGTGGCCAAGCTGAGAGGCGGGGTTGGCCACCTGTCAGAGTTGCTGGTGGCCGCTCCCTTCCGGGGCCGGGGGGTGGGCGGGGCGCTGGTCGGGGCCTTTGAAGCGTTTTGCTGGCAAGAGGGCTGCCACAAGCTTTCCCTGCGCACGCCGCTCTCTGCCCGCACCCGGCCGCTGGAGTTTTACCTGAAACGGGGCTGGCGGGCGGAAGCGGTTCACCCCGGGGACATGCTGGGCCGGGACTGGGTGACCCTGGTCAAGGGACCTCCCGGCCACGACGTGCTGGCCCGGGTGGGTGCGTGCTGGAGGGTGGTGGAACGGGCCGCCAGAGAGGCGACGGCGGCGGGATCGGCCGGCCGGGGGTACCCCGGCCGCCGCCCGCACCCGCGTGACGTCCCGAAGGGGGAGCCGGTGCCAATGCGGGCCGGGCCCTCCCCGCTCCGGAACGTGGGCGGCGCGGTTGGTGATGACCGGCGCGCCGCCCTGGCCTTGCAGGACGGCGCGGGTCAGGTCCGAAAGGCCCGACGGGACACCGGTCAGTCGGTTTCCACGGCGGCCGCCAGGGCTTCGGCCGGTGGCCGGACCTCCTCGATGGGCTGGAACCGCTCGGCCAGCCGCTTCATCAACTGTGGCATGGTGGTGTATTCCATCTCGTCCAGGCTCAGCCGGTGCGGTTCGAAGGGCCCCAGCCGGCGCAGGTAGTCCGCGATCTGGTTGGCCTGCTCCCTGGCCCGGTCAAAGGCCACGTCGGCGAAGAGGTCGCGCGGTCCCACCAGCTTGCCGTTGGCGATCTGAAAGCCGAGCGCCACCACCCGGGGCGGCCCGTCGAACCGCGAGGGGTTGCAACGGTCGTACGAGCACGGCATCAACGGGCCGCAGTGGCTTCCCCGCATCCAGCCGCCCACCAGGTGCGGAAAGGCGAACGGCTCCAGCGCCTCGCCCACCGACGGCAGGCCGGACTGGCACCTGACGATGAGGCTCGGGTCGTCCTTACCCACGTACCGGCCGGCCACATGGGCCAGCTTCTGCGTGGTGGAACTGGCGCAGACCATGCCGTCCAGGCCCCGCGAGAAGACGTGCTTGATCACGAACCGGTGGTGCGCGCCGACGAACATGAGGATGTCGTACAGCTCCTCGGGCGCCGAGAGGAAGACCTTCCGGGTCTCCTTCAGGTCGTGGATCTCGAAGCTGAACCCGTCGTGCATGCTGGGGTCGATGACCAGGCCGGGGTTGGTGAACGGATCGGCAAACATCTTGAACAGGGGAAGGTTCCAGGCGCCCGGCTCCGTCTTGTCGGCCATGAAGACGATGATCGGCTCCGACGGACGCTCGACGAACTCCATCTCGCAGACGCCCGGGCCCATGCCCTTGACGTTGCCGGCAAACGCGTCCACCAGCAGGTCCTGGCCCGCCCCGTACAGCTTCAGCTCCTTGGCCACCTCGGTGCAGGCCTTGAAGGTGTTCCAGGCGAGACCGTGGATCTCGGGGTCGTCCACCCCCCGCCGGTGGGTCATGATCAGGTTGATGTCGTCGCCCGCCCGGGCCACGTAGGCGTCGACCAGCAGCGGGCTTGAGGCCAGCACCTCCCGGGCCTTGTCCATCAATCGGGGATGAACGTCGCCGTGGCCGACGTAGCCGCCCACGTCGGCCTTGATCACGCTCAGGGTCAGTTTTTCCGGCACCAGCGACCCTCCCAGGCTCGGCTGCGGCAAACCCGCCCGGGTCTGCCGGCCTACAGACTATCATTATGTGGCGTCGAACCCGGTCGTATCGTGCACGACCAGCCGAGGCTTCTTCCCGGCGCTCGAGATGTCCTGCCGGCGGCCGCGTCGACCCCCGTCCGAGCGGTCTGCTATAATGGGTGCGCGGCCGGAGCCGACTCTGTCGAAGAAAGGGGAGTGCCAGCGGCGTTGGCCCGACGCAGGGTTAGCGTGGCCATCACCGACCGCGAGCGCCACGCCCTCATCTGCCTTGCCGAACTTCACCATCTGGTCAACGTCGCGGGGCCCCTCTGGCCCGGCTGGGAAATCAGGTCCACCCCGCTGGCCGTGTACACGCCGGGGGGAAACGCGTTTTTGCTTCACCACCCGCGCCCGGTGGCACCGTTCCAGGCGGTGGACGCTTCCGAGCTGGGGCTCACCAGCGCCACCACCGAGCGGATCGGCCCGCTGTACCACTCCGCCGTCGACCTTCCGTTCCTGCGGGCCGCCACGGCGCAGCCACTGAACGGCGCGCTCACCGGTCTGGTCCCCGTGTGGCTCGACGACGACGGCCCGGCCCGGTTTGAAGCTTTCATCGCGCTCCTGGCCCGGGAGGCGTTTCAGGTGTACGGGCGGCGGTGGTCGGGCGGCCGGCCCAGCCCGTTTCCGGCCGACAGGTACCCCGACCTGTCGCCGGTGAACAACGCCCTGGGTAACGTGGAAGGGCGGCTGCTGCAGGCCGCCTGGGGCGAGACCGATCCCGATGTCCTGCGGACGCTGGTCCGCCGCTTCTGCCTGGTGCGGCGGGAGCGCCGGGGTCCCCTCGACGAGGCGCTCATCGAGTACGAGCAGCATCACGAACTGCACGACGGCCTGCCCGGCTACGTGGAGTTGCTGGCGCTGGAACGCGGCAGCAGCCCGGACTACCGGGCCAGCGCCGAATACCGCCGGCTTACCGGCAACGAGCGCTACGTGCACGGACCCCTCCTGGTGGAGCAGACCCGGGCGGAGCTGGGTCGGGTGAACCTGCGGGGCCAGGGGGCGAACCGGGTCCGCTTCAGCTACACCGGGGCGGCCATCGCCCGCTTCCTGGACCGGATCCGGCCCGGCTGGCAGGCGCACCTGGAGTCTGCCCGTGCCAACCTGGATCGCCTCCTGGAAGAGGGCGTGCTCTACGACGGCGGCGACGGGGACGAGCGGGAGATCGTGGCCGTGCTGCGGGAGTACGGCTACGATGACCTCCTGGAGGCGGAACGGCTCTACGCCCGGCAGGAGGAAGCCAGGAAGCGCGAGTTGCTCGACTCGGTGCTGCGTGGCAGCGGCATCCGGATCAGCATCGACGTGAGCCACCTGGTGGGCACGGAAGACTGGTGGGACCGGCGCCGCGGCACCAGCCTGTGGTGGGATCCGGCGCACGTGGAGAAGATCACCGAACACATCCGGGTCCACACCCGGATGCTCACCTTCAAGAGCCGGGGCACGATCCTCAGCTTCGAGGGGCTGCCGGTGGTGGAGGACCGGCGCAACAAGATCTTCCACTCGTGTCTGCCCGACGGCCGGCTCAACTTCGTCGGCGACAGCCAGCCGTTCTCCATCGACCGGCCGGCGGAGTTCAGCGAGGGGCTGGAGATCCGCTGCCCCGGCCTGGAGATTCAGGCGGAGGCCGGCTACCTGCAGAACGCCGACGGCGTTCTCTACATCAAGATTTTCCAGTAGACATCCGCGCGGTGGCCGCCGCTGCCGTCGGGGCCGGCGAGCGAGGTGATGCGCGTGTCCCGCCGGGAGACTTCCGCCGGCGGCGTGGTGTTCCGGGTCGACGAGGGCCCCTGGTTCTTGCTGGTCCAGGATCGCTTTGGCCGCTGGACCTTGCCCAAGGGGCTGGTCGAGCCGGGTGAGACACCCGAACAGGCCGCCTTGCGGGAAATCCGGGAAGAGACGGGGTTGCGCGGCACCAGCCGCGGTCCGGTGGGGCACGTCAAGTACACTTACCGGGACCGTCGCGGCACGGTGCACAAGACGGTCCACTACTTTCTGGTGGAGACCGATCAGGTCGGGGCCAGACCGCAGCCCGGCGAACTGTCCGCGGTGCGCTGGCTGCGGCCGGCCGAAGCCGTCGCCCTCTGCGACTACGATTCCAACCGGTCGGTTCTCGAGCGGGCCCTCGCCGCGGTGGGGCAGGTCACCGAACGGGAAGGCGCGGGCGAGGCCCGGAATGCCGCGGCCGGCGACGCGCGGGGGGAAGGGCGGGCCGGCGCGCCGGGCGCGGGCTGGGACGCACCGCGTTGACAATGAACCCTCGCTGGCGGTACACTGAGGGCGCCTGACGGCGGGGTGTAGCGCAGCTTGGTTTAGCGCGCCACGTTCGGGACGTGGAGGTCGCCGGTTCAAATCCGGCCACCCCGACCATCCCGGGAGCGATCCCGGGATTTCCTGTTTCATGGGGCCTCGCCCGACCTCCTTACCCTGCTCATGCCGGCCGCCCACCGAGCCAAGGATTGCCAGTCCAGCTAGGGAAACCTGTGGCACATGAGCCCGTCTGAGCAGACGGCGGAAAGGTTATGTAAACATCGTGCCGGCGCAGATTTTCCGGAGGGGGCGAACACGTGGGCTCACCGGAAGGAACCGACGCCGCGGGTGGCCAAACCTGGACAGCGCAGGGCGGGGGCTGCGGGCGGAGGGCAGCCCCTCGCGCGTTCAAGGGCGGGAAGGGGCCGGCTGGAGGTTGGAGCCAGAGGTGAACGGGCGGGGACCGCGGCCACGACCCGGCCGGAGCCGGCGGGGGCTGGCCCTGAGGCTGGCGGCTTCGGCAGCCGTGCTGGCGCTCGTGTGGGGAGCCGCCTGGACCGGCGCGCCGGCGGTGGCGGCCGCTCCGGTGCCCCGGGCCTACGACGGCCTGCCCGACGGAGTACCCGTTCCCGTCCCGCCGGCCGCGGCGACCCTCGTGGACCTGAAGGCCGCGCTCACCGTGGGGCCGGAGGCGACCCGTGTCGAGCTGGATCTGAAACTGGCGGCCACCGGCGACGGGCCGGTGGCCATGGTTCTTCCGGCCGCCGGTGCGCAGGAGGTGGCGGTGACCTACCGCGGAGCGCCGGTGGCCGTGGCCCGGGATGAGGACCCCCGCGGGGGGTGGCGGTGGCAACTGGCCCCCGGAACGGGGGGCGCCGGCCGTCTCACCGTGAGCTACACCGTGGTCCACCAGCCGGGGGTCCCGGGCGTCGGCACCACCGGGCTCGGGCTCGGCGGGCTGGCCGCCTGGGGCCCGTCCGCCCCGTGGCGGATCGAGGCGGTCCTGAGCGGCCTGGGGATCGAACGGCTGGCCGGCGCCAGGCCGACCGGCTGGTCCGTCACGGCCGCCGAGCCGGTCCGCCTGCTGTGGGCCGGCGCCGCTCAGGCGGCCTCCGCCCCGCCCGCCGTTCAGTTGTGGCTGGCCGAGCCGGCGGTCCAGGGGCTGGACGAGGGCGCCCGGGGCGAGCTTGAGCGCCGGCTGGACGCCGGCGGCTGGCCCGCGGCGGTTGAACACCTCACGGCCCTGGCCGCCGGGGCGGGCACCGAAGGCGAGCGCCAGCGGCTCCTGGTGGCAGGTGGCCGCGCCCTGGCGGAGCGGGGCCTGTGGGAAGGCGTCCGGACGCTTCTGGAGCCGCTGTTGCCGGATCCGGACGTCGCCCCGACCGGGCAACCGGCGGCGCTGGAGCGTGACCCGGCGGTCTACCGGGCGGCGGCCGACCCCGAACCGTATGCCCTGCTGGCTCGGGCAGCCTCGGGTTCCCCGCCACCCGCCGACACCGCTCTGGACCTGGCTGACCTGTACCGGCTGGCCCGGCGCCGGAGGGTATCGGTTCCCCTGGAGCGCTGGCTGGCAGCCCAGGTGCCGCCGGAAGCGGTGGCGCCGGCTGCGCCGCCCGAGGTGGCGATCGAGGTTCGCGGCCTCCGGGACGGCAGGGTGGAACTGGCCGTCAGGGTGACCGACGGCGACGGCGACGTGGAGCGGGCCGGCGCCGCCCTCCTGGCCGGCCCGGCAGGCGAGCCCTGGTTCGAATGGACGTGGGACTGGCCCGAGGGGCAAGACTACCACCTGGAGTTGACGGTCGAGGCCCCGGCTCCACCGCTGTACCAGGTGATCAAGGCAACCGCCTGGGCGGAAGACGCCCGGGGCGAGCGGAGCGTCACGGCGGGCGGGCCGCCCATCTACCTCCCGCCCGAACTGGCCTGGGTGTCCGAAGTCAGGGGGCCGCTGGTGTTTCACGCCCACGATTACGTGGGCCTCACGGCCATGGAGACGGCAGACGCCCTCGCCGGGCAGTTTCTGGGCGCCGCCGCCCGCCGGCTGGGGGCCACCCTTGCGGGTCCCGTCCACGTGGTGGTGCTTTCGGCGGGCCGGGCGCCGCCCCCGCCCCCGGAACTGCAGGCCTCGCCCACCGTCGCCTTTGTCTGGGCCGGCCGGGAGCGCGGCCGGCTGCTGGACCCCGGCGCCTTTGTGCGCGAGGTGGCCAGGCGGGTCCTGGCCACCTACGCCGGCCCCGGCTGGACCCACGCCCCCGGCTGGGTGGTTGACCGGGTTGCCGGGGCGTTGGTGGGGCCGCCGGACGGCGGAGGAGAGCCGGACGTCATGGCCAGTCTGGCCGAGACCCGGCCGGACGCCTTCGAGCAGTTTCTGCGGTACGTTGGCGCGGGCCAGCCCGTCGAGGCGGCGCTGCGGGGAGCGTTCGGCTTCGGGGTGAGCGGCCTGGAGTCCCGCGACGTGAAGGCCCGGCAGTGGGCCGCCATCCGGCGGCCGCTCGGCGTAGCCCTGGTGGCGCTGCTGGTGGTGGCGCTTGCCGGGTCCATCAGGGCGGTCACCCGCGCGCCCCGCGGCGGCCGGCCCGCGGCCCGGAAGCCGGAAGGGATCAGCCACCGGGGCCGGGAATAGGAGGAGGAACATGAGGCGGTTGCCTCGTCACCGGACTGCCCGGCAACTCGCCCTGACCGCGGCCGTCGCCACGGCCCTGGGCCTCTTCGTCGGGGCCGGAGCGGCCAGCCCCACCGCCGTCCCGGGAGGGCGCCCGGTCCGCGTGGTCCTGGCTGAGCGGCCGCTGGTCTTCGACGTTCCCCCGGTGATGGTGGCCGGCCGGATCCTGGTGCCCTTCCGCCACTTCCTTGCCGCCCTGGGCGCCCGCGTCGACTGGGACGGAGAAGGTGTCACCGCCCGCCTGGGAGACACTGAGCTCCGGTTGTGGCCCGGCCGGCGCCAGGCCCTGGTCAACGGGGCCCCGGTGGAGCTGGACGTCCCCCCGTCCATCGTCCGCGGGCGCGTCCTCGTCCCGCTGCGGTTTGTCAGCGAAACCCTGGGTATGAACGTCAGCTGGGACGACGCGACGCGCACCGTCACCCTGACGCCGCCGGACGGACTGGAGTTGCCCGAGCCATCGGGCCGGGTAATCCTGGGCTTTGTCGGCGACATCCTGCTCGGGGCCCGCGTCGCGGAGGCCATCGCCGCCCACGGGGTCCACTACCCGTGGGACGGGGTACGGGACGTCTTTCTGGCCACCGACATTGTCCTGGGCAATCTGGAGACTCCCGTCAGCACCCGGGGAACCCCGGAAGCCAACAAGCAGTGGACCTTCCGGTCCCATCCTTCCACTCTCGAGGGCCTGGCGGCGGCCGGTGTCACCGTGGTCAACCTGGCCAACAACCACGTGCTGGACTACGGGGCGGAGGCCCTCATCGACACCCTCGACCACCTGGACGCGTATGGTATCGGGCGCGTCGGAGCGGGCCGGACCCGGGACGAGGCCATGGCGCCGGTGGTTCTGGAGCGCCACGGCGTCAGGGTGGGGATCCTCGGCCTGGCCCAGGTATACCCGTTCGGCTGGTGGGCCGCCACCGACACCCGGCCGGGGGTGGCCATCACCCATAACGAGACGCTCGTCATGCAAGCGGTCCGGCGCCTGCGCCAGCAGGTGGACCTGGTCGTGGTCACGGTCCACTGGGGCGAGGAGCGGGCCGAGACACCCACCGCCTATCAGCAGCGCTACGGGCGAAAGCTTGTGGAGGCCGGCGCGCACCTGGTGATCGGCCACCATCCCCACGTGCTGCAGGGGATCGAGCTGTACCGGGACGGCCTGATCGCCTACAGCCTGGGCAATTTCGTCTTTCCCTTCACCGTTCGGGCGACCCAGGAGACGGCCATCCTCCGGGTGACCGCCGCCCGCCTCCCCGGTGACGCGCCCGGCGGCGCGATCATCGAAGCCGCCGAGATCCTGCCGGTGTTCACCCACGGTTCCCGGCCCCAGCTTCTTGCCGGCGACTACCGGCTGGAGATTCTCCGCCGGATCCAGGCCCTGTCGGCCCCCTGGGGCACCGGGATCGACGAGCGCGGCCTCGTCCGTCTGGTGAACCGGGAACCCTGACGGACCGCAAGCGGCCCTGTCGAGGGGTAGAGGGCGGCGGGTGCCAGCGGGTGACACTCTCGCGGGCCCGACCTTACCTATAATCAAGCAACCACGGCCGGTCCGCGCGCCCGTCGGGTTTGGGCGATGGCGCCGGCGCGGACACCGGCATACGGATGCTCTTCACCCCATACCGGTAATAGAGGGCTGCGACTGTCTGCTCGACGGCGGCGGCCCGTGGTCGCCGCCGGGACGGCGCGCCGGCCGGTGCTGGGGGCCCCAGGGGGTCGGGGCGTGTGGGTTACGTATACGGAGACCTCTGGTTCAGTTTGAACTTCACGGTCGACCTTGGCCTGCTGTGGCTGGCGGGGCGGGCCGCCGGCCTCAGGACGAGCCCTGGACGTCTGGTTCTTGCCGCCGCCCTGGGCGGCACGTACGGCCTCGGCTACCTCTTGCCCGACCTTGGGCCCTTTTACTCGCCGGGAGCCATCGGGCTGTTTTCCCTGTTCATCGTGGGGGTTGCCTTCGCTCCGGCGGTGGCAGCCGCCGGGCGGGCGGGCGGCCCGTGGGCCGGAGTGGGCGCCCTCACCCGGGCCGCCGCCGGCTTTTACCTAGGGGGGTTATCAATGGCCGGCGGGGTGCTGGCCGCCCAGCAACTGGAGAGCCGCCTGCCCGCCACGCCCGGCTGGCTATGGAGCCTGCCCGCGCCAGGCGTGGCGTCGCTGCTGGGCGCCCTGGCCGTGACGGCCGGCGCCATCGGCCTGGTGCGCCACGTGGCGGGGCGCCGGCGGTGGCTTGAACAGGCCCTGGTACCCACCGAGGTGGTGGTGGGTGCCCACCGGGCCACCCTGCGGGCGCTGGTGGACACCGGCAACATGCTCCGTGACCCCCTGTCCCGGGCTCCGGTGGTAATCGTGTCCTACCCCGCTATCCGGAACCTGCTACCCCCTGACATCTGTGCCGTGTACGAGGAGCCGCGCCGGGCCGCCAGCCCGGCCGGCAGGGGCGAAGCCCCTGGGCCCGACCTGGGCCAGCTGGCGGCGGTGCTGTCGGCCTCCCGGTGGGGGACGCGTTTCAGGGTGGTCCCGTTCCAATCCCTGGGTGCCGCCAACGGCCTGCTCCTCGGCTTCCGTCCCGACCTGGTCGTCCTGCGAGAGGGTGGCCGGGACGTGAGGGTGAGGGACGTGGTCGTCTGCGTCCACCACCGGCCGCTGTCGGTGGCCGGTGAGTACGAGGCCCTGGTGCCGCCCGAACTCCTGGAGGCAGCATAACCGCGGGACCCGGAGCAAGAGGTGAGCCGTGTGGTTCCCTTCTTCCGTCGCGTGCGACTGGCGTTCCGGGTGGCCCTGTGGCGGGTCGTCCGGCTGGCGGGCCTCGTTCGCGCCCTACCGGTGCTCTACGTCGGCAGTTCGGAGGCGCTGCCGCCGCCGCTCAGCGCCGACGAGGAGCACCGGTTGCTGGACCGGCTACAACTGGGGGATCACCGGGTACGGGGGGTCCTGATCGAGCGGAACCTCCGGCTGGTGGTCTACATCGCCAAGAAGTTCGAGAACACCGGCGTCTGGGTGGAAGACCTGGTGTCCATCGGCACCATCGGACTCATCAAGGCGGTGAACACCTTTGACCCGCGCAAGCGGATCAAGCTGGCCACCTACGCCTCCAAGTGCATCGAGAACGAGATCCTCATGTTTCTGCGGCGCCACAGCCGGCGGCGCGTGGAGATATCCTTCGACGAGCCGCTGAACATCGACTGGGACGGAAACGAACTCCTCCTGTCGGACGTGCTGGGCACCGACGCCAACCTGGTCTACAAGGACCTGGAGGAAGAGGTCGAACGCGTGCTCCTGCGCAAGGCCATGCAGAAGCTGAGCCCGCGGGAGTGCCGCATCCTGGAACTGCGGTTCGGGCTCCAGGACGGCCGCGAGCGGACCCAGAAGGAGGTGGCCGACCTGCTGGGCATCTCCCAGTCCTACATCTCCCGGCTGGAGAAGCGGATCATCAAACGGCTTCGCCGGGAGATCCAGAAGTTCGAGTAAGCCCGTCCTCGTCTCGGGCCGGGCCTGAGGCAAGTTCCTGCTATTTTTTGCCATTCCCGCTCCTCCCAGGCGCATATTTCCCCACCCCGGGGGAGATAATGACACCGGGCAGACAAAAAATGGAAACTCTCGGGATTCGTGTGCCCCGTTTCCCATATCACGCGACGCCTGCGGAGGGTGCCCGGATTCGATGGTCAACAAGGTCGAGATCTGCGGGGTCAACACGTCCAAGCTCCCGGTGCTGTCCGCTGCCAGGATGCGGGAAGTGTTCGTCCGCATGCGGGCGGGGGACCGCCAGGCCAGGGAGGAACTGGTCCGCGGCAACCTGCGCCTGGTGCTCAGCGTCATCCAGCGCTTCAACAACCGCGGGGAACTGGTTGACGACCTGTTCCAGGTTGGCTGCATCGGCCTGCTGAAGGCCATCGACAACTTTGACCTCTCCCAGAACGTGAAGTTCTCCACCTACGCCGTGCCCATGATCGTCGGGGAGATCCGGCGTTACCTCAGGGACAACAACCCCATCCGGGTGAGCCGGTCGTTGCGGGACGTAGCCTACAAGGCCCTTCAGGTTCGCGACAGCCTGGTCAACCGCCATGCCAGGGAGCCGTCCATCAACGAGATCGCGGCCGAGCTGAAGCTGCCCAGGGAGGACATCGTCTTCGCCCTGGACGCCATCCAGGAACCCATCTCCCTCTTTGATCCCATCTACCACGACGGTGGCGACCCCATCTACGTGATGGACCAGATCGCCGACGAAAGCCACCAGGACGCCACCTGGGTCGAGGGAATCGCCATCCGGGAAGCCCTCAGCAAGCTCTCGGACAGGGAGAAGCTCATCCTTACCCTGCGCTTTTTCGAGGGCAAGACCCAGATGGAGGTCGCCGAGGAGATCGGCATCTCTCAGGCCCAGGTCTCCCGGCTGGAGAAAGCCGCCCTGCAGCACATGAGAAAGTTCATGTAACCCGGGCACACTAGGTGCCAGGCCTGCCGGCAACAGTTCGGCAGCGACAGACACCTGTCAGTGGGGGTGAACCCGGCATGGTGATCAGGCGGCTGGTCCGGCCCATGGCGAGTCTTGTCCTGGCGGCCTTCGGGGCCGGCCTCGTCGTGGCCAGCGCCGGCCCACTCGATGCCCTGGAAGCCTACAATCCTCGAAACCTGATCCGCCTGCAGGTGGTGGCAGCGTCGGATGATCCCGAAGACAAGCGTCTCAAGCTCGAGGTCCGTGACGCCGTGCTTTCGGTTCTCCGGCCCGCCCTGACCGGCGCGGAAGGGGCCGATGAGGCAGGCCGGCGTATCGTGGCCTCGCTCCCCGAGGTAGAGGCGGCGGCCCAGGCCGTGCTGGACCGGGCCGGCCGGCCCGCTCCGGTCAGCGCCAGCCTGGAGGAGCGGTGGTTTTCCGCCCGGCAGTGGGGTGGGGTGGTGTTCCCGGCCGGCAACTACCGCGTTCTGCGAGTGGCCATCGGGGCCGGAAGCGGCCAGAACTGGTGGTGCGTCGTATACCCGGGGCTGTGCTATACCCCATGGACGGCCGGGCTGGACGACGGCACCCGGATTCCCCTGGCCATCGAGGCCGAGGGTGACCGGATCCTGCTCAGGGGCGACGGGGAACTGGAAGCCTTGCCGGCGGAAGTCCGGTTCTGGGTCGTGGAGTGGGTCCGGCGGTTCGGCGGCGCGATTCAGGCCCGGTGGCTGGAGGCGCGGGCGGCCTGGCGGGCGGACTCGGCGACGGGAGGCAGGCGCTAGGCCCTCCGGAGCCAGAGCCGCGAAGGTGCCCGGCGGCACGGGCCATCATATACATGGGGACAGCGGGGCCCGCTGGGCACCGCCAGGGAGGGCCCGCGCCGTGCCCGTTCGCATCTCGGACCTGCGGATCCGGGAAGTCGTCAACGTGATCGACGGCAAGCGCCTCGGTTTCATCATTGACCTGGAGGTGGAGCTGGAGACGGGGCGCATCACGGCCATCGTGGTGCCCGGATCCCGGTGGCTGGGCATCTTTGGCCGGGAAGCCGAATGGGTCATCCCGTGGACCAGGATCCGCAAGATCGGGACCGACGTGATCCTGGTGGAGATGGCGCCCTACACCCACCCGGGAGCGGATTGAGCGCGGGCAGGCTCTCGAAAGGCAAGCCGCAGGCCGCCGTGGAAGTTGCTTCCGACGGCGGCCTCGTCTGTTCTTGTGCCGCCGGTGCAAACCACGCCCCGCCCGCCCCGGCGGGTGCGGGGCAGCCGGAGGAGAGGCATGTACGACGTCGCGATCATCGGGGGCGGCCCCGGCGGCTACGTGGCCGCCGTCCGCGCCGCCCAGCTTGGCGCGAAGGTCGCCCTGATCGAGCAGGCCGAACTGGGCGGGGTCTGCCTGAACCTGGGCTGCATTCCCACCAAAGCCATGCTGCGGTCGGCGGAAGTCTACACCCTGGCGGGTGAGGCCGAAAGCTTCGGGGTCCGGGTATCAGGGGCGGAACTCGACTTTGGCCGCGTGATGGCCCGCAAGGACCAGATCGTCAAGGGGCTGGTCAACGGCCTGAACCGGTTGATGGCGGCCAACGGGATCGAGGTGCTCCGGGCCCGGGGGCATCTCCTGGCGCCCAACCGCGTGGAGGCGGCCCCGGGCGAGGGAGAGCCTCGCCAGGTGGAGGCGCGGTCGGTGATCCTGGCCACGGGCTCCAATCCCCTCTTCCTCCTCTTGCCCGGCCTGGACCTGCCCGGGGTCATCACCTCCGACGGCGCGCTGGCCCTGGAGTCCCTGCCTGCTTCGGTAGTGGTCGTGGGCGGCGGAGTGGTGGGGGTCGAGTTCGCTTCCATCTTTCACGCCTTCGGCTGCCGGGTGACGGTGGTGGAGATGCTGCCGTCGCTCCTGCCGCCGGCCGACGAGGAGATCTCGCGACGGCTGGCCCTGAATTTCCGGCGGCGTGGCATCCAGGTTCACACGGGCACCAGGCTGAAGGCGGTGGAGGCGGCGGGGCCCGGCGACGGTCCCTTCGGGCCGCCCAAGCGGGTGGTGTGCGAGACCGAAAAGGGCGAGACGGCCGCCTTTGACGGCGAGGTCGTGCTGATAGCCATCGGCCGCCGGCCCAACCTGGCCCGCCTGGGGCTGGAAGCGGTGGGGGTCCGTTTCGATCACCGCTCCGGAATCCAGGTGGACGACGGGATGCAGACCAGCGTCCCCGGGGTCTACGCGGCGGGCGACGTGACGGGCGGCACCATGCTGGCCCATGCCGCCTTCGCCCAGGGCATCATTGCCGCCGAGCGGGCCATGGGTCACCCGGCCAGCTGGGCGGGGCAGGTGGTGCCAAGTTGCGTCTTCACCTTCCCGGAGGTGGCCTGGGCCGGGCTGACGGAACAGCAAGCCCGGGCCAGGGGGCTCGAGGTGGAGGTCGGCCGCTTTCCCTTCGCCGCCCTGGGCAAGGCACAGCTAGCCGGCGAGACGGACGGGCTCTGCAAGATCATCGCCGAGCGCACCGGCGAGCCCGGCGAGGGACGGGTACTGGGGGTTCACCTGATGGGCCCTGCCGCGACAGAACTGGTGCAGGAAGGGGTGCTGGCCGTGCGTCTGGGGGTCCGGGCCCGGGAGCTGGCCGACACCATCCACCCCCATCCCACGCTGGTGGAGGCCCTGGGCGAAGCGGCCCACGCGCTCATGGGCCGGCCGCTGCACCAGGCCGGGCGGCGCCGATGAACCGCACGGAGGCCGTGGGCCGAGGGCGACCGGGCCGCACGCCGGCGAGCTGGCCCCTTTAGCGGTCGTTACGTTACCTCGGTCGGGGTTCCCGCAAGCTGAACAGCAAGAAGCCGGCGGCCGCCAGGAGCAGGGGAGAGGATCGGACGCCCGGCAGAAAGCTCCGGAGGGCGATCGAACCAAGGAGGTGCGTCAGGCCGTTGACGGCCATGATTGCTCCGTAAACGGCCGCCGCCGGTTTGGTCCACCTGCCGCCGCGGCAGATCAGGGGCGTCGCGGCCAGCATAAGGCCGATGGCCACGGTCAGGGTGAGAAGCCAGCCCGCGTAGCTGAAAACCGGCAACCTGAGGGCCGGGTACGCCGCGCGGAGGGATTGCACGGCGGGATTGTACAGGGCAAGGAAGTCGGTGGCCGCTTCGTCCCACACGTGGATGGCGAACGCCAGCGTGAGCAGGAACCAGCCCGTGCCGCGCCGGCGAGTGCCGGAAACGGGGATGCCTTGCATTCCTCCTGACCTCCCGTTCGACCATCTCTCCCTCCGGCGCGGCGCCGATCCTTGTGGAGCCCTTCTGTGGCAGGGCCGGTTTTCCTGTCCGAGCCCCGTTCCTCAGCACCCGCAGTCCGCTACGAGGGCAACGAACAGGGCGGCCAGGTAGATAATGGAGTAACCATACAGTTGCCGGGTTGCCCGGCCGGGGCCGGCCCCCTCCCGGCCGGCCCGCACGGCCAGGCCCAGAAACAGGGCGCCCGACACAACCGCGACGGTCAGGTACCAGCGGCCGGCGGCGGCCAGGGGAACGGGGAGGATGGACACGGCCACCAGGGCCAGGGTGTAGCCCACGATCTGGCGCCGGGTGGCCGCCTCGCCGCTCACCACAGGGAGCATGGGAATGCCGGCACGGGCGTAGTCGTCCTTGCGAACCAGGGCCAGAGCCCAGAAGTGGGGCGGCGTCCAGAAAAAGATGATCGCAAACAGGACCAGGGCGGGGAAGTCCAGGCGGCCCGTGGCGGCGGCCCAGCCGATGATGGGGCCGACCGCCCCGGCCGCGCCACCGATGACGATGTTCTTCGGCGTGCTCCGCTTCAGCCACTTGGTATACACCAGGACATAGAAGGCGACGCCCAGACCCGCCAGAGCGGCGGCGAGCCAGTTGACGGCGGTGCCCAGCAGCGCGACGGCCAGGATCCCCAGACCCAGCCCGAACGCGAGGGCACCGGGGGGCGGGACCCGGCCCGCCGGCAGCGGCCGGTTACGGGTCCGGACCATCAGGGCGTCCACGTCCCGGTCCAGGTAGCAGTTGAGGGCGTTGGCGGCGCCGGCCGCCATGGCCGTGCCAAGCAGGGTCGCCAGGAGCAGCCCGGCAGCGGCCGGGGCTCCGGCCGCCCGCATGCCCGCCCAGGTGGTCACGAGCACCAGCAGGATGATGCGGGGCTTGGTGAGGTTCAGGTAGTCCTTGACCAGCCCCACGGCGGCCGTCACGCGGGCGCCTCCTCGCGCCCGGCGGTCGCCGGCCCCGCCTCCGCGGCCGGGCCCGCAAGCTCCGGCCGCAGGGCCACCAGCCCCATGGTCAGCACCGTGGCCAGGATGAGGGAGCCGGTGGCCAGGTGCAGGGTGGCCAGGCTGACGGGAACGCTGAACAGAACCGTCAGGCCGCCAAGGGCCGCCTGAACCAGCCAGAGACCCAGGGCCAGCCCGGCCCCGCTCCAGGCCCACGGCCGCGCCCGGCGGTGACGGGCCGCCTGCCAGAGCAGCCCGAGGAGGACAAGGCCCAAGGCCAGGGCGGATAGCCGGTGGAGGAGGTGAACCAGCACCGGTCCGGAGAGTTCGGGCACCAGTCGTCCCTGACACAGGGGCCAGTCAGGACACGCCAGGGCCGCCCCGCTGTGGCGCACGTAGCCACCCAGGACGGCCACGAAGTAGGTCAGGCCGGCGGCTGACAGGGCCCAGCGTCCGAGGGTCGCCTCCGCCGGGGCCGGCACGGTCTCCGCGGCCGCTTCCTGGAGGATGGGAGCCCGGACCAGGACCGCCAGGCCGAGCATGGAGGTGAAAAGGGCGAGCCCGACCGCCAGATGGGCGCTGGACACGGCGGGCGGCAGGTGCAGCAGCACGGTGAACCCGCCCAGCACCACCTGGACCAGTAGCAGCAGCAGGGCCAGTACGGCCGCGGCCCGGATTTCCCGCCGGCCCGTGCGCCAGGCAAGCCCGGCGGTGACCACCACCATGACGCCCACCAGCGAGGCCATCAGGCGATGACCGTATTCCAGGAGCACCGGGCCCTCCAGGGGCGGGACCAACCGCCCGTGGCACAGGGGCCAGTCAGGGCAGGCCAGCCCGGCGCCGGAGGAACTCACCACTCCACCCAGGAGCATCAGGAGGTACACGCCGACCGTGGTCGCCAGGCTCCACCCCAGAAGAGCGCGAGAGGGCATGACTCCAGAACCACCTTTCGCCAAGAACGCCGGCAAACCAAGTGCCACCGCGTGGCCAGCCACAGGCAGTGATGGCCATCACACCCAACGCCACGCGCTGACATTATAATTGCGGAGGCCGGCAAGCTGAGGGGCGTCGACTGCGTTGACAGCCTGTGCTACCCGGTAGTATCTTGAGGGCGGTTTTTCGGCCGCCGTGTGGCGGGCCCGGGAAAGCGCCGGCCGCCGTGGCGAAAAACCTGCCATCGTGCCATCCCCGGGGCGGGAAAGGGGACCGGTATGGGCATCCGCTTGATTGACGGCTCTTCTGATTCCACGGCGCGCCGCTACGTGCTCACATCGGTCTTCTGGCTCGTCCTCGCCCTCGCCGTCGGCCTCGTGACCGCGATCCAGCTGGTCTGGCCAGACCTTACCCGGGGCATCCCGCAGTTACAGTTCGGCCGGCTGCGCGCCGCGTATCTCAACGCGGCGGTCTTGGGCTGGCTTTCCCTGGCCGGCCTGGGAGCGGCCCATTACATCGTCCCGCGCCTGACCGGCCGGCCCCTTTGGAGCGAGCGGCTGGGCAACTGGGGTGTGTGGCTGTGGAACGGCGCCCTGTTGACGGGCGTTACGGGTCTGCTGCATGGCTGGACGGAGGGACGGGAGTACGCCGAACTGGCGTGGCCCTTCGACCTGCTGCTGCTGGCCGCCGCCGGGCTGGCCGGCTGCAACCTGTTGGCGACCGTCGCCCGCCGTGCCGAGGACGAGCTTTACGTATCCGTCTGGTACGTGGTGGGCGCGGTGGTCTGGTTTCCCGTCATCTACGTTGTGGGCAACCGGACTTTTGTCAGGGTCTGGGGACTGCACGACGCCATCGTGAACTCGTTCTACGCCCAGGGGCTGGTGGGGCTCTGGTTGACGGCCCTGGCCTTGGCTGCCGCCTACCATCTGGTGCCCGTCCTGACGGAGCGAGCCCTTTACGGCCGGCGGCTGGCGCTGGTCGGCTTCTGGGGCCTGGCGCTACTTTACCCGTTCACCGGCGGCGTCCACCTGCTGCAGGCTCCGGTGCCTGAATGGCTGAAGGGCATGGGTGTGGTGGCCTCGGCCCTGCTCCTGGTTCCGGTCTCGGCCGTGGTGACCAACCTGTTCGTCACCCTCTCCGGGCGGTGGGACCGGGTTTACCGGGACATTGCCCTGCGGTGGGTGGTGACCGGCGGCTTTCACTTCCTGATGGCCGGCGCTCTCGGGGCGTTCCAGGCGACCCGCTGGGTCAACTGGTACCTCCAGTACTCCCAGTGGATGGTGGCCTACCACCACCTGGTCCTCTGGGGCGCCTTTTCCTTCATCGCCCTGGGCGCGCTGTACCACGCCGTACCGAGGCTACTGGCCAGACCCTGGTTTTCCGGCGGGCTGGCCGAGGCCCACTTCTGGCTCACGCTGGCCGGCTTCACCTTGACGTTCTGGAGTCTGGCGGCCGCCGGCCTGGTCCAGTCGGCCGCCTGGCTATCCGGGAGCCCCGTCCAGCAGGTAGTGCCATACCTGAAGCCCCACTTCGTGGCGGCCGTGTCCGGCGCCGCCGCCATGGCGCTGGGGCAGTCGCTGTTCGCTTATAACCTGTACCTCACGGCCCGGGCGCGGGTGGAGCGGGCTCCCGCCGAGCCTGCCGCGGCGCCCGCGGCCTTCGTGCCGGCCGGGGGCGGACCCGGGGCCGCGTAGGGCCGGCCGGCCTTTGGTGCCTGACCGGAGCATAGCGGGGAAAGGTGGCTGGTCATTGGTCGTTGCGTTGTGGGCCGGGTTGGCGCTGGCGATAGTGGCCGTGCTGCTGGTGGCGCTCGTGGGTGGACGATCGCTGGCCGGCGGGAGAAGCCCGCGTTTGCGCGGCCTCATGGTCGGGACCGGGGCGGCCGTCGCGGCCGGCGTCTTCGCGACGGTCTGGCTGCCGCTGGCTGCCTTCCGCCCGCCCGTGACCGCCGCCGCCCACCCCCTTTCAGAGCTGGAGGCCTACGGGCGCCGGGTGTATACCCGCGAGGGGTGCTACGCCTGCCACACCCAGGTGGCCCGCCCCCAGGACTGGAACGTGGGCTCGGTCTCCGAGGCGGGCGACTACGCCTACCAGCCGTGGCACCTGCTGGGCGCGGGCCGCGTCGGCCCCGACCTGGCCAACGTGGGCGGGCGCTATTCCGACGCCTGGCTGACGACCCATCTGAAGAACCCCCGGGCAACCTTTCCGGGCTCGGTCATGCCGCCCTACGCCCACCTGAGTTCCGACGAGCTCAGGGCGGTGGTGGCCTACCTCCAGAGCCTCGGGCGCGACAAGGCGCGGCCCCGGTTGTTCACCGACCCCGGCCGGCAGCGGGACTTCGAGGCAGTGGAGGCGGCGGTTCCCGACCGGTACGCGGCCCTGGAGCCCAAGGTGGCGGTGGCACCCAACACCGCCAACGCGGGCTACGGCATCTACCTGCAGAACTGCGCCGTCTGCCACGGTGACACCGGGCGGGGCGACGGACCGCGCGCCGCCACCCTGGCCAGGCCCCCGGCCGACCTGACCAGAACCGGGCGGCAGTCGCTGCAGTACATCTACTGGCGGATCGCCGAAGGGGTTCCCGGCACCGCCATGCCCGCCTGGAAGCTGACGCTCCACGAGGAGCAACTCTGGTACCTGACGGCTTACGTCCGCTGGGTCGCCGCGGAGGCGGCCCAGGCGGAGCCCGCCGAGCCAGCCGAGCCGGGCCTCGCGGGCCCGTGGGGCGAGATCCCGGCCCGGTTCGCGGGGCTGGAGAACCCCTTCAGGGGTCAGGCGGCGGCCAGGGAGGCCGGCAGCCAGATCTGGGGCGGCATGTGCGCCGTCTGCCACGGGCCGGCCGGAGCCGGGGACGGCCCCGCCGCCGCGAGCATGGTGCCGCGGCCGGCCGACTTCACCGGCGACAGGTACCGGGACTACCCCGACAGCTTCTTCTTCTGGATCACCACCGCGGGCAAGCCGGGCACGGGAATGCCCGCCTGGGAGGACCTGCTGACGGAAGAGCAGCGATGGCAGGTGGTCACCTTCCTGCGGACCTTCCACGGAGTGGAGTGACACCGGAGGTCCGCGTGGCGGGTGGCCTGCCACGCGGCCGGACGCATGATCGAGGAGTGACCGGGATGGGTCGCGAGGCGCAGGGGGACGGGGGGAAGGTCGAACTCGTCCGCCCCGGCTACCGGGGCGACGAGGTACCGGTGCTGCTGGTCGTCTTCTGGCTGGCCGTCGTGCTCTACGCCGGCCTGGCCTGGATCCCGGCCTTCGGCTACTGAGGAGGGAGCGGTCGTTGCCCACCGGTGCGCGGGCACCCCGAAAAGCTATGCTGGCCGCGCTGAGCGCAGCCGCCGCCATGCTTGTGGCCGCCTGCCAGGCGCCGGTGGCGGTTCCAGGGTCGGCGCTGACTCCGGCGGGCGAGATCGGCCGTTACGTGGAGTACCCGAATTCTCTGCCCTCGGCGGGCCGGGGCGAAGCCCTCTGGCGGCAGGTGTGTCCCGCCTGCGACGCCGACGGCTTCAGCCAGACCTACCTCGGGAAGGATCGGCGGGCCATCAGCCCCCTTGATGTCTACCTGGCCGTCTCGGACGGGGTACCCGATCGCGGCTTGCCGGCCTTGAAGGATCGGCTGGCGCCGCCGGAGCGGTGGGACGTGGTGGCCTTTCTGTGGTCCAGGAACGCGAGCCGGGAACTGATGGCCCAGGCAGAGCAGGCCTACCTTGGCAGTTGCAGCATGTGCCACGGGCCCCTGGGGATGGGCGACGGGTCCGCGGCCCACGGTCTTGAGCCGCCCCCGGCCAGCTTCGCCCTGGGCGGCAGGTACATGTGGTTCACCGACACCGACCTGTTTCAGTTCATCTCTCAGGGCAAGCCGGGGACGGCCATGCCACCCTGGCGCCACATTCTGACGGCGGAAGAGCGCTGGCTGCTGGTGGACTTCATCCGTACCTTCGCCTATTCGGCGGGAGAAGAGTAGGGCCGCCGCCGTCGGTCCGGCGGTCGCACGGAGGGATCGGCATTGGAGCAAGTGACTCGGCGAGACGTTTTGTCCCGGGGCCTGCGGGCCTTGGGGGCCATTCCCATCCTGGGGACGGCGTTCGCCGCTTCGTCGCCCCTCGTCCGGTTCTTCCGGCCCACGGTGAAGCCGTACGAGATAAGCCCGCCGCCGGACGTCGGTGAGGGCGGGGAGCTGGTGGTGGCCAAGGCCTCCGAGCTGACCCAGGCCTGGGACTACCGTTACTTCCTGTACACCCTGCGGCTTCCCGAGTACACGCCGCGGGGCGCCCAGCACAAGCAGGTGCCGGGGGTGGTCGTCCGGCTGCCGGAGGGGGCCGGCGACGACTTCATGGTCATCAGCCGGATCTGTCCGCACCTGGGGTGCATCTTCAACTACGAGCGGGATCCCAAGGGCGTGCTGGAGCACTGCAATTACCCGGCCACCGGTCCCCAGTTCTGCTGTCCCTGCCACTTCTCGGTCTACGACCCGCTGCAGAAGGACGCCCAGGGCCGGCGGGGCAAGGTCATCAGCGGCCCGGCGCCGCGGGCGCCCTTCCAGTTCGCCTGGCGGCTCGAGGGCGACGACATCGTGGTCTACGGCATGGAAGAGGGGAGCACGGCGTAGACATGGCAGGCCGCGCACCGGCAATTCTCGGCAAGCTGGGGGCCGGTTTCCAGGCCCTGCCCCGGACGGCCGCCAGGCGGTGGGCCGGGCTGAAGACCTGGTTCGAGGAGCGCAACGAGAACCTCGACCTGTTTGACGAGACCAGGACGGAACTGGCCCGGGATAATCCCCTTTACGTCGCCGGGGCGCTGACCTACTTCTTCTGGATCGTCACCATCGTCACCGGGCTCCTGCTGGTGATGTACTACGTCCCCACCACCCACGGGGCCTTCGAGTCGGTCAGGCGCATCCAGTACGAGATCCCCGGCTTCTGGCTGGTGCGCGGGCTGCACAAGTACGGGGCCGACGCCATCATCATCGCGCTGACCGTGCGCATCTACCGGATGTACTTCACCGGCGAGTACAAGCGGCCCAACGAACTCTCGTGGATGATCGCCGTGCTCATGCTGACCCTGGCCATGTTCTCGGGCCTCACGGGGTATCTCCTCATCTGGAACCAGCGGGCCTACTGGGCCACCAAGGTCATCGCCACCTTCCCGATCTACCTGGACGCCATCCCGCCCTTTGCCTGGTTCCACTGGGGCAAGCTGATCAACAACATCATGGTGGGCGGCGCGGCCATCGGCCAGGCCACGATCACGCGCTTTTACATGGCCCACTACGCCATCTCGATGATCGCCGTCATCCTGGTGGAGATGCACTTCTACAAGAAGAAGCTCCGCCGGTTCAACCTGTCGTGGACCCAGATGGGGCTGGCCCTGGGGATTCTCGTGCTGCTGGCCATCGTGCTGCCGCCGGAGATGGGCAGTCCGGCCAACCCGACCCTGACCCCTCACCGGATCTACTCCGACTGGTACTTTCTGTCGGTGTACCACCTGATCCGGATCTTCCCGGTGGTGCCGGCCACCCTGGCCACGCTGGCGATCCCGCTGTTGGCCATGGCCATGCCGCTGCTGGATCGGCGGCCGGAACGGGCCTGGTACCAGCGACCCTTCGTCACCGTGGTGGGGATCATGGCCCTGACCTACCACGTGGCCTTCTCGATCCTCTTGATCCTGAACATCGCCAGCACTGAACGGGATCCGCCCATCGTCTGGACGGTCACGGCGCTCTTCCTGGCCGCGGGCCTCCTGTGGGAGTGGTTCTACCGGCGGTCCAGGCAGGTGGCCGCGCCGGTGGCGGCCGGCGGGAGCGCCGGTGGCGGCACGGGCGCCTCCGGCCGGGGCGGCGCGGGGGGAGGCGGGGCACGGTGAGCAGCCGGGGAAAGAACCCTCCGCTGGTTCTGTTCCTGCTGGGGTTTGCCGTGGCTACCTGGGCCCTCTCGAGGGTCATCGAATGGGTGAAGGTCCTGGCGGCGGGAGGCGGTCCCGTCGCCACCCTGGCCCTGGCCGGCTGGCTGGCCCTGCTGCTGGTCTGTCTGGCGGGCCTCGGGTTCTACGTCTACAAGGCCGAGCGGGACCGGGGCAACGTGGCCCACCCGGTGGCGATGTACGAGGCGGTCATCCGCCGGTGGGAAGCCCGGGACGAGAAGCCCGGCGGTCCGTCGCGGGAGGGCGCTTGATGGTCAAGCAGGTGGTCGGCGCGGTGCTGTTCATCCTCCTGGCCGGATTCGGCGGCGGCCTGGCCGTTCGCATGGTCCAGTTCGAATTCGGCGGACAGCCCCTGGAGTTCACCTTCCTCCTGGGGCAGGCCATGATCGTGCTCGCCCTGATGATCATGGTGTATTATCGGTCGGGCTGGGGTTCTCCCCGGCGGCGGGCCGGGTAGGGAGGCGGGCGCGTGGCCTGGTCTGACATCCTCGTCGTCGTCCTGGTGATCATGGCCGTCGACCTGCTGGCGGTGGCCGTCATGCGGCGGGGCGGACCGCCGCGCCGGCCCGGGCCAACGCCGATCATCTCGGGCAGCCCGCTTTCCCGGTGGGAGCGCTTCCTCAAGCGCTCCCAGGAAGCCACCACCCGGGTGGACTACCTGCTGAACCTCCTGTTCGGGGCGGAGTACAACTTCTGGTACTTCCACGCCGGGCTGACCAACCTGTTTTTGTGGTTCTGCATCGCCACGGGGCTGCTGGTGTTCTTCTACTACGTGCCGTCACTGGAGTCGGCCTACGCCTCGGTGGAGTACCTGACCTACGAGGTGCCGTACGGCCAGATCATGCGAGGACTCCACCGGTACTCGGCCGACGGCTTCGCCATCGCCGTATTGCTCCACGCCGGCCGGGTGTTCTTCACCGACCGGTTCCGCAAGTTCCGATCCATGACCTGGGTGTCGGGCGTGGTCATGCTGGTGTTTCTGCTGGTGACGGGCATCACCGGCTACCTGCTGGTCTGGGACCAGCGGTCGCTCCTGCTGACCACCATGACGCACCAGTTCCTGGCGGCCATCCCCCTGGTCGGTAGTTACCTGGCCGGCTGGTTCATCGGGGGTCCGGTCATCAGCGATACCACCCTCTCGCGGTTTCTGTTCCTGCACATCGCGCCGCCCTTTGCCTTCATGGTGCTGCTCTGGTGGCACTACCTGAAGATCAACCGCCCGGTCATCTACCCGCCGGCCCCGGTGACCCTGCTGGCGGCCGGGCTGGTCATCGTGGCCGCCGCCGTCTTCCCGGCGGTCTCCCAGGCCCCGGCCAACTTCGACGCCCCCGCCACCGAACTGGCCGTGGACTGGTTCTTCCTGTGGGGCTACTGGCTGTTCAACGTGCTGTCGCCGCCGACCCTGGTGCTCCTGGCCGTGGTCCTCCTGGCCGTCCTGTTCGCGGTCCCGTACTTTCCCAGGTCCGAGTGGCGCAACGTGCCGGTGGTGCATGCCGGCAGGTGCACCGGCTGCAGCCTGTGCTACGTCGACTGCCACGCCAACGCCATCGAGATGATTCCCGACCCGTACTTCACCGGCCGGCGGAAGAAGCTTCTGGCCGTGGTGTACGAACCCAAGTGCGCCGAGTGCGGGATTTGCGTGGGCGCCTGCCCCTTCAGCGCCATCGAGATGCCGAGGCTCCGGGACAAGCAGGTGGAAGAGGCCATCACAGGCTGGGTCGGCGCGACCGGGGCAGGTGACTGAGGGATGGCCGAGCGACGCAGGGGAAACAGCCTGGGCGGCCGGCGGGACCGGCTGATCGGGTTTCTCTGTGAGTGGAGCGGCAAGCTCGACCACCGTCTCGGGCCCGATCAGGAACTGCTGGACGTGCCCGGGGTGAAGGTCATCAAGCTCATGTGCTCGGGCATGGTCAAGCCCGAGTGGGTGGAACTGGCCCTCAAGTCGGGGGCGGCGGGCTGCTTCGTGGTGGGGTGCCCGCGGGGCGACTGCCACTTCCGGGAGGGCAACGTCTTCATCAACGAACGGCTGCTGGGCCTCAGGCCGCCCAAGTTGAAGACCAGAGACGTCGACCCCGAGCGCATCGCCGTGTTCTTCCGCGGCGCCGAGGAGTGGCCGGAACTCATCGAGGACATCAAGGCCTTCCGCGACCGGTGCCTGGCGCGGGCGGGGGAGGAACCCGCCCCACAGGGTGGCCGGCAGGCCGCGGCCACGAAAGCCAGAACCGCGGAAGGGACGGCATCGTGAGGGAGGGACCGCCGGTGGCCGCTTCAGCCCCCAAGCCGATGGCGAGGCCCGATGCCGACCGGGCGCTGGCCGAGTCACCCCGACCGTGGATCGCGGTGCACCGGCAGTTCCTGGCCGACCTCGAGGCCCGGACCAGCGAGCGGGAGGGCGTCGAACCCCAGGAACTCGCCCGCCGGTCGCGGGCCCACCTGTGGCACGTGGTCTTCTGGGGCCTCTTCTTCGTGGTGCTGACCTTCGTGGCCATGTTCGGGCTGATCGCCGAGTTCTAGCCGGCGATCCCCGCGACCTGAATCCCGGCGGCAACGATCGACAATCTCTGACACGCTCCAGGTAGACGGGTCCGGCCGGACCCGTCGCGCTTTTCGGGCGTGGCCGCGGGGAAGGATCGAAAAATCGCCCGAACTTCTTCCGCCGGCGCGAAGGAATCGGTCCCGCGGCGTGGTACAGGATATTGGGGACAGGAGCGAGCGGTATCCCTACATCTTGCGGTCTGTTGTGTAGTTGCGGTATCTTGAATGGTGCCCAGGGAGTTGCGCTCGCCGGCCGTCCGGCCGACGAAGTGCGCCGGCCGGACGGTCGGCGTCCCGGAGATCTCGCGGGGAGTCCTGAGGATGCGCTGCCCGTATTGCGGTCACGCCGAATCCAAGGTGATGGACTCGCGGCCCACCGACGACGGGGCGGTCATCCGCCGGCGCCGGGAATGCCTGGAGTGCGGGCAGCGGTTCACCACCTACGAGAAGGTCGAGGAGTCGCCGCTCCTGGTGGTCAAGAAGGACGGCCGGCGGGAACCCTTTGAGCGGCAGAAGATCCTCGTGGGGCTGGTGAAGGCGTGCGAGAAGCGGCCCGTCTCCATGGAGACGCTGGAGCGGGTCACCGACGAGATCGAGCGTGAGATCCGCAACACCATGAAGCGTGAGGTGGAATCCCGCGACATCGGTGAACTGGTGATGGAGCGGCTGCGGAAGCTGGACGACGTGGCTTACGTCCGGTTTGCCTCCGTCTACCGGCAGTTTCGCGACCTTCACGAGTTCAAGGAACAGCTGGAGAACCTGCTCAAGGAGCGGTAAACATCCGCGGGGCGGCGCCAGCCGCCGTCCCTGCTCGCGCGCCGGCCGCCCGGCGCGCCGTATCTCTCTGACACCCTGCGTCGAGGGAGGGAGCCTCAGTGGCCAAGCCCCGGCAAGGCCCGTCGACAAGCGGCGCCGACTTCACCCTCAGCGGCATCTCGGAACTGGTATTTCTCGACCGCTACGCCATGAAGGACCCCAACAAGGACAACCTGCGGCCCGGGGACGTGGTCGTCGCCCTGACCAGGGACGACCCCAGGTTTCCCCAGAAGGAGGCCGGCCGCGTGGTGGCGGTCGAGGGCGACCGGGTGACCGTCGAGGTGAAAGGCAGCGGCGAGCGCCTGGTGCTCCCCAACAAGCACGTGGACCGGGTGCTGGAGCCGACGCCGCAATTGATGTGGGACCGGATGGCGGAGGCCATCGTCACGGTGGAGCGGCCCGAGCGGCGCAAGGAACTGGTGAAGGAGTTCCGGTGGCTGCTCGACGGTTTCCGCTTCGTTCCCGGCGGCAGGATCAATGCCATGCTGGGTACCGGCCAGCAGCTGACCGCCTACAACTGCTACGTCATCCCCATGCGGACCAACGACGGCCGGGCCGGCTGCGATTCCCGGGCGGCCATCATCGACACCCTGTCCAACATGGTGGAGATCATGTCCCGGGGCGGGGGTGTGGGGATCAACCTTTCCACCCTCAGGCCCCGGCTGTCCTACGTGAAGGGTGTGAACGGGCGCAGTTCGGGGTCGGTGAGTTGGGGTGGCCTTTACTCCTTTGCGACCGGGTTGGTTGAGCAGGGTGGCTGCTTCGCCGGCGACCAGCGGATCGCCACGACGAAGGGGCTTATCCCGGCGGCCGAGCTTGCGGCGAGGATCGAAGACGGCGAGTTCTTCGAGGCGCTCACCCACGAGGGGCCCCGTCCCATCACGGCCCGCTTCCGTAACGGGCAACGGCAGGTTTTCCGGGTGACGACGCGCCGTGGCCTGGCCGTCGACGTCACCGCGGAGCACAGGATGGGCGTGCTCCGTGATGGCCGGGTGGCAACTGTCCCGCTTGGTGAACTGGAACCTGGGGACGAAGTTCTGCTGCTGCTGGGCACGGGAGTCGCCACCGACTACGTCAAGCTCGCCCCGGTGGTGTACGAGCGGTCGATCATGAGCACCACCCTGAACGAGGACGTGAGGTTCCCGGAGGTGCTCGACGAGCGCCTGGCCTACCTGGTCGGCTATATGCACGGCGACGGTGATGTCCACGTCGGGAAGAAGGTCAACTGGAAAGCCCCGAAGGCCGTCAAGCTGGCGACGGCGGATGCCCATCCGGAGATCCGCGAGCGCCTGGCGGAGCTCTGGGAAGAAGTCTTCGGCCTCCGGCCCGTGGTGGAGAACGGTGACGGGCGGTCCGCCGGTGTCACCGTCTACTCCCGCCTGCTGATCGAGTGGCTGCGTCAGAACGGGCTGCTCAAGGCCAGAGCTGAAGCGGTGCGCGTACCAGAGGCGATTTTCCGTTCGCCGAGTTCAGTGATGGGCGCGTTTGTCGCCGGCTGCTTCGACGCCGACGGCTCCGACCGGAGTAGAAAGGATGGCTATGGCTTCGATTGCGTCAGTGTAGGGTTCGTGCAGGACGTCCAGCAACTGCTCCTCGCCAACGGCATCGTTTCTCACATCAGCATCATCACGGATCGGTCAGAGCACGGCTGGCGGACGATCTACCGCCTGGCGGTCACCGGCGCCGAGTTCAAGGCACGGATGAGCCAGTTCATCGCGGGGTCGGCGAAGGACCGTCAACTGCCGGGGTTCCGCAACCATTTCAACAGCTACCCGCGGGACGTGTGGCCGGCCCTCGGCGTGCCTGGCAAGTACTACCGGGGCGTCTGGGATTCCACGAAGGACCGCATATCATTTCGGGCGTTGCAGCGGGTGAAGGACCGGCTGGCAGACGATGGCAAGGCGGTGCTTGTTGAGGCTGTGGACAAGGTTCTCAACGTCATACCCGACACCATCGCTTCCATCGAACCCCTCGGCAGGACAGAGGTCTACGACTTCGAGGTGGCCGAAGCCCACATGCTTTCCGGGAACGGCGTTTACACGTCCAACAGCCGGCGGGGCGCGCTGATGCTCATCCTCAATGACTGGCATCCCGACGTGTTGGAATTCATAACCGCCAAACGGGACATGGGGGCCATCACCAACGCCAACATCTCGGTGGGTATCTCCGACGCCTTCATGAAGGCGGTGGAGCAGGACGGCGATTGGGACCTGATCTTCCCCGACACCTCGGACCCGGACTACGACAGGCTCTGGGACGGCAACATCCGCCGCTGGCGGGACGAGCTGGAAAAGCCGGTGGTCAAGCACCGGACGGTGAAGGCCCGGGCCATGTGGGAAAGCATCACCGAGTCGGCCTGGGCGTCGGCCGAGCCGGGCGTGGTGTTCCTGGACCGGGCCAACGCCTACTCTAACTCCTGGTATTTCCACGAGTTGATTTCGACGAACCCCTGTGGTGAACAATATTTACCAGCCTGGGGGGTATGTAATTTAGGTCACCTCAATCTGGCCCGGTTTGTCAAGGCCGGGGAGATCCTGTGGGACGACCTGCGCCGGGCGGCGCGTCTCGGCGTGCGTTTCCTGGACAACATCATCGACTACACGCCCTACTTCTTCGAGGAGAACAGACGGGTGCAGTTCGCCGAGCGCCGGATCGGCATGGGCACCCTGGGCCTCGGCGAGATGCTCATCAAGCTCGGCGTGAGGTATGGGTCGCCGGAGAGCCTGCAGGTCATCGACAAGGTCTACGGGTTTATCGCCGAGCAGGCGTACGCGGCGTCGGCCGACCTGGCGGCGGAGAAGGGATCGTTCGCCAGGTTCGACGCCGGGAGGTTCCTGCGGTCGGGGTTCATGCGGGGCATGCCCGAGCACGTGCGCGAGGCCATCAGGGAGAAGGGCTGTCGCAACGTGACCCTGCTGACCCAGGCGCCCACGGGCAGCACCGGTACCATGGTGGGCACCAGCACTGGCATCGAGCCCTACTATAGCTGGACTTACTGGCGGACCAGCCGCCTGGGGACCAGAGAGGTCCGCGAGCGCGTCGTTGACGAGTGGTTCGCGGCGCACCCGGACGTCGAACCGGACCTTGAGAACCTGCCCGGGTACTTTGTCACCGCGATGGACCTTACCCCCGAGGAACACGTGCGGGTCCAGGCGGCGGTGCAGCGGTGGACCGACTCCAGCATTTCCAAGACGGCCAACGCCCCGGCCACTTACACCGTGGAGCAGACCAGGAAGCTGTACGAGTACGCGTACAAGCTCGGCTGCAAGGGCGTGACCATCTACCGCGACAAGTCCCGTGACCTGCAGGTGCTGTCGCGGGAGGACGACGCCGACGCTCGGTCCAGGGCCGGGGGACAGCGCGCCACGGCGGCGGCGGCGGGGGAGGGGAGACTTCCCGTGACGGCGGAAGGACGGTTGCAGGCTCTGCGCTGGCCCCGTCCCGAGGTGCTCCAGGGGCGCACCCGCCGGGTGGCCACCCCGGCGGGAACCCTGTGGCTCACCATCAACGAGTACGACGGCCAGCCCTTTGAGGTCTTCGCCACCATTGGCAAGGCAGGCTCGGATGTCCTGGCCCTCACCGAGGCCATTGCCCGGCTGGTGTCTCTCAACCTCCGCTGCGGGGTCCCGGTGGCCGAGGTGGTGGACCAGTTGCGCGGTATCGGCGGGAGCCGGTCGGTGGGTTTTGGCCCCCACCGGGTGCTTTCCATTCCCGACGCCATCGGCCGGGTGCTGGCCCAGGATTACCTCGGTGAGGCGGGCGACGCCAACGGTCACGGCGGGCACGGCCCTCCCGTGGCGGCCGAGCCGGCAGAGGCGTCGTCAGCGTCGCCGGCCCCGGCGGCCGGCTCGAGCGTCCAGGGTGGCTCGGGCTGGCAGCCGCCGGCCTTTGACATGTGTCCCGTCTGCGGCAACGCGTCCTTGCTGCACGAAGAAGGGTGCGTACACTGCACCGGCTGCGGGCACTCGGAGTGCTGACGAGGTTTGACCCGGGCCCCCCGGCCCGTATTGCCTAGCCCAGCGCCAGGGCGACGACTCCGAAGACCATGACGGCGGCGCCCGCCAGGCGCCGGGCGGTGCCCGCCTCGGCGAGGAACCGCGTCCCGAGCGCGGCGGCGATCAGGATACTTGTCTCCCTGGCCGGCGCCACGTAGGTGACGGGCGTGAAGACCAGGGCCGTCAACACCAGGACGTAGGCCAGCGGGGTGAGCAGCGCCACGCCCACCGCCTCCAGGCGGTGGGCGTTCCACTCCCGGCGGACCTCGACCCAGCGCCGGACGGCGTACGGCGTGAGCAGCGCCGCCCGGACCAGGTTGGCGGCCCAGTCGAGAAGGAGCGGCGGAACCAGGAGGGCGCTGACGGCGTGCTTGTCCCACAGGGTGTAGGTGGCGATGAAACACCCCGTCAGGAGCCCGAAAGCCACCGAAGCGGGATCGCGTGGCCCCGGCTCGTGGCGAGGCCGCACGGCGAGGAGGAAGACACCTAGCACCACCAGGCCCGCGCCCGTCAGGGCCAGCGGGCCGGGCCGCTCCCCGAAGACCCCGACGGCCGCCAGGGTGGCCAGCAGCGGGCCGGTACCCCGGGCCAGGGGATAGATGAGGGACAGGTCACCCCGGCGGTAGCCGTACTGCAGGCTCAGGAAATAACCCAGGTGGAGCACGCCGCTGCCCAGCATGAAGACATACTCCGCCGGGCCCAGGGCGGGTCGCCGGATGAGGACAACGGCGGCGGCCAGCGGGGCGTACAGCAGCGCTGACAGGGCGCTGAAGAGCCAGACGAACGGACCGCCTCCGCCGGTCCGCTTGGCCAGCAGGTTCCAGGTGGCGTGGACGAAGGCGGCGGCAAGCACCAGTCCCAGGGCCAGCCCGGTCATCGGGGTCTCCTCCGGCCGCGGCCGAGTAGCTGCGGCGTTGAGGCTGTCGTTCAGCGGGGCTTCCGCGGGGCCGGGTGCCGATCCTCCGTACCGTCGCCCTGGTATGAATGGACCAGGCTGGCCGGGCCATGCCTCGTCCGCCGGGGCGGGGTAGAATGGCGCCGGAATCGGCCCCGTGGCCGGGGGAGGCGGGTCGCCTTGAACTATCCCCACTGGGACGTGCCTCTGCTCGGGGGCGGTCTCATCATCGCCATCGTCGCCGTCACCCACGTCTTCATCGCCCAGTTCGCCGTCGGTGGCGGCTTCTTTCTGGTGCTGGGCGAGCGCTGGGCCTACCGGACCGGCGATGCCCGCTTGCTGGCATACATCAAGGCCCACTCCCGGTTCTTCGTCCTCCTCACCGTGGTGCTGGGCGCCGTCACCGGCGTCGGCATCTGGTGGAGCATCGCCCTGGTGCATCCCACGGGCACCTCGGCCCTGCTACGGGTGTTTGTCTGGGGCTGGGCGACCGAGTGGGTCTTCTTCATCGTCGAGCTCAGCGCGGCGCTCCTCTACTACTACACCTGGGACCGGGTGAGCCGGGCGGCCCACCTGCTGATCGGCTGGGTCTACGCGTTCAGCGCGTGGGGCACGGCGGCCATCATCAACGGCATCGTGTCCTTCATGCTCACGCCGGGCCGGTGGCTGGAGACCCAGAACTTCTGGCACGCCTGGCTGAACCCGACCGCGGTACCGTCGCTCTTTCTGCGCACCCTGGTGTGCATCGCCCTTGCCGGGCTGTACGCCCTGGTCACCGCCACGTGGCTGGCCGATGGCGGACTTCGCCGGCGGGTGGTTCGCTGGGCGGCCGGCTGGCTCTGGCCGGCCTTCGTCCTCCTGGGCCCGGGGGCGGCCTGGTATCTGAGCCAGGCGCCGGAGTCGGCCAGGGCCATCGTGTTCGGCGGCGCTCCGGCGGTGAGCCTGATGTTCATGGTCAGCGTGGCCGGCTCGGCGGTGCTTTTCCTCACGGTCCTGTTGGGGCCGTACCGGGATCCCGCGTCTGCCTCACGGCCGCTGGTCCTGGTCGTGCTGCTGCTGGGACTGGTGGTCACGGGCGGCACTGAGTGGGTCAGGGAAGCCATCAGGAAGCCATACGTGATTCACGGCTACCTGTACAGTAACCACGTGTTCGTTCACGAGGCGGACGAGGTGGCCGACACCGGCTATCTGACCCGGGCCCGGTGGGTTGCCTCGAGCCATGGCATACCCGCCCTTCACCCGGGCGAGGACGTCTTCCGGGTCGCCTGCGCCAGTTGCCACACCGTCGACGGCTACAATGGCCTCCGGCCGCTGGTGCGCGGCTGGAACGTGGAGTTTGCCGAGTTCCAGTTGAGCCACCTGGATACGCTGAAGGAGTTCATGCCCCCGTTTCTGGGGACGGAGGACGAGCGCGGGGCGCTGGCCGACTGGCTCGTCTCGCTCAACCAGCCTCGGGAGGCCCCTGTCGTGGGAGGTGAGCGGTAGGTCATGACCGGCCCCGTCGTTCCGCCTCCGGATCCCATCGGGTTGCCGGCGCCGCCCGGCCTGCTCCAGGGCCTGCTGGTGTTCACCTTCTTTCTCCACGTTCTCCCGCTGGCGATGACCGTGGGCGGCGCCGTGATCACCCTGGCGTCGGAGGTGGCCGGCCGGCAGGGCCACGGCCACCACCAGCGCCTGGCCCGGGAACTGGCCGCGGTGCTCCCGGCGTCGGTCGCCTACACCATCACCTTCGGCGTGGCGCCGCTCCTCTTCGTGCAGGTGCTGTACGGGGTTTTCTTCTTCACCTCCTCGATTATCCTCGGCTGGTTGTGGTTTCTGATGATCCCGGCGATGATCGTGGCCTACTACGGGCTGTACCTGGTCGCCTGGTTCCGGGAGCGGGTGGGCCGGGCGGCCCCGCTGGTGCTGGCGGTCGCCGGATTGCTCATCCTCTACGTGGCCGCCATGCACGCCAAGAACCAGGTACTGATGGCCCACCCCGAGTGGTGGCCGGGTAGGTACTTCGGCCCCGCGGCCGGTCCCACGCCCGTGCTGCCGGTGCTCCCCCGGCTGGCCCACGCTTTCTTCGGTCTCCTCGGCCTGGCCGGGCTGGCCGTGAGCCTTTACGGCCACAGAGTGTGGCGGGCCGACAGGGAGTACGGCCGGTGGGTGGCCCGGAGCGGTCTGGCCTGGGTGCTGGGAGCGGCCGCGGCCCAGATCGTGGTGGCCCCCTGGTACTGGCTGACCCTGCCGGCTCCGATCCAGTCACGGGTGCTGGCGGGCGGCCTTGGCGGGGGGCTGCTGCTGGCGGCTCCGCTGCTGGCGGCGCTGGGGGTCGGCCTGCTGGCTCTGGCGGCCGCGGCCATGAAACCAGGCCCGGCGATCGCTGCCGGCGTGGCCATGGTCGGCGCCACGGCCGCCCTGGTCGGCCTGCGGGACCTGGTCCGTCAGCTTGCACTCCTTCCGCACCTGCCGGCCGGCGCCTGGGCCCTGGCGCTCCAGGTCGGCCCGGCGGTCATGTTCGCCGTGGTGCTGCTGGCCGGGCTGGCGCTGGTCGGCTACCTGCTGGCCCGGGTGGCCGGCGAGTTGAGGGCGCCTCCCGTTCCGCCGCCGGCGCCGGTTTCCGGCACCGCCGGCCGGGCGCCCGGGCCGGGACCCGCTCCGCCGGCCCAGGCTGGCTGAAAGGTCAGCTGCTCGGGCGCTGCCTCGCGGTTTCTCGGCCGTCACCCCGCCACCGTGACCACAGCTTACCCGCGGCCGGCGCGTCCCGTCCGCATTCGTAGCCAGTACCGACGGCCCCCTCCGGCCGAGTCACAGCCGTAACGCCCGACACGAAGCCTGACGGTCAGCGAGGTGACGTGGCAGGGGATGGAGCGCCGCCGGCAAAACCTGAGGAGCATGGCGCGCTGAAGGAGGGATCCGGGACATGGCCGAGGCCATGAGTCACGCCGAGCGGCTGGCCGCGGCGTTCCGGGGGGAGCCCACCGATCGGGTGCCGGTGGCGCTGTGGCGACATTTCCCCGGTGACGACCGGCGGGGGGACTCCCTCGCCGAGGCCCACGCCGCCTTCTGGCGGCGGTGGCGCTTCGACCTCTTGAAGTTCACGCCGAGCGCCGGGTACTACGCCGAGGACTGGGGCTACCGGCTGAGCACGGGCTACGATCCTTACGGGGTGGCCCGCGGAGCGCCGGTGATCACGTCCGCCGAGGCCTGGGCCGACCTGCCGGTCCTCCCACCCGACCGGGGCTTTCTGGGTGAGCAACTGCTCGGGTTGCGCCGGCTCAGGGCCCTGGTGGGTCGGGAGGTCCCCGTGGTCCAGACCCTGTTCAGCCCCCTGGCCCAGGCCCACAAGCTCTCGGGAGGCCGGGTGCTGGACCACCTGAAGACCCACCCCGAACTGGTCGAGGCCGGCCTTGCCGCCATCGCCGAGACCCAGCGGGCCTTCGCCGTGGCCAGCCTGGACGCGGGCGCCGACGGCTGGTTCTTCTCGGTGCAGTGCGCCTGCCGGGACATGGTGACGTGGAAGGAGTACCTGCGCTTCGGCAAGCCCTACGACCTCCGGGTGCTGCGGGCGGCCGCCGAAGCCCCGCCGGCCCTGACGATCCTGCATATCCATGGCACCGGAACTTACTTCCGCGAACTCCTGGACTATCCGGTCCAGGCGCTGAACTGGCACGACCGCCGGGTCGGCCCGTCACTGCGCGAAGCCCGGACCCTGACCGGACGCTGCCTGATGGGGGGCGTGGACGACCAGGGGGTGGTCAACTCCGGCAGCCCCGAGGCGGTCAGGGCGGAGGTGGCCGACGCCGTTTCCCAGCTGAACGGCAGGAGCATGGTGGTGGCGCCGGGCTGCGTCATCGCCGTGGGCGCCCCGGACGAGAACATCGAGGCCGCGGTGGCGACCGCCCGCGGCCAGAGGGAGTCGGGATGAGCACCGTTCCGGCCTACCGGCTCCAGAGCGCGAACGGCCTGACGTACCTCCTCTTTCCGCCGCTGGAGCGGCGGGGAGTGAAGGCCGCTTTCAGCACGCGCCGGGGCGGGGTCAGCCCACCTCCCTGGCACAGCCTCAACCTGGGACTCAGCGTGGGTGACGACCCGGCGCGGGTTCGCGAAAACCGGCACCGCTACGGGGCGGCCGCCGGCTTGCCGCCCGAGACCTGGATCTGGGGTCGCCAGGTTCATGGCACCGGGGTCTTGCGGGTGGACGGCCCCGCGCGGGCCGGCAACCCGGGTGAGCCCCGACCGGCGGCGGACATCCTCATCACCGCGCGACCCGGCCCCACCCTGGTCGTCTTCACCGCCGACTGCTGCCCCATCTACCTGGTGGACTCCCGGCGCCGGGCCATCGCGCTGGTCCACGCCGGCTGGCGGGGGACGGTCCGGGCCGCGCCGGCGGCTGCGGTTCGGGCCCTCAGCGAGAACTTTGCCGTCCAGCCTCCGGATCTGGTGGCGGTGATCGGGCCGTCGATCGGACCGTGCTGCTACGAGGTGGACGCCCCGGTCATGGCCGCCCTGGAAGCCGGCTTCGGAGCCCGGGCCGCCGGCCTGGTGGCACCCTCCCGCCCGGGCCGGTGGCGGCTTGACCTGTGGGCCGCCAACCGGCTGGCGCTGGAACGGGCTTCCGTCGCGCCGGACAGGATTCACGTGACGGGGCTGTGCACCGCCTGCCGCTCGGATCTCTTCTACTCGCACCGGGGAGAGCGGGGCAAGACCGGGCGGATGATGGCCCTGCTGGCCCTGGCTGCGGCGCAGGAACGCCACTGAGCCCGACCGAATGCTAGCCTGGGAGTGCTAGCCCGCTCGGGCCGAGACCCGGGCTTGCCGGGGGTCTTTGCAAGGTGTTCTGGTCGGGCCGCGCGCGCCCCAGCCGGCGCCGCGTGCCGAGGCGCGTCCGGGGTACAGCAGTGCGACGCCGCCGGACCCGCCGCGTGGTCCGGGTGCGGTGGGGCTGGTGGCTTGCGGTGGGCCTGGGACTGTGGCTGGCCCTGGGCTGGGGACGCGGCCTCGTGGCGGGCATGCTCACCCGGGTCGTCATCGCCAACCCCGGCCGCGTCGAGACGGCGACCGTGGCGCCTGCCGTCATCTCCCTGCGCGAGCGGGTCTCCGTGGCCCCCGTGTCCGGCGTCGTCCGGCTGGTCGCCGAAGAAGGGCAGCGGGTGAGGACCGGGGCGCCCGTGGTGGAACTGGTGAACCTCGCTGTCCAGCGGGAAGTCGAGGCCCGCCTGGCCGAACTGGACGAGCGCATCGCGGCCTACCGCCAACGGGAAGCCCGGGAGACCGAGGCCATCCGGGAGCAGCTTGAAGCTGTGGGCGAGCGGCTGGCCCGGGCCCTTGACGCGCTGCGCCGGGCCGCCGCGGCGGGTGACCACCGCTCCATGGCCGAGGCGCGGGACCAGGTGGAGGCGGAGGCCCGCAGCCGCCAGACCCTCGTTGAGCAGCTTCAGTCCCTGGAGGGCGGACTCGAGGCCCTCCTGGAGGCCAGGGCGGCGGCCGAGGTCAAGCTGCAGGGGGCCATCTATCAGATTCCCGCCGCCGGTCCCGGCCACGTGTCCTACGCCCTGGACGGGCTGGAGAGCCGCCTGACCCCTGAGGCCTTGCGGGCCATGGACACCCGGGCCCTGCTGGCCGTCAACCCGGGCAACCACCGGGTGATCGCCGGGGAACGGGTGGAGGCAGGCACGCCCCTCTTCAAGCTGGCGGAGGGAGACCTGGCCTACCTGGGCGCGGTCGTGCCCGCCTCCGAAGCGGCGGCGATCGTCGACGGGGCGGCCGTCACCGTGCGCTTCCCCGAGTTCCGCGACCAGGAACTCCCCGGGAGGGTGGTTCAGGCCGGGGTGCGGGAGAAGACGGGCTACCAGGCCGTGGTCGTGCAGGTGAACGGGTTCCTCCGGGAGTTCCTGCGCGTCAGGCGGACCCGGGTGGAACTGGTGGTGACCAGTCCGGACGGCCTGGTGGTGCCCCGCTCGTCGCTGGTGACTCGCGACGGCCAGCTCGGGCTATATATCGTCAGGGAGACGATCGTCACCTTCCGCCCCGTCACCGTGCTGGGGGGTAACGCCAGGGAGGCGGTGGTGGAGGGCATCGCCCCCGGCACCCAGGTCGTTGCCAACCCGTGGCTGGTCCGGGAGGGCCGGCCCATCCGCTGACCGGCGTCAACCGCCGGGGAGGGCAGGCGCGTGGCCGTGACCGGAGCCCGCGACATCCAGAGAAGGCTACACGCGGTACGGGAAGCGATAGCCGCCGCCGCCAGGCGGTCCGGCCGCGATCCCGACGACGTCATCCTCATCGGCGCCACCAAGGGCGTGGCGGCCGAGGCGATCCGCGAGGCGATCGCGGCCGGCCTTGGCCACCTCGGCGAGAACCGGGCCCAGGAGTTGGCGCGCAAGCACCGGGAACTGGGTGATGTCGTGACGTGGCACTTCATTGGACATCTCCAGCGCAATAAGGTAAAATCCGTGGTGGATTTTGTCGCCGTGGTTCACTCACTGGATCGGTGGGCGCTTGCCCTGGAGCTGGACCGTCGCGGCCGGCTCCGCGGCCGCCCGGTGGAGGCCCTCGTCCAGGTGAACGTGGCCGGCGAGGCCACCAAACACGGCCTCGCGCCCGAGGAAGTCCCCCCCTTCCTCGACCGGCTGGCGTCCCTGGACGGTGTCCGGGTCACCGGTCTGATGACCATCGCGCCGCCGGTACGGGAGCCTGAGGAAGTCAGGCCCGTGTTTCGCCGGCTCCGCCGGCTGCGGGAGGAGTTGAGCGGCGGCCGGCCCGGACTCGACCTGAAACACCTGTCGATGGGCATGTCCGGCGACTTTCAGGTGGCGGTCGAAGAAGGGGCGACGATGGTCCGGGTGGGCACGGCGATCTTCGGCGACCGGCCCGCAACATAGAGCGGCCGGCGCCGGCGGGGGGGACGCAGCGTGAGCAAGGGCATCTTCGACCGCGTCCTGGCGTTCATCGGCGTCGAGGTGATCGAGGAAGAGGAAGAGGAAGGTTCGGAGCAGGCCGAGCCCCGGAGCCGGCCCAGGCGGCGCCGCCGGCCGGCGGAGACGTACGGCGCCGGCCCGGAGGTGCTGCTCGGCGGGGGCGAGGACCGGTCCGGGGGCCGGAGAGGAGCCTGGCTGCGGGAAACAACCTCCCGGGATGTCTCCAGCCCCCGCGTGGTCAGCTTCCCCACTCCCCGCGGCGCTCCCGGGGCCGGGAGGTCCCTTCAGGTCCTGGTGGTCACCCCCACGGGCTTCGAGGAAGTCCAGTCCATCGCCGAGAACCTGAAGGCGTGGCGCCCGGTCATCGTCAACCTGGAGCGGTGCGACCGGGAGGTGGCCCGGCGCGTGGTGGACTTCCTGAGCGGCACCGTCTTTGCCCTGGACGGCACCACCGAACGGGTGGGGCACCAGATCTTCTTCTTCGCGCCGGCGAACGTGGAGGTGTCCCTGGACCAGCGGGCGGGGTGGGCCGACCACCACTTCGGCTGAGCGAGGGAGGCGCGAGGCGCCATTGACCATCATCCTGATCCAGGCGATCAACGTGTTTGCCCAGGTGATGTTCTGGCTGATCCTGGCCCGGGCGATCACGTCCTGGTTCCGGCCCGGCACCTATAACCGGGCGTACCTCGAAATCCAGCGGTTCCTGGTGGGGACGACCGAGTGGATCCTGGGCCCCATCCGCAACGCCATGCCCAACATGGCCATCGACTTTTCGCCGTTCGTCGCCATCATCCTGATCCAGCTGCTCCGCAACCTGGTGGTTCAACTCTTGTGGCGCCTGAGCTTCTAGGGCGGTCCGGCGCCGCTGGACCGGCCGGAGGATTCGCCGGCCGCGTCCCGAATGCTGTCTGGCAAGCGAGCCCGGACGCCAGGGTGGAGGTGGAGGATGCCTCTCACGCCGCTTGACATCCATAACAAGGAGTTCCGGAAGGCCTTCCGGGGCTATGCCGAGAACGAGGTCGACGACTTCCTGGACGAGGTGGTCCGGGACTTCGAGGCCCTGCTCAAGGAAAACGTCGCCGTCAAGGACGAACTGCGGCGCGCCGGCGAGCAGCTGGACCAGTACCGCAACCTGGAAGAGACCCTCAACAAGACGCTGATCGTGGCCCAGGAGACGGCCGAGGAGGTCAAGGAGGCGGCCCGCAAGGAGGCCGAGTTGGTCGTCCGCGAGGCCCGGGAGAAGGCCGAAGCCATCCTGCGGGAAGCCCAGGCCAGGGCAGAGGAGGCCTCGCGGCAACTCGAGGAACTCCAGCGGGAGGCGCATCAGTTCCGGGTCCGCATGCGCAGCTTCCTCCAGGCCCAGCTTGCCCTGTTCTCCGAACAGGAGCCCGCCATCGAGGCCGCCACCGGCCTCCGCCGGGGCTCCCGGCCCGCGGCCGGCGGCGAGGCGGACGGCGACACGATCAGGCTCGCGGGTCCCGGCGAGGAGAAAGCTGACTGATCGGGAGACCGTCGAGGTCCGCTGGCCATCCGTGCCCCGGCCTTCTGTTTCTTGACCGCAGGTATCGGTGAGGTGACGCGCCATGGCGGGGAAGGCCAGTCCGTACGCCCAGACTCTCAACCTGCCACGCACCGCTTTTCCCATGAAGGCCAACCTGCCCAGGCGGGAGCCGGAAATCCAGGCCCACTGGGACGCCATCGACCTCTATCGCCTGGTGTCGGAGGCGCGCCGGGGCCGACCCCGCTTCGTGCTGCACGATGGCCCACCCTACGCCAACGGCGGCATCCACATCGGCACCGCCCTGAACAAGGTCCTGAAGGACATCGTCGTCAAGTACAAGGCGATGGCCGGTTATGACGCCCCCTACGTGCCCGGCTGGGACACCCACGGCCTGCCCATCGAGCACGCGGCCGTCAAGCAGATGGGCATCGACTGGCGCCAGGCAGACCCGGTGGAGCTCCGGCGGCGGTGCCGGGACTACGCCCTCCACTACGTCGCGGTTCAGAAACGGCAGTTCAGGCGGCTCGGTGTCCGTGGCGACTGGGACCGTCCCTACCTGACGCTGGAGCCGGAATACGAGGCCCGGCAGATCGAGGTCTTCGGTGAGATGGCCAGGCAGGGCATCATCTACCGGGGTCTCAAGCCGGTCTACTGGTGCGCCGAGTGCGAGACGGCGCTGGCCGAGGCGGAGGTGGAGTACCACGAGCGCCGCTCGCCCTCCATCTACGTGAAGTTTGCCGTCACCGGCGGCCGGGGGAAGCTTCCCGAGGCCGGCACCTACGTGGTGATCTGGACCACCACTCCCTGGACGCTCCCGGCCAACCTGGGCATCGCCCTTCACCCCGACCTGGAGTACGAGTTGATCTCGACCGACGCCGGCAACCTGGTCGTGGCCGCCGCCCTGGCCGACCGGGCCCTGTCCGCCATGGACCTGGAACGCGGGCGGGTGCTCGGGACGTTCCACGGCCGGGAGCTGGAGGGGGTGGTGTGCCGGCACCCCTTCTTCGAGCGGGATTCCGTGGTCGTCCTGGGCGAGCACGTGACCCTGGAGCACGGCACCGGCTGCGTGCACACCTCGCCCGGGCACGGCCACGAGGACTTCGAGGTCGGCCAGCGCTACGGGCTCGGGGTCATCCAGCCCCTGGACGACCAGGGCCGCTTCACGGCCGAGGGGGGGCCCTTTGCCGGCCTCAGGTACGACGAGGCCAACCCGGCCATCACCCGCCACCTGGAGCAGTCCGGCGCGCTGCTGGGTCTGGACTACGTCACGCACGAATACCCGCACTGCTGGCGCTGCAAGAGTCCGGTTGTTTTCCGGGCCACCCGGCAGTGGTTTGCCTCCATCGACGGCTTCCGGCAGCAGGCCCTTGCCGCCATCGACGCCGTCACCTGGATTCCCGCCTGGGGGCGGGACCGGATCACCAGCATGGTGGCGGACCGGGGCGACTGGTGCATCTCCCGGCAGCGGGTCTGGGGCGTACCGATTCCCATCTTCTACTGCGAGGGGTGCGGGGAGGTCGTCGTCAACGAGGCGACCCTCCGGGCGGTGCGGGACCTGTTTTCCCGGGAGGGCTCCAACGCCTGGTTCGCGCGGCCGGCTCACGAGATCCTGCCCCCGGGGTTCTCCTGCCCCCATTGCGGCCGGTCCGGCCCCGACGCCTTCCGCAAGGAATCGGACACGATGGACGTGTGGTTCGACTCGGGATCGAGCCACGCCGCGGTGCTGGAGACCCGTCCCGAACTGGCGTGGCCCGCCGACCTCTATCTCGAGGGCTCCGACCAGCACCGGGGCTGGTTTCAGTCGTCGCTCCTCACCTCGGTGGCCACCCGCGGCGCCGCCCCGTACCGGGCCGTCCTGACCCACGGGTTCGTGGTGGACGGCGAGGGGCGGAAGATGTCCAAGTCCCTGGGCAACGTCATCGAACCCGAACGGGTCATCGAGGAGTACGGGGCCGACATCCTCCGCCTCTGGGTCACCTCGGCCGACTACCGGGCCGACGTCCGGGTCTCCAACGAGATCCTGAAACAGCTGGCCGAGGTTTACCGGAAGATCCGCAACACGTGCCGGTTCCTCCTGGGGAACCTCTACGATTTCCACCCCGAGCGGGACGCCGTCGAGCCCCGGGACCTGCTGGAGATCGACCGCTGGGCCCTGGCCCGGCTGGACCGGCTGGTGGAACGGGTGGCCCGCGCCACCGAGCGGTACGAGTTTCACGTCCTGCACCACGCCGTCCAGCAGTTCTGCGCGGTGGACATGTCCGCCATCTACCTGGACATCCTGAAGGACCGGCTGTATGCCGAGGCGGCCGGCTCGGTGCTGCGGCGGTCGGCCCAGACGGCCATGTACCGGGTCGTGGAGACCCTTGCCCGGCTGCTGGCTCCGGTCCTGTCACACACGGCCGACGAGGTCTGGCAGCACCTGCCCGCGCCGCAGAGCCATCCGCCCAGCGCGCAGCTGGCCGACTGGCCCGCCCCGGGTGGCTGGGCCGACCACGAACTGGAGGGCCGGTGGGAGCGCCTGCTGGCCGTGCGGGACGAGGTCTACCGGGTGCTGGAGCGGGCGCGGACCGACCGGCTACTGGGCGACTTCAGGGACGCGAGGGTGGAGTTGCTGGTCAGGCCCGAGGCGGCCCCGCCGGGGCTGGTGGAGCTTCTCGAACGCTACCGGTCCGAGCTGGCCACGGTATTCATCGTGTCCGAGGTGGCGCAGGTCCGGTGGGACGGCGGGCAATGGCCCGAGGCGGCCGAGCCGGCCGCGGATCTCCCGGGCCTGGCCATCGTGGTCGAGCCGGCCAGGACTCCCCGGTGCGAACGGTGCTGGTTGCACCACCCCGACGTGGGCAACGACCCGGCCCATCCCGACCTGTGCCCCCGGTGTTCCCGGGTGGTCGCGGAACGGGCGAGGGCGGCAGGGGAGGGCACTGAACGTGGACCGACCCGGAGCGGCCGGAGCGAGCGGGCGCAAGGTGGTGGGCGTTCTGGGCGGGATGGGCCCGGAAGCCACCGCTGATCTCTTTCTGAAGATCATCCGCCTGACGCCCGCGGCCAGGGACCAGGACCACCTGCGGATCCTCATCGACAACCACCCCCAGATTCCCGACCGCACCGCGGCGATTCTCGGCCGCGGCCCGGACCCCACGCCGGCCCTGGTGGCCTCGGCGCGACTGCTGGAGCGAATGGGCGCCCAGGTGCTGGCCATGCCCTGCAACACGGCCCACCACTTCCACGCCGCCATCCAGGCGGCGCTGGAGGTACCCCTGCTCCACATGATGCTGGAGACCGCCGCCTACGTGGCCGAGGCCTACCCGTCGGCCAGGCGGGTGGGTCTGCTGGCCACCGACGGCACCCTGGCAGCGGGGCTCTACCAGCGGGCCCTCGCCGGGCGAGGCCTGAGGGTGTTGACGCCCGAACCGGGCGTTCAGGAACGGCTGATGGCCGGGATCTACGCGGTGAAGGCCGGTGACCTGGACGCGGCGCGACCGGGAGTGCTGGCGGCGGCGCGGGCGCTGGCCGACGCCGGCTGCGACCTGGTGGTGCTGGGCTGCACGGAGGTTCCGCTGGCGGTGGGGGCGGGCGACGTTTCGCTGCCGCTGGTCGACGCCACGTGGGTGCTGGCCCGCGCCACGGTCCGCGAGGCGCTCGGCGGGGAGGGGTAACGGGGAAGGTCTGGGATTCGTGCGGCGGACATAGGGTTTACCCGGGCGGGACAGGCCGGGAAGGGTGACAGCCGATGCGTGCGGTGGTGCTGGGTGGCGCGGGGGACATGGGCAGTCGCGCGGTGGAGATCCTGGCCGGCCGGCCCGAGGTCAGCGCGGTGACCATCGCGGACCTGAACGCGGCCCGGGCCGAGAAGGTGGCTGAGGCGGCCAGCCGGGTATCAGGGAGCAGGGTCGGGGTCTCGGTCAGCCCGGTGGACGCCACCGACCGGGCGGCGGTGGTCAGGTGCCTGCGGGGCCACGACGTGTGCGCCAGCGCCCTGGGGCCCTTCTACCGGTTTGAAGGACCCATGGTGGAGGCGGCTCTGGAGGCCGGGGTGCCGTACGTCAGCCTTTGCGACGACCACGACGGTGCCCAGGCGGCCCTGGCCCACGACTCACGCGCCAGGCAACTGGAGGCGCGGGCCATCACCGGCCTGGGGTGGACTCCCGGCCTGACCAACCTGGCCGCCAGGCACGGCTGGGCCAGCCTGGACCGGACCGATGCGATCCGCGTGGCCTGGGCGGGCAGTTCGGCCGATGCCGAGGGCACCGCCGTGATCTTCCACACCCTGCACGCCTTCACCGGCCGGCTGCCCCAGTACCTGGGCGGCCGGGAGGTGCTGGTCCTGGCGGGCGACGGCCGGGAGGTGGTAACCTTCCCGCCCCCCGTTGGCGAGCTGGCCGTGGGCTACGTGGGCCACCCCGAGCCGGTCACCATCCCGGCTCACCTCTCCGGGGTGCAGGACGTCACCCTCAAGGGCGGCCTCGCCGAGCCCTTCCTCAACTGGCTGGCGGTGGCGATGGCCAGGACCGGCCTGACCGCCAACGACAGCCGGCGCCGCCGCCTGATCCGGTTCATCAAGCCGCTGCTGCCTTATCTGGAACGGCTCGGCCCGCAGCCGGTGGCCCTTTCGGCCATGCGGGTCGACGTGGTCGGCACGCGGCGGGGCGTCCCCACTCGCCTGGTCTACACCTCCGTCGGACCCATGGCGCAGCTGACCGCCGCCCCCCTGGCGCTCGGCGCCGTGTGGCTCGCCACCGGCCGGATCGCCCGCCGGGGCGTGTTCTCCCCCGAGGCCGAAGGCGGCGTCGAACCGGAACCGTTCTTCGCCGAACTGAGGAACCTGGACGTCACGGTGGAAATGGCCGAGGAACCGCTCTAGGCCGGCCGGCGCGACCCGCTCGCCGATCCCGCGGAGGAAATTAGCACCGCGGCGCGAAGTCCGGTCCTAATATCACCGTATGCCGATGGGTGCTCACGATTGAAGGAGGCGAGTCCATGGCGAGTCCGGGCTCAGTTGACGGCGCGCCGGCGGCCGTTGCGGCGCCGGAGCGGGTGTGGGTCGAAGGACAACGGCCCTGGCACCGCTCGTACCCGCCGGGAGTGAGACCCCGGCTGGAGTACCCCGCCTGGCCGCTCCACACTCTCCTGGACCAGGCGGCGAGGCGCTTCCCCAACCGTACGGCCACCATCTTCGTGAACGGCCGGCTGACCTACGCCCGGCTGGCCGAGGCGGCCGACCGGTTCGCGGCCGGCCTGGCGGGGCTCGGGGTCAAGAAGGGGGACCGGGTGGCGGTCCTGCTCCCCAACTGCCCGCAGGCCGTCATCGCCTATTACGGTATTCTGAAGGCCGGCGCGACGGTGGTCATGTTCAACCCGCTCTACGTGGAGCGGGAGATCGAGCGCCAGCTGAAGGACTGCGGGGCCGAGGTCATGGTGGTGCTGGACCTGCTGTACCCCCGGGTCGCCGCGGTGAAGGAGCGAACGGCGCTCGGGCGGATCATCGTCACCGGCGTGCCCGACGCGCTGGCCTTCCCCCTGAACCTGCTCTACCCGTTGAAGCTGAAGCGGCAGGGGGTTAGCGTCCGCGTCGAACCGGCCCCCGACATCGTGAGGTGGCGCGATTTTCTGGCCAAGGCGCCGGCCCGCCCGCCGGACGTGGAGATCGATCCCCACGAGGACGTGGCGGTGCTGGGCTACACCGGCGGCACCACCGGGGTGCCCAAGGGGGCCATGCTGACCCACTTCAACCTGGTGGCCAACGTGGTGCAGTGCCGCGAGTGGAACAGCGATGTCAAGGAAGGGCAGGAGGTCATCCTGACCGTCCTGCCGCTCTTCCACAGCTACGGGCAAACGGTCTGCATGAACTTCGGGGTCTACGCCGGCGCCACCCTGGTGCTCATACCGCGGTTCATCGTCGAAGACGTCTTGAAGGCCATTCAGAAGCACCGGGCCACCATCTTCCCCGGAGCCCCCACCATGTACGTGGCCGTGCTCAACCATCCCGACCTGAAGAAGTACGACCTGTCTTCCATCGGCGGCTGCCTCTCGGGGGCGGCGGCACTGCCCCTGGAGGTGCAGGAAGAGTTCGAGCGGGTGACCGGCGGCCGGCTGGTCGAGGGCTACGGCCTCACGGAG
>DYFQ01000008.1:0-22783 GCA_020725105.1 Symbiobacterium thermophilum
CCCCGTCACCCTCCACGAGGGAAACACCCCGCTGGTAGCCGCCCGGGACTTCGCCTCGATCGCGGGTGGCGCCAGACTGCGGGTGTGGTTCAAGGTGGAGGGGGCCAACCCCACGGGCTCCTTCAAGGACCGGGGGATGGCGGTGGCGATGACCCGGGCCAGGGCGGCCGGCGCGGCGCTGGCCGTCTGCGCCTCCACCGGCAACACGGCGGCCTCGGCGGCGGCGTATGCCGCCCGGGCCGGCCTGGGTTCGGTGGTGGTCTTGCCGGCCAGAGCGGTTGCCTCGGGCAAGCTGGCCCAGGCCATGGCGGCCGGGGCCCGGGTGGTCCCGGTCAGGGGCGGGTTCGAGGCCGCCCTGGACCTGGTGCGGGCCGTGTCCGGCCGGCCGGGGGTCGTCCTGGTGAACTCCGTCAATCCCCTGCGGCTCGAAGGCCAGAAGACGGCGGCGCTGGAGATCTGCCGGCAGCTGGCGGGGGAGGAGCCCCCGGCGACGGAGGTTCCCGGCGGGGAAAGGTGGCAATCCCCCGACTTTCTTGCCCTCCCCGTCGGCAACGGGGGAAACATCACCGCGTACGGCCTTGGCTTCACTCAGGCCCGGGCCAGGGGCCGGATCTCGCGGGGCCCGCGCCTCCTCGGCTTCCAGGCGGCCGGCGCCGCGCCGCTCGTGACCGGCCGCCCGGTGGCCAGGCCACGCACGGTGGCCACGGCGATCCGCATCGGGCGGCCAGCCACCTGGGACGGGGCTCGCGAGGCTGCCCTGGGGTCCGGGGGCGGCTTCTGGGGGGTTACCGACGCCGAGATCATGGCGGCCTACCGCTACCTGGCGGCCGGCGAGGGCCTCTTCTGCGAGCCCGCCTCGGCGGCGGCCGTGGCCGGCGCCGCCCGGCTGGCCAGGGAAGGCTACTTCCCGCCCGGCGCCGCGGTGGTCTGCGTGCTGACGGGCCACGGGCTCAAAGACCCCGCCGCGGTGGGCGCGGTGGCCGACGCCGTGCCCGATCCGATCGAGCCGTCGCCTGACGCCCTGGAGGAGGTGATCGGCCGTGTGGTCGGTGACCGTGGAAGTCCCGGCGACCATCGCCAACCTGGGACCGGGCTTTGACACCCTGGGGCTGGCCACGGACCTGGCGCTCAACCGGCTGACCCTCACCGGGCCGCGGCGGGAACCGGTGGTGACGGTGACGGGGGAGGGAGCCGGCCGCCTGCCGGCCGGTCCCGACAACCTGGCCTACCGGGCCGCCGCCGCAGGCTTTGAAGCGGCGGGAGAAGGGCCGGCGGCCTTCGGCCTTCACTGCGACAACGGTATTCCCCCGGCCAGAGGGCTTGGCTCGAGCGCCGCCGCCGTGGTGGGCGGCCTGGCGGCCGCCGACGCGTGGCTCAGGGCCCGCGGCCGGGAGGGGCTGGACCTCCGGCGGCAACTGGCCCTGGCGGCCGGGCTGGAGGGTCACCCCGACAACGTGGCGGCGGCCCTGCTGGGCGGGGTCACCGTGGCCTGTCCCCGGACAGACGCCGCCGCGTCCGATCCCGTGCTCGCCGTGCGGCTCGACCCCCTGCCCGGCCTGAGGGTGGTGGCCTGCGTGCCCGACCGGCCTCTGTCGACGCGCCGGGCCCGGCGGGCGCTGCCGCGGCGGGTGCCGTTCGCCGCCGCCGCCCACAACGTGGCCCGGACGGCGCTACTGGTGGCCGCCGTCTGCCAGGGCCGCCCGGACCTCCTGGCCGAGGCGACCCGGGACCTGCTGCACCAGCCCTACCGGAGCCGCCTGCTGCCCTGGCTCGACGCGGTTCTGGACGCCGCCCGGCTGGCCGGCGCCTGGGGCGCCTGCCTGGCCGGGGCAGGTCCCAGCGTCCTGGCCTTCGCCGGCCGTGACTCCGAGGCCGGGGTGGCGGCGGCCATGGAGGGCGCGCTGGCGGGCGCCGGGGTGGCCGGCAGGACCCTGACCGGGAGGATCTCGACCGCCGGCGCCCGGGTGGTGGGTAGCTGATGGCGGTGGTGCTTCAGAAGTACGGCGGCTCGTCGGTGGCCACGCCCGGCCGGATCCAGGCGGTGGCCGGGCGGGTCATCCTCCAGCGGCAGCAGGGGCACGACGTGGTGGTGGTGGTCTCCGCCCCGGGCGACACCACCGACGAACTCCTGGCCATGGCCGGCAGGGTCAGCCGCTCGCCGTCCGGCAGGGAACTCGACGTGCTGCTGGCCACGGGCGAGCAGACGGCCATCGCGCTCTTGGCCATGGCCATTCAGGACCGGGGCTGGGACGCGGTGTCCTTCACCGGGGCCCAGGGCGGCATCATCACCGACGACGCCCACCGCCGGGCCCGGATCCTGCGGGTGGAACCCCACCGGATCCGGCGGGAACTCGACGCCGGGCGCATCGCCGTCGTGGCCGGGTTCCAGGGGATCAACGGCCGGGAAGACATCACCACCCTGGGCCGGGGCGGTTCGGACCTGACGGCGGTGGCCCTGGCGGTGGCCCTGGGCGCCGACTCGTGCGAGATCTATACCGACGTGGACGGCATCTTCACTGCCGACCCGCGCCTGGTGCCCGAAGCCAGAAAGCTCGACACCGTCTCCTACGCGGAGATGATGGAACTGGCCAGCCTGGGTGCCCAGGTGATGCAACTGCGGGCCGTGGAGTACGCGATGGCCCACCGACTGCCCATCCACGTGCGTTCCAGCTTTCACCAGGGCAACGGCACCTGGATCCGGGAGGAGGCCAGCATGGAAAAGCAACGGGTCGTGACCGGCGTGGCCGTCGACGCCCGTACCGTCAAGTTCACCGTGCGGGGCGTGCCCGACCGGCCGGGGGTCGCCCACGCGCTCTTTTCGCGCCTGGCCGAGCGGCAGGTGAACGTGGACCTGATCATCCAGTCCGCGGCCCGTGGCGAACTGGCCGACATGTCGTTCACCGTGGCGGAGGACGACGCCGAGGCCGCCCGCGCCGCGTGCCGCGAGGCGGCGGAAGCTCTGGGAGCGGAAGGGGTGGACTTCGACGGCGACGTGGCCAAGGTCTCCATCGTGGGGGCCGGCATGGTCAGCACGCCCGGGGTCGCGGCCCGGATGTTCGGGCTCCTGGCCGGCCAGGGGATCAACATCGAGCTGATCGGCTGTTCGGAGATCAAGATCTCCTGTGTCGTCCGGCGAGACCGGGCGGCCGACGCCGCCCGCGCGCTGCACGACGGCTTCGGCCTAGCCGGACTCGGTGATCCCCTGCAGGGCCGGGGATGAAACGGGGTGGCGCCGCGCCACCAGCCGAAGCCTCACTAACACCCAGGGGGCGATCCAGGCGGCCCAGAGGCCCATGATCAGGTACCGGGCCAGTTGCGCCCAGGCGTCGGGCGGCATGACGGCCTTGGTGAACACCCGCAGGCCGAAGAAGACCCCGTAGCCGATGGCCAGTTTCGCCAGTTGCCTGGCGAAGGACGTCCTGACGGTCAGGCGCACGTACTCGGTCTCGAGCGCGTAACCGACCGCCAGGCCCATGAGGAAGCCTACCGACTTCACGCTGTTGTCCGAGGCGTCCAGCAAGAGCAGGCCAAGCGGCAGTACCACCCCCAGTCCCAGCCGGGAGGCCAGCGACCACCGGCGCTGGTCGACCCAGCGCTCCAGGCGCAGCGCCGCCGCCAGGATCAGGATGCCGATGGCGGCCCCGGCGAGGACGTCCGAGAGGCGGTGCAGCCCCAGGTACATGCGGGAAAGTGACACCAGGGCCACCGCCAGGACGGCCCAGGCATGGCCGATCCAGGAACGGGACCGGGCGGCCAGGTAGCCCCAGAAGACCGTATTGCCCTGGGCGTGGCCGCTGGGGAAGGAAGAGCCGCCCGCCGACTCCACGTAAAGCCCCCGGATGCCGGGGTCCGCCTGGTAGGGGCGGGGGACGTCGGTGGCGTTCTTCAGCGCTCCGTTGGTGAAGTTGGAAAGCAGGAAGACCAGGCTCAGGCGGAACCCCAGGTGCTTGTGGAGGCACCAGTAGATGAAGGGCAGGGCGAGCATGTAGAACTCCTCGATGCCCGCCATGGAGACGATGATGAAGAAGCGATCGAGGGCCGGAGTGGCAAATGACTGGAGCCAGTGGATGATGGCCAGTTCGTTCACGCTGATCCCCCCGCCGGCGCCCGGTCACCTCGGCCGGCGGGACCGGCGCCCGCCGGGGGTCATTCCTCCCGGGGCTGGGCGACGGGGATCGGCGTCCCGAGCCGCGCCCGGTCCGCCAGCGCCTGGCGATGGCGAAGCGCCGCTTCGATTCGTTCCGGCTCGTCAGGGTCGTAAAGCTCCAGGAACCGGATGACCTCCCGCGTGATCTGGCTCGGGGTCGACGCTCCGGCGGTCACCGCCACCCGGCGCCTGCCCTCCAGCCACCGGAGGTCGAGGGCGTGCACGTCGTCGACGAGGTAAGCAGGCTTGCCGGCGATTTCCTGAACCACTTGCACCAGCCGGTTGGAGTTGTTGGAACGGCGGTCGCCCACGACGATGACGACGTCGGCATCTTTCGACTGTTCCACCGCAGCTTCCTGCCGTGATTGCGTGGCGTGACAGATTTCGTTGTGGACCTCGGCGCCAGCAAACCTTTCCTTGACCAGCTCGATGAGGGCCTCGGTGTCCCAGCGGGAGAGGGTGGTCTGGGTCACCACGGCCACCCGGTCCGATCTCAGGTCGAGGCGGGCCAGGTCGGCCTCGTCCTCGATCAGGTGCACCCGGCCGGGCGCCTCGCCCACGGCGCCCTCAGGCTCGGGGTGACCCTTCTTGCCGATGTAGATGATGTCGAAGCCGGCCGCGGCCTTCTGGCGAATGATGTCGTGGGTGCGGGTCACGTCGGGACAGGTGGCGTCCAAGCAGTTGAGCCCCTTGCGCCGGGCTACCTCGATGACCTGCGGCGACACGCCGTGGGCGGTGAAGATCACGGTCCCCCGGTCGATTCCTTCCAGGAGGCTCAGGCGGTCGGCGCCGTCGAGGGTGATGACGCCCTGGCGGGCGAGGGAGTTCACCACGTGCTGGTTGTGGACGATCATGCCCAGGATGTAGACGGGCCGGGGGACGTCGGGATCCCGGGCCACCCGCTGGGCCAGGAGCATGGCGTCGACCACGCCGTAACAGTATCCCCGCGGGCTGATCTTGATGACGTCCAAGGGCGCGCGCCTCCTCCTCACACAGTATAAAGGTTGGCGCGCCGCGCCGGCAGGCCGGGACAGGATTCCTCCGCCCGGCTTCAGAAATTGGCGCCAGAACCGCAAGAGAGCGAGGCGTTGGGTGTGGCCGACCGCGCGGCGGTAACGGTTGTCGGTGGCGGAGTGCATGGGTGCAGCGTGGCCTTTTTCCTCGCCCGGCGAGGGATCACCGACGTGCTGGTGCTGGAAAAGGAGGAGGGCCTGGGCGCCGGTTCCACCACCAAGGCCGCCGGCGGGATCCGCTACCAGTTCTCCACCGAGATCAACATCCGGCTGAGCCAGGAGAGTATTCCCTTTCTGGAGCGGTTCGAGGCGGAGACGGGTTCGCCGTTCCGGTTTCACCAGCTTGGCTACCTGCTCCTGGGGACCACCCCCGCCGACCTGGAGGAGTTCCGGCGTAACGTCCGGCTCCAGCAGTCGCTGGGTGTGCCGGTCAAAGCGGTGACGCCGGACGAGTGCCGGCAGCTTGTGCCGGCCATGAACCCCGACGGGGTGCTCGGCGGCACCTTCTGCCCCAAGGACGGCTACGGCGACCCGTACGAACTGGTGCAGGGGTTCGCCCGCGCGGCCCGGGAGCGAGGCGTCCGGTTCGAGACGTCGCGGACCGTCACCGGGCTCCGGGTCCGGGGCGGCCGGGTGGCCGGCGTGGAAACGTCGCGGGGGCCGGTGGAGTCGCCGGTGGTGGTGCTCTGCACCGGCGCCTGGTCGGGCAAGCTGGGGGAGGAGATCGGGATTGACATTCCCATCCGGCCCTTCCGGCGTGACGTTTTCGTCACCGGATCCTTCCCGGCGGTGGGTCACCCGTTGCCCATGGTGATCGAGTACGCCACCGGCTTTTACTTCCACTCCGAGGGCGACGCTCTCCTGTTCGGCATGGCCGACAAGGACGAGCCCAGCACCTTCAGCACGGCGGTCAGGTGGACCTGGCTGCCTCGGGTGCTGGAACGGCTGGTGCACCGGTTGCCGGTGGCGGCCGACGCCGAGGTGCAGACGGCCTGGGCCGGGCTTTACGAGGTGACCCCGGACGCCCATCCCATTCTCGGCCCGGTTCCGGAGGTTGAAGGCCTCTTCATCGACGCCGGGTATTCCGGCCACGGGGTGATGCACGCCCCGGCGGCCGGCAAGCTCATCGCCGAGTTCATCGCCGACGGTGAGGCCCGGACGCTGGACGTGTCGGCCCTCTCCATCGAGCGGTTCAGAAGCGGGGCCGACCGGCGCGAGCAGGCGGTCTTTTGAGCCGGCTCGGCTTCGGGCTCCTTTTGGCGGCGGAGCTGGCCCTGGCCGGGGCCGGCGTCGGCCTGGCCTGGGTGCTGCGCCGGGAGCGGCTGTGGCTGTTCGCGGCCCTGCCGGCGGCCGAAGCCGCGCGGGCTGGGGGTCTCGGCTTGCTGGCCGGCGCGGGTGCCGCCTGCCTGGTACTGGCAGCCTGCTACGGCATGCCCGCCTACCGGCGGGCCCTGGAGGCGGTCGTCCTGCCCGTGTTCCGGCGGATCCTCCCCGTACAGCTGGCCGTGGCCTCGGTGACCGCCGGGGTGGCGGAGGAGATGTTCTTCCGCGGGGCGCTCCAGCCGTCGCTGGGGGTGGTCCTGACGGCGGCCCTGTTCGGGCTCGTTCACTGGTTCGGCCAGCCGGGCCTGGGCGCCTACGGCGTCACCGCGGGGGCCATCGGCCTCGTCTTCGGCCTGGCGTACCAGGCCACCGGCACGCTCATGGTTCCCGTCGTGGCCCACGCCTCGTACAACGGCCTGATCACCGTGCTGCTGGCCCGGGGAGCGCTGGGACCGTGGCGGAACTGACGCGTGGGAGCCACGCCGGCAGGCGGGGCACGGCGGAGCGGGTTACCGGCGTGGTACTGGCCGGCGGGCTCAGCCGCCGGATGGGGACGGACAAGGCCCTCCTGGACCTGGCGGGCCGGCCGCTGGTCGCTCGGGTGGTGGACGGGCTCCGGGCCGTCTTTTCCAGGCTGCTCTGCGTGACCAACGACCCTGATCGCCTGGCGTTTCTCGGTGTCCCCACCGCCGGCGACCTGGTGCCGGGAGCTGGGCCGCTTGGCGGGATTCACGCCGCGCTCCGCGCCGCCCGGACCGACGCCGTCTTTGTGGCGGCCTGCGACATGCCCTTTCTCAACCCCGAACTCGTGCGCTACCTGGTGGCGGCGCTGGCCGGGCACGACGCGGCGGTACCCCGCTGGGGCGACCACCTCGAGCCTTTACACGCCTGCTACAGCCGGGCATGCCTGCCAGCCATCGAGGCTCGGCTGGCCGCCGGACGCTTCAAGGTGGATGGCTGGTTCGGCCAGGTCCGCCTGCGGGTGGTCGGGCCGGAGGAGGTCCGCCGGCTGGACCCCGAAGGTCTGAGCTTCTTCAACGCCAACACGCCCGAAGAGTACCTCCGGGCGCTGGCCCTCTGGCACCGGCAACCATAGCCGGCTCCCCCTTCTGAACCATGGCGAATGGCCCGTTCGTGCCTTATTGGCCGCCCCGCGCCCCCTGTACGCTCAGGGCGGAAGCGGCGCCTCCGGGCGCCGCCCGAGAGACCGGCAACGGCAAGAGTTTTCAGCTCACGGCGAGGCCCGACGCGCCGTGGGCTGCCCGGAGGCGAGCGGCGAGGGCGGTCCGACGGCGCCCGGCGCGGCTCGCCTCTTCACGCCTGCGGCGCGGACGGGGCGCGGACCACGGCGGCCAGCCCCTCAGGGTCCAGCAGGGTCAACTGGCGGCGGCCGGTGGCCACCAGCCCCGCCTTCCGGAATCGCCGCATGGTCCTGGTCACCACCTCGCGGGAGGTACCCGCGGCGGCGGCCAGCGCCTGGTGGGTCACGTTCAAGGTCACGGGACCCGCTTTTCTCGGGACCGGTCCACCCTCGGGGACCGCCACACCCAGCAGGTCGTCGTAGTGGGCCAGGGCCAGCAGGGCCGCGGCCACCCTGCCCGCCACGCCCGCCAGGGACACGACGCCCATCCGTGACGCCAGGGCCCGGGTGCACTGACACACTTCCCACTGCAGGAGGCGCCCAAGGGGCGTGCCGGCCCGCACGCCCGACCGGGCCACCGCGGCCGGAATAGCAAGCAGCCACGCCTTCCGGGCGACCCGCACCGAGTCCGGCACCGGCCCCTCGTCGACCGCGGGCACCGGACAGACCACCGAGCCGGCGGCGACGGCGCGCAGAAGTTGCTCGCGGCCGTCGGGCGACTGGCGGTAGCAGTGGACCTCACCCGAAAGCACCAGGTAAACTCGGTCGAACGGGTCGCCCTCGGTGAACAGCTGGGTGCCCTCGTCCACTTCCACCAGGCGTCCCGACCGCTCCAGCGCTTCCCGTTCCGCCGGCCGCAGCCGCAGGAGAACCGGGTAGCGCTCGACCAGGGCATCCAGTTTCAAGGGGGACACCTCCCGGGGGCGGCGCCACCATTAGGTGACGGCGGTCACTGACCCCCCATGGCCATTAAAACACACTTTCCTTGGCCTGTCGCGTCGGGCCGCAAAGTCCGATCGCGGGCCGGACAGGAGGGTGGCCGATGGCGACGGGAGTTCACCACCCCGACCGCCTGGCCGGTACGGGCCGCGCGCCCGGCGGAGCGGCCGCCTTCGCGGCGGAACTGGCGACCCTGCTTGCCCTGGCCGACCCGGAGGAGCCCGCGTTGATGGAGCCGGCCGAGGTCCTTCGCGACCTGGAGGCCGGGCACGTCCTGACGGATAGCCACCCACCCCGGGTTACGCCGGACGAGTTTTTCGACCTGGTGCAAAACCTGTGCGCCGCGGTGAACCGCCGGGCTGAAGTGGCCGGCGAGGGACGCCGGGTCCACAGGGCCCTTGGCGTCTACGAGGCGGTGGCCCGCTCGCTGACGCCGGCGGAGTTCGTGCGCTGGGTGGTGGAGGCGGGTTGGGAGGGCGCGCCTCCCGACGCCGGCCCGGCCCAGCGGGGCCTGGAGGAGCTGGCCCTGGACTGGGCGCGCCGCGCGGTGCTGCGGCGGCACACCCGCCGGCTGGCCCGGGTGCTCGGCGGCCCGCGCTGGGAACAACCCCGGTTCGACCATCGGTGTCCGGTGTGTGGGGCGCTGGCCGCCCTCGCCGTCGCCGCCCCGCCGCGCTCACCGCGCCGGCTGGCCCTGTGCCCCGACTGCGGCGCCCGCTGGCGGCAGCGGGCCGGTCCGTGTCCGGCCTGCGGCGAGGATCGGCCGGCGTCCCGGGTAACCCTTCCGGGCACCTGCGGGGAAGGTCCGGGTGCCGGCCGCCGGCCGGCGATGGTGGATGGCTGCTCCACCTGCGGCCACTACAGCAAGATCGTCGAAGCCGACGCCGAGTGGCTGAGCGCCCCCTTCGAGGTGCTGGACGCGGGCACCTTCACCCTTGACCTGCTGGCCGTGTCACGGGGCTTTGCGCGGCGGTCCCGCCGGCCGACGGGCGGGGGGTCGCCGTGACCGCGGGCACCGTCGGGCTCGTCCTCCGGTACCACAGCCTCACCGTTCACCGGGACTTCCGCGAGATCCTGGCCTTCGACCGGGAGGGGCGGCTCTACACCGCGTTTGTCGACGGCCGGACCTACCGCCGCGGGCTCGACAACCGGCTGGTGCGGACGGTCGCCGTGGACGGGCCGCCCGGCGCCCGGCGCCGCCGCCGCGAACTCCAGGGGCAGGAGCGGGACCGTTTCCTCGGCCGGGTGCGCGGCACCGTCCGCGAGGTGGCCGACCAGGTGGCCCGGGGCGGCGCGAGGGTTCACCGGCTCGAAGAACCCCGGGGCGTTCTGCCCGACCTGGACCCCGGGTCGTGGCTGGAGCGGGTGCTCCGCTGGGGGCCCGAGGAACTGGCCGCCGACGGGCTCCGGTTCCACCAGGTGTACCGCCCGGTCAGCATCCTCCCGCCCGACCAGTACCTGGCCACGGTGGTGCAACTCACCGAGGGCTGCTCGTGGGGCCGCTGCACCTTCTGTCCCTTCTACCACGGCACCACCTTTCGCATCCGGCCCCAGGCCGAACTGGAGGCCCACGTGGCCGCGGTCCGCGAGTTCCTGGGCGAGGGCATCGCGCTCCGGCGGTCCGTCTTCCTGGGCGACGGAAACCCGCTGGTCGTGCCGCGGGCACGGCTGGCCGAGGTTTTCGATTTCCTGAGCCGGGCCTTCTGGTTCCCGCCCTTCGAACTGCGGGGCCGGGCTCTCCGGCGCTGGCTGAGAGAGAATCCCGACGCCTTCGCCGGCATCTACTCCTTCGTGGACATCTTCACCGGGCACCGGCGTTCGGTGGCCGATTACGCCCGGCTGGCCCGGGCCGGCCTCAGGCGGGTGTACGTGGGCCTGGAGACTGGCAGCCAGGAACTGATGACCTTTCTCGACAAGCCCGGCACGCCCGAGGCCGCCCTGGAGGTCATCGGGAGCCTGCGGCGGGCGGGCGTCGCGGTAGGGGTCATCGTCATGGCGGGCATCGGCGGCGACCGCTTCGCGGCCGAGCACGTCGCGAAGACCGTCGCCCTCGTCCGGGCCATGGAGCTTGGTCCGGAGGACCTGGTGTACCTGTCGCCCTTCGTGGAAACGGAGGGACTGGAGTACTCCCGGCGGGCCAGGGAAGCCGGCATCCGGCCGCTGGACCAGGCGGCCATCGAAGCCCAGCTGGCTGAGCTCAGGGCGGGCATCGTGGCGGGCAACGGCACCGGGGCCCTGGTCAGCCGGTACGACATCCGGGAGTTCATCTACTGAGCTGCCGGGCACTCCCGGCTAGGCCAGGATCGCCCGGACGTGGTCCGCCACCTCGGCCAGGGGCACCAGGGTGCGGTGGCCACCGGAGCGGACTACCAGTTCCGCCTGGTCCTGGGCCAGGGTTCGAGGCCCGAGGACAACCCTCACGGGGAAGCCGATCAGGTCGCCGTCCTTGAACTTGACCCCCGCCGACACCGGCCTGTCGTCCAGCAGGACGTCGAGCCCCGCCCGGGCCAGGCTGCCATATACCTCGTCGGCGGCGCGCCGCTGGTCGGGGGCCCCGTAGTTGATGGGGATGACCACCGCGTCAAAGGGCGCCGCAGGCGGCGGCCAGACAATCCCCTCGGCGTCGTGGTGCTGTTCCACGATGGCGGCGGCCACCGCCGCCAGGCTGAGCCGGCAGGAGACCAGTGCCAGCGGGCGCTGCGCGCCCGTGCCGTCGGCCACCGTGGCGCCGGCCGTCCGGCTGACGCCGGTTCCCCAGCGGGCCACCTCACCCAGGACCGCGCCGAACCGTTCTTCCAGCGGAGCCCCACAGGCGGGGCAGGATTCGCCGGCGGACACCGTCCGGAGGTCCACTACCTCGGAAGGCTGGAAGTCCCGGCCGGGCACCACGCCCACCAGGTGGTGATCGTCGACGTTGGCCCCGCAGACGGCGTCCTGGAGGGCCATCACCTCCGGATCGGCCAGCACCCGGACCCCCCTCAGGCCGACCGGGCCAACCGAGCCCACCGTCGCGCCGGTGAGTTCCATCACCTGGTCCGCCGGGGCGAGTTCGGCGGCGACAGCGCCCGTGGCCCGGCGGAGCCGGGCCAGGTCCAGGGAGCGGTCACCCCGCACCAGGGCGGCCACCAGTTCCCGGTCGCCGTCAGGGCTGGTTGCCAGGTACAGCAGGGTCTTGATGTGCCGCGAGGCCGGCACGCCCAGGGCGTCGACCACCTGGTCGACGGTGTGCAGGCCGGGCGTGGCCACCTGCCGGGGCCCATCCGCCGCGTCCGGGGCGGGAAGCCCCTCTGGCCCGGCGGCCGGTTTCGTCCGGTTCCGGGCGACGTCGGGCCGGGCGGCGTACCCACAGCCGGCGCAGGCCAGGAGGACGGCCTCTCCCGGGACCCCGAGGGCGACCAGTTCCCGCCGGGCGGCCGGACCTCCGGGGACGGGCGCCGCGTCGGCCAACCGGTAGTCCAGCCGGCAGGCGTCCAGCACCTGGCGGCAGACGCCGGCAAGGGTGTCCTCGGCCGAGGCGGCCCACGCCTCGGCCAGCCCGAAGGCCCAGGCGGCGATAACCGGGCCCTCGCGGCCGCCCAGGGGGCCCGACCCCGGCCCCGGGTGGTCCCGGTATTCCGTTCCGGCCTGGTACAGCAGGACAGGAAGTTGCCGGTGGGACTGGAGCGCCTGCCTGACCAGGTCGGTGACCAGGGTAGCGGCGGGACCTTCGAGGGCGTACCGACGGCCCTGGGTATCCTTCACCCGGAGAGCCGGGCCGGCCGGGACGCGACCGTCCGGATCCACCGGCCGCAGGGAGGGGATGCCGACGGCCTGGCCCCCGGCCGCCCTCAGGGCGGCGATGGCTGCCGCCGCCAGACGGTCCACCACCCGCTGGCCGAGGGGCAGGTAGCCGTAGAAGCCGGGTGCCATCCGGCGCAACAGACCGGCCCGGACCATGAGCCGGTGACTGCCCTCGACGCCGGTGGGTGCCTCGCGGAGGGTCGGTGCCAGGAGGTGGGAGAATCTCATCAGTCAGACCTCCTCGCGGGGACCTTCGCCGCGGCCGGCCCGGAAACCCTCCGGGGGGTTGCAGGCCACGGCCGGGACCGGCGTCGAAGCGGAGACAGGGTAGGTTTCTGTCAAGGCTGGTAGGAAGCGAGGCGCTGACGTGCCGAAACAAAAGCACCCGCAGCAGCGACCGGAAGTGGCTCCCTGTTACGATCACCTGAGCGGTCTGTTCGGCGAGGTCCTGGTCGACCGCCTGGTGGAGCTTGGCTGGCTGGAGCCCCCGCCGGACCTGGCGCTGACCGAGGCCGGGCGGTCGGGGCTGGCCGGGCTCGGGGTTGACCTGGGGGCCCTGGACCAGTCCAGGCGGGTGGCCGTCGCCCGCTGCGTGGAGCGTCGGGGCGGCAGGATCTACTTCCACATGGGCGGGCACCTCGGGGCGCTGTTGCGCCGCCGGCTGCAGGAACTGGGCTGGATCCGCCGCCAGGGCGGCGCCTGGGCGGTCACGGGGGCCGGCTGGAAGGGCCTGCAGGGCCTCGGTTCGGAGTGAGGCGCGCCTCGGCTCCCCGCGGGTGGCCGGCGGTCTCGTGTGCCCGAAGCGGGCCATGCCCCGGCGGGGGCCGCACCAACGGCGGTTGTCCCGGAATGTCGGGCGAATCGGGCAGCTGCTGACACCAGATACTATCCGGAGAATGACGGTGCCCGGCGCTCCGGCGGTTTCCTGGCTAGAACTGGCCGTCCTGGCCCTGGCCGCCTTTCGACTCACCCACCTGGTGGTGGCGGATACGATAACCGCTCCCATCAGGGCCTGGTTCGGGGTGGGGACAGAGAAGGACTCACCCCGGCGCGGGCCCTTACCCGCCGGCTACCTGCGCCGGGTCGCCCAGGCAATGCTGGGCTGTTTCTGGTGCGCCGGGATCTGGGTGTCCGCCCTGATCCTGGTGGTCTACCACCTGGTGCCGGCGCTGGCGTGGCCTACCTTGGTCCTGTTTGCCGTGGCCGGGATTCAGGGATGGCTGCACGCGGCCGTGGTCGGCTTCGCGCGTCGCGGCTCCTAGGTGCCCATGCCAGGCGCGACACAGGCGCCCTTCCTGCAGGGCGCCGTGGGTGCTATGATGGCTTTGCCCGGCAGTCCGGACCGATCATCGCCCATGCCGGGCGAGGAAGGGAACCCGGTGGCCACTCCAGATGCCGTGCTGACGCCCGCCGCCCGCGACGCCCTGGCCTACCTCGAGGCGAGGGACAGGGAGGGACGGACCAACAACGTGCCCAGGTCCGAACGGCTACGGGCCGTCGATCCGACCACGGCCCGGCTGATGGCCTGGTTTATCCAGTCGCAAGGGGTTCGCTCCGTGCTGGAGGTGGGCACGTCCGGGGGCTACTCCACCATCTGGCTGGCTTCGGCGGTCCGCCTCCGGCAGGGTCAGGTGACGACCCTGGAGTGGGACCCGGTCAAGGTGGAACTTGCCCGGTCGATGCTGGCCCGGGCTGGCCTGGCGGGGTTCGTCACCGTGCTCCACGGCGACGCGAGGCTGCTCATTCCCACCCTGCCGGGACCCTTCGATGCCGCGTTCATCGACGCCGAGAAAGAGGATTACCCCACCTACCTCGACCTTATCTTCCCCCGGCTGGCGCCTGGCGGCCTGCTACTGGCCGACAACGTCCTGTCCCATGCCGACGAGCTTCGACCCTACCTCGACGCCGTTCGCCGTCACCCCGGCCTTCAGACGGTGACCTTGCCCGTCGGTCGGGGTCTCGAGGTCAGTTGCAAGCTCCCGGCCTGACGCCGGGCCGGCCGCCGCAACCTCCCGCGGACCGGCCCGTTGGAACCGGCTCGCCTGAACCGGCCCGCTTGACCACGCCACCGGACCAAAATGACCCGCCCGGGGAATGGTTGCCGCCAGGTCCTTCCTGCCATGATGACGGTGGCCGCACTGTGACCTGGCGCCACCAGCCGCCGGCAGGCCCTCGACCTCCGGCGGGAAGAAGGGGAGGGTGTCCGTTGGGTGACCCCATCAGGGTGCTGGTAGTTGATCGGCACGAACTGTTCCGGCGCGGGGTCATCCGGGCCCTGCAGGACCGGAAGGATCTCGAGGTGGTGGGCGAGGCCGACCGGGGCGCCAGGGCTCTCGGCCTGGCCCGGGAACTCATGCCCGACGTGGTGCTGGTCGACCTTGACCTCCACGACGACGACGGCCTGCAGTTCATCCGCTCGGTCAGGGGGCATCTGCCCTACGTGCGCGTGCTGGCCCTTTCCATCGCCGAAGAGGACGCCGTGGTTTTCGAGGCTGTCAAGGCCGGGGCGTCCGGGTGCGTGCTCAAGAACGCGCCCGCCGGGCAACTGGTGGAGGCCATCCAGCAGGCGGCCCGGGGCGAAGCGGTTCTCTCCGGCACGCTGGCCTTCCGGATGCTTGAGGAACTGGCCAAGGAGATGCTGGGTCCTGGAACGCGCCGCCCCGCCCGGACCGAGCGCGAGGTGTTGACGCCGCGGGAATCGGAGATCCTCCGGCTGGTCTGCCGGGGACTCACCAACCGCGAGATCGGTGACCGCCTGGGTATCAGCGCGTACACTGTCCGGAACCACCTGCGGAACGTGTTGCAGAAGCTGCACGTGCGCAACCGGGCGCAGGCGGCCGCCTGGGCCGTTCGTGGCCAGTTGCTGGAACGGTGACAGGAGTCACTGCCCTCCTGCGCGCCACGGCTTAGGTTAGGCGCGGGTGTAGCGGCGTGACGCGGTTCTGAACGTGTCGACCTATCGAGCGGGCGGTCACAGAACCAACACAGGAGGCTGAAGCGACGAATGGCGAACTCGGACGAGCGCGTGATGGACCTGGCGATCATCGGCGGCGGCCCCGCGGGGCTGTTCGCGGCCTTTTACGCGGGCCTGCGGGAGATGGACTGCACCATCTTTGACAGCCTGCCCGAACTCGGTGGCCAGCTTGCCGCCCTGTACCCCGAGAAGTACATCCACGACGTGGCGGGGTTTCCGTCGGTGCGGGCCCGGGAACTGGTGGACCGCTGCGTGCAGCAGGCCATGCGCTTCGAACCGGGCGTCCGGCTGGAGGAGACCGTCAGGCACCTGGACCGCGAGGGCGACCTCTGGCGCCTGGAGACCAACAAGGGTCTGTACCGGGCGCGGACGGTGATCATCGCCGCCGGCCTGGGCGCCTTTTCTCCCCGGCGGCTGCCGGTGGACGGCTCTGAACAGTGGGAAGGCAAGGGCCTGTACTACGGCGTCGGAAACCTCGAGAGCTTTCGCGGCCAGCGGGTGGTCATCGTGGGCGGCGGGGACTCCGCCGTGGACTGGGCCCTTCACCTGCTCGACGTGGCTGAAAGCGTGACTCTGGTTCACCGGCGCGACGGCTTCCGGGCTCACGAGGAGAGCGTGAACCAGCTTCGGGAGTCGCGGGCCGTGATGAAGCTCTTCTACGAGGTCCGCTCGATCCAGGGCGACGACCGGATCAAGAGCATCACGATCTTCCACAACAAGACCGGCGAGGAGGAAACTCTGCCCGCCGACGCGGTGGTTGCCAGCATCGGCTACCTGTCTTCCCTGGGTCCCATCGCCGACTGGGGCCTGGAGTTCGAGGGCAAGCAGATCAAGGTCAATTCCAGGCTGGAGACCAACCTGCCCGGGGTGTTCGCCTGCGGCGACATCTGCACCTACCCGGGCAAGATCAAGCTCATCGCGTGCGCGTTTGGGGAAGCGCCCATCGCGGTCAGCCACGCCAAGCTGCACATCGACCCCAAGGCCCGGCTGCAGCCGGCCCACTCGTCGGAAGGGGTTCAGTAACCGCGCCGGAGGTGATCCGGTAACGAAAGGGTCATTGTGCCCGAGACGCTGCGCCACGGAGGAGGCGGATCGGCTTGATAGGTGTCAGCCGGCTCCTGGTCGGGACGGAGAGCTACGGCGACTCGCTCAGGTACGCCCCGGCTAGCCGGGGCCAGACAAGGGGGACGGTGGCGGGCCGGGGCCCGGTGGTGGTCTGGAACATCACCCGCAGCTGCAACCTGCGGTGCGTCCACTGCTATTCCGACTCCGAGCCCCTGAAGTACGAGGGTGAACTGAGGACCGAGGAAGCGCTCCGGGTGGTGGACGACCTGGCCGCCTTCCGGGTGCCCGTCATCCTGTGGTCGGGCGGCGAGCCGCTCATCCGGCGGGACCTGCTGGACCTGGTGAGCCACGCCCGGGAGAAGGGGATCCGCTCGACCATCTCCACCAACGGAACCCTCATCGACCGCGACATGGCCGAGCGGATCAAGGCGGCCGGCGTCAGCTACGTCGGGGTCAGCCTCGACGGGATCGGCGAGGTCAACGACGCCTTCCGCGGCCGGCGCGGCGCCTTCCGCGACGCCCTGGCCGGAATCCGCAACCTGATGGACGTCGGCCAGAAGGTGGGCCTCAGGTTCACCATGACCCGCCACAACATCCAGACCCTGCCCGAGATCTTCGCCCTGATCGAGGCGGAAGGCATCCAGCGGGTGTGCTTCTACCACCTGGTCTACAGCGGCCGGGGGCGCGGCGTCATGGGCGAGGACCTGGACGCGGCCGAGACCCGCCGGGCGGTGGACTACATCTTCGAGAAGGCCCTCGAGTACGGCCGGCAGGGGAGCCCGCGGGAAGTGCTCACCGTGGACAACCACGCCGACGGGATCTACCTCTACCTGCGGTCGCGGGAACTGGCCCCCCGCCGCTCGGCCGAGATCTACGAACTGCTGGCCAGAAACGGCGGTAACCGGTCGGGAATCGCCATCGCCGACATCGACTTTCTGGGCAACGTCCATCCCGACCAGTTCAGCTGGAACGTGACCCTCGGCAACGTGCGGGAGGAACCGTTCTCGGTCATCTGGTCGCGGGACGACCACCCCATCCTCGAGGCGCTGCGAAACCGGCGGGAGAAGATCGGCGGCCGCTGCCGGACGTGTAACTGGTTCCACTTCTGCAACGGCAACTTCCGGGCCCGGGCCTACGGCGCGACAGGCGACTTCTGGGCGGCGGACCCCGGTTGTTACCTGACCGACGAGGAGATCCAGGCCACCGATCTTCTGCCGGCCGGCGCGGCGGCCGGAAGGGGGGAGGGGGCATGAGGGCCAGTCAGGAAGCGGCGGCCGGCCCGCACCGGCCACGACACCCCGACTTCGACGTGGACTTCGAGCGGGCCCCGCTCCTGGTGATCTGGGAGGTGACCCGGGCCTGCGACCTGGCCTGCAAGCACTGCCGGGCGGCGGCCCAACCCCTCCGGAACCCGTTTGAGCTCACCACCGAGGAAGGGTTCAGGCTCATCGACGAGATCGCCGACATGGGGACCCCGTTGCTGGTGCTGACGGGAGGGGACCCCCTCAAGCGGCCCGACCTGGCCGAACTGGTCGCCCACGGTGTCTCCCGCGGCCTTCACGTGTCGCTTTCGCCGAGCGTCACGCCCCTTGTGACCCGCGAGGCCCTGGCGCGGCTGCGGGAGGCGGGCGTGGATCACATCGCCTTCAGCCTGGACGGCTCGACTCCCGAGGTTCACGACGGCTTCCGGCAGATCCCGGGCACCTTCGACGCCACCGTCCGGGCGGTGAAGGACGCCCGCGAGGCGGGCATGACCGTGCGCCTGCTGACCACGGTCTCGGTGCACAACCGCTGGGACCTGCCCCGCGTCGCCCGCCTGGTCGAGGACCTGGGCGCAGTCGTCTGGAACCTGTTCTTCCTCGTCCCGACCGGGCGGGGCAAGCAGGACGACTGCGTCTCCGCCGAGGAGCACGAGGCCATCTTCGAGTGGCTCGACGAACTGTCGCGGACGACGCCGTTCCAGATCAAGACCACGGAGGGCATGCACTACCGGCGGGTGCAGATCCAGCGGCGCCGGCTGGTCTCGACCGGCCGGGCCGCGGCCGGGGCCGCGGGTCACGGTCACGGCCGGCGCCAGTGGGTGAACGACGCCAAGGGCTTCTGCTTCGTCTCCCACACCGGCCGGGTGTGCCCCAGCGGCTTTCTCCCGGTGTCGGCGGGCAACGTGCGGCGGACGCCCCTGGCTGAACTGTACCGGAACTCGCAACTCTTCCGGGACCTCAGGGACGCCTCCAGGCTGAAGGGCAAGTGCGGCGCCTGCGAGTTCAAGGAGATCTGCGGCGGGTCGCGGGCGCGGGCCTACGCCTTCACCGGAGACTATCTGGCCGAGGAGCCCCGGTGTGCCTACATCCCTGAGGCCTGGCGAGGGGAGCGGGCGGCGGCGAGGTCGTAACCGGTGGTCCGCGTCATCGGCTGGGATTGGAAAGACCCGGAGTGCCAGGCGCTCGCCCAGGGGGGCGTCAGGTACGACGACCCCGGGACCGAGGCGCAGATCACGTTCTTCTCGGCCCAGGCGGGACTTTCCCCGGGCGACCTGGTCCTGGACGTGGGCTGCGGGGCCGGGCGCCACGCCGTCGGGCTTGCCCGCCGCGGCTACCGGGTGGTCGGCCTGGATCCCGTCGGGCCGTACCTGGTCAGGGGGATGCGGGAAGCCATCAGGGCTGGGCTGGCCGCCGGCTGGGTCCAGGGCGACGTGTTCCTCCCACCCTTCGGTCCGGTGTTCCGCGCCGCGCTGGTCTGGAAGCCGCCGGCCGAGTTCTTCTCCGAGGAGCGCTTTCCCGTATTCCTCACCCGGCTGGCCGGGGTGCTGGTCCCCGGCGGCAGCCTCATGCTCACGGTCCCCAACCGGGAGTGGATCGCGGCCCGCTCGCCCAGACGCAGCTGGCGACGGGTAGGCCAGCGGCTGGTGCTCTACCGCAAGCACTTCGACCCGGTGACCTCCCTCGAGCACACCCGCGACCTGATCATCAACCCGTGGGCCGGGCGGCTCACCGAGGTCAGGGACTCCTTTCGCCGCTACTCGAGAGACGAGGTCCAGCGCCTTCTGACGGACTCCGGGTTCAGGACCCGGCTGGTGGCGGGCGGGCCCGACGGGAAAGGCCCGCCGGCCGACGCGCCGGACCTCATCTGGGTCTGTACCCTGGAACGGGGCCCCCGGTAGCCAGCGCCACGGCGCCCTCGGGAGCCCCCGCAAGCTCCCCGGGCCCCCGGAGCCCATGAGCCGCCCCCGGCCCGTTCATGGTGCGCTCGCCAAGCTGCTGTGGTACACTCGTTGGGGGACATTCGGACCGGTACTTCAGCGGGATTCCCCTGGTGGGGAGAGTCCCGAACCCCGCGGACGGGAGGTTCCCCCCTTGCCCAGGCGGCCCCCGGTCAACGAGCGGTCGCTCACCTGGATCACGGTGGTGGCGCCGCTGGTCTTCATCGTGCTGGTGGCCTGGTTTCACACTGCCGTCGTCTGGCCCAGCCTGGGGGACTGGGGGTGGGCGGTTTCCCTGGCCGTCGTCGTCACCGGCACGGTGCTGTTCTCGCGGGCCATCCTCTCGCTCCTCGACCGGATCTACCAGGAGAAGCAGAACCTCGAGGAAGCGGTGGCCATTATGACCGAGCGGGAACGTATCGCCAGGGAGATGCACGACGGGTTTGCCCAGAAGCTGGGCTATCTCAACCTCAAGCTGGGCGCGGCCGAGGAGGCTCTCCGACGGGGAGACGGGACCGCCCTTGACGAGATCAAGGACATGGAACGGGTGGTCCAGGAAACCTATTCCGACGTCCGCTACGTACTGTACGATCTCAGGAGTCAGGTCCATCCGGGCGAGTCGGTGCTGGGCGCCATCCGGCGTTACGTGGCTGACTTCCGGCGCCAGACCGGCATTCCCGTGTCCATGCACGTCTCCGGCGACCCTGACAGGGTCCGCCTGTCCCCCGTGGCCGAGGTACACCTCTTCCGCATCGTCCAGGAGGCACTGACGAACGTCCGCAAGCACGCGGCCGCCTCCGAGGTTTCGGTCCGGGTGGAAGTCCGGCCCAAAGAAGGCATCACGCTATCGGTGCGGGACGACGGCCGCGGGTTCGACCTGGACGCCGTCCAGGCGAACGGTCGGTCCCGGTTCGGGCTGGGGATCATGCAGGAGCGGGCCCGGGAAGTCGGTGGCCGGCTGGCGGTGGAGTCCCGGGCCGGCGAGGGGACCACTGTCAGGGTCTGGGTGCCAGCCGAACCCGTGGAGGCGCCGGCCAGCCCGGCGGGGACGTGAACGAGGTTTCCGGCCGGAGAGGAGCATGAAGGCGTGACCGAACCCATCCGGGTCCTGGTTGTGGACGATCACGAACTCTTCCGCCAGGGGGTCACCGGCGTGCTGTCCGGACGGCCCGAGATCGAGGTGGTCGGCGAGGCCACCGACGGCGACGAAGCACTGGACCGCGCCCGGGAACTGATGCCCGACGTGATCCTGATGGACATTCACATGCCCGGCGTCGACGGCCTGGAGGCGACCCGCCGGATCAAGCAGGAGCTACCGTACGTCCGCATCGTCATGCTGACCGTCTCCGACGAGGACGAGATGCTGTTCAAGGCGATCAAGGCCGGCGCCAGCGGCTACCTGCTGAAGAACGTCCCCGGACGGCAACTGGCCGACCTGGTCGTGGAGGCCTCCCGGGGCGAGGCGACCATCTCGGGCTCGCTGGCCTTCAAGATCCTTGAGGAGCTGACCGGCGCCGCCGGGGGCGAGCGGCGCGAGGAGCCCGCGGGCGCGGCCCCCGGACCGGCGGCCGGCGCCCGGCCCCGGCCTCCGGTGCGGCGGACGGGCGACGTGGAGGCCCTCACCCCCCGCGAAGCCGAGGTACTGGAACTCGTCAGCCGGGGCCTCACCAACAGGGAGATCGGCGAGCGGCTCTACATCAGCGTCTACACGGTGAAGAACCACCTGCGGAACATCCTCGAGAAGCTCCACCTGAAGAACCGGGCTGAGGCGGCGGCCTTCGCCGTCAAAGAAGGCCTGGTGGACGTGGACTGACGCCTGGAGCGAGGGCCCGCGCCCCCACTGTTGTCGTATTCTCCTAAATGCATGCCGGACGCTTTAGGCAATTCCGCCAAAGGGCTCCTCGCCTGCGGGCCAGAACACTCACCACAGGTCTTGCCGCTTCAACCACCCGGTAAAACCCACGGCCAGCGGGTCTTTCCCGGGCGGCCTTCGGACCGGGGGAGAGGGGGGCGCAACGTGAAGGTCGAGGGCAGCCGCCGGTTCGCGGCGCCGCGACCCCGCGTCTACGAGTACTTCGCCAACCACCAGGTGCTGGCCAGGTGCCTGCCCGGCTGCGAGAAGCTGGAGCCCGAGGGCCCCGACAGCTATGCCGCGGTCATGCGGGTCGGGATCGCGGCGGTGAAGGGCACGTACAGCGGCCGGGTCGAGGTGGCCGAGCGGGAGCCTCCCGAACGGTACAGGTTGAAGGTGGAGGCTTCCGGGACCGCCGGCTTTGTGAACATGGACGGGGTCCTCGCCTTTGTGGCCGACGGGGACGCCACCGAGGTCCGCTACGACTTCGACGTGCAGGTCGGGGGTCCGGTGGCCGCCGTGGGCCAGCGGGTGCTGGGCGGCATCGCCCGGCTGCTGGTGGGACAGTTCTTCCAGGCCATGGAGCGGGAGGTGGCCGCGTGAAACCGCCGCCCTTCGAGTATCACGACCCGGAGACGCTGGAGGAAGCCATCGACCTCCTGGTCCGTTACGGGGGCGAGGCCCGCGCGCTGGCCGGGGGCCAGAGCCTGATCCCGCTGCTGAACTTCAGGCTGGCCCGCCCGGCCGCCCTGGTTGACCTGAACCGGATCCCCGGTCTCGACGGGATAAGCCGGGAGAACGGCTGGCTGGTGACGGGAAGCATGACCCGGCAGCGCCGGGCCGAGCGGTCGGCGACCGTCGCGCGGGCCTGTCCGCTGCTGGTGGAGGCGCTGTGCCTGGTGGGCCACGTTCAGATCAGAAACCGCGGCACCCTGGGCGGCAGCCTGGCTCACGCCGACCCGGCGGCGGAACTGGCAGCGGTGGCGACCTGCCTCGACGCCGAACTGGTGGTGGCCGGCCCGGCGGGAGAACGCCGGCTACCGGCCGGGGAGTTCTTCGTCACCTACTTCACCACCGTGCTCGAGCCGGCCGAGATTCTCACCGGGATCCGCTGGCCGGCCCTGGAACCCGGCGAGGGCTGGGCCTTTATCGAACTGGCCCGCCGCCACGGTGACTTCGCGCTGGCCGGCGTCGCCTGCCGGCTGGCCCTGACCGCCCCCGGGGGCAAGATCGCCAGAGCTTCGCTGGCCCTGTGCGGGGTCGGCGACCGGCCGGTCCGGGCCGGGGCGGCCGAGGCGATGCTGGTCGGAGAGCAACCGGGAGCCGAACTGTACCGGGCGGGGGGCGCGG
>DYFQ01000008.1:22793-84771 GCA_020725105.1 Symbiobacterium thermophilum
GCCGTCCGCGAAGCCGTCGAGCCGGACTCCGACGTACACGCCTCGGCGGCCTACCGCCGCCACCTGGCCGGGGTCCTGGCGGAGCGGGCCCTGGCCCTGGCTGTCTCGCGGGCCTCGGGCGGCGGTGCCGCCGGCGCCTCGGCCGGCGGGCCGGCCGCGACCGGCCGGGAGGGAGGCGGGAGCTGATGGCCGCCACCAGGACCGTCCGGGTCAGGGTCAACGGCACCCTCCACGAGCGGGAAGTGGAGCCACGCCTGCTGCTTTCCGACTTCATCCGCCACGAACTCGGGCTCACCGGAACTCACGTGGGCTGCGAGCACGGGGTCTGCGGGGCCTGCACCATCCTGTGGAACGGCGAGCCCGTCCGCTCCTGCCTGGCGCTGGCCGTGCAGGCGGATGGAGCCGAGCTCGAGACGGTCGAGGGCCTGGCCCCCGACGAGGAGCGGTTGCACCCGGTCCAGGCCGCGTTCGTCGAGCACCACGGGTTGCAGTGCGGTTTCTGCACCCCCGGCTTCCTGATGACGGTCGTCGCGTTCCTGCGGGAGAACCCCGACCCCGACGAGGCCGAGATCCGCCGGGCCATCTCGGGGAACCTGTGTCGCTGCACCGGGTACGTCAACATCGTCAAGGCCGTCAAGCACGCGGCCCGGTCCCTGCGGGCCCGCGCGCCCGCCGGGGCGTCGGCCGCCCCGGCGGGGAGGTGAGGGCACGGTGGTCACCCGGTACCTGGGAGCGCCCGTCAGGCGCAACGAGGACCCGAGGCTGCTCACCGGCCGCGGCAACTTCGTCGACGACATCCAGATCCCCGGCATGCTGCACGGCGCCTTCGTCAGGAGCACCCACGCCCACGCCCGCCTGAAGCGGGTCGACGTGAGCCGGGCCCTGGCGGCGCCCGGCGTGCACGCCGTCTACACCCACGGCGACCTGGGGCCGCTGGGCGACCCCCTGCCGCCCCTGATTCCGCACCCCACCCTCAAGCACCACAAGACCCAGTACGCCCTGGCCCCGGACAAGGTGCGGTACGTGGGCGAGCCGGTGGCCTTCGTGGTGGCCGACAGCCGCTACCTGGCTGAGGACGCCGCGGACCTGGTGGAGGTGGAGTACGAGCCGCTGCCGCCCGTGGTGGACCTGGAGGCGGCGGCCGAGCCCGGCGCGCCGCTGGTACACGAGGACGCCGGGACCAACGTGGCCGCCCACTACACCCAGCGGGTGGGCGAGCCCGACCGGGCCTTTGCCGAGGCGCCCCACGTGTTCACCGAGCGGCTGGTCATGGACCGGGGCTGCGCCCAGCCCATGGAGCCCCGGGGCGTGGTGGCCCACTGGGATCCCCGCCTCGAGACCCTCCTCATCTGGGACTCCACCCAGGCGCCGATTCCCATCCGCAACGGGCTGGCGCGCCTGTTCGGCCTGCCCGAGCGCGCCGTGCGGGTGATTGCCGGCGACGTGGGGGGCGGCTTCGGGCCCAAGATCATGATGTTCTACCCCGAGGAGATCATGGTGCCGCTGGCGGCGATGCGGCTGGGCCGGCCCGTCAAGTGGATCGAGGACCGCCGCGAGCACTTCTGGGCCACCAACCACGAGCGGGAGCAGATCCACGACGCGGCGATCGCCGTGGACGACCAGGGCCGGATCATCGCCGTGAGAACGGTGTTCCTGCACGACGCCGGCGCCTACATCCCCTACGGCCTGATCGTGCCCGTCGTGGCCTCGACGACCCTGCCCGGCCCCTACAAGATCCCCAACTACCACGCCGAGTTCAAGGCCGTCTTCACCAACAAGACCATTGTCAGCCCCTACCGCGGCGCCGGCCGGCCCCACGGCGTCTTCGTCATGGAGCGGCTGATGGACCGGGTCGCCCGGGAACTGGGCATCGACCGGGCGGAAGTCAGGCGGAGGAACCTGATCCAGCCCGACGAGTTCCCGTATGACGTGGGCCTGATCTACCAGGACTTCGCCCCGCTCATCTACGACTCGGGGAACTATCCCGCGGTGATGGACCGGGCTCTCGCGATGGTCGGCTACGACCGGTTTCCCGAGGAGCAGGCCAGGGCCCGCCGGGAGGGCCGGTACCTGGGCCTGGGCGTGGCCAACTACGTGGAGGGGACGGGCATCGGGCCGTACGAGGGGGCCAAGGTCCACGTGGAGCCGTCGGGGAAGGTGCTCCTGGCCACGGGCGTCGGGACCCAGGGCCAGGGCCACTACACCTCCCTGGCCCAACTGGTGGCCGACCAGCTGGGCGTGGACGTCAAGGACGTTCACGTGGTGACCGGAGACACCGGCGAGTTCGCCTGGGGCACCGGCACCTTCGCCAGCCGGGCGGCGGTGGTGGCCGGCTCGGCGGTGTACCTGGCGGCCAGGGCGGTACGGGAGAAGGCGCTCGAGGTGGCGGCGCGGCTCCTGGAGGCCAGCAAGGAAGACCTGGAACTGGAGGGGGGCAGGGTGCTGGTCCGCGGCGCGCCCCAGCGGGCCGTCTCCCTGGGTGAGGTGGCCGTGGCGGCCAACCCGCTGCGGGGCACCATTCCCGAGGGCGCGGAGCCCGGCCTGGAAGCCACCCGCTACTTCGGTCCGCCGAGGGGCAGCTTTGCCGCGGGGACTCACGCCGCCGTGGTGGAGGTGGACCCCGAGACGGGCATGCTGAAGATCCTGCGGTACGTGGTGGTCCACGACTGCGGCACGGTCATCAACCCCATGATCCTGGAAGGGCAGATCCACGGCGGCGTCGCCCAGGGCGTGGGCGGCGCTTACTACGAGAAGCTGGTGTATGATGAAGGCGGCCAGTTGCTGACGACAAGCTTCATGGACTTCTTGATCCCGACGGCCATGGAGGTGCCGGACGTCGCCATCGGTCACGTGGAGACGCCGTCGCCCCTCAACCCGCTGGGAATCAAGGGGGCCGGGGAAGCGGGGGTCATTCCCGTGCCGGCGCTGGTTGCCCAGGCGGTGGAGGACGCGCTGGCCCCGTGGGGGGTCAGGGTACGGGAGATGCCCCTCAGCCCGGTCAAGGTGAGGGAGCTAGTTGAAGGGAGCAGGCGGGAGGCGCCGGCCTGAGGGCCCGCGCCACGGAGATCTGGCCCGGAACGTGGTGGCCTTTTGCCGGCTGCTGCGCCTGAACGGGCTGGTGCTGGGCCCTGGGGACGCGGTGGACGCCCTCAGGGCCCTTGAGCTGGTGGACCTGGGCGACCGGGCCGAGGTCTACTGGACCCTTCGCGCGCTGCTGGTCCGCTCGGTGGATCAGGTGCCCACCTTCGATCTGGCCTACCGGCTTTTCTGGTCGGGCGTCGACGCCGGCCGGGGACGAGGCGGGCGGACGGGAACCGAAGGGCTCCAGTTGCCGAGCGACCAGCTTCCGCGCGGCCTTCCCCAGCGGCGGGCCGTGGAACCCGGTAGCCGCCGCCAGCCGGAGGACGGGGCGCCGGACCGGGACGGCGCCGAGGTCCGCCCGGCCGTCTACAGCCCCGTGGAGGTCCTGGGGCGGCTGGATTTTGCCGAGCTGGACCTGGCGGAGGTCGAGGCCATGCTCCGGGCCACCGCCGAACTGGCGCGCCGCCTGGCCACCCGGACGTCCAGGCGGACCCGGCCGGCCCGCCGGGGCGGCTCCGTCGACCTCCGGCGGAGCATGCGGCGGGCGCTCGGGACCGGCGGCGAAGTGCTGGAGTTGCGCCGCCGCCTGAAAAAGCTCCGGCGGACCACCATCGTGCTCTTGTGCGACGTGTCGGGCTCCATGAACATCTACAGCCGCTTCTTGCTCCACTTCATGTACGGGCTCCAGTTGAACCTGCGCCGCCTGGAGTCGTTTGTGTTCGCCACCAGGTTGACCCGGGTCACCGATTGCTTCCGGGGCAGGGACTCCCGCCGGGCCCTGGACGCCGTCGCCGAGGCGGTCACCGACTGGTCGGGCGGGACCAGGATCGGGGCGTGTCTCGCCCGGTTCAACCGGGACTTCGGCTCAAGCCTGCTGGGCCCCCGCACGGTGGTCCTCATCCTTTCCGACGGGCTGGACACGGGCGAGCCCGACCTGCTACGCCGGGAGATGGCCCGGCTGTCGCGGGGCGCCGGACAGGTGATCTGGCTCAATCCCCTGGCCGGTGACCCGCGGTACGAACCCCTCTGCCAGGGGATGCGGGCCGCGCTGCCGTACGTCGACGTGCTGGCCCCCGCCCACAGTCTCGAAAGCCTGCTGGCGCTCGACCGCCACCTGGGCACGCCCTCTGGCAGACCGGGCCAGCAGCGGCGCCGGGCGCTCCGGCTCACAGGTCGTGTTTGGGCCGCCGGCGGGGGCCCGGGCCGGACAGCCTCCGGCCGGCGCCGGGGCGATGTCCAGGGCCGACCGGAGGAAGGAGGCCGGCCTTGCACGAGGAGATTCGCAGGATCCAGGCCTTGATGGACCAGGAACGCTACGTGGCCGACCGGGCGGTGGCCACCGCCGTCTACCTGGCCACCGTGCTCGAAAAACCGCTGCTCATCGAGGGGCACGCCGGGGTGGGCAAGACCGAGGTGGCCAAGGTGCTGGCCCGGGTGCTGGGCACCAACCTGATCCGGCTGCAGTGCTACGAGGGGCTGGACGCCGCCACCACCCTCTACGAGTGGAACTACCCCAAGCAGATGCTGAGGATCCGGCTGGAGGAGGGCTCCGACCGGACGGTGGACGAGAAGGAGGGGACCATCTTCTCCGAGGCCTACCTCCTGAAACGGCCGCTGCTGCAAGCCATCACCCAGGAGGACGGGGCGCCGGTGCTCCTCGTCGACGAGATCGACCGGGCCGACATGGAACTCGAGAGCTTCCTCCTGGAGGTGCTGTCGGACTTCCAGGTGACCATCCCGGAACTGGGCACCATCGTCGCCCGCCACCGGCCCTACGTGGTGCTGACCTCCAACCGGACCCGCGAGCTCTCCGAGGCGCTCCGGCGCCGGTGCATCTACTGCTGGCTCGACTACCCGAGCTTTGAAAAGGAAGTGGAGATCGTCCGGAAAAAGGTTCCGGGCATCAACGAGCGCCTGGCCCGGCAGGTCGCCTCCTTCATGCGGGCTACTCGCCGCATGCCCCTGGACAAGGCTCCCGGGGTGGCGGAGACGCTGGACTGGGCGCGGGCCCTGGTGGCCCTGCACCGGGACTACCTGGACCGCGAGGTGGTCGAGGCGACCCTGGGCGTGCTCTTCAAGAGCCAGGACGACCTGGCCCGGGTCGCGGGGGAGCCGGTCGAGCGGGCGCTGGCCGAGGCTCTGGGAGCGGCGGACTAGGAGGGACCGGCGGTGAAGGACCTCCACGCAATCTACCAGGCCATTTCCGGGCTGGGGCCCGACGGCGGGGGCGCCGCCCTGGCCACCGTGGTCCGGGTGCGGGGTTCCGCCTATCGCCGCGAGGGAGCCAAGCTGCTGGTGGAGGCCGGCGGCCGGATGACGGGTATCGTCACCGGGGGCTGTCTGGAGTCGGACCTGGCCCTTCTGGCGGCCGAGGCCGTCGAGTCGAGGTCCCCCAGGCTGGCCCGGTACGACATGACCGCCGACGACGACATCGCCTGGGGCCTGGGCCTGGGATGCAACGGGACCGTGGACGTGCTGGTCGAGCCGGTATGCCTGGGCCTGGACCTGCACCGCCGGGTGGGCGAACTCCTGCGGAGCCGGGGACGGGCGGCGGTGGCGACGTTGCTCCCGCCCGAAGTGGAGTACAGGAGCGGTGGTGACGGCCCCGCGGCGCCGGCGGCTTCCCCGGCCGGCCACTGGCCGGCCGGCCGGCCCCTCCGCCGGGCGCTGGTGTTCCCGGACGGGCGGGCGGAGGGATCGCTCGGCGATCCGGGGCTGGACCGGCGGGTGGCGGCCGACGCCAGGACGCTCCTCGAGGGCGGGGGTTCTGGGACCATTAGCTATGCCGAGGGCGACGTCTACCTGGAACTGGTGCAACCGCCCCCCCGGGTGGTGGTCTTCGGCGCCGGGCACGGCGCCGTCCCGGTGGTGTCGCTGGCCCGGGCGGTCGGGTTCGAGGTGACGGTGGTGGACGGCCGGCCGAAGTTTGCCACCGCCGAGCGTTTTCCCGACGCCGACGAGGTGGTGCTCGCCCGGCCGGAGGAGGCGGGGGAGCGGCCGCCGCTGGGTCCCCGCGACTACGTCCTGGTGATGACCCACAACTTCCTGCACGACCTGGAACTCCTGGCCCGGCTGGCCCGGGCGCCCGTGCCCTACGTCGGCCTCCTGGGGCCCAGGGTCCGGACGGAAAAGCTCCTGGCGGAACTGGAACGGCGTGGCGAGGGCCCGGACCAGGCGGCCCTCGACCGGCTGTACGCGCCCATCGGCCTCGACATCGGCGGGGAGACGGCCGAGGAGATCGCCCTGGCGGCCCTCGCCGAGATCCAGGCCGTTCGCCACGGGCGGTCCGGCGGCTTTCTGCGGGAGAAGAAGGGGCCCATCCACGCCCGGTCCTAGCCCCGGTCAGCCGGCGGTCTCCCCGGCCACCCGCCGGCGGACTTCGAGGTACGTCGCCCAGTCGTCCACGTCGACCAGGACGCCGGGGTCGTCGACTTCCAGGTGGAGTATCTCGCGGCGCAACTCGCGGAGGAGGCCCCTGGCTCCGGCATCGCCGGTGAGGGAACGCAGCGCGGGAAAGAGAGATCCATCGAACAGGACGGGATTTCCGGGTTGCCCGCGGTGGGTCGGCTGGACGATCCGGGCTCCGGAGCGCCGGTATTCCGCGGCCAGGGCGTCAAGGGTATCGGACCGCACCAGGGGCTGATCACCCAGGCCGAACACGGCGGCTGACACCCGTGGTGCCGGCCCGCCGGCGGCCTCCTCCGGTGCCAGGTGGTCCAGACCGGTCCTGAGCGAACTGGCCAGTCCCCGGGCGTAACCGCGGTTGACCGCCAGCCTGAAGCCTGCCCGGGGCAGCCGGAGGTGGCGGGCGATCCGCTCCGCGTCGTGACCCAGCACCAGCACGAGGGGGCGCAGGCGGGAGGCGACGAAGCGGTCCAGGGTCACCTGCAGGAGCACCCGGTCACCCAGCGGCAACAGCTGTTTGGGAAAACCCTCGGCGGCCGCTCCCGGGGGGAGGAGGCCGCTTGCCTCCGGCGGCGGGGCCAGCCGCTCCGACCGGCCGGCGGCCATGATGACGGCGCCCACAGCGCTCATGCGGTGGCTCTTCAACCCGGGCGAACCCCGGCCCTGCCGCGGGCTGGCGGCGGCAGGAGGACAGGGAGGTTCAACGAAGCCAGTTCCAGCCGTATGGGAAGGTTCGCCACCTGGCGGCCGGGGAGGAGCATCGAACCGGAGGAGGACGCCTTGAGCCAGACTTCGGGATGGCACGCCCACTGCTGGTCGCTGGGCTGCTGGCTGGAAGACGCCTGGCGCCGGGGAAGCCTGGCCGGCCGGGTGCTGGCGGTCTTCTCCCGGTCGGCCTACGTCGAGACGCCGGCCGGCGACCTCTACTGCCTGGGCCGCCCGGAACTTGGCGAGGGCCCGCTGCAGCTGCTGGTGGCCCCGCTGCCTGACGGTTGGAACTGGGAGCTTGTGTTCCGGCCGGGCGAGCAGGTTCAGGCCGTCCGGGCCGGCCTCCGGCTGGAGGGCGCGGCGGACCGGCTCACCGTCGAGTTCGACGCCTTCCGGGTCTGGAGCCCCCGCTGGGTCCGCCCGCCGTCGCCGGCGGCCTGGCCGGAACTGGTCCGGCGGTTGCCCGGGATTCGCGCCGCGGTGACGGCCGGGGGCCCGGCCCCGGTGCTGGCTGGAGCAGGTGGCCTGCACCCGGTGATTCCCCGGCTCATCGACCGTTACGCGACCGCGGACCTCCCCGGGGCCGTGGAGGCCGCGACGGGCCTCATTGGCCTGGGTCCAGGCCTGACCCCGGCGGGCGACGATTTCCTGGCCGGGTTCATGGCCGTCCTGCACTGGCTGGGGAGCGACCCTGCTTTCAGTCGCGGGGTGATGGCCCGGGCGGCCGGAGCCACCGGCCGCATCAGCCTCGGCCACCTGAAACCCGCCGCCGCGGGCCTGTTGAGCGCCAGGGCCCACCGGTTCCTGCAGGCGAGCGTGGTGCCTGGCCGCCCCCCCCTGGAGGAAGCCCTGTCGGACCTGGCGCGGGTGGGCCATACCTCGGGCCTGGACACCGCCCTCGGTATCTGGGCGGGGCTGGCGGCGGCGGCGGCGGCCCGCGGCTACGGTTCCGGTGACTCTGACGCGGTGGCGCCCTGAGGGAGGTGGAGCCGGTGCCCTACCCTGAACTCGGGCTCAGCGTTCGCGACGCCCTGGCACTGCCGGCCTTGCGGGGGGCGCGGGTGGTGGCCGGCCACGAGGGTCTTGACCGCGTCATCCGGCGGGTGAACGTGATGGAGGTGCCCGACATCCTGGAGTGGGTCCGGGAGGGCGAGTTCCTCGTGACCACGGGGTATCCGATCCGCGACGACCCCGCCGCCCAGGCCCGGCTGATCCCCGAGCTCGACGCCCGGGGCGTGGCCGGGCTTGGCATCAAGCCCCGCCGCTACCTGCGGACCATCCCCGAGGTGATGCTGCGCCAGGCCGGGGAACTGGCTTTCCCCCTGCTGGAACTGCCGCTGGACCTTTCCTTCGCCGACGTCATCAACCCTGTGGCGGCCGAGATCCTGCAGCGCCAGACCTCCTTCTTGCACCAGTCGGAGGCGCTCCACTCCCGGCTGACCGAGGTGGTGCTGCGGGGCCGCGGGCTGGCCGCCCTGGCGGAAGGACTCTGGGACCTGACCGGCTGCCCGGTGCTAGTCCACAGCGCGGTGGCGCACGTCCAGGCCGCCGCGCCCGACACGCAACTGGTCGAGGCCCTGGCGGCCGCGCCGGAGGTCCCCGAGGCCGACGACGGGTCCCCGGCCGCGGACCCCATCGCTGCCCTGGAGCGGTTCAGGCTGTTTCGCCGCTCGCGGGTCCGGTGGCAGGGCCAGCTGGTGGGCCGGATAACGGTGCCGGTCCTGTCGGGCGCCCAGACCTTCGGCTCGCTCTCGGTCTGGGAGACGGAGAAACCACTGGGCCGCCTGGGCTACCTGGCCCTGGAGCGTGCCACCACCATCGCCGCCTTCGAGATCGTCCGGCACCAGGCCATCTCCGAGGTGGAGCGCCGGTACCGCAACGTGTTCCTGGACCAGCTTCTGTCGGGGGCGCTCGAGTCCCGGGCGACGGCCCTGGAGCGCGCCAGGATGCTGGGCTGGCGGCTGGACGGGCCCCTGTCGGCCCTGGTGGTGGAGGCGATCGGGGCCCGGGGAGAAGGCGCCCGCCCCGAGGCAGCGGTTGACGTCTCCGGTCGCGAACTGTACGACTGCGTGGTCCAGGCGGTGTCGGGCGGCGGGCCGATGCCCGACTGGCTGGTGGTGGGGGAGAAGGCCGGCCGCGTTGCCGTGCTGGTGCTCCAGACCCCGGCGGGCGGCGGCGCTCCCCGCTGCGCGCCGCGGGAGGTGGCGCGGAGGATTGCCCGGATGGCGCAGGCGGCCTTCCCGTCGGGGACGGTGCGGGTGGGCATCGGCCGGGAGGTCGACGACCCGCTGGCGGCGGGGCAGAGCTACCGTGAGGCCCTGCAGGCCCTGGCCACCAGCCGTCCCGGGCCCGGACAGCCGGCGGTCGTTCACTTCTCCGACCTCGGGGTCATGCGGCTCTTGCACCAGCTGGGCGACTCTCGGGAAGCGCTCAGCTTCTACCTGGACACCGTGGAGCCCGTCGCCCGGTACGACGCGGCCCACGGCACCCAGTTGCTCCAGACCCTCCAGGCGTTTCTGGAGTGTCACGGCAACGTCCGGGAGGCGGCCAGGCGCCTGTTCGTCCACTACAACACCGTGGTCTACCGGCTGTCCCGCATCCGGCAGATCACCGGCTTCGACCTGGCCGACCCCGACGCCCGGCTGAGCCTGCAGGTGGGACTGAAGCTTGGGGCCGTTCTGGGCGAGGAGTCCCTCGGCGCGGAGAAGGCTAGGGGGCAGAGGGGGCGGTAGCCACGGCGACGGGCCAGCTCGTTGTCCTGGTCGAAGACGATCCAAGTCTGGTGGAACTGCTCAGCTATAACCTGGAGCAGGCCGGCTACCGGGTCGTTGCCGTCAACCGGGGCGACGCGGCCCTGGAGACGGTGCGCGCCCGCCGGCCGGACCTGGTCATCCTCGACCTGATGCTGCCAGGACTCGACGGGCTCGACGTCTGCCGGCTGATCAGGCGCGAGAGCCGGGTACCCATCCTGATGCTCACCGCCCGCCGGGAGGAGATGGACCGGGTCCTCGGGCTTGAACTCGGGGCCGACGATTACGTGACCAAGCCCTTTTCCGTCCGGGAACTGCTGGCCCGGGTGCGAGCCATCCTCCGCCGGTCAGAACCGGTGGCCGCCGAGTCGGGCGTCGTCCGCCACGGCGACCTGGAACTTGACCTGGAAGGTTACCGGGTGACGGTTGGCGGGCGGGAGGTGTCGCTCACGCCCACCGAGTTCCGGCTGCTGGCGCTGCTGGCCACGGCGCCGGGCAAGGTCTTCACCCGGCAGGAGCTGCTGGAACACCTGTGGGGCTCAAGCGCCGCCGGGGAGTTGCGGACGGTGGACGTCCACGTCCGGCACCTCCGGGAAAAGCTCCGCGACGACCCGGCTGCCCCCCGGTTTGTCGAGACCGTGCGCGGCGTGGGATACAGGTTCCGTGCCCCGCCGGGCCCCGGCCGGGGGCGGCCGCCCGCCCGCTGAACGGCGGGGCGGAAGGGAGGCGGGTCACGGGTGGGACTGATCCTGGGTCTGGTAGGCGGAGCGGCCGCGTTTTTGGCCGCTTACGCCCTGGCCGACCTGGTGGGGCAGATCCGCGCGGCGGCGGTCTTGCGCCGGGCCTTGCAGGCCGTGGTTGCCGGCGAGGAAGTCCCGGCGATCGACGTGCCCCTGCCCCCCCACTGGCGGCTCCTGGCGTCGGACCTGGCCGACGCCGGGAGAGCGCTCGGCCGCGAGCGGGCTGAAGCCCGCGACGAGATCAGGCGGCGCGACGCCGTGCTGGACCACCTGGTTGACGGCGTGGTGCTGGTCACCGGCCGCCGGCGGATCGCCTTCATGAACCGGGCCGCCGAGGCCTACCTGGGTGTTGAACTGGAGCGGGTCCGCGGGCGGTTTCACCTGGAGGCCCTGAGAAACCCCGCGCTCGACCAGGCGCTGGCCAGGGCCATGGAAGGGAGCGAGGCCGGCCGGGTGGAGTTCGAGACCCTCCTGCCTCCCGAACGCTACCTGGAGGCTCAGGTCGTGCCGGTGGCGGGCGCGGACCCGGCCGCCCTGGTGATCCTGCGCGACGTGAGCGAGCGCCGGGAGTTGCGCCGGATGCGCGCCGACTTCGTGGCCAACGTCTCGCACGAACTCGGCACGCCGCTGGCCTCGGTGAGGGGATTCGCCGAGACCCTGCTGGCGGGTGCCCTTGAAGACCCCGGCCGGGCCCGCCGCTTCGTGGAACTCATCCTCTCCGAGGCCGAACGCCTGAGCAAGCTGGTTTCTGACCTGCTGGACCTGTCACAACTGGAATCCGGCCAGCTATCGTTGCATCTGGGCGAGGTTCAGCTCGAGGAGGTGATCCGGGGGGTGGCCAGGCGGATGCGGCCACGCTTTGAAGAGGCCGGCATCGCGCTGGAGTTGCGGCCTGACCCCGGCCTGCCCCCGGCGCGCGCCGACGAGGGCCGGCTGGAGCAGGTACTGTACAATCTCCTGGACAACGCGGTCAAGTTCACCCCCCGGGGCGGGGAGGTCGTGGTGGAACTGGCAGCGGCCGGTCCCGACCTCGAGGTGCGGGTCAGGGACACCGGACCCGGGCTTGACGAAGCGGAGCGAAAGCGCGTCTTCGAGCGCTTTTACCGGGCCGACCGGGGGCGGGCGCGTGATGCCGGGGGCTCGGGACTGGGGCTGGCCATCGTCCGGCACATCGTCGAGGCGCACGGGGGCCGGGTGGGTGTTGATCCCGCGCCGGGGGGCGGGGCCGCCTTCTGGTTCACCGTTCCCAGGTGGTCACCACCGGCGATTTAATCAAATCGCAACCAAACGCCAACCGCTGCTGAACCGGTCGTGGCTCGACCGCTGCTATACTGGCCTCGGTGCCCGGTCGCCAGCTGGACCGGGGCCGGGGAGGGGCGAGCCGTTGGCTTTCCGGACCGGGGGCCCGCCGGTGGAGCCCGCGCCCGATCAGCCACCCAAGTACCAGATCAGGGGCCTGGACCTTTTCTACCACGGCGGGCGGACCCAGGTGCTGCACCGCGTCGGCGTGGACATCGGCCGGGGGCTGGTGACGGCGGTCATAGGCCCCTCCGGCTGCGGGAAATCCTCTTTTCTGCAGGTCCTCAACCGTATGGTGGACGAGATCCCCGGCTCCCGGGTGGAAGGCCTGGTCGAGCTGGACGGGGACAACCTGTACCGGGAGGATCTCGACGTGGTGGTGCTCCGCCGCCGGGTGGGGATGGTGTTCCAGGCGCCCAACCCGTTTCCCAGGTCGATATGGGACAACGTGGCTTTCGGGCCCCGGGTCCACGGTGTCCGCTCCCGCTCGCGGCTGAACGAGCTTGTCGAGGCGAGCCTGCGCCGGGCGGCCCTCTGGGACGAGGTCAAGGATCGCCTCCACCATCCGGCCCTCGGTCTCTCCGGCGGCCAGCAGCAACGGCTATGCATCGCCCGGGCCCTGGCGGTCGGGCCCGAGGTGCTCCTCATGGACGAGCCCTGCTCCGCCCTGGACCCGGCGGCCACCGCCAGGATTGAAGAACTCATCGGCGAACTCCGTGGACAGTTGACGGTGGTCATCGTCACCCATAACCTGCAGCAGGCGGCCCGGGTGGCGGACGTGACCGCGTTCTTTCTCCACGGCCAGGTGGTGGAAGTGGGGCCTACCGCCGAGTTCTTCACCCGGCCGCGGGACCGCCGCACCGAGGACTACGTCACCGGCCGCTACGGCTAGGCCGGGGGGGGGGGGGGGGGGGGAGGGTTCCGGTGGCCGACACCCGCAGTTCATTCCACGCTCAGCTGCAGAACCTGCAGGACGCCATCGAGACGATGGCCGTCATGGTGGAGCAGGCCATTCACCGCGCGGTGAAGGCGCTCAAGGACCGGGACCTGGCCCTGGCCCAGCAGGTCATCGACGAGGACCCGGCCATCAACCAGACGGAACTGGCCATCGAGCGCGAGTGCCTGCGGCTCATCGCCCTGCAGCAGCCCATGGCCCAGGACCTGCGGGCCGTGAGCACCGCGCTCAAGATCATCACCGACCTCGAACGCATGGCCGACCACGCCCGCGACATCGCCAAGATCGTCTTGCGCATGGGGGGCCGGCCGCACGTGAAGCCCCTCATCGACATCCCCCGCATGGCCGAGGTGGGCCAGCGGATGTTGAGACAGGCCATCGACGCCTATGTCCGGCGGGACGAGGCGCCCGCCCGCCAGCTGGTGGAGCTGGACGACGAGGTGGACCACCTGTACAATCAGGTCTTCCGGGAGTTGCTGACGTTCATGATCCAGGACCCCAGGCTGGTGCAGCCCGCCACCTACCTGATCTTCGTGGGCCTGCACCTGGAGCGCATCGCCGATCACGCGACCAATCTCGGCGAGTGGGCCATCTACCTGATCACCGGTCAGCGGGAGGAGCTCAACCCCTGAACGCCGGCCGGCCGGCCGGTGAAACGGCGGGCCTTGGGCCTGCCGCGCCGCCCGCTGCCCGGCACCGCCGCCCGGCACGCAGCGGCTCCACTGGCCGCTTGAGGACCCGGCGGCCGCCGAGGGCTCCGACGAGGAGGTCATGGCCGCCTTCCGGGCCGCCCGGGACGAACTGGTCCGGCGAATCCGCCACCTGCTCAAGGAGGAAGTGGGCGTCGCGTCCGGCGAAGCTGCTACCGACCGCGGGCTCTAGAACGGAGGGGACAGGTTGGCAGACCGGCGACCCGAACACGGCGGGCGCGAACTCCGGGTCGAGGTGGTGGCGGGCCCCGGGTCCGCGCTCCCCGCCCGATGGGTGCGGGCCGCCCTGGCCGTGCTACCCCCTGACGACCTTCGGGGGCTGGGGCGGGTGCTGGTCGAGGCATCGCCGTCTCCCGGCGGCGTTGCCGGCGAGTACCGGCTGGCCGGCGACGGGCGGGCGGCCGAGGTGCGCCTGTATCCGGCCAGCTTTCTCCGGCTGTCCGTCGAGCCGTGGGGCCGGTGGCTAGAGCCCTTCTTCCGCTACTGGGTGGCGGACGCCCTCTACCGACAGGTGGGCGAGCACCTGGTGACCGCGGCCGGGCGTCAGCGGCGGAGTGACCCCCGCCGCGGCGAGCAGGCGGCCGGCTACGCCACCGCTCAACTGGCGGCAGCCTTTCCGGTCATGACGCGGGTATTTGCGCCCTGGCGGGCCTTCGACCACTGGGTGGCCCGCCGCCAGGGCAAGCCCGTGGACCGTGCGGCGCCCGTTGCCTGGAGTGCCTACCTGTTGCTGTGGGCGGCGCTGATCCTGGTCGTGCTGGCCGGACGGGCCGCCGGCTACGACCTTCCGGCGGCGGCGGGGGCCGTCTGGGTCACCGCCTACTGGCTGTTGAGGGCCGGTACCCAGCCGGCCGCCCTCTGGTTTCTTGGCGCGGTCGGGCTGGCCGTCGGAGCCCCGCTGCAACTGGCCGGCACCGCAACCGGGGGCCTGAGCCTGGTCGCGGCGGGCAGAATCCTGGGCCTGGCTGGGCTGGGCCTATCGGTGTACGCCCTCCTTCACCTGGAAGGGCTAATGGGCGGCGCTCGCCGTGGCGGTGGGCGCGGGCACGTTGCCTGACCGGTGCGCGCGGTGGACTGCGCCGGCGGGCTTGGAACTGTGCGAAACGGGCGCGCCGTGTGTCGCGTTATGGTAAGATAAACTTAGAGTGTCCAGCTCGCCCTGTCCAGAAGATAAGGCGATGGAGCTCGCCTGAATCGCCGCCAGCGGCTGATAGCTCCTGCGTCGGCACCCACCGGCGCGGGAGTTTTTTCGTTTGAGGCCGCTCCGAACGTTTGGTGGAGGGGAGTGTAGTGCTTTGACTTCCTCCGCGGGTGCGGATGCGCGGGAGGCGCTGACCTCTCTTCCTGTCCTTCCAGTAGCGGGGCGGTCGCGGCCTCTGCTCAAGCTTTCCCTGGAGATGAAGCCTCCTGCTGGCGAAAAAGGAGCGCCACGCGGCGGCAAGCTTCTTCAGGGTTTCCTGGGCCATGTCCGAAGGAAGGGAACGGTACGCCGGATGGGACACCAACTCCGAACACAAGACTTGATAACCCGGCACCCCGCCACCCTGCAAACACGCCTGCCGGCAGCGGTAGTTGGCGGCGTTCCACAGCGCGGCGGCGCGGTCGGCGAGGACGCCGAGGGTTGCCTGCTGGTCCTTGGTTGGGAGGAGGCGGCGAACACTTGTACGCCTCATGCTTCCATTCTACACCCGGCCGCTCATCTGTCAATGACCCCCAACCGCCCTTCCTCCCCGTGCCTGAAGGCAGGGGCTTCCGGGCGGTGGAAAGGGTGAATCGGGCGGTCAGATCGATTCAAGTCGAGGTGCCGGATGACGTCCACGCGCGCCTCGAGGCACTGGCCCGACGCAACGAGTGGGACGTGGAGATGGCCGTAGTGGCCGCAGTGGCGGCTGGCCTGGCCTGCCTCGAGGTGGAGAGCGCCGGCGAGGGGAAGCCGTCCGAAGCCGGTGACTTCAAGCTCAAGTGGGCCGAGTCCCAGGCGGCTTACGCGGCCCTCAAGTACAAGTACTACGAGGCGCTTCAGAACCTGAAGGTCGCCGACATGCACCTGGCCGGGATGCGGGCCGAGAATGAGAACCTCCGTCTGCTGGCCGAGCGGCTCCGGGCCGGGGCTGCCGAGGCGGAGAGATGACCTTGCGGCCAGGCGGCGCCAACGACCCATTCACGAGGGCACGACTTCGCGGGAGCCTGGGTTTCTGTCCGATTCACGCGTGGCAGCCGGCCCGGTATCCGGACCGATTGGGAGTGGCCATTCTTTATCGGGACTTTCTCCAGCACCTGCCACTGGAGATCAGTTCCCGGCCCAAGCAGCGCCCTCGCCGACCCAGGGGGCCGCAAGGTCAGTGTCCGGCCTGTGAGGCGGCAGACGCCGCGGTGGCCCGTTCGGTCCCCGCCCTCTTGAGCTGGCGACGAGCCATAGCCAAACTGGTAGGAGACCAGGTGGGGGTATCCGGCGATGCTTGAGGAGTGGGCCCGGCGGCGGGCGGCGCTCGACGGGCTGCTCGGCCGGCTCTCGACCCTGGCCGACCGTGCGGGCGCGGGTGAGATCCGGGCCTTGACGGAGCAGAGGCGGTGCCGGCTCAGGGACGGCCGGCTGCACCTGCTGGTCCTCGGCCACTTCAAGCGCGGCAAATCCTCGCTGATCAACGCCCTGCTGGGAGAGGAGTTGCTGCCCGCGGGCGTGGTTCCGGTGACCGCCATACTGACCGAGGTCCGGTTTGCTTCCGTCCCGGAGGCCACCGTTGAATACGCCGACGGGTCGGTCGAACGCGTCCGGCCGGACGCTGTCGGGCGCTACGTTACCGAAAGCCAGAACCCGGAAAACAGGAAGGGCGTCCGGCGGGTGACGGTGGGGGTCCCCTCGCCGTTTCTCCGGGCCGGCTTGATCCTGGTGGACACGCCCGGCGTCGGCTCCGTTCACCGCCACAACACCAGCACTGCGGTGGCCAGCCTGCAGCAGGCCGACGCAGCCCTGGTCGTGCTCACGGTGGACCCACCGCTCGGCCAGGCCGAACTCGACTTTCTGGCTGAGGTCCGCCGGCACGTCTCCAGGTTCTTCTTCGTGCTCAACAAGACAGACCTGGTGGGGGGCGACGGGGCCCGGGAAGCGGCCGAGTTCTGCCGCCTGGTCCTGCGGGACCGGCTGGGACTGGGCGGAGTGCGGCTGTTCCCCGTCTCCGCGCGCCGGGGCCTCGAAGCGAAGCGCCGCCGCGACGACCGGCTACTGGCTGCCAGCGGGCTGCCGGACCTGGAACGTCAACTGGAGGAGTTTCTCGCCCGGGAACGGGCCGCTCTGGTGCTGGAGCAGGCGGCCCGCGGGGGCCATGCTCTGGCGCAGGCGCTGGAACAGGAACTCACCATCCGCCTGCGGGCTCTCAGGGCGCCCGTGTCGGTTCTGGAGCGGGCCATGGCCGAGGTCAAGCCGCGGCTGGAAGCGCTTCTCGCCCGGCGCGGGGAGGCGGTGCACCTGTTCAGGGCGAGCGTGGACGAACTGATGAACACGGTCGACGTCGAGCTGGAGGCGCTGAAAGGCCGGTTGACGCCACAGGTGGAAGCCACCCTGGAGCAGACCTTTCGCAACCACAAGGACCTTGGCGGCCCGGCCCTGGCCCGCAAGCTGGAAGCGGTTGCCCGCGGGGCCATCGAAGGCGCGCTCGAGGCCTGGCGCCGCCAGGAGGAAAGGATTCTTGAGACCGAGTTCTCAAAGCGGCTGCGCAGGTTCGTCGGGGAAGTCAACGGCTTGATCGAGGAAGTCAAGACCGGCCTCGCGGCCAGCCTGGGAGCGAGCATCCCCACCGTGGAGGTGGAGGAGGGGCTGACCACCGAGTCCGGCCTCTGGTACCACATGGAAGATGTCCCGGGCTTTCTCGCCTCGGTGGACCCGGTGGCGGTAGCGAGCCTCCTTCCCGGCGGCATCGGCCGCCGGATGGCCCTCCGGCGCGTGCAGGTCCGCGCGGCTGAATGGGTTGACCTGAACTGCGGGCGCCTGCGGGCGGATTTCCTCGAGCGTCTGCGCAAGAGTCAGGATCAGTTCGTCTGGACCTGGACCCGCCGGATGGACGAGACGACGGAGCGGGCGCAGGCCATGCTCCGTGAAGCCCTAGCCCGTCGGGCCGAGGGCGAGCGGGCAATGGCCGCGGCGGAACAAGAGCTGGCCGAGCTGCTCTCGGAGGTAAGGGAGGTAAAGGGCGCCATCTCCGGCGCCCTGTCGCCCCCCGTCAGTCCGGGCCCCCCTCCGGGCTCCGGTACACCAGCACGGAGCAGGAAGCATAGCGGACCAGGGCGGCTGACACGGAGCCCAGGAGAAAGCGCCGCAAGGCGCTCATTCCCCGCGGACCGACGACGATGAGGTCGCAGCCGTGCTGCTGCGCAAAACGGATGAGCGCGTCGGCGGGCTGCCCGACCAGCAGTTCTGTCTTGATGGCCGCGCCTCGCTCCTTTCCAAGCTCGCTGGCCCGCTCAAGGATCGCTTGAAAATGACGCCTGGCGTCGTCCATGGCCCCGTTGACCTCGTCGACCGTGCCAGCGTATTCCGGCAGGCGAGCCACGGCGGCGGCCGTCAGTTCCGCGCCGCATCGGGCCGCCAGGTCCACGGCGTGGAGCAGTGCGGCGGTCGCCGGCGCCGAGCCGTCGTAGCCCACCAGAATCTTTCGGTATGCCACTCTCAATCGTCTCCTTCGTCGGCCGTGCGCACCCGCACCGGCCCGGTCGCGCCGGATGGTTCAGGTAGCACGGACTCCTCCGTGGTCGGGCGGTAGAAGGCCTGGGCGACGAGGGTCGGCGCCACGGCGCTCAGGATGACCACCGTGACCAGGACCGTGTACTGGCCGGAATCGATGTAGCCGTGGGTCAGGCCGAACAGGGACGAAATGGTTCCGAAGGTGAGCCCGGTGGACATGAGCAGGGTCGTGTACATGCTCCGCCGGTGCCCGAACCCGAAGCCCATGGCCACCGGCCACACGCCCGCGAACTTGGCCCCAATCTTGACCAGGAGGAGCAACAGGACCAACAGGCCTGCCGACGCCAGGGCGGGCGCCGACACGAGCGAGCCGGCCTTCAGGAAGTAGAACGGGGTGAGGAGCCCGAAAGCGATGCTTCGCAGCCGGCGGAGGAGGTCCCGGTTGCGGATGAACTGGCTGGCCAGGGCCAGGCCGATCACGTACGCCGGGAGGACCGCCTCGCTCCGCGCCGCCACAGCCAGCCCTCCCAGGAGCGACAGCACCAGGAACACGTATTTGGCCTCGGGTTCGCTGACCTTGTTGCCAAACTCCCTGAAGTACCAGGCCGTAAGCCGGGGCAGCAGCGCCACCGCCATCCCGGCCGCCAGGGCGAAGACAAGCAGGGTCGCGTCAAAGGTGGCAAAGAGGACGCCCAGGGCCAGGACGGTTCCCAGGTCGGTGATGAAGCACGCCGCCAGCAGCGTCTTACCCAGCTCGGTGCTGGTCAGCCCGGTTTCCACCATCACCGCGTAGACAACGGCGACGGAGGTGGTGGACAGGGCGATCCCCGCGATCATGGCCGCCTGGACCTCCCAGCCCGCCAGCCAGCGGGCAAAGGCCATGGCACCCAGAAACGGAAAGAGAAAGGACAGAAAACCCATGGCCGCGCTTTCCCTGAAGCGAGCCTTGAGGACGTCGGGGTCAATTTCGGCTCCGGCCAGGAAGGTGAGGAGCACGGCGCCGAAGGCGGCGACGGCGTCGATCCAGGGAAGCGGCCGGAGACCGAGAAAGTTCCCCGCCAGAGCGCCGGCGACGATCTCGACGAGGGCCACGGATACGGCCAGGCGGATGGAGATGACGCTGGCGGCCAGGGCCAGGCCAAACCAGAGGGCCGCCGTGAACCATAGTTGCTCCAACTGATGTCGCCTCACATGGCGGGGCCGGCGGCGAGGAGCCAAAAAACTCCTGCCACCACCCGTCGGTAGTGGCAGGAGCTATCAGCCATCTCGAGACGGCGGTTACGGCGAGCCCCATCGCCCTGTTGCCGCCAGCGGGGCCGGCAACCACGTACAGCATACGCGGCAAGCGCCCGGCAGTCAACGCCCTTCACGCCTCGGGGCACCCTGCTTCAGCCCCGGGACCTGCGGCCCAGACTTCAGGCCAGGCCCGGCAGCCAGCGGGCAATCCAGAAGTACAGCACCAGCCCCGTACCGTCGGCGATGGTGGTGATGACCGGGTTCGACACCACGGCCGGGTCCAGGCGCAGCCGCCGCGCCGCCAGGGGCAGCAGCGCCATGGAGCCGCCCAGGAAGAATGCCCGGAGCAGGGCGGCTCCCGCCATGGCGGCGCCCAGGACCGTGCTGACCGCCACTTCGCGCCGGATCACCCTGGCCACGTCGTGGAGGCGAATCTCGCCCACGGCGGTCCGTCACGTAGACGTAGTAGGCCGTCTCGGGGTCAGGGTTCAGCCGGCGGGGGGTGGCCGGCACCGCGCCCACCGTCAGGTCGCAGTGCAAAAGGTCTCGCCGGGCGGGAGACCACCGGGCCTTGGTCCGGCCCGGCCAGTTGACCCATGAGCGTCTCTCGACGGGCCTGGGCTGCGGCCGTCACCACGCGGTTGCCTCACCTAACGGGGACAACTTGCTTTCGAGCTGGCTGGAGCCGTCTCCATCTTAAGCGCCGGCCTGTGTGGCCATTAACGGGCCTTGAGAGCTTTCCTCCGGGACGCCGCCGCCCTGCCCTAGCTCGCGGCCCCGGCCAGGGCGGCCAGGGCCTGCTCGAAGCAGGCCATCGGCGGGCGCACCAGCCCGGCACCGATCTGCCCCACCCCGGGGTCCTTGTGGGCGATTCCTGTATTGATGCGGGGCGTGATCCCCGTCTCCACCACCAGCCGCACGTCGATGCCGGTGGGCGTGCCCCGGAAGTCAAGGTACGGGATGCCGAAGGCCGGGTTCTCGGCCACGGTGATCTCGTACATCTCCAGGGTGGCCTCCATGGCGTCCCGGGGCGTCCCGCTGACGAACTGGACGATGGCCGGGGCGGCGGCCATGGCGAAGGCGCCGATGCCGGCCGTTTCGGTGATGGTGCTGTCGCCGATGTCGCCGGCGGCGTCTTCTTCCGTGAAACCGGGGAAGTAGAGCCCGCGGGGCCGTTCCACCGGCGCGGTGAACCACCGGTCGCCCAGGCCGGAGACGCGGATGCCAAACTCCGTGCCGTTACGGGCCATGGTCGTCACCAGGCTGCTCCCCGGCACGCCATGGGCCGCGTCAAGGCCGGCCTTGCAGGCGGCCATCACCGGGTTCAGGATGGTCAGGTCGTTTTCCGCCATGAACCGCAACACCTTGACGGCGTCCCCGGCGGGCGTGGCCAGGTCGGCGGCGGCCTGGTGGAGGTGGGGGGCCATGACCCGGGCAAAGAGGCACGAGCCGGCCCGGTTCCGGTTGTGGCCCTCGTCACCCATCTGCAACGCCTGGGCGATGTGGTTCTTCATGTCGTAACCGCCCGAGATCTCCAGCGCCCGGGCCAAGAGCGGCGCCATCACCTCGGCTATCCAGCGCAGGCGGTCCAGCACGTCCGGGGCGTAGGCCCCGTAGCGGAGCACCTTGCCGTACCCCTCGTTGAGGGTGGAGAAGGTCCGGTTGCCGTGGGCCCGGTTCTCCACGACGTACACCGGCATGGAGGCGGTGGTCACGCCGGCCATGGGCCCGGCACAGCCGTGGTGGTGGCAGGGGGCGAAGTCCACCTCGCCGCTGCCCGCCAGTTCCTCGGCTTCCTCGGCCGTCCGGGCCAGCCCCTCGTACAGCAGGCCCCCGATGACCGCGCCCCGCATCGGTCCGGACATCCGGTCCCAGGTGATGGGTGGACCCGCGTGCAGGATGAGGTTGCGGCGCATGCCGGGAATCACGTCGAGCGCGCGGCCGACGCCCACGAGCACCGGTCTTGCCGCCAGTAGCCGCTCGACCGCCTGCCGGTTGGCGGTGTCGATGTCCATTGGCTGGCCCTCCTGCCTACCCGTCCTGCCCGTCAGTCCCGACGGGCCTGCGGTCTGTCTCTAACCGGGTCAAGAGTTCGGCCAGGCGGAGGTTGCCGCCGGCCGGGGGCGACCAGGCCACGTGCACCACCTCCACGCCCTGGCTTTTCAGGCTGTCGGCGAAGCTCTCCAGGCCGACGTTGATCACCCGGAGCGGTTCCCCCAAGAGGCGAAGGAGATCGGGGTGGGCACCGGCGCGGGCGGTGGAGGCCGCACCGGCGCCACGGCCGTGCCGGCCGGGCGCCGGGTGATCGTCCCCGGAGTCGGGCACCGCGCCGCCGGCCAGCCGGGCGGCCAGCCGGGCGGCGGCGGCGTTGGTGGGCGCTACCAGGACCCCGGCGTCGCGGAGTTTTGCCACCTGCTCGGCGCGGGGCTGCGGATCCTGGTCGGTGCCACACACCGAGGCCACGAACACGGGGGGCCGGCCCCCGGCGGCCGTCCTGGCCTCGGCGATGGCCGGGAGCATGGCGCCGGCGGGGTCGGGGTGGGTGCCGTAACCGAGCACCACGTCGAAGAGGATAACTGCCACCTCGGGATCCCTGGCTTCCTCCACCAGGCGGCGGTTGCGCAGTTCCGGGTCGAGCATGGGGTGGAGCCTGCCGGCAGTGAACTCGTCGGCCCCCAGGTCCAGCACGACGTGACCCCGCCCCCGCTCGGCCTCCGGCAGGGGCGGGGATCCGCCGCCGAGGTTCGAGCGGACCTCGCCCAGGGAGGCTGAGAGCAGCGCCAGGGCCTCGGCGGCCAGGGTGCCGCCGGCAAACAGGCCACGGACGTAGCGCCTGCCGCGGTCGGGGCACCCAACCGCTGGCGGCAGCGACGGTTCGACGAGCTCCTCGGGGCTATCCAACGGCCAGCCCAGCTGCGCCACCAGGCCGGCGGCCTGCCGGGCCGCGGCCTCCAGGGTGCCCACCACCGGCACCGCCGCGCCGGAAGCGCCGGCCGCCGCGCCGGTGCCGGCCCCCACGAAGGCGGCGATCACCGGCTTCGGGCCGCCGGCGGCCGCCGCCAGCACCTTCGTGGCCACTTCTGGATCGGGTGGCTTGGATACCAGCACCACGGCGGCGGTGGCCGGATCGGCCTGCAGCGCCGCCAGGCCCTGTAGCATGGTCCTGGCGCCCACGGCGGCGGACAGGTCCCGGCCGCCGGCCCCGATGGCATGGGAGACGCCGGTGCCCAAACGGTGCAAAAGGCAGCTCACTTCCTGCAGGCCGGTCCCGGCCGCGCCCACCAGCCCCACCGGGCCCCGGCGGACGGCGTTTGTGAAGCCCAGCGCGACTCCGCCTAGCAGGGCCGTGCCACAGTCGGGCCCCATCACCAGCCGTCCTCTGGCGATGGCGGCGTCCTTCAACGCCACCTCGTCCTCGAGAGGCACGTTATCGCTGAACACGAACAGGTGCAGGCCGGCGCCGAGCGCCTGGTCGCACACGGTCCGGGCGAAGCGGCCGGCAACCGAGACCAGCGCCAGGTTGGCGCCGGGCAGCAGCCTGACGGCGGTGCGGATGCTCCGGGGCGCGTAGGCGCCCGGCCCGGCCGGCCGGGCCCGCGAGCGCTCAAGGAGGCTGTCGAGGGCCGCCAGGGCGGCCTCGGCCCGGGCCGGGTCGGTCGCCCGGACCACCACCACCAGGTCGTCAGGCCCGGCCGCCGCGGCCTCGGGCGCCAGAAGTCCCGACTGGCGGAGGAGGTCTTTGTTGGTGGGCGTGCCCATGACGGCCCCGGCGGCTTCGATGCCCTCGAGTCTGGTGAGGGCCTGCTGGAGCCGCATGAGGGTCACCGAGTCGTAGTAGGAACTCGCTCTGACCACCGCTCGAGTCACGGTCACGGCCGTGCCCCCCGAACTACCAGTCGCCGCCACGGCTATTCACAGCCCCGGCCGCCGGCCCCTTTGGCAATCCCCGCTAAAAGCAGGGCCCGGGTTTTGGCGGGCTTGCCCAAAGGAGAACATCTGATCCCGACAGAAAGCCCCGGTCAAAGTTATCTCTCCGCGTGGGAGAACGCCCGGGAGACGGCTGTAACCGGTTGCCAAGGGGGGAGGGCCCATCGTGCACGCGCCAGTGGACCTGTCCAGGGTGAAGGTCCTGGACCTGTCGCAGAACTTCAGCACCAACTCTCCGGCTTTCGCCCGCTACGAAGGGCCGACCATCAAGTGGGTCAAGCGGATCGCCTTTGAAGGCGTGAACGCGCAGTACCTCGGATCCACCATCCACCTGTCGACCCATCTCGACTCGCCGTGGCACTTCTACGACCCCGGCCCCGACGTCGCCGGGATTCCCATCGACCGGCTGTTCGGCCCGGCGGTGGTGGTGGACCTCGAGCAGTTCGGCATCGGCGACTTCGACGTCTACGGCCCGGAGCACTTCGAGGCCTGGGAGAAGAAGTACGGCATCAAGATCGAGCGGGGAGACATCCTCGTCATCCACACCGGCTTTCACAAGTACTACAACGAGGAATGGTCCGAGAGCACCCTGCGCAAGCACCCCGACGCCAAGCCCGACCTGCCCCGGTACTTCCTGAACCAGCCCGGCCCCACCCGCGCCTTTGCCGAGTGGGTGCTCGACCGGGGCATCAACTGGCTGGCCGTGGATGCCATGTCCACCGACCACCCCTTCGACACGGTGGTCCGCGACGTGCGGCCCGACGTGGCCAGGCAGGTCGAGAGGCACCTGGGCAAGTCCCTCGACGAGGTCTGGCCGAAAGAAGACTACCAGCTTACCCACACGCTCCTGTTCCCTCACGGGGTCTTCCACGTGGAGAACGTCGGCGGCCAGATCGACGACATCCTCGACCAGCGGGTATGGATCGGCTGCTTCCCCTTCCGGTTCAAGGGCGGGGAGGCTGCCTGGTGCCGGATGGTAGCCTTTGTCGAGAAGTAGCGGGGCCGGGGACGGCCCGGTGGCCCCGACCGGCCGGCCCCCGCTTCAGGGGAGGTGAGCCTGCGGGCTGGGGGGAGACCCCTTGGGGCAGAGGTAGACTCCGTCAGGTGAAAGGAGGCGACGGTATGGCTGTCAACGCCCAGGCGGCCGGGGTGATCTACGGCATGGACGACGTCCCCAAGCCGTTTCTCAGGGCGCTCGGCCTGGGGATCCAGCACGTGCTGACCATGTTTGGCGCCACCGTGTCGGTGCCGCTGCTCCTGGGGCCGGCCATGGGCATGTCGCCCGAGGAGCTGGCCATCCTGGTAAGCTCGGTGATGATCTGCTCGGGTATCGCCACGGCCCTCCAGGTGAACCTGGGGACCCGGCTGCCCATCATCCAGGGCGTGTCCTTTTCCTTCCTGGGGCCGTTCTTCGCCATCATCGCCGCCACGAGCGCCCAGGGCGCGCCCACGGTGATGCAGTACATCGCCGGGGCCATCATCTCGGGCGCCCTGGTGGAGATGGCCGTCGGCTGGGGTGGGCTCATCGGGCGGTTCCGCCGCTTCATTACCCCGGTGGTCATCGGGCCGGTCATCGCCCTCATCGGCCTGGCCCTCTTCGAGGTGGGGGCACCCATGGCGGGCTTGAACTGGTTTCTCGGCGGACTCACCATCGCGCTGGCCTTCATCTTCTCTCTGGTCCTGGCTCCCAGGAACACCTTCTTCCGCCTGTTTCCCATCCTGCTCGCCGTGGTGTGCGTCTACGCCGTGGCGCTGCTGCTCAGCCTGGCCGGGGTCTTTGCCCCGGGCAGCCCGGGCTACGTGGACTTCGGCCGGGTTGTCGCGGCGCCCTGGTTCCGGAACCCCGCGGGCATCGTGTTTCCGTGGGGCCTGCCCAAGTTCAGCCTGGCCTTTTTCCTGGCCACCCTGGCCGGCTACCTGGCGTCCATGATCGAGTCCTTCGGGGACTACCACGCCGTGGCCCGGGTGTCGGGCGCCGGGATGCCCACCGAGCGTCAGATCAACCGGGGCATCGGCGCCGAGGGGCTGGGCTGCTTGTTCACGGGGGTGTTGGGCGGCTTCGCCAGCACCAGCTACTCGGAGAACATCGGCCTGGTCGGCCTGACCCGGGTGGCCAGCCGGTACGTGGTGAACCTCGCCGCCGTCGTCCTGGTGATCCTCGGGCTCTTCTCCAAGTTCGGGGCGCTGGTGGCCACCATCCCGGCGCCGGTGGTCGGCGGGCTGTACTGCACCCTGTTCGGGCTCATCTCGGCGGTGGGCCTCTCGGTTCTGATGCGGGCGGACATGTCGTCCCAGCGGAACCAGCTGATCGTGGGCTTCTCCCTGTTCATGGGCCTGAGCCTGCCGGCCTTTTTCAAGGGCGTGCCGGGGCTGGGGTTTGATCCCCACCCGGTGACCATCGCCGGTGCCCAGTGGCTGGGTGACATCATCACCATCGTCGGTAAAACCGGGATGGCGGTGGCGGCCATCTTCGGGCTGGTGCTGGACAACTGGATCCCCGGTTCCGACGTGGAGCGCGGGCTGGTCGAGGCACCGCCGGCCGCGGGGGTGCCGGCGGCGGGCGGCTAGCCTGCCAGACTGCTGCCGGCCCGGTTGCGGCGGGATGCCCTCCGGAAGGCTCGAGAGGCCGGGCGTCCGGCCTCGCCCGCTTTTGCCCGGACGTGGCGAAGTGTTACACTACCCTTGTGCTCGGTGACCGTCGAGCAGCTGGCCGGGAGGAACCAACCACTATGGAGACTGTCGTCGTCGCCCTCGGCGGCAACGCCATCCTGAAGCCGGGTCAGGCGGGGACTTTCGAGGAGCAGTACGCCAACGTGGTGGACACCGCCCGGCAACTGGTGGCCATGACCGCTCAGGGCTTCCGCCTGGTCGTCACCCACGGCAACGGCCCGCAGGTGGGCAACCTGCTCATCCAGAACGAGGAGGCTGCCGCCACCGTGCCGCCCATGCCCCTGCACGTCCTGGGAGCCGAGAGCCAGGGCCTGCTGGGCTACATGATCCAGCAGGCCCTGCAGAACGCCTTTGCCGCCCGGGGACTGGACATACCTGTGAGCACCGTTTTGACCCAGGTGGTGGTAGCCCGGGACGATCCCGCCTTCGGGCGCCCCACCAAGCCCGTGGGCCCCTTCTTCACCGAGGCGCGGGCCAGGCGGCTCATGGCCGAGCGGGGCTACGTGATGCGGGAAGACGCCGGCCGCGGCTGGCGCCGGGTGGTTCCCTCTCCCGACCCGGTTGCCATCCGGGAACTGGAAGTCATCTCCCGGCTGGTGGACTCCGGGAGCGTGGTGGTGGCCTGCGGCGGCGGCGGCATCCCGGTGGTGCAGGACGGGCCGGGGGTGCTGGAGGGGGTGGACGCGGTCATCGACAAGGACCTGGCGTCGGCCTGCCTGGCGCGGGGCCTGGGGGCGGACGTGCTCCTCATCCTCACCGATGTGAAGGCGGTGGCGGTGAACTACCGCAAACCGGACGAGCGCCGGCTGGGCGGGGTCACCGCGTCGGAACTCCGGGCCTACCACCAGGCGGGGCATTTCCCGCCCGGCAGCATGGGGCCCAAGGTGGAGGCGGCCCTTCGGTTCGTCGAGGGCGGCGGCCGGCGGGCGGTCATCGCCTCCCTCGAGGACGCCCTGGCGGCCCTCGGCGGCGAGCAGGGGACGCAGGTGGTTCCATGAGGCGTTCGGCCGGCGCGGCCGGGGGGCGGATCGACCGGCGGAACGATGGGCCCATCGCCGTCCTGACCATCGACAGGCCGGCCCTGCGCAACGCCATCGACTACGCGATGTGGGTGGCGCTCGGAGAGCAGCTTGACCGGCTGGCATCGGAAGCGGCCACCGGGACGGTCCGTGCCGTCGTGATCCGGGGCGCGGGCGGGGAAGCGTTCTCGTCAGGTTCGGACCTCCGGGAGTTCGAGCGGATGAGCATCCCGCAGGTCCGCCACTGCTTTCTCACGATGGAGGAAACCATCTCCCGGGTCGAGCGGCTACCACTTCCGGTGATCGCCTGCCTGAACGGCTATGCTCTGGGTTCAGCTTTTGAACTGGCGTGCGCCTGCGACATCCAGGTGGCGTCGGACACCGCGATGATGGGCATGCCCGTCGCCAGGCTGGGTATCATGCTCAGTCCGGAGTTCGCCAAGCGGTTGGTCGCGACGCTGGGACCGAACCGGACCAAGGATCTTCTGTTCACCGGCCGCATGCTCACGGCGCAGCAGGCCCTCGACGCGGGGCTCGTGAACTACGTCGTGCCCGGGGGCGTACTGGAGGAGTTCACCCGGCAGCTGGCCCTGGGCATCGCGAGCCAGTCGCCCCACGCCGTCGCGGCCGCCAAGGACGCCGTCTTCCGGGCCGTGGCGCCGCCGGTGCCCGACCCGGCTGCCGACCCACCGTACTTCATTCACGAGGCCGACTTCCGTGAAGGAGTTCGGGCCTTCCTGGAAAAGCGGGCCCCCAGGTTCGGCGGGCGCGGCCGCGGCGAGGCCCGCTGACGGGCGTCACACCGGCCTGGTGACCCGGCGCCCGCTGCGGGCGGGTTGTCAGCAGCCGCCCATGCCGCCATAGGCGGAGGCACAGAAGGCAGCGGTCAGCCGCGCCGTCAAGCGGCTGGAGGCACTCGGCTACAAGGTGACCCTTGAGAAGGTGGATGCCGCCGCCTGAGAGTCCGGTATTTTCAGGGGGGAGTTCAGGCATTTCATGGGTGTTCAGAGGCATCAATGCGATCGACAGGCAAGCGCTTGTTCGCTATACTAAACGAGGACTTGGCTGCAGCCCGTGCCGCTTGCGGCACCCGCCCGGAACCTGCAAGGATTCCGCGCGGCATGTGCAGTGGCTTGCCGGACTGATCATCCGGGACCGGGGCTCTAGCCATGTCCCAAGAGCGGCCCTCCGAGGGCGTCCCAGGCAGGGGGGCGGCCGTTGACGGGGCAGGGAGGTGACGGGCACGCTCGAACGGACCATCTACGCCGGAGCCCTCGCGGTGCTGGCCGGGCTCATCTTTGCCGGCGGCTTTCTCGCGGGGTTCAGCTTCAGCCCGTGGGGGCCGCCGCCGGCGCCGGCGGCGGCGCCTGGCCCGGAGCCGGGCCGGGGCGAGCCCCCTCTCCCGGCCGCGCCCCCACCCCCGGCCACGGCGAGCCAGGACGCCCGGGTCGCCAGGGGCAAGGCCCTCTTCCTGGCCTCCTGCGCCGCCTGCCACGGCCAGGACGCCCGGGGCATCCCGGGTATCGGCAAGGACCTGGTGGGCGGGGAGTTCGCCCGGACCGCCACCGACGGGGCTTTCTTCGAGGTGGTGGCGAAGGGGCGCGCGGTAGACGATCCAGGCAACACCACCGGGTTGCCCATGCCGCCGCGGGGCGGCAATCCAAACCTCACCGACGACGACATCCGGGCCATCATCGCGTACCTGCGTTCGCTCGGCAACTAGGCCCGATTCCCCGGCGTTTTGGTCCGCCGCCTCCGGCGGGCCGGACCACCGCCGCGGATATACTCAGGGTAGGCGGAGGCGCCACGACGGGAGTGAGCCTCCCCTGGCCGCTTGTGCCCCGACGGTGAAGGGGACGTCAGCCCCTTCGAAGAAATGGCTTGCGGGACCGGACCCCGGGGGGCAACCCCCGGGGTCCCCACTGGGGCCGGTCGAAGCCGGCCTCGGGATTCAGGTGGGAGGTTCTGGTGGAGGATGAGCATGGAGCGGCGCGGACCCGGACCGGTTCCGGTGCGGATGACGGTCAACGGGGTCACGTACGAACTCACCGTCCCGCCCCGGCGGACCCTACTGGATGCCCTCCGCGAAGACCTGGGCCTCACCGGCGCCAAACGGGTGTGCGATGAGGGGACCTGTGGGGCGTGCACCGTGTCCCTGGACGGCCAGGCCGTGTACAGTTGCCTGGTGCTGGCCGTGGAGTGCGAGGGCCGAACGGTGGAGACCGTCGAGGGGCTGATCAGGGACGGAGAGCTTCACCCGGTGCAGGAAGCCTTCATCGAACACGACGCGGCGCAGTGCGGCTTCTGCACCCCCGGACAGATCATGGCCCTCAAAGCGCTCCTGGATCAGAACCCCCGGGCGAGCCTGGAAGACATCCGCCAGACCGTTGCGGGCAACCTGTGTCGTTGCGGGGCCTACCCGAAGATCATCGCCGCCGGCCTGACCGCCGCCGGCGTGGTGGCGGCCAGGGCGGCCGCCAAGGCGCCCGAGGACGGTGGGGCAGGTGCCTGAGCTCAGGAAGACCGTTGTCGAGATCGAGGGCCGGCTGCACGAGGAGTACGTCGTGGTCGACGGGGAGGACCTGCCGGCCTGGCCGGAGGACCGGGTTCTCTCCCGGGTGGGTCAGCCGCTGCCACGGGTGGACGCCCGGGCCAAGGTGACCGGCACGGCGCGGTTCACCCACGACATACAGCTTCCGGGGATGCTTCACGCCCGGATCCTGAGGAGTCCCCATCCCCACGCCAGGCTTAGGCGGATCGACGTGTCCGGAGCCCTGGCCGTGCCGGGAGTGCTGGCGGTACTGACCCACGAGAACGTGCCTGAACTGGGGTGGCCGGGCCGGCCCCTGTTCGATACCGTCCTCCGTTACCAGGGGGCCGAGGTGGCGGCGGTGGTCGCCGTCGACGAGGCGGCCGCCACGGACGCCCTGGACAAGATCTCGGTGGAGTACGAGCCGCTGCCCTTCGTGGTGGACCTTGAGGCGGCCGTGGAGCCCGACGCGCCGCGCGTGTACCCCGAAGGCAACGTCTCCGCCGACGAGGCCAGCGTCTACGTCCGGGGCGACACCGACCAGGGTTTCGCCGAGGCCGACGTGGTCGTGGAGGCCAACTTCAGGACGGCGGCCCAGTTGCACAACTGCTTCGAGACTCACGGCTCGGTCTGCTCGTGGGACGGCGGCCGGTTGACGGTGTGGGACTCGACCCAGCACGTGTTCGGCGTCCGGAAAACCCTGGCCCAGGCCTTCGGCCTGCCCATGCACGACGTCAGGGTGATCAAGCAGTTCATGGGCGGCGGGTTTGGTTCCAAGGGCGGCACCGGGCGCTACACGGTGATCGCGGCGCTTCTGGCCCGCCAGACGGGCCGCCCCGTCAAGTTGTTGCTTGACCGGCGGGAGGAGAACCTGGCCACCGGCCACCGCCACAACACCCTGCAATACATCAAGCTGGGCGCCCGGTCGGACGGAACCCTGACCGCCATCTACCACCAGGTCTTCGCGGGGGTTGGCGCCTGGGGCTGGGTCGCGCCGGTGGGCGGTCCGGCCCGGGAACTTTACCGCTGTCCCAACGTGAAGACCGAGGAGTACGCGGTGTGCCTGAACCTGGGGCCCGACTCGGCGTTCCGGGCCCCGGGCTACGTGGAGGGCACGGTGGCGCTGGAAGGGGCCATGGACGACCTGGCCGTGGCCCTGGGCATGGATCCCATTGAACTGCGGCTCAGAAACTACGCCGACACCAACCAGCCCCGCAACCTCCCGTACTCCGGCAAGGGGCTGCGGGAGGCATACCGGATCGGCGCGGAGTTGATGGGCTGGCACCTGCGGGAAACCACCGGCTACCTCCCGCGCAAGCGGACCATCCTGGCCACCCTCGGTGGAGGGGGGAACCATTCCCCGGAGGGGGAGCAGCCCCCGGCCGGGCCGGGCGGGGTGGAAGACCTGGTCTGCTGGCCGGGCACCCAGCCCGAGGACCTGCCACCCCACCGCCGGCGGGGCCTGGGCATGGCCAGCCAGATCTGGGGCGGCGGCGGGGGGCCGCCGGCCCACGCCGAGGTGCGAGTCAACCCCGACGCCACCGTCACCGTGGCCACGGGGACCCAGGACATCGGCACGGGGACCCGGACCGTGCTGGCCCAGGTGGCCGCGGAAGAACTCTCGATTCCCGTGGAACACGTGAGGGTGCTCCTGGGCGATACCGAGGCCGGACCCTACGGGCCCATCTCGGCGGGCAGCCTGACCGTGGCCTCGGTCGGGCCGGCCGTCAGGGCGGCAGCCGCCGACGCCCGGCGGCAACTGGTGGAACTGGCCGCTTCCCTGCTGGACGCAAAGGTCGAGGAGCTGATCCTCAAGGACGGCCGGGTGGAGGTGGCAGGTTCGCCCGAACGCGGCATCGCCCTGCGGGAACTCACGGCCAGGCTCGGCAACTTCATGGTCACCGGCCACGGCTCCCGGGGACCCAACCCCGAGGACGTGGCGGTGCACACCTTCGGCGCCCAGTTCGCCGAGGTGGAGGTGGACCTGGAGACGGGGGCGGTCGAGGTGACCCGGATCGTGGCGGTGCACGACTCCGGCCGGATCATCAACCCCCTCACCACCTCCAGCCAGGTGGAAGGCGGCGTCATCCAGGGGCTGGGGTTTGCCCTCAGCGAGGAGCGGGCGGTGGACCCCCAGACCGGCCGGGTGCTGTCGGCCGACCTGGAGAACTACCGGATTCCCACGGCGCTGGACGTTCCCATCATCGATCACGTGATGGTGCCCGGCGCCGACCTCGCCGCCAACAACCTGGGGGCCAAGGGCGTGGGGGAGCCGCCCATCATCCCGACCGCCGCGGCCGTGGCCAACGCAGTTTACGACGCGCTGGGGATCAGGCCGACGGACCTGCCCCTTACCCGGCCGCGAGTGCTGGCCGCCATCAAGCGGCTCGAGGAGGCCGCCCAGGCGGTCGAGGCGGGGGCGGAGAGCGGCAAGGAGCAGGCCGGGGAGGGGGGAACGCGGTGAAGCCCTTCGCCTACACCGCCGCCACCAGCCTGGACCAGGCCCAGGAGATCCTGTCGGAGGAGTGGGGCTCCCGGCTCTACGCCGGCGGGACGGACCTTCTGACCTTGACGAAGCGGGGAACCGTCAGCCCCGACCACCTGGTGGACATCAAGGGTCTTGCCGACTTCCGCTACCTGAGACACCTGACCGGGGGCGGCCTGGCCATCGGCGCCCTGACCACCCTGGCTGAACTGGAGGCGAACCGGACGGTCCACCGGCGCTTCCCGGCGCTGGCCCGGTCCATCGCCGTCACCGGCACGCCGCAACTGCGGAACCGGGCGACCGTCGGGGGAAACCTGTGTCAGCAGCCCCGGTGCTGGTACTACCGGGGCGACTTCCCCTGCCTGCTCCACGGTGACGAGGTGTGCGGCGCGGCCAAGGGGGAAAACGCCTACCACGCCCTGTTCGGTTACGAATCGGCCGACGGCAACCGCTGCGTGGCGGTCCACCCTTCCGATCCCGCCGTCGCGCTCTCGGCGCTGGAGGCCGAGGTGGTGGTGGCCGTACCGGGGGAGGCGCCCGTGAACTGGGAAGCCACGCCCATCGACGACCTGTTCCAGCAGCCGACGAAGGACTTTCCGGGGACCACTATCCTGAACCCCGGCGACGTGGTGGTGGAGATCAGGGTGCCGGAGCAACCCAAGGGCAGCCGCCAGGTCTACCTCAAGGCCATGGACCGCGCCGCCTGGGCCTTTGCCCTGGTCTCGGTGGCCGCCGTCGCCACCCTGGACGGCAACCGCCTGGCCGACCTGCGGCTGGCGCTGGGCGGGGTGGCCTACAAGCCCTGGCGGGCCCGGCACGCCGAGGAGATCGCCCGGGGCCACGTTGTCAGTCCGGAACTGGTGGACGAGATCGTGGAACTGGCCGCCGAGGGGGCCATGCCCCTGGGGGCCAACGAATACAAGGTGCCGCTGCTGAAGGGACTGGTACGCCAGGCGCTGAGGGCCGTCACCGACGAGTCCCGGGGGATCTAGGCGGTCGAGGGCCATGATGGACCTGGAGGCCTTCACCCGGCTGGCCGACCGACTCGCCGACCGGATCCCGCCCGAACTGGTGGAAGGCCTCAACGGCGGCATCGTCATTTCGGAAGAAGCGCGACGCCGGGAGGGCGACCCTCCCGGCGTCTACATCCTGGGCGAGCACATCACCGACGAGCACCTCGGTGCCTTCATCGTCCTCTACTACGGGTCGTTTGCCCGGCTGTTCGCCGGCGCGCCCCGGGCCGCCGTCGAGGCCGAGGTCTGGGAGACCCTCCGCCACGAGGTACGGCACCACATCGAGGCCCGGGCCGGCGTGAAGGACCTGGACCGCAAAGACCTGGAAGAACTGGAACGCCTGTGGGCCGAGGCCCTGCGGGAGGGGACCGCGACGCCGGACGACGGCTCCGGTTTCGGCGAGCCGACCGACACCGAGTAGGGACGGCCGCCCGGCTCAGGCCTCCGGCAGCCCGCTCTGCAGGAAGCGGCGCGCCACCTCGGCAAAGAGGGCCACGCCCACCGGCATGGCGGCCTCGTCGAAGGTGTAAAAGGGGCTATGGCCGGGGGCGGTGATGCCCTCGGCCTCGTTGCGGGCCCCCAGCCCGAACATGCACCCCGGCGCCGCCTGGGCGAAGTAGGCGAAGTCCTCGGCGCCCATGCCGGGCTCGTCACGGACGGTCACCCGGTCCTTGCCGAAGAGGGCCGCCGCCGTGTCCTCCACCAGCCGGCAAAGCCGTGGGTCGTTCACCAGGCTCGGGTAGCCCCCTACGTACTCCACGTCGCCCTCGGCCCGCAGGGCCTCGCAGACGCCCTTGACGATCCTGGTGATCCGCTCGGGCATGGCGGCCCGGGTCTCCCGCTTCAGGGTGCGCACGGTGGCCTCCATCCGGACCTCGTCGGCGATGACGTTGTTGGCGTAGCCCCCGCGGATGGTGCCGATGGTGAAGACCACCGGGTCCAGGGGCGCCATCTCCCGGCTCACCAGAGTCTGCAAGGCGACGATGACGTGCCCGGCGGCGGTGATGGCGTCCACGCCGTTGTGCGGCCAGGCGCCGTGGGCGCCGGTGCCCCGGATGGTCAGGATGGCCGTGTCGGCGGCGGCCGTGGACGGCCCGTACTTCAGGCTGAGCTGGCCCGTGGGCTGGATGGTGTTCAGGTGCAGCGCGATGACGGCGTCCACCCGGGGGTTCTCCATCACTCCGGCCCTGATCATCGGGTCGGCGCCGCCGTCAGCTTCCTCGGCCGGCTGGAAAAAGAACTTGACGTTACCGGATAGCTGGGACCGCATGCCGGCCAGCAGGGTGGCCGTGCCCAGCGAGATGGCGGTGTGGCCGTCGTGGCCGCACGCGTGCATCTTGCCGGGGTGCCGGGAGGCAAACGGCAAGCCCGTCTTTTCCTGGATGGGCAGGCAATCCATGTCCGCCCGGATGCCGATGGTGCGAACCGGCCGCGAGGCGTCCCGGGGTCCGGTTCCTTCCAGCAGTCCCACCACGCCGGTGGGCGTGCCGGTAGCTTCGGGACCCGCCCGGACCTTGAGTCCAAGGTCGTTCAGCACCCGCTGGACCAGAGCGGAAGTCTCGAATTCCTCGTTGGCCAGTTCGGGGTACTGGTGCAGGTGGCGCCGCCACCGGACGAGCTGGGGCATGAGGTGTCGGGCCCTGGCGAGCACGTCTCTGGCCTGAGCGGGAACGGACATGAAAACCCTCCCCTGGACACGGCATTTCCCGGGCTGACCGGCCCCGCCGGGCGGTCGCCGTCCCGGCGCCGAGTCGACGCCGCCCCGACCGTCCTTCGGGCGCCCTCTTCTAGCGAGGAAATTGCACTCCCCGACCGCGAAATCCTACGGCCGGCTGGAGGTGGTTCGAGTGTCCGACGAACCCAGGGCTTACGTTCTGGCGGAGATGACCTGGCCCGAGTTCCGGGACGCCCTGTCCGCCATCGAGGTGGCGCTCATCCCGGTGGGATCCACCGAGCAACACGGGCCCGGCGGCACCTTCGGCGTGGACCACGGCCGCGCGGAGGCCTTCGCCCGCCGCCTGGCGGCGCGGCTGTATCCCCGGGCGGTGTCGGTGCCGGCGGTGCCGTACGGGGTCAGTCCGCACCACATGCGCTTCCCCGGCACCATCACCCTGACCCCGGACGTGTTCATCGCCGTGTGCGAACAGATAGTGGACTCCCTGTACGCCCACGGTCTCAGGCGGTTCTTCTTCCTGAACGGCCACGGCGGCAACCGGGCGTCCCTTGGCGTGCTCCTGCAGAAGCTGATGGTGAAGTACGAGGACGCCAGGGCGGCGTGGACCTCGTTTACCACCCTGGCCCCCCAGGCCCTGGCGGCGCACGTCAGGTCACCCGTGAGCGGCCACGCCTGCGAGGGTGAGCTCTCCCAGGCCATGGTCCTGGCCCCCTGGGCGGTCCGGGAGGGCGCGGCCGGCCCCGGGAGGGTGCTGGCCGGGGTCGAACCTCTTGGCCGGCAGCCAGCCATTGAGGTTAGCAGGCGGTTCGACGAGATCACCGCCGACGGGGCGCTGGGCAACGGCGCCCTCGCCAGCCGGGAGATCGGCGATGCCATCGTGGAAGAGGCCCTGGCGGGGGCGGCCGGCTTTCTCGAGCGGTGGCTGGCCGGTTGACCGGCTCCTCCCTTTACGTTTCGCCACTCTGACTGATATCCTTACCGTTGATGGCCTGACGGCTGATAACCGTTCTCAAAGTCCGCGGAGGTGACGTGAGGTGGCCGACCGGAACCGCGTCAGCATCGAGTACTGCAACGCGTGAGGGTACTTCCCTCGCGCCGTCCGGGTGACGGAGGAACTGCTCAATTCGGATCTGGTGGGGCGCATCGGGGAACTGACCCTCATTCCGTCCAGCGGCGGGGTCTTCGAGGTGGCCGTCAACGGGAAGCTGGTCTTCTCCAAGAAAGAACTGCGGCGGTTTCCCGAGGAGGGCGAGGTCGGCCGCCTGGTCCAGGGTGAGCTTTAACCCCCTCCGGGACCTGAGGTTCCTCTGGCGCCTCCTCGACCGTGACGGCGGCCCGTTATAATGTCGGGTGGCGGCGGGACGCCTCGCCGCCGGACCGCACGAGGAGGAGGGGATCGCCATGGCACGGCTCGTCCGGCACGACCGGAACCGGCCGTACAAGATTGAGCAGACCGAGGTTACCAGGTTTCCGATCTGGGTCTGCGCCTGCGGGCTCTCTGATAACAAGCCCTTCTGCGACGGGTCTCACAAGCGGACCAACGACGAGGCCCCCGACGCGCTGTACCTGTATGACGATGAGGGCCGGGCGAAGGTGGAGCCGGAGTACCTGTGAGCACCAGCTGAGGTCCGGGGCCGTGGCAGGTAGGGCCGGGGTCAGATGTCCCGGCCCGCTTTGCCTGCCCCAGCCACAGGCGGGACGCAAAGGCCAGGCAGGTCACCTCGCCGCACTGCCCGCAGTTGCCGTAGCCGTGAGGGAGCCAGTGGTAGAGGTCCAGCGCCGACGGCCGGCGTCTCGCCTCGTGCCTGGGCGCCAGGCGGGCACGGGTCCGGGCTGTCTCGTTGATGAGGTCTCTGAGCCAGTCAACGGACTGGTAGGCGTCGGTGACGCTCAGGGCCTTGCCCAGGGTCATCCAGGTGGGGTAAAGGGCGAACAACCTCGGCCCCCGGGTGAAGCTCAGGCTCCTTGCGGAGTGAACGTAGACCGCGTTGGGCAGCACAGAGTTGAGGTAGGGGAACAGGTCCCCGACGTCCCGCGAGAACTCGGCCTTGAGCCGCATCATGGAGTCGTCCAGCAGGCACGGTTCCATGAACACGATGTCGATGCGGTCGAGATACGGACCGCCCGGTCCGGGCTGTCCGCCGCCGGCGGCGGTCCGGTCCCCGAATTCCGTTGCCGTCACTGGGCCAGTTCCTCCAGGGCCCTGGCCAGGGCGTCCACGTCCGAATCGTCGTTGAACGGGCCGAAACTGGCCCGGACCGTACCCCGCTCAAGGGTGCCGATGGTCCGGTGGGCCGAGGGAGAGCAGTGCAGTCCGGCCCGGACCATGATTCCGGGCCCGGTGTCCAGTCGGTGGGCCACCTCGGCCGCCGGTCGGCCGGTGAGGCTGAACGCGATCACCGCCACCTGGCGGTCGGGGTCGCGGGGTCCGTAGATCTCGAGACCGGGGATGGCGCTGAGGCGCTCGAGGGCCAGGGCGGTGAGGTCTCGCTCGTGCCGGCGGACGTTCTCCACCCCCTGTTCCAGCAGGAAGTCGACGGCCGCGCCGAGGCCGACGATGCCGGCCACGTTGAGGGTGCCGGCCTCGTAACGGTCGGGCATGGTCCTGGGCTGATACTCGACGGCCGACTCGCTGCCCGTACCCCCTTCCACCAGCGGCCTGGGGTCCAGCCCCTCCCGGATGTAGAGGCCGCCGGTCCCCTGCGGGCCCAGGAGACCCTTGTGTCCGGTGAAGGCCAGAAGGTCAATGCCCATCGCCTCCGCGTCAACAGGGTAGGCGCCGGCCGTCTGGGCGGCGTCCACCAGGAGCGGCACCCCCGCCGACCGGGTCGTGGCAGCAACTTCGGCCACCGGCATCAGGGTCCCCGTGACGTTGGAGGCGTGGCCCACCCGCGGTTGTGGAGCGCAGGAAGTCGGCCGCCGGCCAGGTAATGGAGAGTCGGCAGGGAGGGCAGAGAGTTGAACGCCGGTTCCATCGCCGACCAGTACGACGCCTTCTTCTTCGATCTGGACGGAGTGCTTTACACGGGAGAGGTGGCGGTTGCCGGTGCCCCCGAGACCCTGGCCGTTCTCCGGTCCCGGCACAAGCAAGTCCGCTTTCTGACCAACAATCCGTGGCGGACGCGGGACGAGTTCGCCCGGAAGCTGGCCGGCCTCGGGTTTCAGGCTTCGCCCGACGAGATTGTCACCTCCGTGGCCGCCCTCGGCCACCTCCTGGCCGCCGCGCCGGACCTCCGTGGACAAACGGCCCTGGTGATCGGTTCCGACGCCCTGCGGGCGGCGGTCGTCGGGGCCGGCCTGCGGCTGACGGAGGACCCGGAAGCCCGGGACGCCGACGTGGTGGTGGTGGGCAGTCACGCCGGGTTTCACTACGGCGAACTGCGCGCCGCCTGCCAGGCCCTTCGTCGCGGCGCCCGGTGCTTTGCCACCAACCGGGACCCGACCTTTCCCATGCCCGACGGCCCCTGGCCGGGCACGGGCGCCGTCCTGGCCGCGGTGGAGGTGGCCGGGGGCTCCCGGGCGGAGGTGGCGGGAAAACCGGAACCCCACATGTTCGCCGCCGCCAGGGCGACGTTACCTCGCGGAGCCCGGGTGGTGGTGGTGGGCGACCGCCTGGACACCGACATCGCCGGCGGCATCCGGGCCGGCCTGGCGACCGTGCTGGTTTTCTCCGGCGTGACCGCCCCGGGAGACGTGGCGTCAAGCCCGTACCGGCCGGACCACGCCATCACGTCGGTGACGGACCTCCTGACGGAGCCGGCTCCCGTGTGGCGCCCCGGGCCGGATGCCGCCGGGGGAGGATGAGGTCCGGGTGAGGGCCGCGATAGGTCTGGGCCTGGTGAACGCCTGGCGGAATCTCGGTTCCAGCGTGGTCGCCATCATGGCCATGGCGGTGGCCGCCGGCAGCCTGAGCCTGTCGCTGGCGGTGTCCCGCGGTCTGCCCGGCCGGGCGTCGCAGCCGGTGCGCGCCCTGGTCGGCGGGGACATCCTGGTCATCCCCGGTCAGGTGACCGTCAGCCCTCAGCGGGTCTGGGCGGCTGCGGCGGGGCAGTCGCTGGGGCTGGAACAGGTTCCCCTCGACCTGGTGACTGACCTGGTCAGCCTCCTGCCGTCGGTCTACGGCCAGGGCTACCTCGCTCCGGCGGGAGGGGCCGCGCGGTGGGTGCCGGCCCGGGAGATTGTCCGCGCCCTCGCCGGCCGCCCCGGCGTGGCGGCGGTTCGGCCCGGGCTGTTGCTCCCGGCGGAAGAAGTTCACCTATTTCCCGAGGCGGGGCGCGGCCCGGTCCGCCTGCCGACGGTGTTGCGGGGCTACGCGGGACCGCCCTTTGGCCCCGGGGGGCCCGCCGGCGGGCTGGAACCGTGGGTGGTGGAGGGCCGCTTCTTCACGGCCGCCGACGCCGGCCGGCTGGTGGCGCTGGTGGCGGCGGACCGTGCGGGGGCGTCCGTGCCGGGGGCGCCGGGCGGCCACCCGCTGGTACCCGTCGGGCAGGCGGTGACCCTGCGGCTGCCGGCCCTGCGAACCGACGGCGAAGGGGTCTGGTTTGATTACCCGGCGGGGACCGAGTGGCGGTTGGAAGTCATAGGCCACTACCTGTTGGGCGACCCGCAGCCTCCGCGGCGGCTTCCCGGCGGGCGGGGCCCTTCAGGCCCCGGGCCCACGCCCTACGTGGTGGTTCCGGCGGCCACCTTCGAGCGGTTGTTCGAGGCGGCCAGCGGTGGGCGCGAGTTGCTGGTTCCCCAGGCGTCGGTGACGGTAGCGCAACCGTGGCGCCTGGAGCGGACGGCCGACGCCCTTCGGCGGGCCCTGCCCGAATATACCGTGTACTCCGTGCCGCACCTGGTGGCGGCCGCCGGAAGGCCCTGGCCGGCCGTGGTTCCCCTGGGGCTCGGCCACACGTTGGCGGTTCTGATCTACGGCATGGCCGCAGTCCTGCTGGCCACCAACCTCTGGGTGTTGCTGATCCGGCGCCGCGCCGAGATCGGCGCGCTGAAGGCGCTGGGAGCCGGGCCGCGGGAGGTCTTTACCCTCGTGTTGACCGAGGCCGTGCTCCTGGCGTTAATAGGCGCTGCCGTCGGCTTTCTCGCCGTGCGTGGCGTGGCCGGTTGGGCCCGGCCCGCGGAGGGCGCGGACCGGGCGCAGCTGGTGGCCATGGCCCTGGCGGACGGGGGAATCGTTCTGGCGCTCACCGTCGGCCTGGCCCTGGTCTTCGCGGCGGTGCCCGCCGCCAGGGCCGCCCTCGCCCCGCCCATGGAAGTGATCCGCCGGTGACCTGGTCGATGCTCCTGGTGATCGCCCTCCTGCGGCTCCGCCGGCACGTGCTGCTGTACGGCCTGTTCGGGTGCCTGGTGGGGTTGGGCGTGGCGGCGTACCTTGCTGCCGCACCCCTAACCGGCGGGGCCGTGGAGCGGGCGACGGCCGCAGTGAAGCCTCTCCCGCTACCGGCTACCGCCGTAGTCGAGTTGCCCTACGAGTTCGTTCGCCTCATCATCCTGGGCGACCCGGAAGCTCAGGAGGCCCCGCGCACCGAGCGCCGGCTGGAGTGTCTTTACAGCGAGGAGGCCATGGCCGGCTGGCGGGGCCTCCCCTGGGTAAAGCGGGTGGAACTCGGGCGGCTGGCCCCCGTCACGAGTCCGTGGGGCCGCCTCTGGACCCTGGCCGTGCCTCCCGGTTCGTGGGTGCTGGAAGGAAAGGTGCGGCTGGAGTCCGGGCGGCTGCCGGCGGCGAGCGACGAGGTCCTGATGCCCGCGGCGCTGGCAGCCCGCCCCGGAGCGGCCGTCGGCGACCGGGTCGCACTGGGCTACCTGAGTCCCGGTCCGAACCCGGCCAGCCATGTTTTCACGGAGACGTCCTTCCTGGTGGTGGGCACCTTTCGTGCGGAGCTTTCGTTTCTCGACCGGCCGCTCCTGGCCATCGCCGGCGAGGGCTGGCCGTGCCCCGGGCTGCCCGACCCCTCGCGGCCGCTGACCAGCGCCGGGCCCAATATCCTCTTCTTCCAGCTAAAGGACGGCTACCCGCCCGCCGCCTTCCGTGCGTGGCTGACCGAGCCCGACCGCCGGGAGGGGCACCGGGTGTATCCGGGGCCCCGTTACCCGGTAGGCCAGTTCTGGAGCGTGGACACCCCACGGGAGCTGGCCAGGCTCCTGGTGGGCTGGGCCTTTTTCCCGGCGACCCAGGCGACCCTCGGGGCCTTCGGCTTTCTGGGCTTCGGCCTGTTTGCCGTCATGCTGGGCGCCTTCCTGGAACGGCGGCGAGAGCTGGCCGTGCTGAAGGCCGTGGGCTTTGACGCCGCTCTGGTCGGGCGGCTGCTGGCGCTGGAGACGGCGCTGGTCGGTGCGGCCGGCGCCACCGCCGGCCTGGCGCTGGGAGGGTGGCTCACCGCCTTTCTGACGCCCTGGTACCCGCCGGGAGCGGGCCTGACCCCTCGAAGCGCGGTGGAAGCGCTGGCGTACGCCGGGTTGACCCTGAGCGTGGCGGTGGCCTTCCCGGTAGCCCTGGCCAGGGTGGCCACGGTCAACCAGCTGCTGCTGAACCAACCCATCTACCTGGCCCGGCGCGAGATCCGGCGGGAGTACCGGGGGTAGGGGCCAGGGCCCGAGCACCGGTTGGGGTCGCCAGGCGGCAAAACAGAGCATCAAGAAGATTTGCCCGGTGGGCTTGCCGGGCGGGCAGGCCAGGTGGTATAATCTGGCGGGTTTCCCGGGCTCCGAAGGGAGGTGCAGGCATGATCCGGCTGAGGATCCGGTCCGCCATCCGGCTTGCAAGTGCCTGCATCTCCGCGGGTGGTCCCTGGGACATTCGTTGAATTGAATCGATAACGCATAGGCATTCGCCGGGGCCGGAACCGGCCCGGCATCCCAGGTTGAGAGAGGACCACGCGGGGGGCAACACGCGGCTCCCGGTGGTCCTTTCCGCGTTCCATGGATATTTATCGCCGGCTGGACCGACGGGGCACGCGACAAGACTCCAGTGGACCGTCTCAGGATGGGGGAGAAGGCGTATGTCGACTTCGGAAACCAGGTTCCAGGTTGACCACCGGCCGCGGCCCGCCGGCCTGGCCATCCGGACCGAGAATCTGAGCCGCGTTTTCCAGGTCAGGCGGTCGCGGAAATGGCCCCGGGGCCGCCGGGTGGTGGCCCTGGACGGGGTCAACCTGGAGGTAGCCGAGGGAGAACTCTTTGGCCTGCTGGGCCCGAACGGCGCAGGCAAGACGACCCTCATCAAGATCCTTTCGACGCTGCTCTTGCCCACGTCGGGCCGGGCGTTTGTCTCGGGCATCGACGTGGCCAGGGACCCGTTCGGGGTGAAACAGCGCATCAACATCGTCTCCGGCGGCGAGTCGGGGGGCTACGGCATCCTTTCGGTGCGGGAGAGCCTGTGGATGTTTTCTCAGCTCTACGGGGTGTCCAACCGGATCGCCCTGGACCGGATCGACCGCATGCTGAAGCTGGTGGGCCTGGAGGACGACGCCGGGACCCTCATCTCCAAGCTGTCCACGGGTATGCGGCAGAAGATGAACTTCGTCAGGGGCTTTCTCAGCGACCCGGACGTCCTGTTCCTCGACGAGCCAACCCTGGGCCTGGACGTCACCACCGCGCGGACCCTCCGGAAGTTCGTCCGGGAGTGGATGGCCGAGCGCCCGGGCCGCACCGTGCTCCTGACCACCCACTACATGGCCGAGGCCGACGAACTCTGCGACCGGGTGGCCATCATCGACCGCGGCCGGATCCTGGCCTGCGACACGCCGGCCAGTCTGAAGCGGCAGATCGCCCGGCAGGCCGTGCTCCGGCTCGAGGTCTCGAGTTCGGACGGCGCCGGGCTGAGCCAGGCCGACCTGGCCAGGCTCAAGGACCAGCCCGGGGTTCGCGAGGTGGCTGCCCGGTGGCGGCCCGAGGCGGGTCGGACCGTGCTCACCGCCATCCTGGAGGCCGACGGCGCCATCCCGGGGCTGGTGGGAGGTCTTTCCGGGCTTGGCCTGGTGGTGCACTCGCTGGCCAAGGAAGAGCCGACGCTGGAGGACGTCTTCGTGAAGCTGGTCGGCCGCACCCTGGCCGAGGACACGCCAACCAACAACGGCGATCACGACAGCAGGAACGGGACCCTGCCTGGCGACGGCCCGGAAGTCGGCGTGGGCGGCGCCGGCGACGGCGAAGCCGCGGCCGGGGGAGGTGCAGCCGATGAAAGCGCCGCCCGGTAGCCCGGCCCGGGCCTGGTGGGACTGGAAGTACGTACGCTGGCTGCTGGAGCTGAACCTCCGCGCCGTGCGGGCCCGGGCCTACGTCCGGGTGGTGGCGACCGGAAGGGAGATCATGTGGCTGTTGTGGGAGGTCCTCCTGCCCTTCATGGCCACCGCCGCCTACGTCTTCATCTACCGGGCGCTGAACGCTCCCCCGGCGTACCTGGGCTTCGTCATCCTGGGAGGCGCCATGACGGCCTTCTGGATGAACGTGCTCTGGGCCATGGCCAGCCAGTTCTACTGGGAACGTTACTCCGGCCAGCTCGAGCTGTTCTTTGCCTCGCCGGCGTCCCTGATGGCCATTCTGCTGGGGATGAGCGCGGGCGGGATGTTCATGACCAGCGTCCGGGCCATCGGTGTGCTGGTCCTGGGCAGCATGGTCTTCCGGGTGGAGTACGCGGTGGCCCATCCCTGGCTGCTGGCCTACACCTTCCTGGTGACCCTGTGGGCCCTGTACGGGCTGGGCATGCTGCTGGCCTCGGTGTTCCTGCTGTACGGGCGCGAGGCCTGGCACACCTCCAACCTGTTGCAGGAACCGGTGTACCTGGTCTCGGGGTTCTACTTCCCCGTGCGGGCGCTGGGGTTCTGGGTGGCGGCCGGCGCCACCGTCATCCCGCTCACCCTGGGCCTGGACGCCATGCGGCAGCTGGCCTTCGGCGGCTCCCCGTGGGCCATCGCCCCGGACGCCGTGGGCCTGTTCCCTCCGGGGTACGAGGCCACGGCCCTGACCGGGATGGCGGTCCTGTTCATCGGGGCTGCCTACAAGGCGCTGGGCCGGATGATGTGGGCGGCCAAGGTGGCCGGGACGCTGGCGCTCAAGCACTGACGGGGAGGCGCCCCGGCAGCGGCGCGGTGCAGGCGGTGGTCGGGTCAGGCGGCCGGTAGACTGGGAGGCGGCAGGGTGACAACGAGCGAAGCGGCGCTTGAGGGTAAGCGGCGGACCGCCGTCGGGGAAGGGGTCCGCATCTTCAAGATGGCGGCCTGGCTTGGCTGGCAGGCCGAGTCCAACTGGACCGACCCCTGGCTGTTCGTCATTTACTCGGTGATCAAGCCGGTGGCCGGAACGCTCATCCTCGTGCTCATGTTCGCCGTGGCGGGGCGGGGGAGCGCGCCGGAGCTGTTCTGGGCGAGTTACGTCGGGAACGCCTTCTACATCTACGTCGGCCAGTTGCTGTGGGGCATCAGCTGGGTGGTGTTGGGCGACCGGGAGCACTTCCAGACGCTGAAGTACATGTACATCGTCTCGCCCAGCATGGGCTGGTACCTGGTGGGCCGCGCGGCGGCCAAGTTCTTCGTGGCCACCATCGCCGTCCTCATCGTGCTCGGTTTCGGCGCCTGGGCCCTGGGGATTCCGGTGACCGTGCGAGGCGTCGACTGGGCTCTGTTCTGGCCCGTGTTCCTGCTGGGCATCGTGTCCACGGCGGCCCTGGGGATCCTCCTGGCGGGCGTGAGTCTGATCAGTTCCAACCACGGGGCGATGGCGGCAGAAAGCCTGTCCGGCGCCCTTTACCTGCTCGCCGGGGTGGTCTTCCCCGTGGACGTGCTGCCCGGGTGGTTGCAGCCCGTTTCACTGGCGCTGCCCCATACCTACTGGATGGAGGCCGTCCGGCGGGCCGTGCTGGGCCACGGCATCAGCCCCATGCTGCAGCAGGTGTCCGAAGGCCAGATCCTCCTGATCCTGGCTCTGACGACCGCCGGGATGGTGCTGGCCGGAGGCGGCTTCTACCGCTGGGCGGAGACTCTGGCCAGGCGGCGGGGTCTCATCGACCAGGTGACCTGGAACTGAGGCGGGCAAGCGGGTTATGCCGTGCGTACGGGCCGGGCGGTCCGGGCCGTTCCCGCCACCCACCTCTCATCAGGGGACGCAGGCGTCCCTCGCTGCCCGTCGCGGGCGCCTGCTCCCCGGTACCGCATTGGGTTGACGCAGGATTTCCCGTCCGCCCGGGTGAACATGTGTGGGGTGCGCGCCGGCGGCCGCCCGGATTCGCGACGGCCTGGCGGCGGCGAGCCGGCCGAGCCGGCGGCCGCGCGCCCACGACGGGAGGTGGAAGCGGACGTGCCCGAGAGGGTCGCCATCGTCGGCGTCGGCTTCTCGGACCTGCGCTCGTGCACCCCGGGGGTCTCGTACAAGGAGATGATGTTCGAGGCCGCCACCCGGGCCTATCACGACGCGGGGGTTGACCCAAGAAAGGACGTTCACAGTTTCGTCTGCGTTTCCGAGGACTTCTGGGAAGGCACCAGCATCTTCGACGAGTACGTCCCCGACCAGCTAGGCGCGGCGTTGCGCCCGGTCCAGACCATCACCGGCGACGGCATCCAGGCGCTGTGCTGCGCGGCCATGCTCATCCGCACCGGCACCGCCCGGGTGGTGGTGGTGGAGGGGCACTCGAAGTATTCCGACATGCGGACCCCCCACCACATCCAGCAGTTCGCCATGGACCCCATCCTCAACCGGCCGCTGGGCGCCCACGCCAACCTGGTCGCGGGGCTGGAGATGAGCCGCTATCTCTACGAGTCCGGTAACACCCGGGAGCAGTGCGCCATGGTGGTGGCCAAGAACCGCCACCAGGCGCTGCTGAACCCCCTGGCGGCCTACGGCGCCCGGATCACCCCCGACGACGTGCTGGCGGCGCCGCCCACCTTCTTTCCCCTGGGCGAGCTCGACGCCGCCCGGCCGGCCGACGGCTGCTTCGTGATGGTGCTGGCCGCCGAGTCAGCGGTCCGGGACATGGCGGGGCAACCGGTCTGGATCGCGGGCTACGGCTGGTGCACCGACGCGCCGTCCCTCGAGAGCCGGGAGTGGGGCGAGGCCGCTTACGCCCGGCTGGCGGCGGAGCAGGCCTACCGGATGGCGGGCATCGCCTCGCCCCTCAGGGATCTGGACTTCGCCGAGCTCGACGACGCCTTCTCCTACAAGGAACTCCAGCACATGGAGGCGCTGCGCCTCTGCCGGCCGGGTGAGGCCGGGGAGTGGGTGGAGGACGGCGTCACCCGCCTGGACGGTGAGTTCCCGGTGAACCCCTCGGGCGGCAGCCTCGGGGTGGGCCACCTCCTGGAGGCCACCGGGCTCCACCGGGTCTACGAGACGGTGCTGCAACTCCGGGGCGAGGCGGGGCCGCGGCAGGTGCCCGGCGCCCGGCGGGGCCTGGCCCAGTCGTGGCGCCACGTGCCCACCACCACCGGTGCCGTCATCATCCTGGAGCGGGAGTGAGGGAAGGGACATGGGCAAGGTAGCCGTGGTCGGCGCCGGGATGACCCGCTTTGTCCGGCGCGCCCAGGAAACCGGCAAGGAACTTTCTTACCTGGCGGCCAGAATGGCCCTGGACTCCTGCGGCCTCACCCTCAAGGACGTCGACGCCGTGGTGGTTGGTTCGGCGCCCGACGCCTTCGACGGGGTCCACATGAAGGGCGAGTACCTGGCCGACGGCTCGGGGGGCTGGCAAAAGCCCACCCTCCGCTGCTTCGTCGGGGGCGCCACGGGGGTCTTCGCCCCCATCGTGGGCTGGTACCACGTCGCGTCGGGCCAGTTCGACACGGTGCTGGTGGTTTGCGAGGAGAAGATGTCCTCCTGCCACCCGCATCCACAGGGCGCCTTCCTGACCATCTTCGACCACACCACCGAGCGGGCGCTGGGGCCGAACCTCCTCTGGATCTTCGCCCTGGAGATGAACCGCTACATGACGGTCCACGGCATCACCAAGGAAGAGATCGCGCTGGTGGCCGTGAAGAACAAGAAGAACGCGCTGGACCATCCCTGCGCCCATCTGGGGTCCGAGATCACCGTGGACGACGTGCTCAACTCCGAGGTCATGGCCTGGCCGGTGAACCGGCTTGACGTGTCGCCGGCGTCGGACGGGGCCGCGGCAATCGTCATGTGCTCCGAACGCGTGGCCAAGCGGGTGTCGGACCGGCCGGTGTGGGTGGAAGGGGTCGGCTGGCACCTGGACACCGCCTACTGGACCAACCGCGACCTCTACTACCCGCGCTACGTGGAGTACGCGGCGCGGATGGCCTACGACATGGCCGGCATCAAGGAGCCCAGAAAGGAGATCAACATCGTCGAGCCCTACGATCCGTTTGACTACAAGGAACTCCACCACCTGGAGGGGCTGCTCTTCTGCAAACCCGGAGAGGCGGCCAAGCTCACCGTGGACGGGGTGACCGCCCGCGACGGCGACCTGCCGGTGTGCCCCTCCGGCGGGCTGTTGGGAGTGGGCAACCCCATCGCCGCGGCCGGGCTCATGAAGGTGTGCGAGCTTTTCTGGCAGCTTCGCGGTGAGGCCGGCAGGCGGCAGGTGCCCGGCCAGCCCCGCAGAGGCCTGGCCCAGGCCTGGGGCGACCTGATGCAGGTGGGCACCGTGGTCATCCTGGGGATCTAGGGGGAACTGCCATGAGCGTGAAGATCACCCACTGGCCGGGCACGTCGCTGTCCAGCGCGGACTTTGCCGAGGGCCGCGTGCTCACGGTGAGGGGCGGGGTGAAGGCCGAGTATGCCTGGGACGCCGGCGTGGCCATCGGCAGGTACCTGGAGGAGCTGAAGCGCGGCCGCCTGGTGGCCCGCCGCTGCGACGGCTGCCGGCGGGTGCTGGTCCCGCCGCGGATGTTCTGCGAGGAGTGCTTCCGGCCGACCGACGCCTGGGTTCGGCTGGCCGACACCGGCACCGTCCAGACCTTCTCCATCTCCTACGTCCGGTGGGACATGGTCCGGTTGACGGAGCCGGAGATTCCCGCGGTCATCGCCATCGACGGCGCCTCGCCCGGTTACGGCATCCTGCACCTGCTGGGCGAGGTCGACCCGAAAGAGGTCCGGGTGGGCATGCGGGTGAAGGCGGTCTGGAAGGACCCGGCCGAGCGCCGGGGTGCCATCACCGACATCAGGTACTGGGCGCCCATCCGGGAGGGGGGCTAGACACCGTGCGGGAGAAGATCACCAACCCGGACGCCATCCGCACCTGGCCCGGCAAGGTCCCCGTCGAGTACGTCTACACGGTGGGGGTGGCGTCCGAACCCTTTTTCAGGGCGCTCATGGAACGGGGCCGGCTGCTGGCGTCGCCCTGCCCCGAGTGCGGGGTCAGGTATCTGCCGCCCAGGCTCTTCTGCGAGCGGTGCTTTTCGCGACTGGAGGCCAGCCTGGAACTGGAACCCCGGGGGACCCTGGAAGCCTTCACCGTGGTCCACGTGGACCTGGACGGCAACCGGCTCGACGAGCCGCAGGCCTACGGACTGGTGCGGATCCACGGCGCCGACACGGCCCTGGTGCACCGGCTGGCGGCGTCCGACGCTGATGAGCCTGAGGTCGGCATGGAGGTAGAGGCCGTCCTGCTGCCCCCGGCCGAGCGGACCGGCTCGATCCTTGACATCCGGCACTTCAGGCCCGTCTGAGGGCGAAGGCCACCACCAGCAGGGCGGAAAATGCGGTCTCCAGCCAGCCGACCCGCTTGAACACGACCCGGGAGGGCACGTGGAGGATCCCGGCCGCCAGGGCCGCGGCCTTCCGCCTGGCGGCCGGGCGGGCCGCGGACCGCCGCAGGCTTTCCCTGGCCAGGAAAGCTATCACTACCAGGGCTGCCCAGAGCAGGGCGGCAAGACCCGGCCGCCCGCCCGCCACGAGGCCGACCAGGTAGCCCGCGGCCAGCATGACCCAGGCGCCGTGTTCGCGGGGGACGGCCAGTGGTTCGGCGCGGGGCTGTTCCTTACTCATGCTATGCCACCTCCGTCCGGACAGGCAGCCGGATTCGGTTCCGGCCGCGGCATTCCCTCCCCGGCCCCGGCGTCACGGCTGAGCGCGCGGGCCGGCGCGCGAGTCGGCGCGTGAACGGCCCACGAGAACCGACTCGCGAGACTTGACGCGCCGCGGCCAACCAGTTTATGCTATTAACAGTACCCGGGTAGGGTATTTGTAGCCGGGCGTTGACGGCCGCGAGCGCGGCCGGAAGGGACGGATCGGCCGCTTGGGATCGTGGCCGCCCTGCGGCTGTCGCGGGCCACCATCCGCAAGATCAAGCAGAACCTGTTCTGGGCGTTCGTCTACAACACCCTGGGTCTCCCCCTGGCGGCCCTGGGTTATCTGTCGCCGATCCTGGCCGGGGCGGCAACGGCCCTCAGTTCCGTCTCGGTGACGACCAACGCCACCCTGCTGAAGCGGTTGATCCGCTGGCCGGCCTTGACGCGCCGCCGGTTATGGGCCGGCCGCGGCCCGCGGCCGCCTCGACCGGGGGTGGCGGCCGGTAGGCACCGCCAAGGCCGGACCAGCAGAGCCTGGAGGTGAGAGCCGTGAGTCGCGAGCGGACGTATCGGGTGCGGGGCATGAGCTGCGAGCACTGCCGGGCGGCGGTTGCCCGAGCGGTGCAGGGTGTTTCCGGGGTCCGGGCCGTCCAGGTCGACCTGGCGTCGGGTGCGGTGCGGGTGAGCTATGCCGGCGAGCCGGTTCCCGAGGGCCAGGTCAAGGAAGCGATCCGGGACGCCGGCTACGACGTGGATTGAGGCCGTCCCCGGCCGGGAGCGGCCCGTAGCGAAAGGGGGTGGGTTGCCCGTGGGCAAGCATCCGCCCGCCGTCCACGTGGGCGATACCGCGGCCGGTCAGGAACACGGCCCTCTCGGGGCGTTGCACGCCTCGCCCAGGGCCAAGGCCGACCTGATGGCCCGGCTGGACCGCATCGAGGGCCAGATCCGCGGTTTGAAGCGGATGATTGAAAGCGACCGCTACTGCGTGGACATCCTGGTACAGATTGCCGCGGTTCGGGCCGCCCTGAACCAGGTGGGACTGTCGCTCCTGGACGCCCACACCCGGGGCTGCGTGTCCAACGCCATTCGCCAGGGTTCAGCCGACGCCGCCATCGACGAACTGATCGAGGCCGTCGGCCGGTTCGTCAAGAGCTAGGTCCTGCCCGGACCGCACAAGGACTCAGTGGAGCGGCCGGCGCGGCGCGTTGCACGCCGGCCTCAAGGCGGGCGCGCCTTTGGCCCGCCCGCCGGCCTTCTGGACCAGGCTGGACACCCTTTGTTCCCATCCCAGCCCCAGCACCAGGTCGAGGCAGATGTCCAGTCCCTGCCTGACCACCCCGGGTAATCGCCAGGCCAGTTCCAGCACCGTTTCGGCAAAACCGTAGAGGAGAAATGCCTGGCGCAACCCCTCCGGCGGCGGCGGGCGCCGGATCCGGTCCGGGTCGAACCCGGCGTCGGCAAGGCCTTTGAGACAGCGGCTGGCTTCCTGGAAGCGGCCGGCCACGTCGCCCGGGAGGAAGGCCGGGGCGCGGTTGGCCCAGGCCTCCAGCTGGCGGTACCAGGCCGACGTGCGGGCCCGCCGCACGAATTCCCTCGTCTCCCTCGGCGGCAGCCGGCTCGGGGGCGGGTCGGCCATGCGTTCTTGACACCTCCACCACCGGGCGCCAGAGACGCCCGTGGTTCCACTGTATGCGGCAGGCGGGGAGGGCGGACGTGCCGCGCGCTGCGGTCCAGCAGGAAACGGGCCCGCGGGAGCGAAGCGCCGACACAGATCGCCACCGGGCCCAGCGGGCCCGCCGTCGGGTGGCTGAACGGAGGGGGGATTATCGTGTCGGAACCGGTCGTCAGAACGGTGGCCCAGGAGGCTCGGCGCGCCCCCGTCGCCTGGATCACCCTGTTTGGCGCGCTGACCGGAGTGATGGCCCTGGTGCCCATCTTTCCCTACGTCGGGGGCGGCGGTTACGTGCCACTGCTGGTACCGTTTTCGGCCATCGCCCCGCTGCTCCTGGGGACCGCCGGGGGCATCGGGGCCGCGGTGATCGGTGGGTTCATCGGGATGTTCCTGGCGCCGGCGGCCTTTCCCCTGGGCGTGGTGGACGTCCTCCTCACCGGGGTGCTGCCGGCGGTCTGCGTGGCGCTGTTTGTCAACAACGACCGGTACTTCGCGTGGGCGGCCGCCGCCGTCCTGGCCAACGGGGTGTTTTCCTTCCTGTTTCCCTTTTACGTGCCCGGCCAGGCGGCCGGTTTCGCCGCCCCGCCCGAACCCCTTTACAGCGTCCTGGGAGCCTACTACTGGCTGCCGCCGGTGATCGTGGCGCTCTCGCCCATCGGCCGCCGGCTGGTGCCGGGCTGGTCGCGGGCCGCCGATCGGAAGGTGAAGTACGCCGGCATCTACGTGGCCATCCTGATGGGCCTGTTCGTGTGGTGGAACCCGTGGAGCCGGCCGTACTGGTACATCCTGAAGTACGCGCCCGGCCTGGCCGTGACGACCCTCATCGGCTACTCCTGGTGGGTTCCCGCCCTCGCCGCGGTGATCACCGTCATCACCCTGCCCATCCTTGAGGCGCTGAACCGGAGCGGGCTGCCGAAGGTCAGCGAGGGATTGTGGTAGCGCCGGCACGCCTGGCGGAAGTGGTCGGGTGACGGAGCAGGCCGTGGAGCAGGTAGAGCAGTCAAAGTCGCGCGGTCCGGTCCCCGGGGCCGCCCCCGTGGACCGGACCGTGGTCCGGGTGGAACAGGTTGGCTTCGCCTACCAGGAGACGCCGCCGGTCCTGGAGGGGCTGGACTTTCGCCTGGAAGAGGGCGACTTCCTGGTGGTCTTCGGCGCCAACGGCGCCGGGAAGACCACCCTCTGTTACCTCCTGAGCGGCGTCATCCCCCACATCTGGGCCGGCACCCGCCGCGGCGAGGTAAGCGTTTGCGGCCTTGACCCCTGGTCGGTGCCCATGCACCGGCTGGCAAGCCACGTGGGGATCGTGCTGCAGGACCCCGAGGCGCAGCTGGCCATGCCCAACGTCCGGCTGGAACTGGCCTTTGGCCCGGCCAACCTGGGTCTGCCGCGCGAGGAGATCTTCGCCCGCATACCCCAGGCCCTGGCCGCCGTGGGGCTCGAGGGCTTCGAGGCGCGCGGCACCGCGGCGCTGTCGGGCGGCCAGAAGCAGCGGGTGGCGCTGGCGAGCGCGCTCATGCTGGCGCCGCGCCTCTTGATCCTGGACGAGCCCACCTCCCAGCTGGACCCGCTTGGCAACGCCGAGGTGCTGGAAGCCCTCCGCCGCATCCAGGGGCGGGAGGGGCTGACCGTGCTGATGACCACCCACAACACCCAGGACATTCTCGACCTCGGCCTCGGGACGGCCGCCCTGGTGCTGGACCGCGGCCGCGTGGCGGCCTGGGGCCCGGTGGACGAGGTGCTGGCCCAGGTGGAACTGCTGGAACGGGTGGGCGTGCAACCCCCGCCGCTCCAGAAGATCTGGGCCGCGGTAGCCCCGGACCTGAACGGCCGGGCCGAAGCGGCCGCAAGCGTGGCCTGCCTGGCGGCGGCCATCAGGGGCGGGCTGGAGGCCGGCCGGCTCCGGGTGAGGGAGATCGCGCGCCCGGGGGAAGACGGGGGTGGCGCCGGTGCGGCGGGGGCGGCGGAACCGCCCCTGCTGGAGGTGGACGGGCTTTCCTTCGCCTACCCGGGCGACCCGCCCGTGCAGGCCCTGCGGGACGTGGACCTGACGGTACGGGCCGGCGAGTTCGTGGGGCTCATCGGCCAGAACGGGTCTGGCAAGTCCACCCTGGTTCGCTGCCTGGTCGGGGTACTCCGGCCGCAGCAGGGCGCCGTCCGCTTTCGTGGCAAGGACATCGCCCGGTTCCGGGTGGGCCAGCTGTCCACGCGCATCGGCCTGGTGCTGCAGAACCCCGACTACCAGCTCTTCAGCATCTCCGCCGAGGAAGAGGTGCTGTTCGGCCTGCGGAACCTCGGCGTTCCGCCTGAGGAAGCGGCCCGGCGGACCCGGGCGGCCCTGGCCGAGGTCGGGCTTGGCGAGGTCCGGGACGTGTTTCCCTTCCGGTTGAGCTTCGGTGACCGGCGCAAGCTGGCCGTCGCCAGCGTGCTGGCCATGGGGCCCGAGCTGCTCATCCTTGACGAGCCCACCACGGCCCAGGACTATCACGGCCGGTACCTCCTGGCGGAACTGGCGGAACGCCTGCGGGCAGCCGGCAAGACCATCCTCATGATCACCCACGACATGGACCTGATCGCCCGGTATGCCCGGCGGCTGGTGGTGATGCGGGACGGGGAAGTGGTCCTGGACGGCCCGACGCGGGACGTGTTCGCCGAAGGCGAGGTTCTGGCCGCCACCAAGCTGCGGGCGCCCCTGGCTTTCCGGCTGGGTCAGGAGCTGGGCGTCTGGGAACCGTTGCCGCTCACGGTAGACGACGTCCTGGCCGGCCTGGGGCCGGCCGGCTGAGGGGGGCTGGCTCAGTGCAGAGCGCCTTTCAGTACGTGGAGCGAGCCACCTTCATGCACCGGCTGCACCCGGTGGTGAAGATCGTCCACCTCTTCGCCACCCTGGCCCTGGTGCTCTTGCCCTACCGGCCCACCCTCCGGGACCTGGCCAGCGCCGCCATCTGGGTGGCCCTCGGGGCGTGCCTCTGGGCGCTGGGTCGGGTCGGAGTCCGCCAGTTCGGCTTCCTCATCAAGTTCTTGACGGCCATCTTCGTGTTTCTCATCGTCACTCAGGGTCTGCTGTACCAGAGCGAGGGGCCGGTCCTCATCCACATCGGGCACCTGGAGTTCTGGGGAAGCGACCTGGGCACGGTCACCGTTGAGGGGCTCTTCTTCGGGGCGGTGCTGTCCGTCCGGATCATCGCGGCCGCCATGGCCCTGCCCCTCCTGGTGACCACGACGTCTGCTTCCCAGTTGATGGCCACCCTGCGCACCCTGCGGCTGCCGCCCCGCCTGACCTTCATGTTCGTCAGTTCGCTGAGCTTCACCCACCTGGTCATCCAGATGTGGCAGAACATCCTGGAGGCCCAGAAGCTCCGGGGCTTTGACATCGAGGCCATGAGCGTCTGGCAGCGGGCCCGGCGGGCCTACGTGCCGGTGCTGACGCCCCTCATCCTGCTGCTCTTCCGCAAGGGGAACGACCTGCAGGTCGCGCTGGAGTCCAAGGGGTTCGGCTCGACGGGGCCCAAGACCGAGATCGAGGTGCTGCCTTTTTTGCCGCGCGACGCCGCCGCGGCGGCCGTGGTGCTCGCGGTCTTTGCCCTTACCCTGTGGGTCAAGTTCTAGCCGAGCAGAGCCGGACGCGCGGCCGGGGAACTGGGTCTCACGAAGGTTCGTCGAAGGGAACGCCACGGTGGATCCCGAGGCGCTCCGCCTCGGCCACGGCCTTGCGGTATTCGGCCTCGGTGATGGGCCGGGCGATTTCCGGGTAGTCCCAGGCTCTGAGCGCCGGGCGGTACTGGGCCATCAGGTTCACCCACGAGTCGGGGGACAGGTCCCGGGCGATGAACTCGAGCACCCGCCGGGTGCCCGCCACGCCGCCGGGCATGACCAGGTGCCGGATGAGGACGCCCCGCCGGGCCAGGCCGTCTTCCACCCGTAGCGGCCCCACCTGCCGGTGCATCTCCCGGAGGGCGGTCCGGGCCACGGTCCAGTAGCGGGGGGCCTCGGTATACCGGGCGGCGGATTCCGGGTCGCTGAACTTCAGGTCCGGCATGTAGATGTCCACCACGCCGTCCAGCAGCCGCAGCGCCGGCAGGGCGTCATAGCCCGATGAGTTGTAGACCAGGGGCAGGCGCAAACCACGAGGGATGCCTTCCACCAGCGCCTCCAGGATCTGGGGTACCACGTGGCTGGGCGTGACCAGGTTCACGTTGTGGCACCCCGCCCGCTGGACGCTGAGGAATACCCCGGCCAGCCGCCGGGCGTCCAGGGCCAGGCCCTGCCTCCAGTGGCTGATCGTGTAGTTCTGGCAGAACACGCAGCGCAGGTTGCAGCCGCCGAAGAAGACGGTGCCCGAGCCGTGGGTCCCCCTGAGCACCCGCTCTTCCCCGTGGTGGGGGCCGAAGGAACTGACCAGGGCGTGGCGGCCGACGCCGCATTCGCCGGCCTCGCCGGCCAGGCGGTTCCTCCGGCACGCGCGCGGGCACATGGTGCAGGCTACCATGCCCTCCGCGGCCCGTCGGGCACGGGACGCCAGTTCTCCCGCCTCCCACAGGGCCATGTAGGCCGGGTAGGTGGCCGGTGTTCCGATGCGGTCATCACCTCCGCCTTGGCGGTCGACCGCCGACAAACCGAGGATAGGGCACCGGCCGGTCACCGTCAGTGACCCCGGTTCCACCGCCATCCCGGCAGGACACGGCGCCAAGCCCCGAGCGGCCTGGCATAACCTGGTGATCGGGCCAGGTGGTAAAACTCAAGGTTCCGGGAGGTAACTCTGGTGGCGCAGTTAGATTCAGGATTCCAGGTCGGGTGCGAGGAGGAAGAGGTGCTGGTCCGGCGGGCGCAGGCCGGGGACAGGGCGGCCTTCGAGGTCCTGTTCCGGCGCTACCGGCCCGTGATCCGCCGGCTGGCCGCCCGGTATTTCGTGAGCGGCGGCGACCGCGAAGACCTGGTCCAGGAAGCGGGTGTCGGTTTCTTCAAGGCCGTCCGGGACTACAGACCAGGCTTTCTCACCCGGTTCTCCGGGTTTGCCCGCATGTGCGTGGTCCGCCAGGTCATCTCGGCGGTCAAGGCGTCTACGCGGGCCAAGCACAGCCCGCTCAACGGATATGTCTCCCTGTACGCGGCGGGCCCCGGGGCCGATTCCCGTGCCCTCTTCGAAGAGGTGGCCGACCCCCGCTGCCTCTCGCCCGAGGAGCTGCTGGTGGAGAAGGAGGACGCGGCGGCCCGGGCCGCGGCGCTGCGGGGCTCCCTGTCGCACCTGGAACGCCGGGTGCTGGAGCTGTACCTCAGCGAGGCGTCCTACCGGACCATAGCCTGGGTCCTGAACCGAAGTCCAAAGGCGGTGGACAACGCCCTGGCCAGGATCAAGCGGAAGCTGCGCCGGGGCCAGCCGGGGCGCGGGACCGGCCCCGACCCGCCCTAGCTACGACCCGGCCTCAAAGCTTCGGGAGAGCTGTTCGCCCGCCGTCCTGACGGGAAAGGAACGGCAGGAATCCGGGCGCCGGAGAGAAAATGGAGCCTGCCGGCAGCGGTGGGGCGGGGAGGTGCTGGCTACGGCGGCGGGCTGGTTGGGCTGGATCCTGGGCACCGGCGCGGTGGCCATCGCGGCCTGGATCACCTGGACGGCTACCCGGGGGGGCGCGTGGAGCCCCGTGCCCGGTCACGTGGTCCGCCGGATGCTGGAACTGGCGGAGTTGCGGCCGGGAGAGGTGCTGTGCGACCTGGGGGCCGGCGACGGCCGGATTCTCGTGACTGCGGCGAGGGATCTCGGCGCCCGGGCGGTCGGGTTCGAACTGGACCCCCTTCGGGGGCTGGTTGCCGCGTGGCGGGCCCGGCTGGCCCGGGTGGGGGACCGGGTCTCCGTGGTCCGCGCCGACTTCTTCACAAGCCCCCTTCCCGACCCGGACGTGGTCACGATCTGGCTCTCCCAGGCGGCGTTGAACCGGCTGGAGCCGATCCTGCTCGACTCGCTCCGTCCCGGCGCCAGGGTGGTGGCCTACCGGCGCCAGTTTCCCACCTGGGTCCCGGCGGCGACAGACCCTGCCCACGGCCTTTTCCTCTGGGTCGTGCCCGACCGGCGGCCCGCCGACTCCCAGATGCGGAAGATGATAGGTTAACAGGAGATTCGGGCTCCGTGTGGAACATTGACGACTGCGGTTTGACTCGCGGCAAACCGAAAGGAGGAATGAGTGTCATGGGAAGCTGGCGTTCCCGGAGGGGCGCGGCTGCGCTGGCGGTCGTGATCGCGGCTCTCGTGCTGGTCGCGGGCTGCGCCCCCAGGGCCCAGGAGCCGGCCGCGCCAGGGCAGCCCGGGCCTCCGGAACCCAAGGTCCTCACCATCGTCACGGGGACCGACATCGAGAGCCTTGACGTGCACGTGGTCACGTCCTCACCGTCGTTCTCGGTCCTGGAGCACATCTTCGAGAGCCTCTTTTACATCAACCCCGAGGGCAAGATCCAGCCGCTCCTGGCGGAGTCCTTCACGGTGGAGCCCGAGGGCAACGTCTACACGATCAAGCTCAGGCGGGGCATCAGTTTCACCGACGGCACGCCTTTTGACGCCGAGGCGGTCAAGCTCAACTTCGAGCGGGTGCTGAACCCCGAGAACAAGGCCGCCTTCCGGAACCTGATCAACACGGTGACCGATATCCGGGTGGTGGACTCCCATACCATCCAGCTGGTGACGGAGAAGCCGTTCGGTCCCATGCTGACTCACCTGACCCACCAGGGTCTGGCCATCATCAGCCCGGCCGTGCTGCGGCAGGGCCCCGAGGCCATCGCCCGTAACCCGGTGGGAACCGGGCCGTTTGTGTTCAAGGAATGGCGGCAGGGCGAGTACGTGAGCCTGGTCAAGAACGACAACTACTGGGGTGACAAGGCCAAGCTCGACGAGGTCGTCTTCAAGGTGGTCAAGGAGGACGGCGCCCGGCTGGTGGAGATCGAGGCCGGCACGGCCGACGTGGCGGTCCGGGTGCCGCCCACCGAGGCGACCCGGCTGCGGGCCAGCCCCAACATCGTGGTGGACACCACGCCCGGCCTGCGGACCATCTACGTCTACTTCAACGTGACCAAGAAGCCGTTTGACGACGTCAGGGTCCGGCAGGCCTTCAACTACGCCGTTGACAAAGAGGCCATCGTGAAGAACCTGCTCCTGGGCGCCGCCCGGGTCTCCGACGCGCCCATCGCCCCGCCGGTCTTCGGCTACTCGGCCCAGACGCCCTACAGGCGGGACGTGGAGAAGGCCAGACAGTTGTTGAAGGAGGCGGGCTACGAGTCCGGGCTGCGGGTCGTCTTCCACCACCCGACCGGCCGGTACGTGCAGGACGCGCGGATCGCCGACGCCATCCGGGCGCAACTGGCCGAGGTCGGGGTGACGGCGGAACTCAAGACCCTGGAGTGGGCGCAGTACCTGGACTTCATCCGCAAGCCCCTGGACCAGAACGAAGTTCAGATGGCGCTCCTGGGCTGGGGCACGGTGACCATGGACGCCGACTACGGGCTGCACGCGCTGTTCCACTCCGGCCAGTGGGCACCCTCATTCAACCTGGGCTTTTACAAGAACGAGCAGGTTGACCAACTGCTGGCGGAGGCCCGGAACGTGGCGGAGGCCAACCGGCGCCTCCAGCTGTACGCCGAGGCCCAGAAGCTCATCTGGGAGGACGCGCCGTGGCTGTTCCTCCACAGCGAGGTGCAGTTGACGGGCATCCGCAAGAACGTCAAGGGCTTCGTGGTGCACCCGACCGAGCGGCTCATCGCCAGGTGGGCCGACAAGGAGTGACCCGAACCTCCCTGGCGTTCAGGACAATGTGAGACGGCAGAACGGGGGCGGGGCGGCCCCGTCCCGCCCCCGGCCGCCTTGTTTTGACGAGGGGAAAACTTGCTGAGTTACATTGCTCGCCGCCTGATGCTGGTCGTGCCGACGCTGATCGGGGCATCGTTCCTGGTCTTCGCGGCGGTGCGGATCATCCCCGGAGACCCGGCAACGGCGATTGCCGGGGAGCACGCCACGCCGGAGATGATCGAGCAGGTCAGGAAGGACCTGGGTCTCGACCAGCCCTTGTTCACCCAGTACGGCCGGTTCGTGCTGGCGGCGGTCCAAGGGGACCTGGGCAAGTCGGTGCGCACCAAGCTGCCGGTGGCCGACGAGGTCTTCCGGCGGCTGCCCCGCACGCTGGAACTGGCCGTGTACAGTCTTCTCCTGGCGGCGGCGGTGGGCATCGCGGCCGGGGTGCTGTCGGCCACCCGGCCGTACTCGGTGGCGGACAATTCCAGCATGGTCCTGGCGCTGCTCGGGGTGTCGGTTCCCGTGTTCTGGCTCGGACTCATGCTGATGCTGGTCTTTGCGGTGGAGTTACCCAGGCTGCTGGGGCTGTCGGGACCCATCCTGCCGCCCACCGGCGCGGGCAGCTGGCGGCACCTGGTGATGCCCACGCTGACCCTGGCGGCCTATTCCACGGCCATCATCGCCCGGATGACCCGGTCGTCCATGCTGGAGGTGGTCCGGCGCGACTACATCCGGACCGCCCGGGCCAAAGGGCTCATGGAGCGTACGGTCATCTATCGCCACGCCCTGAAAAACGCCCTCATCCCGGTGGTTACGGTGGTGGGGCTTCAGTTCGGCGCGCTGCTGGGCGGAGCGGTGCTCACGGAGACGGTGTTCAGCTGGCCGGGGGTGGGGCGGTTTCTCGTCGAGGCCATCGGTTACCGGGACTACCCGGTGGTCCAGGGGACGGTGCTGGTGGTGGCCACCGGCTTCATTCTGGTGAACCTGGTGGTGGACCTGGTCTATGCCTTCCTCGACCCGCGCATCCGCTACACCTGACGCCGGAGCGGTGGCCGCCGGCGGCGCGGCCGGGCACCGGTGGTGGGCCGTCGCACCGGTCCTGCGGTCACTGGGCGGCTTTGTCCGCCGCATCCGCCGCCGGCCGGCCGCCGTGTTCGGCCTGGCGGTGGTGGCCGTGTTCCTGCTTTTTGCCCTGGCCGCGCCGCTCCTGGCGCCCCACCATCCCGACCGCCCCGACTTCACCCGGGCGCTGCAGGGTCCGTCGCGCGATCACTGGCTGGGCACCGACGAACTGGGACGGGACCTCCTCTCCCGGCTCATCTACGGGGCCCGCATCTCCATGCTGATCGGAGTCATCTCGGTGAGCATCGGCGTGGGTGCCGGCGTGCCCATGGGCCTGGTGTCGGGCTACTACGGCGGTTCCGTGGACAACCTCTTGATGCGGTTGACCGACATCATGCTGGCCTTCCCCAGCATCCTGCTGGCCATCCTGCTGGTGGCCATCCTGGGCGCCGGACTGAACAACGCCATGATCGCCATCGGGGTGGTGTCGATCCCGGTCTACACCCGGTTGGTACGGGGGTCGGTCCTTGCCGTCAAGGAAGAGGACTTCGTGGCGGCGGCGCGGGCGGCCGGGGCGACGGACCCCAGGATTCTGCGGGCTCACGTGCTGCCCCAGTGCGTGGCGCCCATCCTGGTCCAGTCGACGTTGCAGGTGGCGGCGGCCATCCTGGCCGCGGCCGGGCTCGGCTTTCTGGGCCTGGGGGCGCCGCCCGACGTGCCGGAATGGGGCACCATGCTCTCCAAGGGCCGGACCTACGTCTTCTCCGCGCCACACGTGACCACGTTCCCGGGCCTGGCCGTCGTCCTGGTGGTGCTGGGCTTCAACCTCTTCGGCGACGGCCTCCGCGATGCCCTTGACCCCAGACTGCGGGGGAGCTAGGGCCGGTCCCGGTCCTCAAGCCGGCCCCCGGCACCCTTGCGCCGCCCGCGGCACCCTGCCTTCCCCGTGCGGGAGCGAGGATCGATGGATTTCGACGCCGTTCACTATACTGGTAGCCACAGCCAGGAATCAATCGGCTCGCGTCGAAATCGTGCACCGATGTGAACGATCTGGCGGCCGCGGCACGGGAGCGGCCCGCCGAGAGGGAGGATCCCGGTGGCCGACGCCATGACGAAGCCGGCCGGGGGCAATCCAGCGAAGTCCGGCCGGGGCCCGGTGCCGTGGACGTTCTGGCTGCCCGCCGCCGACGCTCCGGGAGCAGGGTTCTACGGCCTGGACGTCGACTGGCTCGGCGAAGAGAGGGTGGCGCTGCTGGCCGAGTTACAGGGCCTGGTGGCCGAGATGGAGGCACGCCTGAACCGGGCTCGTCCGCCCGCCCCGAGTTCGACCACGGTTCCCCGGTCGGGCTCTCAGATTTCATCCCCGTGATCCCCAGCGTCATTGGCTTGGTTGATCCTCAGCCGGCGGCAAACAGCCAACACCACATTTCGCTCCGACCCGCCACGAAAGGTTCCCGCCTCCAGGCAGGGAATATCTAGCTCCGTGTCCCAGCCTTCAGTCACGCCGGCCGGAAGGGGAGGGGACCGTTGAAGGACCTGGTGGTCGTGCTGACCGGGGCCTCCAGCGGCATCGGACGAGCCGCGGCACTGGCCCTGGCCGCCGAGGGAGCAACGGTAATCGGGGTGGCCCGCCGGGCGGGCCTGCTGGAGGAAGTGGCCGGGGAGGCCGCCGGCGTGCCCGGGCGCATCGTGCCCATGGCGGCCGACGTCACCGAGGCGGAGCAGGCCCTGCAGGTCGCGGCGGCGGTGGAGGCCCGGTTCGGCCCGGCCGAGGTCCTGATCTACAGCGCCGGAGTGTATCACCCGGGTCCCGTGGCCGAAGCGGCCATGGAACGACTGGGGGAACTCGTCTCCGTCAACCTTGCCGGAGCCTACTTCTGGAGCAGGGCCTTCTTGCCCGGGATGATCCGCCGGGGGCGGGGCCACCTCATCTTCGTGTCCTCGCTGGCGGGCAAGTTCCCGCTGGGGACCATCGCCCCTTACTGCGGCACCAAGAGCGGGCTGATCGCCTTCGCCAACGGCCTGCGGATGGAGGTCCGGCCGCTCGGCATCGCGGTGACCACGGTGTGTCCCCGGGTGGTGGAGACCCCCCTCGTGGCCGGCCACCGGGATGATCTCGTTGCCCACCTCACCCGCGACTTCGGCGTCAGCCGGCCGGAGGCCACCGCCCGGCAGCTCGTGTGGGCCGTCCGCCACCGGCCGCGGGAGGTGGTGGACGCGGGCTGGGCGAAACCCGCCATGGCGCTGGCGTCGGCGTGGCCCGGCCTGGTGGACTGGTTTTACGCCTACAAGCGCTCTGCCTGGGCCAGACGGTCCGCATCCCGGTCTCGGCCAGGGGAAGACGGGGCCTAGGAAGGCGCGGGCGGCGGAGGCAGCCGCCCCGGCGCTTCAGTAGCCCATGTCCTTCAGCATCGCGTGGAGCCGCCTCATCACGGGCACGGCCGCCACGATGATGATCGCTTCGCTCAACAACACCGACAGCCACAGAGTTCCGAACGGGAGCCCGGTCAGAACGGTCAGCATGAGGGCGACCGCGGCTGCCGTCGTGACGGCATACAGCAACGCTCCGGCGTAGAGCAGCCGCGCGGCAACGATAGCGGCCAGCACGCCCCCACCAGAGTCCGTAAGCGGCATCCA
>DYFQ01000009.1:0-70375 GCA_020725105.1 Symbiobacterium thermophilum
CTGGTGGACACCTTGCGGGAGCAGGCCGGCCGGGTCCGCGGGGAACTGCGGCAATAGGTGGAGGGCCGGCTCGGCGCGCTCCCGGTTCAGCTGGCCCTGGTGGCCATGGCCTGCTTTCTGCCCATGGTGATGGCGCTGGTGGTGTTACCGAGCTTGCTCGCGTTCATAGAGGGAGGCTGGTAACCGTGGCGGGAAGGTTCGTGGCGTGGTTCGGACGGCTGCAGGCGGCCGCCTACTGGTGGTTCAGGGGCGCGGCGGCGCTCCGCGGCGAGCGGGGCGCCGCCACGGCGGAGTACGCGCTGCTGGTCACCCTGGTGGCGCTGGGATTGGTGGTTGCCCTGGGCAACCTCCGGGAGGCCCTGGTGGCCAAGATCCAGAGCATCATCAACCAGTTGAACGGGGCCCAGTGAGGCCGGACCGTGTCGGGTCGACGGCGCCCGGCGGGCCCGCGGCGCGGCGAGTCGGGCGCAGCCCTGGTCGAGTTCGCCCTGGTGGGGAGCCTGGTCATCCTCATCCTCTTCGCCGTGGTGGAACTGGGGATGCTGGTCAACGCCCGCCTGGTCCTGGCGGCCGCGGCCCGCGAAGGGGTGCGGCGGGCGGCCGTGGAGGGGGGCGACACGGCCCGGGTGCGGCAGCGGATCGCCGAGGAACTGCGGCTGGGCGGGATCGACGCCGACCAGGTTAACGTGACCATCCGGCCGAGGAACGCGACCTACGGTACGACGGTGACCGTCAGGCTGGAGTACGGGTACCGGCTGGTCACCCCGATCCTGCGAGAGGTGGTGGGTGGGCTGGTGCCGCTGGCCGCGGAGGTCTCGGCCCGGAGCGAGCGGGTGCGGCCGCCGTGAGCCGGAACGTGGGGCAGGGCCGGCGGAACCGGGGCGCGGGCGCGGAAGAACCGCTGCCCGGGGACGCTCTGCGCGGCGGCCAGTCAGGGGCCGTCCTGGTGCTGGTGCTGCTGGCCCTGCCCGCCTTTGTCCTGCTGCTTGGCCTGGTGGTCGACGTGGGCCTGCTCTACCTGGCCCGAGTGCAGCTCCGAGCAGCCCTCGACATGGGGGCGCTGGCCGGGGCGCAGGAACTGGACCTCGATGCCCTGGCGCGCGGGGAGTTGCGGCTGGTGGAGGAAGCGGCCCGGCGGGAGGCCACGGCCCTCACCCGCCGGAACCTGGTCGCCGCCTTCGGCGCTGAAGTCCTTGACCGCGCCGTGATAAGGGTCGTGGTGTACCAGGCCGGTCCCACCGCGCCCCTGGTGCACCAGGTGACCGGCCGGAGCCTGGTGGACCCGACGGTGGGGGTTGTCGCCGAGGTCCCGGTACGCCTGGCGGTGCTGGGCCGGCTGCTGCCCGAGGTGACCCTCCGGGCCCACGCCGACGCCAGCGTGGTCGGGCGGGAATGACCGGGCCGGCAGGTTCTTCGAGCCTCTCGACCGTCCCCTGGTGCGTTGGTGCCGTCGTCCGCTCCCGGCACCAGCACGTAGCGGCAGCCGCGGCGGGAACCTTCGGCGCGGAGGACCCCCAGTTCTACCAGTGCCCGGAGGTCCGCCCGGGCGGCGTGCTGGCTGATGCCGAAGCGCCGGGCATAGGCCCGGGTGGTCCAAACCGTGCCGTCCTCGCGAGCCATACGCAGCGCCTGGGCGCGCCGGTCAGCGGCGTACCCGGGCACGGGTGCCGGCGAGGGCTCGGGGCCCGCGGCGGCCTGCGCCTGGTGGTAGGGTTCGGCCGCCTCGGCCACCCGTCCCGGAGCCAGGTCCGTCGCTCCCGGCAGGCCGAGATCGGCGGGTTCCGCCGGCCCCGCGCGGGCCGCGGCCCTGGCCGCGGCGGCGAGCCAGCGGTAGGCGAAGTCTTCGGCAAGGCGCCTGGTTTCCGCGAACATCCAGGTAACCCTGGGATATTCCACCTGCAGCGCGGCGATCAAGTTCAAGAGCCAGCCCGCCCGAACGCCTTCCGCCTTCAGCAGGTCGGAAAGCCGCCCCTCGACCACCAGCGCTCCGTGGGGCAGCGTGCTGAACTCCGCAAGGGTGAAGGCGAGTTCCCCGGCGACGGCGGCGGTGGCCAGGTCTTCAACGGACTTCCGCTCGACGCACGCCAGCAGGCGGTTCCGGACCAGCACGCCGTAGTCTCCGACCGGAAGTTCAACCCGCGTCGCCTCGCCCCCGAACCGGGCGAACCGCCAGGGATAGCGCTCGCGGGTGTCCACGGCCACCTTGATGGGTGCCTCCAACGCCCGGGCCTGCGGCACGCGGATGCCGGGCCTTGCCCCCTTCATGCTGGTGGGTGAGCGCCAGAAGATGAGGGATCGCCCGCGGCTAGAGGTCCATACGAAGATGGATCGGCGGCGGCGCCGCCGCTGCAGCACCAGGTGTCCCGCGTGGCCAGGATCACGGGGTCCTCGCCGGCCACCGGCAGGTAGACGAGGTACGGTAGCCTGCTGTCCGGGTTGGGGTTCAGGGCCACCCGGAACCGGTCCGGTCCGCTCGGCACGGCATTCTCCTCGGTACGGTGTCGCCTCACCGAATACCGCTCCCGGTACCTTCATTCCTACCGTCAGCAGCCTCGCAGTCCCAGGCCCCTGGCCTTCATCCGGGTAGTGCGTGTTGCTTGACGGCCGGCAGCCCGGCCAGGGCGGCCGGGGACACCACCGGAGACCGCGCGCAGGAAGAAAGGGTCCGGCTCGCGAATGCTCGCGGAGCCATCGCCCACGAACTCGCCCGGGCCACCCAGGTGCGGCCGGCAGCCTGGGTCGCCCGCCGCCCCCTGCGCACATTGAGGACCATACCAGGGGAGGGGCTTGGCGCGGCCCTTCCACCATCCATCGGGGCGACGGGGGAGGAATGGCCGATGCTGGCCGAGTCCCTGGTGACCCGGATCCGCCGAGCCGCCACGGGCCCGTCGGGCATCACCTTCGTCGGGTCCGCGGCCCGCGGCTCCGGCCAACCGTACCTGCGAGTGACATGGTCACAGCTCCACGAGGACGCCCGCGCGGTGGCGGCCGCCCTGCAGGCGCTGGGCGTGGCTCCCGGCGATCACGTCGCCATCCTGAGCCTCACCAGCCGAGCGCTGGTCACCGCCGTCCAGGGGGTCTGGCTGGCCGGCGCCTGCGTGACGGTCCTGCCCCTGCCGGTGAGGCCGGGTTCCCTTGAGGAGTTCGTGGCGCAGACCCGGGCCTGTCTGCTCCACGGTGACGCCAGGTTGCTGCTGCTCGACGACGACCTGGCCGGCTTCTACGAGCCGGCTCCCGGCGACCCCGCGGTGGCGCTGCTGAGCCAGGTGCAGCCGGGCCCTGGCCGGCCGACCGCCGGCGACCTGGAGGAAATGGTCGACGACCCCCATCGCCTTGCCATCCTGCAGTTCACCTCGGGCTCCACCTCGGAGCCGAAGGGCGTGATGCTGCCCCATCACGTGGTCGTCGCCAACATCGACGGGATGCTCGGCGCGGCCGGCGTGGATCCGGCGACCGATGTCATCGTGTCCTGGCTGCCCCTGTACCACGACATGGGCCTCGTGGGGATGCTGTCGGTGTCCATGAGCGCGGGCTGCTCGCTGGTGCTGGCTGCGCCTCAGGACTTCCTGACCAGTCCGGGCGACTGGATGCGCTGGCTGAGTGAGCACCGGGGCACCATTACCGCGGGACCCAACTTCTCGTGGGTGCTCGCCACCCGGGCCCTCCGGCGCATGGCCGACACCGGCGAGCGCCTGGACCTGTCGGCGGTCCGCATTGCCCTGAGCGGCGCCGAGCCGGTCGATCCCGACGCCGTCGAGGAATTCGTGGCGTGCGCCGTCCCGCATGGCTTCCGGCCGAGCGCCGTGTTCTGCGCGTTCGGCATGGCGGAGGTGGCCGTCGGCGGCACCTTCCCGCCGCCCATGCGGGGGATGGTCTGCGACGCGGTTGACCGGGTGGCTCTCGAATCCGAGGGCGTGGCCCGCCCGGCCGACCCCGGCGCCCCCACCACCCGGCGGCTGCCGTTGCTGGGCCGGCCGATACCCGGTTTGGAGATGCGGATCCGCGACCCGCGCACCGGCGTAGTGCTGGGCGAACGCCAGGTCGGCGAGCTCGAGCTCCGGGGCACGTCGCTGACGCCCGGTTACTACAGGCGGCCAGACCTCACCGCCGAGCTGTTTCACGAGGGCTGGCTGCGCACCGGTGATCTGGCCTACCTCGTGCCAGGCCCGGACGGCGGGTTGCCGGAACTGGTGGTGTGCGGCCGGCTCAAGGACGTGATCATCGTCGGGGGACGCAACATCTTCCCCGAGGACCTCGAGCGGGCGGTCGGGGCCCTCGACGGCGTGCGCGCCGGCAACGTCATCGCCTTCGGCACCGGAACCCGCAAGGGCAAGGAGTCCATCGTGGTGGTGGCCGAGGTGCGCACGGACGACGCTTTGGCGCTGCGTCGGGCGATCCATCGGCGGGTGTTGCAGGTGTGTGGGGTGCCCCCGCGCGAGGTGGTGCTCGTGAAGCCGGGCACCGTGCCCAAGACCAGCTCGGGCAAACTGCAGCGCGGCCTTTGCCGCGAGCGGTACCTTCGCCGGGCGCTGGCGCCCGCGGATGAACCTGCCTGATGCTCCGGAGAGCGGGTGGCGCGGCGGATCCTCCCGCCCCGTCAGAGTTCAGAAACCGGCACGGGCCGGCCGACGCGATCGCCCTGCGCGTAGTCGACGCCCAGGGCCCGCACCTTCTCCAGCGTGGCCTTGTCTTCGACCCACTCGGCGATGGTCGCCCGTCCCAGCCCCCGGGCGAGATCGGCGATGGCCCGCACGATCTGCTGGTTCTGGGCGTCGGCCACCAGGGTGCGGGTGAAGGTGCCGTCGATCTTCACGTAGTCCACGGGCAGGTGCCGCAGGTAATATAGCGACGAGAAGCCGACGCCGAAGTCATCGAGCGCCAGCCGGCAGCCCCGGGCCCGCAGAGTCTCCACGCAGCGCAGGGTCTGCGCCACGTCGCCGACGGCGGCGGTTTCCGTGATCTCCAGCACCAGGTTGGCCGGCGAGACCCCCGACGCGTCCAGCTCGGCCGCGATGGCCCGGATCGCCCCGTCGTCGCGGAGGGTCCTGGCCGAGAGGTTCACGTGCACGCAGGCGTTGCGGCGGCCGATGAGCCGCAGGGCCTGCCGGCAGATCCACACATCGATCTGCTGGACGAGGTCGAGGCGCTCGGCGACGGGCAAAAAGGCGGCGGGCAGCAGCACCTGCGTCCCCTCGGGGAGCCGGATCAAGAGTTCCCACCCCGAGGTCTGGTCCCGGCGGAGGTCGAGGATCGGCTGGGCATAGGCGGCCAGCCGGTCGCGCGCCAGCGCGTCCCGCAACCGCTCCGCCCAGGCCGGCGGCACCCGCAGCCGGTCGCGCCGGGCGGGGTCCGGCACCGAGACCACCGCCCGGTCGCCGCCCTGGTCCTTGGCGGCGTAGGCGGCGAGATCGGCGGCGGCCAGCACCTCGTCGGCCGTCAGGCCGTGCTCTGGAAAGAGCGCTATCCCGCAGCTGGCGGTCAGCCGGACCGGCCGGCCGCCCAGCAGCACCACCTGCTCCCGCACCGCGGCCAGGATCCGTTCCGCCGCGGCCCGGGCCTGCTCGGCGTCGGCCGGGGCGAGAAGCACGCCGAACTCGTCCCCGCCCAGGCGGGCAAACACGTCGCTCTCCCGCAGCCGCCCCCGGATGGCCTGGGCGATGGTCCGCAGCATGTCGTCGCCGGCCCCGTGGCCCAGGTGGTCGTTGACCTCCTTGAAGTTGTCCAGGTCCACAAACAGCAGGGCGCTGCTCTGGCCGGAGCGCCGGGCCTGCGCCATCTGGCGGGCCAGCTCCTCCTGGAACCGGTGCCGGTTGAAGACCCCGGTGAGCGCGTCGTGGTTCGCCAGGTAGAGCACGTCCGCCTCGAAGCGTTTGCGGGCGGTGATGTCCTCCACGCTGCCCTCGTAGCATGCCGGCCGCCCCTCCGCATCGCACACGGTCCGGGCCGTCTCCCGGACCCAGACGACCGTGCCGTCGAAGCGGCGCCACTGCGCCTCGAAGTCGGCCAGCACGCCCGTGCGGTGGATCAGCCGCTGCCACCGCGCGCGGTCCTCCGGGTTGGCGTAGAGCCCGGCCGCGTGCGTCGCCAGCAGCGTCGCCCGGTCCGGGTAGCCCAGCAGCCGGACCAGCGCCTCGTTGACCTCCAGGATCTGCCCGGCGGGCGTGGACCGGTACAGCCCGACCGGGACCCGCTCGAACAGCACGCGGTAGCGCCTGTGCTCCCGCGCCCGCTCCACCGCCGCCGCCGTCACGCCGGCGATGAGGGCGGCGAAGCGCAGCTGCTCGTCGCTCAGCGGCCGCGGGGTGAGGTAGTCGGCCATGATGACGCCCGACGGCACGTCGCCGGCCCGCATGGGCAGGTTCACGCAGACCCGGACGCCGGCGCGCCGCACCGGCTCGGGGGTGGCAAAAGGCGCATCCGGCCTGGTATGGTCCTCGACCACCGGGCTCCCCACGTGCAGGGCCCAGGCCGGGCCGCTGGCGTCCGGCGGGTCCAGCGGAAGCTGCAGCCGGCCGATGTAGGCCTCGCTCCAGCCCTGGGCGGCCACCAGCTCCAGAAAGCTGCCGGATGGGTCGGTGACCAGCAGGCTCAGGGCATCGGGCCCGAGGTGTTCCCGGAGCACGGCGAACACCGCCGCCCCGATCTCCTCGAGGGCGGTCAGGCCCAGCAGGGTCTGGGTCAGGCATGCGGCGGCCTGTTGCTCCTCCCGCCGGGTCGCTTCCTCGCGCCCGTGGAGCCTGGCCCGCTCGATGGCCACGCCCAGGGTGTCTCCCACCAGGCCCAGCAGCGTCAGGGTCTCCTGATCCAGGGGCTGCTTCCCGGCGCGGGCGAGGTTCATGACGCCCAGCACCCGGTCCCCCGCCCGCAGAGGGACGCTCACGTGCGCACGCACCCTCCCGGCGGGCCCGGCGGCGGCCACCGGGCCGCCGCCGGCCGGCGCCCCGCCGGTGCGCTCCAGCCGCTCGCAGTGGACGATGGTGGCGGGCTCGGTGAGCTCCCCGTCAAGCAGCATCCGCTGGCAGCGGCACGGCGGCCCGCGGAGCGCGGCCCGGTCGCCGGCCGCCAGCGCGGGTGGCAGGCCGTGGGCGGCGGCCAGGGAGAAGCGCCCCTCGTCGTCCAGCAAGACGATCCAGCCGGTTGCAAGGTCCAGGAGCCGCAGGACGAGGGCGAGGGTGGGGGCGAGCATCGGCTCCAGGGCGACGGTGCGGTTGAGGTGTTCGGCCACGGCGGCGAGCACCTCGAGCCGGCGGCGGGCGTGTCGCGGACCGGGCATGGTCACCCGCTCCAAGCCGGTACGGCGCCGCGGCGGCTGTTAGCAGACGCGCGCCGCATGCGAGAAAGAGCGCGCAGGCAGCCCGGCCACATTCGCGGCACGGCCGCGTCCATCAACGCCCCCTCCCTCCCGTTTGCAGCAGTGGCGGATCGACCGATCAACGACTCACACTCACTTCCAATTTGCGCCAACGAGCCCGCTGTTCCTGCCGGCCTTGCCCCGCACGGGCGCCGGGAAGCCGCTCGAGGGCCCCCGGAAAGCCGCTCCGGGGTCGGTCCTCTCCGTTCCGCGCTCACTCAAATTATCGGCGAGCCGGCACGCGGGCTTAAGGCAATCGGATCTTCTGGTGGTCTGCCCCCGCCCGGCAGGCAGGGCAGGAGTGGCCTTCCGGACCGTCGAAGCCCACGCGGGAGGGTAGTCTCGCCCCGCCTGCCAGCTTTCGCCAGCAACGGTGCATCCTATCCTGGGGCCCGGGGACACCCCGGCGCCCGCCGGAAAGGAGGGCTGGTTGATGAACCACCGGCCCACTGACACGCCCCGCAAGACGCCGCTGTGGTCGTGGCACGTGAACCACGGCGCCCGGACGGTCGAGTTCGGCGGCTGGAGCATGCCCGTGCAGTACGCGGGGGTCATCGAGGAACACCGGGCCGTCCGCTCGGCGGCCGGGCTGTTCGACGTTTCCCACATGGGTGAGTTCCGCCTCTCCGGGCCTGACGCCCTCAGGCTCGTGAACCGGGTCATCACCAACGACGCCGGCCGCCTCAAGCCCGGCAAGGTGCTGTACGCGCCCGTCTGCTGGCCGGACGGGGGCATCGTCGACGACTGCCTCGTGTACCGGCTGGGCGAGGACCGCTTCATGATGGTGGTCAACGCGGCCAACACCCGCAAGGACTTCGAGTGGGTGGCCGAGCACGCCCGCCACTTCGATGTCGAACTGGAGGACGTGTCCCTGGAGACGGGGCTCGTGGCCTGCCAGGGACCGCTGGCCCCGGCCATCGTGCAGCGAATTACCGCCACGGACCTGTCGACCCTGGGCACCTACTGGTGCCGGGAGGGGGTCGAGGTGGCGGGCAAGACCTGTCTGGTATCGAGAACGGGATACACCGGAGAGGATGGCTTCGAGATCTACTGCCGCTGGGGCGACACCGAGGCCATCTGGACGGCGCTGCTCGACGCCGGCGCCGGCGACGGCCTGGTGCCGGCCGGCCTGGGGGCCCGGGACACCCTGCGCCTCGAAGCCCGGCTGCTGCTTTACGGCAACGACATCGACGACCGGACCACGCCCCTCGAGGCGGGGCTGGAGTGGACGGTCAAGTTCGACAAGCCGGACTTCATCGGCAAGGCGGCCCTCCAGCGGCAGCAGGCGGAGGGAGTCCGGCGGCGGTTGGCGGGGTTTGTCATGGCCGACCGGGGCATCCCCCGGCACGGCTACCCCATCGCCCGCGACGGGGTGGAGGTGGGGACGGTCACGTCGGGGACGTACTCCCCGACGCTGGAGCGGAACATCGGCCTGGGCTACGTGCCGCCGGACCTGGCCGTGCCCGACCGCGAGTTTGACGTGCTGATCCGCGGCCGGCCGGCGAGGGCGCGGACGGTCAAGACTCCCTTTTACCGGCCGTCCAGGGGCTAGTCGGCGTTCCGGCCCCGGTGGCCTGCCCTGGCGACCGCCCTCGTCACGGCGGGCAGGGCCCGTCTCCCTCGAGGACCTCTATCCGCGCGGCGGCACCGGTGACGGCCACCCGAACGCGCCGGCCGCCCTCGCTCGCCAGCCACACGCAGCCCGCGGCACTGGCGACGCCGCCGTAACCAAAAGAGACCACCGGCTGCCCGCCGAAGTCGGCCGCCACGAGCCTGACCCCGGACCGCACCGCCGCCGGCCCCTCCACGGCCATAGCCTCCCGGTACACTCCGTAGGCCGAGGCCGCAACGTCGAACCTCACCTCCCAGCGGGCTCCGTCGGCCAGCGACCGCTCCTGGACCCACCGGAGGGTCGTTTTCAGCTCCGAGGCAGCCGCATTGAGGGCCGCGCGGTCCAGAGTCGCCCGGTAGACAGGGATAATCAGGCCGGCCAGGACCGCCACGAGAGCCAGGACGAGGACCAGTTCGGCCAGGGTCGACCCGCGGGGGGAAGGCAGGCCACCGTCCACGGCCCTACCGGCCGGCCCCGGCCAGGGTTACCACCGAGACGACGTAGCTGCCGGCATAGCCGCCGCCAGGCGTCCGCGAAACCTCGAAGGCGTCCACGGTGACCAGCCGGCCGGAGCCCTCCAGGAACTCAAGAAACGCGACCTGGCCGGCGTAGGACCCTTGCACCGTCAGCGCCAGGGGGTGACGCCGGTAGGCCCCGCCGTCAACCGGTTCCATGAGGCGTATCGCCTCGATGGACACGCCCGCTCTGCGACCGGCGGCCTCCGCCGCCTCCAGAAAGGCGGGCAGGTCCGCCGGAGCGGCCAGTCGGGCTTCGGCCGCGGCGAGCCGCTGTCTGAGCCTTTCCACGGCCGCTTCCCTGGCCGGAACTTCAGCTGCCAGCGCCTGGGCCCGCGCCAGGGCCTGACGAGCCAGGTCGATCTCCTCCGCGAGGGCGGCCTGCCGTTTCACCAGGGGCTCATGGACGTACACGTAGCCGCCGGCCCCCAGGGCCAGGATCAGCGCCACGACGATCAGGACCCGCTCGCGCCGGGTCAGCCGCCGCCACACGGCTAGCCGCCTCCTGCCTTGACCGCAAACGTCAGCCCGAACCCGCCAGGGGTCACCTCCACCGCCAGCAGGGTGGGACTACCGAAGGCCGGGGCGGCATCGAGGGCCCGGAGGTACTGGGCCCCCTGGGCCAGCGACCTCACAAGCACGCGGACTTCGAGCTGGCCGGCAGCCACCTCCCGGACCGATTCCAGAGTCACGCCGGGACCGGCCAGCGCCTGGAACTCCCTGAGCACGGGGCTGACCGGCCGGGCGCTGATGGCTTCGACGGCTGCCACCCGCTGGGCGAGGGCCTGCTCCTCGGCGGCAAGGCGCGCCTGGCGCTCCACCTGCTCGCGTAGCGCCGCCCGGTGCTGCTCTAGCGCGTCGAGTTCCAGCTGGGCCGCGGTCACCGCCGCGCTCAGGCGACCGTAGTACCAGCCGGCGATCACGGCCAGGGCCATCGCCGCCAGTGCCACCAGGATCCCGGTCCACGGAATCCGGCGGCCGACGCGGACCGGGGCCAGGAGGTCGACCCGCATCATTGAGGAGGCGCCTCCCGCAAGGCCAGCCCCAGGGCCAGCATGAACTCGGGACCCATGGGCGGGCGGCTCGAGGCCAGGTCGGGGTGAAGCGGTACCCGGCGCGTCGGGCGGCCCACCACCACCTCGGTGCTCTCCTGGCCGACACGCCGTGCCAGTTCCCTGGTGATGATCTCGGTGGCCAGCTCCGGAAGACCCAGGAGGCCCGCCACGCCGCCCGTCAACACCACCCGGGCGACGCCCGGCACTGCGTGGCGGTCCAGGCAGAACTCGACGGTCTGAGCCACCAGCAAAAAGAGGTTTTCCAGCTCCGCCCGCAACACCCACCCGGCCTCGCCCCGGAGCCCGTCGCGCCTCAGCCCCGCTTCGGCGGCGGCCGGATCGGTGCCCAGCGCCCCCGCGACCCGCTGTACCAGGGTCAGGCCTCCCGGCTGCAGGACCCTCTGGAGCACGGGAAACCCATGGGCGAACACGGCTACTTCCGTGGCACCGGCGCCAAGATCCACCGTCACCAGTGCCCCGGCTTCGTCGTTTTCCGGGGCGTAGCCGTTGGCGGCCACGGCCCGGTACAGGGCGACGGTCCGCACCTCCAGGGCGCTGAGGTCGAGCCGGGCCTGGCGCAACTGCCGCCGGGTGTCGAGGACGGCCTCCCGCGGCGCGGCTACCAGTAGCACCCGCGCGGCGCCTCTGGCTGGACCGTCACCGAGCACGGCGAGGTCGTGAACGGTCCCCTCCTGCGGCAGGGGAACGTACCGGTCCCACTCCACCCGGACGGCCTCGCGCACTTCCGGCTCGCTCATGGGCGGGAACTCGACGATCCGCACCAGCACCCCGTGGCCGCCAAGGGCCGCCACCACCCGTCTTTGAGCTACACCGAAGGCACCGAGAAAACTCCTCAGGCCGGCCGCGTACCGGACATCTGCTCCGTTGCCGGGCCCCCTGGCCACGGCCCGGGCCTCGCCGGCGTTCACGATGGTCGGGCCCTCCGCCCCGGGCAGGACCTGCACGAACCGCCAGCGCCAGGTGCCCAGGTCCAGACCCAGCAGCGTCCGCCGCTGCGAGACAGCGACCCGTCGCGGAAGAGGCTGGTCCCAGGGGACCGGCGCCGGCTCCCGCCCGGCTGGGGCGGGGGCCGGTCCCGGTGCCGGCACGGCCGTCGCGACCGGAGGCGGCGGCTCGGCCGGCCGCTCCGCCGGTTCCTCGTGGCCCCCGCCCACTTCGGCGGCGGGGGGCTCGGGCCCCGTAGCCGGCGGCGGGCCGGGCGGAGCTTCCTCAACCGGCGCCGCGGACCTCCAAGCCAGCCGGCGGACGCCGGCGAGCAACACGACGGCGACCACCAGGCCGCCGGCCGTCACGTGAAGGTCGGGAAAGGCCGTCAAGTGACCGCGGGTCTGCAACCAGCGGGTCCCCGCCACCAGCAGCCCCGCCAGACCCAGGGCCGCCAGGCCCTCGGTCAGGTCCTGCCCGGTGGCCAGCCGGCGGCCGGCGTGCTCGGCCCGCTTTCTGTCGCTCCGCCTGGGACGCGAAGGGTAGGGAAAGGGTTCCACGTCGGCCCCCCCGCTTCGACCCCCGATTCGGGCACCCGCCGGACCGGGCTCCTCAACCCGTAGTTGGCGGCTCAGGGCGGGACCTCCTGCCACTCCAGCAGGACCGCCCGCAGCCCGGGCAGTCCCGGCGGCAGCGCCGCGGGGGGCGGCACGGCGTGGGTCGCCTCCAGCCGGGTCGGCCAGTAAGCGGCGGCGGCAACCAGGGCGCCGTCCAGGCTGACTCGGGCGCCCAAGTGGGCTTCGCCGTAAACGTAAAGGAGGGCTTCCACCCGCCGGCCCGGCGCCACCACCAGGTCCTGCAGGCCGATCAGGGCAAGCCCGTCGGCGGGGTCACCCCGGAGCAGGTCGCGGGAAACCACGACCTGTCCCGTGACCACAATGGTGCCGCGGCCGCCGTAGGTCCCCCGGATCGTCAGGTCCCCGCGTACGACCAGTACCTCGTCGGCCAGCACCGGATCCACCAGTTCCCGGTCGCCGTCCAGGACCGTGGTGGCCAGGGCCTCATACCACCCCAGGGGCGGCAGTGGCCGGGTCACCGGGGCCACCCCTTCGAAGACGCCCCCGGACGCCTCGACGCGGGCCCGCTTGCCCACGTTGACCAGACGCCCGGTCAGGTAGACGGACCCGTCTACCTCCACCCGGGCCCGGTTGGTCAGGTCGCCGTTCACAAACACGTCCCCCGTCAGGCTGGCAGCATCACCTGCCACGTAGAGAGAGACGTCGCTGAAGAGCACGTACCGGACGGCTTCCGGCGGCTCCAGGCCGACCAGTCCCTGCACCGCCCGGGCCGCCCGGGCGACCGTGCCGGCGGAACGTACCAGCACGGTGTCGGGTGCCGGCTGGCTGAAGGTGACGCGGTAGGCTCCCAGGTGGGTGCCGAAGTCGAACGGGTCGTTTATGCGCGGCTGCCCGCCGGGGCCCCGGTAGTCGTTGGTGATGGTTTCCCGCCAGCCGGGTCTCGTCTCCAGCAGGGAAATGGCCCGCTCCAGCCCGGCCTCGGCCACGTGCAAGGCCTGGACCGCGTCCCGGTGGTAGGCGGCCATCTGCAGCTCCCGGGTGCCGCTCCAGACAACGCTCACCGCCACCAGGGACAGGAGGGCAAGACCCAGCACCACCCCGAGCAGGGCCACGCCCGCCTCGCCTCGCACCCTTCCGGCGAGCCCGGTTGGTCCCGGTGACAGCCCCGGCCAACCCGTGCCCACGGCAGTCACCGGCCGTTCCGCAGCACGGCCCCGGCCTTGAGGACCACCGGCCGGCCGTCGTCGGTTTCGGCCCTGACGGTGACCACCACCAGCGGAGCGCCGGCCAGCAGGTGCTCGAACCGCACCGAGGTGAGTCCCCCGGCCACCGGCTGGGCCTCTGCCTCGGCCGGCGGACACCCCCCGCCGTCGCACCGGCGCCAGAGGGCAAGCCTGCCGCCGGCCTCCGGCTCGGTCCAGAACCTGACGGTAGCGCCGGGTCGCCACAGGAGCTCCAGGCTGTCGCCGGCCGCGCCGGCGGGCGGCAGGAGCACCGCGCGGGCCTCCCTGGCGGCGGCCGTGACCCGGACCACGGCCAGCCTCACGCTCTGCTGCCGTTCCAGCAGCCCCTCGGCGGTCCGCCAGGCCCGCAGCCCGAACCCCTGCAGCGACAGGACGGCCGCCGCCACCAGCCCCGCGATTCCCAGGGCGACCACCACTTCCATCAGGGTGAACCCCGCCTGCGCCAGGGTGAACCCCGCCTGCGGCCGCGCCGGGGGGGGCCGGCTCACGGCCCGCCCCACCCCTCGGCGAGGCCCTGGCCAGCGTGGATCAGGGTGATCAGGCGCGTGGTCCGCCCGATCCCTCTCAGGTGCCACCGGACCTCCACGGTGACCCGCCCGAGGTTGTAGGCCACGGAGGGGTCGACGCAGGTGCGGGCTTCGAGCCCGGCGGCCTCGGGCACCTCGGGGTCGGCGACCGGCTCCCACGGCCCGCAGCCGGAGCCCTCGCCCAGCGCCCGAAGACCGGCCGCCCTGATCTGTTCCAGGCGGCCCTCCGCCGTCAGGACGGCCGCCGTGTGGTAGCGGGCGTCGGTGACGGCCCAGAGGCCGGCCACCATCAGCCCCAGGATCCCGGCGGTCATCAGCCCCAGGATCCCCAGGGCCACCACCACTTCCAGAAGGGTCAGCCCCTTGCTGTCCAGCCGCCGCATGTTCGTGGCGCCACCTTCTCGGGCCCCGCGGGCAAGGCAGCACGCGAAGACACGTTCCCTGCCGCCGCGGGTGCATTCCCTGTCCCGGGCCCGGGAACCTGCCCCCGGACCGTCGCGATCGGGCAGACCGAAGGGCGCGAGCCGGCCCGCTGGCGCGGGCCGGCTCACGCCGGCTTCTCTCGCCGGTCGCGTCACGCGTTTGAGGTGGATTTAAGGGGTGAAGTCGATTACGGTCCGGAGCCTGCGTTGAAGTCGATTCCGTCGGGGGTGATGCTAATGTGCCGCTGCGCGGCGGTCGTGTCCCGGATGACCAGAGTGAAAGTGGTGGGCCGAGCAGCAGTCGCAGCGGAACCGTCGTCGTAGCTCCTAAAGGTGAATACAGCGTCCGCGTCAGTCGTCGGCAGGCTGATGTACGGTGAGAGGACCGTGCGCAGTGTAGCGTAATCGTAAACCCGTTCGGTGACAGTGACGTTGTCGGCGACGTTGTTGTCCGCCGCGTAGTAACCCTTGTCCTTGAAGAAGCGCTCCAGCGCGACCCGCAGCTCCCGGGCGGCCAGGTTCGCGCTGCCCTTGCGGGCGTCCTCCATGGCCTGGCCCACCCGGGGGATCACCAGCGCGGCCAGGATGGCGATGACGGCGATGACCACCACCAGCTCCAGCAGGGTGAAGCCGCGCTCTCCCTTGAGCCCGGCCAGCCGCTTGCGGAATCCCATGCTCCCTTGCACCTCCTTTCAGCGCCTGCCGCGCCCGGGTCGGGGTTCGGGCCAGGCGCCCAGAGTTCGGCAGGTTCGCCCGCCTTTTGCTATTCGGACGTGATCTCCCGCTCGGTGATGGTGATCAGCTTTGCCGCCGCCGAGCGGTCCCGGATATTCAAGGTGAACCGCTGGGGCCGGTTAGGGCTGGCGTCCGTGCCCGAGCCCTCCGTTGCATAGCTCTCAAACGCGAACGGGGCGTCGTCCTGCGTCGCCGGCATGCTGACGTAGGCGGCCAGCACCGTCCGGAGGGTGGCGTAACCGGAGACCGTGTCCGCTCCGGGCGTGTCGCGGTCGTCCTGGTCAAGGGGATAGTAACCCCTGTCGATGTAAAAGCGTTCCAGGGCCGCCTTCAGTTCCCGTGCGGCAAGGCGGGCAGAGCCCCTGCGGGCGTCTTCAAGGGCGGTACCGACGCGCGGCAGCACGAGGGTGGCCATGATGCCGATGATGGCCATGACGACCACCAGCTCGATCAGGGTGAAACCTCGGTCGTCCGTGAGCCGCCTCCGGCGCGTCCCTGCAGCCCGGTGGACTCCCACCCGCGGTCTGCCGCGGGGGCCGAGCCACCGCATCCCTACTTTCATCGCCTCCTCTTCAGCACTGCCCTGGCTGCGCGGGGCCGGTCAGGGTCACGGTCTCAAGGGGGGTGAGACTTTGAGATTCGACAACATGCTACACGATCCTGCTCACAATGGCAAGCTTTTCCGCAATGGTCGAATCTTCGGTCACCCGAACAGCGTTATCAGGTCGTACAGCGGCAGGAACATGGACACCACCACTACCGCGACAATGACTCCCAGCAAGAGCACGAGCACCGGCTCCAGGAGCGCCGTCAGCTGGGTGGCCATGGCGTCCACCTCGCGGTCGTAGTAGTCCGCCAGGCGGGCCAGCATGGCGTCGAGGGTCCCGCTCTCCTCGCCCACGGCCACCATGTCCGCCAGCATGGGCGGGAAGTGGGGGTGGCGGCGGAAGGGCTCGGCCATGGGCCGCCCGGCGGTGAGGGCGGTCCGGGCCGCCCTCACCCCGTCGGCCAGCAGCCGCAGGTGAAGGGTGCGCTCGGCGACGGCCAGCGCCTCGGCCAGGGGCACCCCGCTCCGGTAGAGGGCGCCGAGGGTCCGCGCCAGCCGGGACACTTCACGCAGCTGCAGCAGGCGGCCGCCCAGCGGCAGGGCCAGCACCAGCCGTTCCAGCCGCCGGCGCCCGGCTGTGCTTGCCGCCCAGGCCCGCGCCCCCACGGCTGCCGCCGCGAGTCCGGCGGCGAGGACCCAGCCGTAGGCCCGCAACCACTGGCTGGTGGCCAGCAGCGCCCGGGTGGGGGCGGGCAGGGGCGCGTCGAACTGCTGGAAGAACTGCACGAAGATGGGAAACACGTAGGTCACCAGCAGGGTCAGGACCCCCAGGGCGGCCGCCAGCACCACCGCGGGGTAGGCCAGGGCGCTCCGGACCTTCCGGGCCACGGCGTACTCCTTGTCGTAGTGGTCGGCCAGGCGCAGCAGGACCTCGTCCAGGATTCCGCCCGCCTCTCCCGCGGCCACCATGTTCACCACCAGGGGCGGCACCAGCGCGGCGCGCTCCAGGGCGCCGGTCAGACTTTCGCCCCCCTCAAGGGATGCCAGGACGCGCTCCAGGCCCGAGCGGACGCCGGGGCGGGCCCCGGGGCTCAACGTCTGCAGCGCGCCGCGGAGCGAGACGCCGGCCGCCACCATGGTGCCGAGCTGCCGGCAGAAAAAAGCCAGGTCCCGGTGGCTCATCCTCGCGCCCGGCCTGCGCGACCGGAGCCAGGCCCGGACCATGTTCCCCAGGTCCCGGTCGGGCTCCACGCCGGTCACCGTCAGGCCCCGGCGTCTGAGCCTCGCCAGCGCCTCGCCGGCATCGGCGGCCTCGATGCTCCCGCCGTGGAGGCGACCCGCGGCGTCCCGGGCGCGATAGGCGTAGCGCGGCACCCGTGGCTACCTCCCGGGGCCCGGTGGCGGCCCGGTGCCGGTGATGATTCCCTGCCGGGCCAGTTCCTGACGGGACACCTCAAAACTCCTCATCCCGAACCGGGCGCCCGTTTCGATGGCCGCGGGGAGCTGGTGGGTCTTTCCTTCCCGGATCAGGTTCCGGACGGCGGGGGTGGCCACGAGCACCTCCAGGAGGGCCACCCGCCCGGGCCGGTCGACGCGGGGCGCCAGGGTCTGGGCAACGACACCCACCAGGCTGCCGGCCAGTTGCTGGCGGATCTGCTGCTGCTGGTGGGGCGGGAAGGCGTCGATGATGCGGTCGACCGTCTGGGGGGCGCTGGCCGTGTGCAGCGACGCCAGGACCAGGTGGCCGGTCTCGGCGGCGGTGATGGCGGTGGCAATGGTCTCCAGGTCCCGCATTTCCCCGACCATGATGACGTCGGGGTCCTCCCGCAGGGCGGCGCGGAGCCCGCGGGCAAAGGACTCGGTGTCGCTTTCCACTTCCCGCTGGTTGACGATGCTCTGCCGGTGGCGGTGCAAGAACTCGATGGGGTCCTCCAGGGTGATGATGTGGTAACGGTACTCGGTGTTGAGGAGGTCCACGATGGCCGCCAGGGTCGTGGACTTGCCACTGCCGGTCGGACCCGTGACCAGGATCAGGCCCTGCGGCGCCCGGGCCAGGTCGGCCACGACGCGCGGCAGGCCGAGTTCGTCCAGGGTAAGGATCCGGGTCGGGATGACCCGGATGGCCAGGCCCACCGAACCCCGTTGCCGGTAGGCGTTGACCCTGAACCGCGCCAGCCCGGGGACGCTACAGGAGAAGTCGGCGTCGCCCGTGGCTTCGAACCGGGGCCGCAACTGGGCGGGCAAGATTTCGTCCAGCAGCGCCCGGGTGTCCTCGGGCCCCAGCACCGGCTCCGGCAGGTCTTCGAGCTTGCCGTGGACCCGGACCACCGGCGGACGCTCCACCGTCAGGTGCAGGTCGGAAGCGGAAACCTCCAGAGTCCGGCGCAGGAGGTCCTGGATCGACCGCATGTCACGCCTCCCGGAAAGCGGCCCGGCGTACTTCCTCCAGGCTGGTGATGCCGGCCAGCGCCTTGTCCACGCCGTCCTTGAGCAACGGCGCCATGCCTTCGGCGATGGCCGCCTCGCGCAGTGCGTCGGCCGAAACCCGCTGGTCAATGAGGGACCTGAGCCTGGCGTTCACCGCCAGCACCTCGAAGAGGCCGGTGCGGCCGTGGTACCCCTGGCCGCCGCAACCGGGACAACCAATGGCCCGGTAGACGGTGACCCGGCCCTTCCCCAGCCCCAGCGCGAACCGTTCAGGCGCGTCGGGGTCAAGGTCCTCGGGCGACCGGCAGCGAGGGCACAGCACCCGCACCAGCCGCTGGCCCACCACCCCCACCAGGGCGCTGGCGATGAGGAAAGGCTCCACGCCCATGTCCAGAAGCCTGGCCACGGCCCCGGCGGCGTCGTTGGTGTGGATGGTGGAGAGCACCAGGTGGCCGGTGAGGGCGGCCCCCACGGCGGTGTCGGCCGTGTCGGGGTCTCTGATCTCGCCGACCATGATGATGTTGGGGTCCTGGCGGACGATGGCCCGCAGGCCCCGGGCAAAGGTGTAGCCGGCCCGCTCGTTCACCTGGGTATGGTTTACCCCGGCCACCTCGTACTCCACCGGGTCCTCGATGGTCACGACGTTCTTGGCGGGATCGTTGAGGGCGGTAAGGGTGGCCAAGAGCGTGGTGGTCTTGCCGCTGCCCGTCGGGCCGCTGGCCAGGAGCAGGCCGAAGGGCGCCCTGATCAGCCGGCGGTAAAGCTCGAGGGTGGCGGGGGCCATCCCCAGCCCGTCCAGGGCGGTGATGACCCGTCCCTTGTCCAGTAGCCGCATGGCCACCTTCTCCCCGTAGATGGTTGGCAGGGTGGCCACCCGTAGGTCGATATCGATCCCGTCCCGGCGCAAACGGAAGTGGCCGTCCTGGGGCGCCCGGCGCTCGGAGATGTCCATCTCGGCCATGAGCTTGAGCCGCGACACCAGGGCCGGGTGGGTCTCGGGGGGCACGGTCATCACTTCCCGCAGGACGCCGTCGATGCGGTAGCGAACCCGAGCGGAGTCCTCCAGCGGCTCCAGGTGGACGTCGGAGGCCCGCTCCTGGATGGCCCGTTCGATGATGGTGTTGGCCAGGCGGATCACGGGCGCGCTGTCGGCGTCGGCGGCGGGCTGGCCGCCGGGTTCGGGTCGCGCCGGCCGGGCAGCCATGGCGGGCGCTCCGGCCGCGGGCCGGCCGGGACCTTCGGCCTGGGGCCCTGCCTGAGGAGGTCCCGGCACGCGGTAAGCCAGGGCCAGGGCCCGTTCGATGCCCTGCTCGGTCACGGCCGCTGCCCGGACCGGGCGACCGGTGAGGGCGCTGATGTCGTCGAGGGCCAGGACGTCGAGGGGGTCGGCCATGGCGACGACCAGGCTGTCGCCTTCGAGCGCGATGGGAACAGCGCGGTAACGCCGGGCCGCTTCTTCGGACAGCAGGCGTGCCGCCGCCCGGTTCACGGTCAGTTGCTCGGCGGGCAGGAAAGGGATGCCCCGCTGTTCGGCCAGAAAGCGGGCGACGTCCACGTCACTGACGAAGCCGAGCGCCACCAGGATCTCGCCCAGGCGCTTGCCCGACTGCTCCTGCACCTTGAGGGCCTGCTGGAGTTGCTGGGGCGAGATTACCCCCGCCTCCCGGACCATGTCCCCCAGGCGGCGCTTCATGATATCCGGTGAAACCACCCTTGTGGGCCGTGCCCGGCAACATCTTTCGAGGCCAGGCCACCTTCATCTTCCGCGAGGGTGCCTGGACGTGTCAAGCTCCGAGAGGAAGTCGGCGGCCGGGCGCGCGGTCCGGCCCGTCTTTCGCCCCGGGTCGGGTATGAGGAACATCACAGCCCGCCCGGCGAAGGCCGGCTAACCTGGAGCTGCACGCAGCCTTGTGCCTGTCGACAGGCCGCCGACCTGGAGCAGGGAGCCGGAGCCCGTGGTGGCTGTTCCGCCGCCAGGTGGAGGCATGAACGTCGCGGGGAGGGGACCTGAGAGATGCTGGCCTTGAAGCGCGCGGGCGGGCCGGCGCGGCTGGCGGGCCTGGCCTTGGTGGCGGTGTGGCTTGGTGCCGCGGGGCTCCTGCTGCCGGCCTGCCGGGCGCCGGGCCTGGAGTACCGGGGCGAGTCCGGCCCCGTGGTCCTGCGGGCGGAGCCGTGGCCGCCGCGGGCCAGGACCGATCTGGCGTTCGAGGTCCAGTTCCGCGGCGGGAGCCTGCCCGTTCAGGCGGGCGAGGGCATCCGGCTGGTGCTGTTCATGCCCGACATGGACCACGGGGACACCGCCGTCACGCTGGAACCGGCCGGCGGCGGGCGCTACCGGGGTACCGGCCGCCTGGACCACGGGGGCCGCTGGGTGGCCGAGGTGGTGGTCGGGGACCGCGGGCCGGTGGCCCGCTTCGAGCTGGTCGTGGAGCCGTAGCGGGCCGCCACGGGGGGAGGAACGCGGGAGGGGCCGGCCGAAATGGTCCGCCGCGGCCGCAGCAAACGTCGCGGTGAGGCGGGTGCCATGTATCCCCGGTTCCGTCGACAGCGAAACCCGGCTCCAGGCCGTCCTCGGCGACCCCGGCGGCCGAGGGCCTTCGGGTGCCGGCCGTGAGCGCCGCCTGGGCTTTCCTCGACCCCCGGGTCCAGGTGGGCCTGGCCTTTCTCCTGGGGGCGGTGGTGGGCAGCTTTCTGAACGTGGTCATCCACCGGCTGCCCCGGCGCCAGTCCCTGCTCTGGCCCGGCTCCTACTGCCCCGCCTGCCGGGCGGCCCTGCGCCCCTGGGACCTGGTGCCCGTCCTCAGTTACCTGGCGCTGCGGGGCCGCTGCCGCTACTGCGGGTCCCCCGTCGGCTGGCGGTACCCGGCCGTGGAGGTCCTCACCGGGCTGGCCTACGCCCTGGTCTACCAGCGGCTGGGCTGGGGCTGGGAGTTGCCGGGGGCTTTCGTGCTGGTGGGAGTGGTGACCGCCGCGGCCTTCATTGACCTGGAGCACGGTATCATCCCCAACCGGCTGGTCCTGGCGGGGGCGGGGGCAGGCGTGCTTCTCTTCTGGTGGCCGACGCCCCTGAGACTGGCGGACGGCCTGTTGGGGGCCGCGACCACCGGGGGGCTGTTCCTGGCCGTCGCTCTCGCCTACCCCGGCGGCATGGGCGGCGGCGACGTGAAGCTGGCGGCGCTGGTCGGTTTCTACCTGGGCTGGCGGCTGGGGCTGCTGGCCATGGTTCTGGCGGTCGTCCTGGGGGGCGCGGTGGGCCTGGCGCTGGTGGCCTGGCGCGTCAAGGGGCGGAAGGACCCTATCCCCTTTGGCCCCTTTCTGGCCGCCGGGGCGGTGCTCGCGCTGGCCTGGGGGCCTGACCTGATTCGCTGGCTGTGGGGAGTGGGTTAGGCGGGCGCGCTCAGAAGCCCCTGGGTTCGGCCACGGGGAGGTTCAGAACCCGGTCGTCACCGCTGTCCAGTCCCAGCGCGGCGGCGGCCTCGGCCCGCATGGCAGGGCTTGACAGGCGCCCTTCCAGGTCCGGACGGAGCCGCAGCCACAAGGCGCGTATCTCGTCGGTCCGTTCCTCCAGGCCCAGGCGGTCGCAGACGCTGGCCACCGCGTGAAGGTGCCTCACCAGGGCCGAGAGGATCCGTGCCGAACCGGGTGCCTGTTCCAGGCCCGGGAGCGTCCGGTGCATCAGGTTCCCCTCCCCGAACACCTTGGCCGGCAGGGCGCACACCTGCCGCTGTTCCTCATATCGGTCATTTGGCTCGGGAAATTCACCGTCGCCGTGCGGGGCCGGTGGGATCCGGCAAGGGCAGGAACGGCCTTTCGGACCGTCGAAGCCCGGCCCGCGGACTGTCGACGCTGGGCACCTACTGCCGGGAGGGGGTGGACGTGGCGGGTAAGACGTGCCCGGTGTCGAGAAGGGGATACACTGGAGAGGATGGTCTCCCTTTTACCGGCGCCCCGCGGGATAGGGCGGGCGCAACGGCGGCAGCGGAGCACCACGGCGGCCCGCGGCCGCGCGGGAACCGGTCAGGGGGCAGGGAGGGAGCGACGGGTGTACCCCGAGGAGCTCAGATATTCGAAGGAACACGAGTGGATCAGGGTGGAGGACGGCGAGGGGGTAGTCGGCATCACCTGGTTCGCCCAGGACCAGCTCGGCGACGTGGTGTACGTCGAACTGCCCGAAGTGGGGCGGAAGGTGGCCAAGGACGAGGCCTTCGGCGTGGTGGAGTCGGTGAAGTCCGTCTCCGACGTCTACGCCCCGGTGGGCGGTGAGATCGTCGCCGTCAACGAAAAGCTCGTCGACCACCCGGAACTGGTGAACCAGGACCCGTACGGGGAGGGCTGGTTCATCCGCCTGCGCATCGGCGATCCGGCCGAGCTTCGTGACCTCCTGGACGCGGCGGGTTACCAGGAACTGATCGGCCAGGCCTAGGAGGGCGACGGCATGCGCTTCAACCCGCACACCCCGGAGGACCGCCGGAAGATGCTGGACGCCATCGGCGTCAAGGGCATCGACGAGCTGTTCGCCGACATTCCCGAGGCGGTCCGCTTCCGGGGCACCATGGACCTCCCGCCGGCCATGTCCGAGTGGGAACTCACCAGGCACGTGGGCGACCTGGCAGCCAGGAACCGCGTGGGGCTGGCGTGCTTCACCGGGGGCGGCGCCTACGACCACTACGTTCCCGCGGCCGTGGACCAGATCCTGTGGCGGGGCGAGTTCTACACCGCCTACACCCCCTATCAGCCCGAGATCGCCCAGGGCACGCTCCAGGCGATCTACGAGTACCAGAGCATGATCTGCGAGCTGACCGGGATGGACGTGGCCAACGCCTCCAACTACGACGGCGCGTCGTCGCTCGGCGAGGCGGCCAACCTGGCGCTGTCGTCCACGGGACGAAAGAAGGTGCTGGTGTCGCGGGCGGTCCACCCCTACTACCGCCAGACGCTGGCCACCTACACCAGGCGGCCCGGGGTGGAACTGGTGGAGCTTCCGCTGGACGATGGCGTCACCAGCCTTGACGCGGCCATGGAGCGCCTGGACGAGGACGTGGCCTGCCTCATCATCCAGCAGCCCAACTTCTTCGGCTGCCTGGAGCCCGGTCCGGAACTGGCCGAGGCCGTGCACCGGGTCGGGGGGCTGCTGGCGGTGTCGGCTGACCCCCTGTCGCTCGGGGTGCTGGAGGCGCCGGGCAACTACGGGGCGGACATCTGCTCCGGCGACGGACAGCCGCTGGGCCTGGGGCTCAACTTCGGTGGACCTTACGTCGGCTTCTTCGCCGCCAGGGAAGCCCTCATCCGGCGGATGCCCGGCCGGATCGCAGGCGTCACCGTCGACAACCGGGGCCGGCGGGGGTTCGTGCTGACCCTGCAGACGCGGGAGCAGCACATCCGCCGCGAGCGGGCCACCTCCAACATCTGCACCAACCAGGCCCTGTGCGCCCTGGCCACCACCGTCTACATGTCCATCATGGGCCGGGAGGGGCTGCGGGACGTGGCCCTGCAGTGCCTGTACAAGGCGCATTACGCCCGTGACCGGCTGGCCGGGTTGCCCGGCTGGTCAGTCTCCTTCACCCGGCCGTTCTTCCGGGAGTTCGCCGTGAAGAGCCCGCACCCGGTCGAGCGGGTGCAGGAGCACCTGCTGGAGGCGGGGATGATGGGCGGCATCGACCTGGGAACCTGGTACCCCGAGTTGAAGGGGCACCTCCTGTTCGCGGTCACCGAGAAGCGGACCCGGGCCGAGATCGACGCCCTGGCCGAGCGATTGGGGGCGATGGCGTGAACCCGACGAATCCGCGCCACACCGAACCCCTGATCTTCGAGCTCTCGGCCCCCGGGAGGAGCACCTACTCCCTGCCGCCGGTGGAGGTGCCCGAGCGGCCCCTGGCGGAACTGATTCCCGAGGATCTCTTGCGGAAGGAACCGGCCGCCCTGCCGGAGGTCCCGGAGGTCGACGTGATCCGGCACTTCACCCGGCTGTCCCAGTTGAACCACGGAGTGGACACCGGCTTCTACCCCCTGGGCTCCTGCACCATGAAGTACAACCCCAAGGTCAACGAGGCGCTGGCCCGCTTGCCGGGCTTCACGGGGCTGCACCCGATGAAGCCCCCGGAACTGACCCAGGGGGCGCTGGAACTCATGTGGCGGCTCGAGCGCTACCTCTGCGAGATCGGCGGGCTGGCCCGGGTGACGCTGCAGCCGGCGGCCGGCGCCCACGGGGAGTTCACCGGGCTGCAGATCATCCGCGCCTACCACCTGGACCGGGGCGAGGACCGGCGCAAGGTCATCGTGCCCGACTCGGCCCACGGCACCAACCCGGCCACGGCGGCCATGTGCGGCTGCTTCGTGGTGTCGGTGCCGTCGGACGACCGCGGCGGGGTGGACATCGCCGCCCTGGAGAAGCTGCTGGACGACAACGTGGCCGCCTTCATGCTGACCAACCCCAACACCCTGGGGCTCTTTGACGAGAACATCGACAAGATCGCCCGGCTGGTCCATGACGCCGGCGGGCTGCTCTACTACGACGGGGCCAACGCCAACGCCATCATGGGCTGGGCCCGGCCCGCCGACACCGGCTTCGACGTGGTCCACTTCAACCTGCACAAGACCTTCTCCACGCCCCACGGGGGCGGGGGGCCCGGCTCCGGGCCGGTGGGCGTCACCGAGACCCTGGTTCCCTACCTGCCCGTGCCCATGGTGGAGCGGGACGAAGCCACCGGCCGGTACTACCTGGACTGGAACCGGCCCAAGAGCATCGGCAAGCTCATGGCCTTTTACGGCAACTTCGGCGTGCTGGTGCGGGCCTACGCCTACATCCGGGCCCACGGGCCGGACGGGCTGAAGCAGGTGTCCGAGGACGCGGTGCTCAGCGCCAACTACCTGATGCGCAAGCTCCAGCCCTATTACGACCTGCCGTACGACCGGGCCTGCATGCACGAGTTCGTGCTGTCGGCCCGGCGGCAGAAGCAGAAGACGGGCGTGAGAGCGTTGGACATCGCCAAGGCGCTCCTGGACTACGGGGTGCACCCGCCCACCATCTACTTCCCCCTCATCGTGGAGGAGGCGCTGATGGTGGAGCCCACCGAGACGGAGACCCTGGAGACCCTGGACGCCTTCGTCGGGGCCATGGTGGAGATCGCCCGGCAGGCCGAGGGCAACCCGGACGCGTTGAAGGGCGCTCCCTACACCACCCCGGTGGGCCGGCTGGACGAGGCCCGGGCGGCCAGGCAGCCCGACGTCCGGTGGCGGCCCGGCAAGGAGGGAGCCTGACCAGGACGATGAACTGCCCGTTGCCGCCCGAGGCCAGGCGGTGGCGGCTGCTGGATACGGGGGCCGGGTCCGCCGCCTGGAACATGGCGGTGGACGAGGCCATGCTCTGGGCCCACACCCGGGGGGTGGTACCGCCCACCCTCCGGTTCTTCACCTGGCGCCCGCCGGCCGTGTCGGTCGGTTACTTCCAGGACCTCGAAACCGAGGTGGACCTGGGCGTCTGCCGGGCCCGGGGCTACCAGGTGGTCCGCCGGCCGACCGGCGGCCGGGCCGTGCTCCACGACCGGGAACTCACCTACTCGGTGGTCATCCGCCAGGCCCACCTGCCGGGGAGCGTGGTGGAGAGCTACCGGGCGCTGAGCCAGGGCCTGCTGGCCGGGTTGCGGCGCCTGGGCGTCCTGGCCCGGCTGAGCGAGCCCCCGGAGACGGCGCTCATCGAGCCCGACCCGGCCGCGACCCCGGCCTACTGGCGTTCGGCGGCGTGCTTCGAGGTGCCGACCTGGTACGAGCTGCTGGTGGGCGAGAAGAAGGTGGTGGGGAGCGCCCAGACCCGCCGCTGGGAGACCATTCTCCAGCACGGCGCCATCCTCATCGCCTTCGACCCTGACGCCGCCGCCGCCGTGCTCCGGTGGCCCGACCCGGCCTCCCGGCGGCGGGCCGCGGAAGCCATGGCCCGACGGGCCTGCGGCCTGGCCGACGCTCTCGGCCGCGAGCCGGACCCCGCCGAGGTGGCGCGGGCGGTGGCGGCCGGTTTCGAGGCGGCGCTGGGCGTCAGGCTGGAGCCCGGCGAGCTCACGGAGGAAGAAGCAGGCCGGGCGGAGTACCTGGTGGCGTCAAAGTACGCCGCGGCCGCCTGGACGCGCGCCCGGCAGGCGCGGTGAAGCGCGGGAGGGCAAGCCATGGCGCGGGTCAGCTTCATCAACGGGCCCAACCTGAACCTCCTGGGGACCCGGGAACCGGAAATCTACGGCCGGGCCACCCTGGAGGACATCCAGCGGGAGCTTGAACAGGCCGCCCGGGAGGCCGGCGTGGAGGTGGACTTCTTCCAGTCCAACCACGAGGGGGAGATCATCGACGCCATCCACCGCTGTCGCGGGCGCGCGGACGCGATCGTCATCAACCCGGGGGCCTTCAGCCACACCAGCCTGGCCATCCGGGACGCCATCAGCGGGGTCGGCATTCCCGCCATCGAGGTTCACCTGTCGAATCCCCAGGCCCGGGAGAAGTTCCGCCACCGGTCGGTGCTGGCGGCCGTGTGCCGGGGAACCATCGCCGGCTTCGGGCCCTTCAGCTACCGGTTGGGACTGCAGGCCGCCATCCACCTGGCGCGACAGAAGAGTTGATCCCCGGATGGCGGTGGCAGGAGTCGTCGTTGAACGGGGGCTAGCCTTTTGAACGCTGCAACGGGAACGACTGTGGCCGCCGGGGTGCCGGGGCGCCTGAGGAGGCTGCGGGAAGGACTGGCCGAGGCCGGCGAGGACGCCGCCTGGCTCATCAGCAAGCCCGAGAACCGGCGCTACCTCTCGGGTTTCACCGGCTCCGCGGGGTTGCTGGTCATCTCCCGGGACGCGGCCTGCCTGGTGACGGACTTCCGCTACGTGGAACAGGCCCAGGCGGAGGCGCCGGAGTACCGCGTGGTCCGCCACGGCCACCCGGTGTCCGAGGCCCTCAAACCGCTCCTTGAGGAACTCGGCATCCGGCGCCTCATGGTGGAGCAGGACCACCTGACCGTCGGCCGGTTCGAGGAGTTCCGCGAGCAACTGGCCCCCGTGGTCCTGGAGCCCCGTGCCCCCGCCGCCGACCGGCTCCGGGGGGTCAAGGACGCGGCCGAGATCGCGCTCATCCGGGAGGCGGCGGCCATCGCCACCCGGGCCCTCGCACAGGTCGTGCCCGCCGTCCGGCCCGGCGCCCGGGAGCGGGACGTGGCGCTGGAACTCGAGTTTGCCATCCGCCGGTTGGGGGCCGACGCGTCGGCCTTTCCCGCCATCGTGGCCTCGGGCCCCCGATCGGCCCTGCCCCACGGCGCGGCCTCGGACAGGGTCATCCGCCCCGGCGAATTCGTGACCCTGGACTTCGGCGCGGCCTGCCGGGGCTACCATTCAGACATCACCCGGACCTTCCTGACGGGCGAGCCCACCGCCCGCCAGCGGGAGGTGTACGAGGCGGTGCTCCGGGCCCAGCGGGCGGCGCTGGAGGCCGTGGTCCCGGGACGGACCACCCGGGAGGTTGACGCGGTGGCCCGCGAGGCCCTGACCGGGGCCGGCCTGGGCGAGTACTTCGGCCACGGCCTGGGCCACGGGGTCGGACTGGCCGTCCACGAGTTCCCGTCGCTCTCGCCGTCCGCCGAGGAGGTGGTCCTGGAAGCCGGGATGGTGGTCACGGTGGAGCCCGGCGCGTACCTCCCCGGGGAGGGCGGCGTGCGCGTCGAAGACCTGGTGGTGGTGACGGAGACGGGGGCCGAGGTCCTGACGGACTTCCCGAAGGAGCTCACGGTGCTGGCCTAGCCGGCATGCCGGGGCTCGCTCGGGCCGGGCGGCAGGTGCCGCCTGCGGCCGGAGCGAATTGCGGCCGTCGGTTCCGACGGCGGTGTCGAATCGGGGGGAAACTGGCGTGTCCATCTCCAGCAACGACCTGCGGACCGGGATCACCATCGAACTGGACGGTGAGATCTGGTCGGTGGTCGAGTTCATGCACGTGAAGCCCGGCAAGGGCTCGGCGTTTGTCCGGACCAGGCTCAGGAACATCAGGACGGGCAACGTCCGCGACATGACCTTCCGGGCGGGGGAGAAGCTCACCCGGGCCATCCTGGACACCCGGCTGGTCCAGTACCTTTACGAATCCGACGGGCTTTACACGTTCATGGACCAGGAGACTTACGACCAGTACACCCTCGGTCGGGACCAGCTGGGGGACGACGTCCTCTACCTGAAGGAAGGCATGGAGTTGCACGTCCGGTTCTACCAGGGCAAGGTGGTCGGCGTGGAACTGCCCAACTCCGTCGTGCTGGAGATCGTCGATACCGAGCCCGGGGTCCGCGGCGACACCGCCGCCGGCGGGACCAAGCCCGCCCGGCTGGAGACCGGCCTGGTGGTCCAGGTGCCGCTCTTCGTGGAGGCCGGCGAGAAGGTGGAGGTGGACACCAGGACCGGCCAGTACCTGGGCCGGGCCTAGCAGCCATGAAGATATTCATCTCGATGGACATGGAAGGCGTCGCCGGCGTGGTGGCCTGGAACCAGGTGGACTCGAAGGACCCCGAGTACCAGACGGCCCGGACGTTGATGATCGCCGAGGCCAACGCCGCGGTGGAGGGGGCCCTGGAGGGCGGGGCCAGCGAGGTCGTGGTCAACGACTCCCACGGCGGGATGAGAAACCTGCTCCTCGACAAACTGCACCCCAGGGCTCGACTGATCAGCGGCAGCCTGAAACCACAGGGCATGGTGGCCGGGCTGGACGCGTCGTTCGCGGCCTGCTTCTTCGTGGGCTACCACAGCCGGGCCGGCAACTTCGGCGTGCTCTCCCACACCTGGTCGGGCTCGGCCACGTCGGTCCGGGTGGGCGATCGCGAGTTCAGCGAGGCGGCGCTAAACGCGACCGTGGCCGGGCACTACGGGGTACCGGTGGCGCTGGTGACGGGGGACGACCGGTGCGTGGCAGAAGCCCGCGAGTACTTCGGCGACATCGAGACGGTAACCGTCAAGCGGGCGCTGAGCCGGTATGGCGCCGAGAACCTTCCCCACGCCGAGGCCTGCGCCCTGATCCGCCGGGCCGCGGCCCGGGCCGCCGCGGGGACACTCGCGCCCTTCCGGCCCGCCCCGCCGCTCAGGCTGGAGATCGACTTCCGCATTCCGGCCATGGCCGACGCCGCGGCGACCATGCCCGGGGCCGAGCGGGCGGGGGGTCTGACCGTTGCCTACACGGCCCGGGACGGACTCGAACTCTACCGGGCCTTCGCCGCTCTCATGGACATTGCCTCCACCGAGAGCTAGCCGCGAGCTTTCCGCCGCCGGCGCCGACGGTGGCGTGCCCCGTCCTACCGGCCCGGTAGCCGGACGACGAACACGGTGTGGCCCTCGTCGTCCAGGCGGGCGTCGACGGCCGCCCACCGGCCGTCCGGCGAAATCACGGGCGGACTGGACAGCCGGCCCGGCAGCGGGATCTCGACCACCTCACCGGGGCCGTCCACCGCCAGCAATCGCGCGTCCTGGCAGGGGGCCGCCCCCGGCGGCTCGGCCAGAACCACCAGCGTTTCCCCGGCCCAGGTCGCGGTGTGGGGCCAGACCCCCTCGAGCGGCACCAGCCGTCCCTTCTCCGGGTCGAACAGGGCGGCGGGCCTCGAGCAGCCGCTGGCGTCGGCCGCCTCTCTGGTGAGCAACAGCCGGCCGCCCGCCGAGATCGAGGCCGGCAGCCAGCCGGCCGCTGCCTCGCCCAGGGACACTGCCCGGCCCGAGGCACCGAGCGCCACCAGTTCGTGCGGCTCGGCGACAGCGCGGTAGAAGCCCGGTGGCACCGACCTGGGCGACCAGGTACCTACCGCCACGAACAGTCTGGCCGAGTCGGCGGCCCACACGGGCAAGCCGAGCACCCGGCGCCCCCGTGGCTCGTACGAGACCTCCCGTCCGGTTTCCACGTCAAGGACCCTCAGTTCGCTCCCGGCCGGGTAGGGGAACACGGCCTCGTCGTCAAGGTGCAGTTCATCCAGGGGAATCACCAGGTAGGCCACGTTCCGCCCGTCCGGTGACCAGGTCGGAAGCACGCCGGCTTCCTCGCGGCGCACCGTGTGGCGGACGGAGCCGTCGGCGGCGACCACCTTGAACCAGGGGTGGTGGCTCGGGTCCTCGACGGCCAGGAGGTGCCGGCCGTCCGGTGCCCACCGGACGCCGAGACCAAGGTAGGGGAATTCATAAGCGGGCAGCTCCGGCCGAGCCACGGCCGGTTTCCACACCCCGACCGGCACCTGGGTGGTGGAGCCGTCAAAGCCGAAGAGGAGCAGCCACCGGCCATCGGGCGACGGGCTGAACCGGCCGGCTTCGCCGACCAGCACCGGCGCTTCGCTTTGCGGATAGGCCCAGACCTCGCGTTCGTGGTAACGGTGGACGATCAGGCCGGACCAGCCGGGGACCACCGCGACCTGGCTGAAGGAACCAGGACCCGTTCGTACCGCGACCGGCTCCAGCTGCGCCGCCCCCGCTTCCGGGCCGCGCCAGCGAAAGACGCCTTCGAGTTCCCCGAACCGGCCCGTCACCAGCAGGCTCCGGTCATGCCAGGCCAGGTACAGCACGGAGTCGAACGAACCCAACCGGAAGCCGTCGCCCCGGGCGCCGCTTTTGGCCAGCGCCTCAACTTCCAGGCGCTCGGCGGGAAAGCCGGGAGGAAGCCGGTATGCATCGCCAGCGGGCTGCTCGCGGCCGGCGCCTTCGCCGCTCGAAAGCGGCGTTTGGGCAGGTGGCTCCGCCTGAACGGGCTGCGGTTCCGGCGGCGCGGAACCGCCGGGGCCCGCAGGCGGTGCCGGCCGGCAGGCCGCCAGCCCCAGCGCCAGGAAAACCACGACAACCACGACGACTAGCTTCAAGCGGACCGCCTCGTCTCGGACGCGGACCTTGCCGGCCGCGGCGGAAAGCGCCCACGTGTTGGCGCTCCTGACATTGGGACGCTCCGCAGGCGGCACCGGTTCCCCTCAGCGCTGCCGGCCAGGAGCGGGCGGCCGCCCGGCATCTGTCAATATGGCTGGGTTGCTCGCCGGGCATGCTATGGTTCGAAAGCGCAGCTTGACCAGGGTCTTGCCCCCTCGAGGAGGGTTGGCCGCATGCCGGACGATCTGAGACAGCAGGTATCGTACCTTGCCGGCCTGGCCGAAGGCTCGGAACTGAAGGACCGGGAGACCGGCAAGGTCATCACCGGGATTCTGGACGTCCTGGGCCGCATGGCCGGGGCGGTGGAGCAAATCCGCGCGGAGCACGCCGAACTGGAGGCGTACGTCGACTGCCTGGATCTCGACGTGGCGGACCTGGAAAGCGAGATCTGGGGCGAGATCGACGCGGCGGAGGAAGTCGAGGCCGGGTTCCTGGACGTGGTCTGCCCCGAGTGTGGCGAGCGCGTGTACTTCGACAACGACCTGTTCGAGGAGGACGAACCCCTCTCGCTGGTGTGTCCCAACTGTGGCGCCACCATTTACCAGGAACTCGCCGGCCGGGTGGAGGTGATCGACGAGCCGCGCGAAGGCCAGCCGCGCGAGGGTCGGGCGGCCCCGCCCCCCGCCCAATAGGCCACCTGGGCCTTCCTTCCATGGTCCGGCCACTGTAGGCTGGAACCAGAGGGGAGGGGGCCCGATGCGCGTTCTGGTGGCGACGGACGGGTCGGAGTCGGCACGCCGGGCGGTGGAGTTCACCTCGCGGCTGGTGCGCCCCTGGGAGGGCCTGGAGGTCATCATCCTCCACGTGGTGCGTCCGTTCGGAACCTGGTGGGTGGAACCGAACCCGGCCGTCCCGCATCCCAAGGGTATCGACCTGGCCATGGAGGCGTACGAACGGGACGTCAGGGAGCGCGGAGCACAGGTGCTGGCACAGGCGGCCGAGACGTTCGAGGCGAGCGGGGCCAAGGTCGAGTCGGTCCTCGGCCGCGGCGACGCCGCCACCGAGATCCTGGCGCTGGCAGAGGAGCGAAAGGTCGATCTGATCGTGATGGGCTCGCGGGGGCTCGGCGCCTTCCAGCGGGTCATCCTGGGCAGCGTCAGCCTCCGGGTGATGCAAGCGGCCAAGTGCCCGGTGCTGGTGGTGAAGTAGCCGGCGGTTAAGAGCCCACCCCTACCTGAATAACTCGAGCAGCGCCCGGATCTTTTCAGCGGCCAGGAAGTAGGTCCGGTGTTCGAACCGCAGAAAGTCGTGGTGCACGTACACCGTCAGCGGCTCGCCGCGCCTGGACGTGAAGCGAAGCTCGCCCGCGATGCCACCCCCGGTTTCCCGTTCGGGCAGCTCGTCGGCCTCGTAGACGGCCTCGGCAAGAATACCGTAGAGCCGTTCCGCCTTTTCCCGCGCCAGGACCCTCTGGGCGCCGGTAATATCGGTCAACGTGACGGTTTCGGCATTCGCCAGTCTCTCGACGGGAAACCGTCCCGCGGCGTCCGGGCCGCGCCCGCCGGACCCGTTGATCGCCCGCCACGCCAGGGCCGCGACGACGACGACGGCCGTGACGGCCAGTATCGGCAGACCACGCCTGTTGCCCACGACCTGTCCCCCAACCAACCCGCCTGAGTTGCGAGCCAGCCGGTCCTCCTCGGCCTTCATCGGCCCGCAGCTCGTCAGACCGCTGGCTAGCGCGCCAACCAGCCCCCGTCGACGACCAGCGCGGAGCCCGTAATGTAGCTGGCCTCGTCACTGGCCAGAAAGAGGATGGCCGCCGCGACCTCCTCCGGCCGGCCCACTCGCCCCATAGGCACTTCCTCCTCCGTCGCCCGGAGAGCCGCCGCCGGATCGGGCGCGCCGGCCAGTGCCCGCTGCAGCAGCGGCGTCTCCACGGGACCGGGGCAAACGCAGTTCACCCGATCACTTGCCGGCAGACAGCCTCAACAGCCGCAGCGTCCGAGACGTCCACCAGATACATCTCGGCGCGGCCTCCGGCTCCCCGGACGGTGTCGCGCACTTGCATCAGGGCGGCTTGTTGAAGGTCCAGGAGCGCGGCGATAGACGGCCTCGGCAAGCATGCCGTAGAGCCGTTCCGCCTTTTCCGGCGCCAGGACCCTCTGGGCTTTGGCCAGTACCGGCAGACCGCACCTGTTGCCCGCGACCTGTCGCCCAACCAACCCGCCTGAATGCTTGTCACTCTTCCAGACGGAGCCAGCCGGCGGGCAGTTCCCGCTTACAACGTCTCCCCCAGCGCGTCAAGGTACGCGCAGTAGGCTTCAAGGCCGCGGTCAAGAGACTCCAGCCTGAAGAACTCGTCAGGCGCGTGGAAGTTCTCGTCGGGCGAGGCGAAACCGAAGCCGACGGTGTACGCGCCCAGCTCCCGCAGGAAGAGGGGAATGACCGGCACCGTGCCGCCGGTGCGGGCGTAGTAGGGCTCCTTGCCGTAGACCCTGGTCAGCACGGCGTGGGCCGCGCGGTTGCCGGGGTGGTCGGCCGGCATCAAGTACGGCCAGGAGTTGCCCGGCGGCCTGGTCACGGTCACCTTCACGCCGGGCGGCCGATGCCTTTCCACGTGAGCCGTGAGGAGCCGCACGATCTCCCGCGGGTCCTGGTCGGGCACGAGCCGGCAGGTGAGCTTGGCGTGGGCCTCGTTGGGCAGGACCGTCTTGATGCCCGCCCCCTGGAAGCCGCCCCAGAGGCCGTTGAACTCCAGCGTTGGCCGGGCCCACAGCCGTTCGACCGGGGTGTACTCGGGTTCGCCCACCAGCGTGTCAACCCCCAGTTCCGCCGCATAGGCCGCTTCATCGAAGGGCACCTCCGCCATCCGGCGCCGGTCCTCGGGGCTGAGCGGCCGTACCTGGTCGTAAAAGCCCTCCACCGCGACGCGCCCGGCCCCGCCGCCTGGCCGCCGCTGGTGCATGGAGGCCAGGATTTCCACCAGTGACGTAAGGGCGTTGGGCACCGCCCCCCCGAAGAGACCCGAGTGCAGGTCCGACCGGGCGCCCTTGACCTCGATCTCGATGGCCGCCAGGCCCTTCAGGCCGATCAGCAGTTGGGGCTGGTCGGGCGCCCAGAGAAAGCTGTCGGACGAGATCACCAGGTCGGCCGCCAGGAGGTCGCGGTGTTCGGCCACGAACGCTGGAAGCTGAGGGCTGCCGATCTCCTCCTGTCCTTCGAAGAAGAACTTCACGTTGAGCGGCAACCCTCCGGTCACCCGGAGCATGGCTTCAACGGCCAGGATGGGGACGAGCATGTTCCCTTTGTTGTCCGACGCGCCCCGGGCGTACACCCGCCCGTCGCGGATGGCAGGCTCGAAGGGGGGCGTCGTCCACAGCTCAACCGGGTCGGCCGGCTGGGTGTCGAAGTGGCCGTAGACCAGCACGGTAGGTTTGCCCGGCGCCTGCAGCCACTCACCGTATACCACCGGGTGGCCGCCGGTCGGCATCACCCGGACCCCCGAAACCCCGGCCCGGTCCAGCCTGGCCGCGGTCCACTCGGCCGCCTGCTGAACGTCGGCGGCGTGCTGGGGCAGGGCGCTGACGCTGGGGATGCGCAGAAAGGCCAGGAGTTCCTCGATGTGGCGCCGGCGTTCAGCCGCGAAGTAGTCGGCATACCGGCTCATGCCGTTATCCCTCCCGCGGGTCAGGGTGCGACGGCGCAAGCTTCGCGGCGGCCCACCCCGGGTTCCTCCGGGCAATGAGTTCGTCCCAGCCCCGCATGCCGCGCAGCCCCACCGGGTCCGGCGCGCGGGCCAGGCGGCAGTGATGGACCGCGTCCGGCTCTCTCACGGCGAACGTGGCCGGTCAAACGTGTAGCTCCACGATGTCCTTGTCCGCCAGGACGTAGTCCCGGGGCACCGACTGCCCGTCAAACCGGGCGGAGCCCCAGATCCTGGCGGTCTTCAGTCGCTCGGGGAACTCCTTGTGGATCCGCTCGGCCAGTTCCAGCACGGTGGTGCCGCGCGGGACCACGAAGGGCTGTTCCAGGTCGGGCTCCTTGCCCGGCTCCTTGCTGTAGACGCGGATGATGTCCAGTTTCTCGAAGAGCCGCCGGCGCAGAACCTCCAGGTTCCGCCCGGTGGTGGCCGAGACCGGGAGCACCTCCAGCCCGGGCGGCGCCGCCTCCCGCAGAAACTCCAGGTACCCCTCGTCGCCTTCCCGGTCGGCCTTGCTGGCGAGACACATGAACCGCTCCAGGGGGACGCTCCGGACCCCGGGGATCTCCAGGTCGGGGGAGCGCAGGATCCGGCGGGCCCGGCAGTGTTCCAGCAGGGCCTCCATGTGGGCCAGGCAGTCGTCGGAGTGGAGGTCCACCACCAGGAGGATGAGGTCGGTGGTCTGGAGCATGCTCACCAGTCCCGACGGGATTCCTTCCTCGGTCACCGGCGGGGTGTCCACCAGCTGGATCCAGAGGTCCTCGTAGGGCATCATGCCCGGGACCGGCACCGGGGTGGCGAACGGGTAGTCGGCCACCGTCACCCGGGCCCGGGTGAGGGCGCCAACCAGGGCCGACTTGCCCGAGTTGGGGAAGCCCAGCAGCACGGCCTGGCCGGCCCCTTCCCGCGGCACGTAAAACGGGTTGTAGCGGGCCGCCCTGGCCTTGCGCTCGCCTTCGTCCCGCAGCCGGGAAAGCCGGCGCTTCAGGTCCGCCTGGAGTTTCTCGGTCCCCTTGTGCTTGGGGATGACCGCCAGCATCTCCTAGAGGGCGGCGATCTTCTCCTCGACGGTCCGGGCCTTCTTGAAGGCGGCCTCCGCTTCCAGGTACTGGGGCGTCAGGTTCGCCGGCACCAGCGGATACCTCCCGTGGCCGGCCGGCCGGTCTCAGCGTGATCCGTGTTTAGCGTCGTGCGGCCGGGACTCCTGCTCCTACGAGCCTCTTTCCAGCTTCTTCATGCCCCGCCGCATAAACCCGGGGTGGGACAAATATCCATGGACCGGCGGCAGGCCCCCTCGGGGGAAGCTCCCCCGAGGGTGGCCCCCCAGGAGGGTGGTCCCTGAAGGTAGCCCTCGGGGATAACGGCCCCGGCCGCGGCCGGGACGGGGAGGCCGGTACCCGGTGGAAGTCCTGCCCCACGATATTCTGCACTATCTTCCCGAACCCGTCCGGTGCATCGTGACCCGGGCGGCGGCCCGGCAGGGTGCCGGGCCGGTGGAGGAGGTCCGGCTCCGGGTGGGGCGCGGCCTCATGTGGGTCACCGGAACGGGGGATGCCTTTCTCACCCCCGACGGCGAGGTCAGCGGCGGGCCCGAGGCGGCCTACCGGGTGAGCCAGGCCGATCTCGAGCGGGCGGTGGAACTGGTGACCCGGGGGTCGCTCCACGCGTTCGAGGAGGAACTGCGCCGGGGCTACGTCACCCTGCCCGGGGGGCACCGGGTGGGGCTCGTGGGCCGGGCGGTGCTGGAACGAGGGTCGGTCCGCACCCTGAAATGGCTGTCCGGCCTGAATCTCAGGGTGTCCCGGGAGGTCCCGGGGGCCGCCGACCCGGTCCTGCCCGCCATCCTCGGGCCGGGCGGCCGGCCCGTGAACGCCATCCTGCTCTCGCCGCCCCGGGCCGGCAAGACCACGGTCTTACGGGACCTGGTGCGCCAGCTTTCCGACGGCCGGCCGGCCCTGGGCTTTCCCGGAGTCAAGGTAGGGCTGGTGGACGAGCGGTCGGAGGTGGCCGGGTGCTACCGGGGCGTTCCCCAGCGGGCGGTGGGCGCCCGCACCGACGTGCTCGACGGCTGCCCCAAGGCCGAGGGCATCATGATGCTGTTACGGTCCATGTCACCCCAGGTCATCGCCACCGACGAGATCGGCCGGCCCGAAGACACCGATGCCGTCGAAGAGGCGCTGAACGCCGGGGTCGGGGTGGTCTGCACCGCCCACGGCGACGGGCCCCACGACCTCTGGCGGCGTCCCGGGCTGCGCCCGCTGGCCCGGGCGGGCACCTTCGACCGCATCATCGTGCTGGGCCGTTCCCGGGGGCCCGGAACCGTGGAGGCCGTCCTGGACGGGAGCCGGCCGGGCGACGGCGTGGCGCCGGCGTTCCTTCAGGCCGCGGGGTTGCGGCAGGTGGGGCCATGCTGAAGCTGGCGGGGGCCGCGCTGGTGCTGGCGGCGGGCGCCTGGGCCGGGCTCACGATCGCCGCCACGTACGCCGAGCGGACCAGGGGCCTGCGGACCTGGCAGACGGCCCTGGGCTGGCTGCGGACGGAGATGCTCTACGCTTCGTCGCCGCTGCCCGAAGCCCTGGACAGGGTCATTCGCCAGCTTGACGAGATCGGCGACGCCACCGGCTGCGGGCGGGTGCTGGGCCGCGTGAGGGCGCGGCTGGAGTCGGGACGGGGGCTCACCGGCGGCGAGGCCTGGCGGGAGGCGCTGGCGGCCGAGGGGAACGACCCGGGACCGGGCTGGAGCCTGACCCGTTCCGACGTGGCGCTGTTGCTGGAATTCGGGCAGGCGCTGGGGACCTCCGACCGGGAGGACCAGGCGAGGCACTTCACCGCGGCCGTGGAGCGGCTGGCCGCCGAGGAGCGGCGGGCCCGGCAGGAACAGGACCGGCAGGAGCGGCTCTGGCGCTACGCCGGGCTCCTGATGGGGGCGCTGGTGGTGTTGATCCTCTACTGACCAGGCCGGTTCGCTTCCGCGGAGAGGAGGGGCGGCCCGTGTCCATGGACGTCGGCCTCATCTTCAAGATCGCCGGGATCGGCATCCTCATCGCCATCCTCAACATCGTGCTCAAACAGGCCGGCAAGGACGAGCAGGCCCAGATGCTGACCCTGGCCGGGGTGGTGGTCGTGCTCCTCCTGGTGATCCAGCTCATCAACCAGTTGTTCAACGAAGTCCGGGTCATTTTCCAGCTTTACTAGAAGCGCGCCGGGGCCGGGTCATGGAGATACTCCAGGTCGTTGCGGTAGGGTTTGTCGCCACCACCCTCCTGGTCATCATCCGCCAGCAGCGGCCGGAACTGGCGGTCCTGCTTTCCATCGCCGTCGGGACGCTCATCTTCCTGTTCGTCCTGGGGCAACTGGCGACGGTCTTGCGGGCCCTGGAGGAACTGGCCGCCCGGGCCGGCCTTGACCGCTTCTATCTCACGACGGTCCTGAAGATCATCGGCGTGGCGTACCTGGCCGAGTTCGGCGCGCAGGTCTGCCGGGACGCGGGCGAGGGGGCCGTCGCGGCCAAGGTGGAACTGGCCGGCAAGGTCCTCATCCTGGTGCTGGCGGTCCCGGTCATCGTCGCCGTCCTCGAGTTCATGCTGCGGCTTCTGCCGTGACCCGCGAGAGCGGCCGGGAAGGGCGGTGGACGTGTGCGGCGGCTGGCCTTCGTCCTGCTGCTGGTCGGCCTGGGCCTGGTGGCGCCGGCCGGACCGGCCTCCGGGACCGAAGCGGACCGGCCGGTGCCCGACCCCGCCGGCCTGGTGCGGGAGCAACTGGCCGAGCTTGATTCCCGGGAAGTCGACCGCTTCCTGGACGAACTCCAGCGGCAGGTGGGGGAGTACGTGCCGGTGCTGAGCATCCGGGACGCGGTTGAACTCGTACTGGGGCGAAGGCCGGGCTACCGGCCGGCGGACCTTCTCGTCGGTCTCCTGCGCTACCTCTTCCGCGAGGTGGTCGCCAACTCCCGGTTGCTGGTGGGCCTGGTACTGCTGGCCATCATCTGCGCGGTGCTCCAGAGCCTGCAGGCGGCCTTCGAAGGGGAGACCGCCGCCCGGCTCGCCCATGCCGTCTCCTACCTGGTGCTGGTCACCCTGGCTCTGAGCGGGTTCACCATCGCGGCCACGGCCGGCCGCCAGGTGGTCGACGACCTGGTCAGCTTCATGCTGGCCCTCTTGCCGCTGCTGGTCACCGTACTGGCGGCAAGCGGCGCCGTCACCTCGGCAGGGATCTTCCACCCCCTGCTGATCGTGGTGGTGCACGGGGTGTCGGTCCTGGTCCGCGACGTGATCCTCCCCCTCGTCTTCTTCGCCGCCGTGATCGAGCTTGTCTCGAGCCTCTCGGCCCGGGTGCGGGTCTCGGGACTGGCGGACCTGTTGAAGCAGGTGTCCGTGGTCCTCATGGGACTGGCTTTCGCCGTCTTCCTGGGGGTCGTCGTGGTTCAGGGGGCTGCCGGCGCGGTAGCCGACGGCGTCGGGCTCCGGACCGCCAAGTACGTGGCCCATCTCATCCCGGTGGTCGGCGCCATGTTCTCCGACGCGGTGGAACTGGTCATCGGCACTTCGCTGCTGCTCAAGAACGCGCTCGGCGTGGTGGGCCTGGTCGGGGTGTTCCTGGTGGCCGCTTTTCCCCTGGTGAAGCTGCTCTCCGTGGTCTTCGTCTTCCGGCTGGCGGCCGCGCTCGTGCAGCCGCTGATGGGCGTGGGGGAGAGCATGGTGGTTGACGCCCTGAACGGCATGGCGGGCCTGGTGTTGCTGGTGTTTGCCGCGTGTACCGCCGTGGCGCTGATGTTCTTCGTGGCGGTGGCCGCCATGGTGGGGGCCGGCAACGTGGCGGCCATGCTCCGGTGAGGAGGGCGGGCGGGTGGAGTGGTTTCGGGACTGGGTCCGGACCCTGGTCACCGTCCTGCTCTTCGGCACCCTGCTGGAGTTCTTGCTTCCCCGGACGGCCCTGGCCCGGGCCGCCCGGATGGCCGTGGGGCTGGTGGTGGTGCTGGTGGTGCTGCAGCCGCTGATGGCGCTCCTCGGGGGGCGGCTGGAGCTCGACCGGCTGGCCCCGGGCGAACTGTGGGGGTGGCCCCAGCCCGCTCCGCCGGGCTCCGGACTGCCCGGTCCGGCCCTCGGAACCGACATGAAGCGCTGGCGGGAGACCAGGACGCTCGAGGTCTACCGGGCGCTCCTGAACCAGCGGGCCGAACTGGAGGCCCTGGCCGTCCCGGGCGTGGGCCGTGCCCGCGCCCGGGTCGAGGTGGGGGAGGACGCGTCGGGGCCTGACTTCGCCCGTCCGGTCCGTATAACGCTGGTCGTCTGGCCGCGGGAGCCCGCCGGGCGGGGGGCCGCGGTCGCGCCGGAAGGTGGTAACGGCGGGTTGGAAAGGGTCGAGCCCGTCCGGATCCGCGTCGGGGAAGGGCCGGCTCCGGCGTCGCCCCGCCCGGCGCCGGTGACCGTGCTGCCGGAGGTGCTGGACGCCGTCCGGTCCCGGGTTGCCGAACGGTTCGGGCTTCCGGCCTCCCTGGTGGCGGTGCTCGCGGGAGAGGAGGAATGAACTGATGGCTGGTGGCGCCGCGCCGATCCGAAGACCCCTGGACCTCGAGGGGCTGCTGGCGGCCAGGGGGCGCCGGCGCAGGCAACTCGCCGGGGCCCTGGCCGTTGCCGTCCTGGGCGTGATACTGCTGGCCGCGGGTCGACTGGTCGAGCCCAGGCGGGCGCCCGGTTCCCAGACCGGCGGCGCCCGGACCGTGGCGTCACCCCAACCCGGGCAGCCGGCTTCCCCGGCGGGGCAGCCGTCGGCGGCTTCGGCCGCTCTGGATCCGGTGGCCTACGAGCAGCGGCTGGAGGCGGCGCTTGAGGCCATCCTCAGCCAGGTGGCGGGCGTGGGCCGGGTGGCGGTCCACGTGACCCTCGAGTCCGGAAGCCGCACGGTGCTGGGTCAGAACCTGACCACCCGGACCCGGACCTCCACCGAGCGAGACGCGGCCGGAGGCACCAGAACGGTGACCGAAACCGACGAGAGTCAGAACCTGGTGGTCGTTCGCCCCGGGGGGCAGGGCGGCGGCGAGGGTCCGGTCGTGCAGGAGCTTTACCTTCCGCGGATCCGGGGCGTGCTGGTGGTGGCCGAGGGCGCGTCCGACCCGTCGGTCAGGGGCAGGCTCTTCAGGGCGCTCACCGCTTACCTTGACGTCCCGGCCCACCGCATCCAGGTCCTTCCCATGCAGGGGGGTAAATGACCATGGTCGTCGAACGGGGCGCGCTCGTCCGGTTCCTGGTGTTTGTCCTGATCGTGGTGGCGGCCGTCTACTACGTCATATCACGCCCGCCGGCGGCCCAGCGGCGGACGGCCGACGACGAGGGCCGGCCCACCGCGGCGGAACCGGCCCGCGACCTGCCGCCGGTGGCCTCGCCGGTGGACGCCGACTTCTTCGTGGACTACCGGATCGAGCGGGAGCGGGTGCGGAGCCAGCAGCTGGAACTCCTGAGGGAACTGGTGAACAACCCGCAGGTGGACGAAACGGTCCGGCGGCAGGCCAACGAGCAGTGGCTCAGGCTCACCGATGACCTGGGCAAGGAACTGGAGATCGAGGGGCTGGTGAAGGCCAAGGGTTACCAGGACGCCATCGTGTTCCTGGGCCACAACTCGGCCCAGGTGGTGGTGAGGGTGGACGCCCTGACCGCGATCGACGTGGCCAGAATCGCCGACGTGGTGACCAGGACGGCCGGGATCCCCTTCGAGCAGATAACCGTCGTCGCCCGGCCGCCCCGGCCCGGCGGCCCGGCTCAGACCCAGTAACGCGGGGCACTTTCGTCAGGGACGGCGAGGGCGGCGTTCAGGGAGCCTGGCGCCGGCGGCCAGGGGAGGAATTTCCCCCGTGGCAGCCGAATAGGCTAGCGTGCCTGTCGCCGGGCCCGACGAGGCCCGGCCTCGTCGTATTGGCGGCAGCGGCAGGTGCCCGAACGACAGAAGCATAGCCGTTCATGGTACGGTTCACGCTAGCAGGAGCCAGTTGCCAGCACGTCCGTAGCAGGAAAAGGATTGCGGGCTGGCCAGGGAGGTGCACAGGGGCATGGATCGGGAAGAGCCCACGGCCCTTTCCGGGCGGCTTCATGACCGGACCGATGACGAGGGCGGACACGTCAAGATCGCCGACGAGGTGGTGGGGGTCATAGCCGGCATCGCTGCCGGCGAGGTGGACGGGGTGGCCGGCATGGCCGGCGGCATCGTGGGCGACATCTCCGAGATGCTGGGCAAGAAGAGCCCCTCGCGCGGGGTCAAGGTGGAGGTGGGCGAGCGGGAGGCCACCATCGACCTCTACCTGATCATCGACTATGGGGTGCGGATCCCGGAAGTCGCCCAGCAGGTTCAGGAAAACGTCAAGCAGGCCGTCGAGTCCATGACGGGCCTCGAGATCGTGCAGGTCAACATCCACATCCAGGGGGTCAACTTTCACCCCCGGGAAGGCAAGCCAGAGGAAGTTCGAGTGCGATGATGGGCCTCGGGGACAGGATCCTGCTGGCCGTGTTCACCTTCATCATGGCCCTGGTTTCCCTCGCCGCCCTTCTGGCGGCGCTGGGCTGGGAGCTTCCCTTCCTGTGGCTGGGGACAAGCCTTGCCTCGCCCGGCGGCCGGGTGGCGGTGGCCCTGACCAGCTTCGTCTTGTTTGCCGTGAGCGTGCGCTTTCTGTATTTCGGCTTCAAGCGCCGTTCCCACGTGCAGACCCTGGTGCACGACACGGCGCTCGGCCAGGTCCGGATCACCCTGGCGGCCGTGGAGAACCTGGTCCGCCGGGTCACCCGTCAGGTCAAAGGGGTGCGGGACGTCCGGGCCGCCGTCACCGGCCAGCCCGAAGGGCTGGCCGTCAGCGTCCGGACCGTGGTGAGCCCCGACGTCAACATCCCCGAGACCTCCGAGGAGATCCAGCGGACCATCCGCCGCTACACCAAGGACGTGGTGGGGGTGGAGGTCTCCGACGTCAAGGTGTTCGTCGAGAACATCAGCGCCGAGGGCCGCCGGGGGAGGCGCGACTAGATGGGCCCCGAGCCCTCCCCGGTGCCGCCCCGCGAACCCCAGGCCGCCCGTGAGGATCCGTTCCGCGAGCTCAAGCTCGCCTGCGCCCGCGGGCTTCGCCGGCTGCTGGACTCTCACCGCGGCAAGACCTTCGGGGCGCTGGCCGGCTTTCTGCTGGCTCTTTCCGTCATGGTCCTGGGTTTCTGGTGGACCCTCTTCGTGCTCGCCCTCACCGCGGCCGGGTACTGGGTGGGCAGGCGCTTCGACGAGGAGCAGGGAGACCTGTACGAGATGCTCGACCGCTTCCTGCCCCCTGAGCACCGGTGAGCCGCCGGCCCGCCAGGCGGGTCGGGCGGCGCACCGCCCGGGAACTGGCCCTGAAGGTCCTGTTCCAGGTGGACGTGGGCAAGCAGGATCCGGCGCAGGCCCTCCGGTGGGCCCTGGAGGGCTCGGGGCTGCCGCCCGACCTGGCGGACTACGCCACCAGGCTGGTGGAGGGGACCCTGAAGCACGTCCGCTCCATCGACGGTACCATCCGCCGCCAGGCCCGGGAATGGCGGCTCGAGCGCCTGGCCAACGTCGACCGCAACGTGCTCCGGCTGGCCGTCTACGAACTCCGCCACGAACCCGACGTTCCCGCCTCGGTGGTCATCGACGAGGCGGTGGAACTGGCGAAGAAGTACTCGACGGCCGAGTCCGGCCGGTTTGTCAACGGCATCCTGGGCCGCCTGGTCAGAGACGAGCCCCCCGCCGGGGAGCGGTAGGCGCCGCAACCTCCTCAGCTTTACCGGCAAAGCTGGGAATGGATACACTGTGGCCGGCGTTTGCCCGGAGTCCGCTCCGGGCAACCCGCCGGAGCCCGATTCCGTCGGAGGCACTGGCCGGGCCAGCCCGGCCTGCGGCCGGGCGGTCGCCAGTCGTTTGAGGACGTTCCCATGTACACCACCACCATGTTTCACACCGTCATAAGCGTCGCCGGGGTCACGCCCGAGCACCGGGACGACCTGGAATCGGTCACCCATACCGACCTCGAAGCTCAGAACTACCGCAAGCTCTTCTTCCGGCGGGGCCGGCAGGTGGGCGCGGTGATGATCGGCGACATGAAGGGACGCAAGAAGCTCCTGGAACTCATCCGCGCCCGGGAGCCCGTCGCGGAGAAGCCCCGGCGGGTCCTGGAACTGAGCTACGCGTGAGGCGGCGAACTCGTTTCCGTGGGACGCCCCAGGCTGGCTGCGGAGGATTCCAGGGTTTCGGGTCAAAATGGGGTAGGGGATCTGCCGGAAGCGACCGTCTCCGGCCGCCGCGCCTTGACCGGCCAGACGCGCGTGGCGGGCGCGCAGATAGGGGAGACGGACCTTGCAGAAGACTGCCGTACTGATGGACGGAAAGGCCCTCGCCGCCGAGGTGCGCCAGGCCCTGGAGCCGCGGATCGCCCGGGTCCGGGCGGCGCTGGGGCGGCCGCCGGGCCTCGCCGTCGTGCTCATCGGCGATGACCCGGCGTCCGCGGTATACGTGCGGAACAAGGAGCGGTCGGCCCAGAAGCTGGGAATGGCTTCCCAGGTGGCCCGGCTGCCGGCCAGCGCCAGCCGGGAAGAAGCGCTTCGCGCCATCCAGAGCCTGAACGAGGACCCGGCGATAGACGGCATCATCGTCCAGTGGCCGTTTCCGCCCCAGCTGGACGAACTCGAGATCTTCGGGGCGGTGGCACCCGAAAAGGACGTGGACGGCTTCAACCCGGCGACCATGGGCCGGTTGCTGGCCGGGCGTCCGAGGTACGTGCCCTGCACCCCGCTGGGGATCATGACGCTTTTGCGCCGGTTCGAAGTGCCGCTGCAGGGCGCCGAAGCCACCGTCATCGGCCGGTCCAACATCGTGGGCAAGCCGATGGCCCTGGAACTGTTGCGGGCCCACGCCACTGTGACCTGGTGCCACAGCCGCACCCGGGACCTGGCGGTCCACGCGCGGCGGGCCGACGTCCTGGTGGTGGCGGCCGGCAAGGCCGGCCTGGTGACGGGGGGCATGGTGAAGCCTGGCGCCTGCGTCATCGACGTCGGGATCAACCAGACCGACCAGGGGCTCGTCGGTGACGTGGAGTTCGAGTCGGCGTCCCGGGTGGCGGGCTGGATCACCCCCGTTCCGGGCGGCGTGGGACCCATGACCGTCGCCATGCTGATGCAGAACACGGTGCTGGCCGCCGAGCGGCGGGCCGGACTGGAGCCCCCGGAGGCCCGGTAGCGGAGCGGACCGGGAGAGGGGGAGTCCCGCGACGGAAGGGAGGCGGCGCGGTGCTACAGGACGTCTGGAGCCGCCCCCTGACCGTGGTGGAACTCACCCGGCACGTCAAGCGGCTGCTGGACACCGACGACCTGCTCGCAGACATCGTGGTCCGGGGTGAGGTGTCCAACTTCAAGCACCACACCTCGGGCCACATGTATTTCAGCCTGAAGGACGAGTCCTGCGTCGTCCGGTGCGTCATGTTCCGGCGGGAAGCCCAGCGGCTGGTGGTCCGGCCCGAAAACGGGATGGACGTGCTGGCCCGCGGGGCCGTATCCGTTTACGAGCGGGACGGGCAGTACCAGCTATACGTGCAGGAACTCCGCCCCGCGGGCGTGGGGGCGCTGCAACGGGCCTTCGAGGAACTAAAGCGCCGGCTGGAGCTCGAGGGGCTGTTCGACCCGACCCGCAAGCGGCGGCCGCCGGTTCTGCCGCGCCGGGTGGGCGTGGTCACCTCGCCCACCGGCGCCGCCCTGCGAGACATCATCCAGGTCAGCCGGCGCAGGTTTCCCAACGTGGACCTGGTTCTCGCCCCGGTGCTGGTCCAGGGTCCCGAGGCGCCGGACCGGATCGTGGCGGCCATCGAGCGGCTGAACCGGTCAGGCCTGGTGGACGTGATCATCGTCGGCCGCGGCGGGGGTTCCCTGGAGGACCTCTGGGCCTTCAACGACGAGCGGGTGGCCAGGGCCATCTTCGCTTCCCGGGTACCGGTGGTGTCCGGGGTGGGGCACGAGACGGACGTGACCATCTCCGACCTGGTGGCCGACGTCCGGGCCGCCACCCCGTCGCACGCGGCGGAACTGGTGGTCCCGTCTCGCCGGGACCTGGCCAGCCGGCTGGACGACCTCCGGTCGCTGGCCGCCAGCCGGATGCTGGGGCAGGTCGACCGGGCGCGGCAGCGGCTGGCCCAGCTGGCCGGGCGGCCCGCCCTCGGCCGGCCGGCCGACCGGCTGCGCCAATGGCAGCAGCAGGTGGACGACTTTCACCGCCGGGCGGGGCTGGGCTTTGTGCGCCTGTTCGAGGCCAAGCGGAACCGCCGGGACCTCCTGGTCCGCCAGCTTGACGCCCTGAGCCCCCTGGGTATCCTGGCCCGGGGCTACGTCATCGCCCGGAAGCTTCCCGACGGCAGCGTGCTGCGGTCGGCCAGGGCCCTGGCCCCTCGGGACCGGGTCGAGCTTCTGTTCAGGGACGGCGAGGCTCGCTGCCGGGTGCAGTCGGTGCGGCCGCGGGTTCTGGCCGGGACGGGCGAGGCCCGGCGGGCCGGCGGTGACGGGGCCGGCGGTGACGGGGCCGGCGGTGGTGTGGTGTCCGGAGCCGGCGACGCCGGGAGCGGCGGCGATCCGGTCCCCGGCTGACGCGGCAGGGGTCAAGAAGGGAGGGCCGGCCTTGGAGAGCCAGGCAGCCCGGCGGGTGGCTCAGCCCGAACCAGGCGAACCAACTTTTGAAGAAGCGCTGTCGCGGCTGGAGGCCATCGTCAACCAGCTGGAGTCCGGCGACCTGACCCTCGACCGGGCGCTGGTCCTGTTCGAGGAAGGCATCTCGCTGTCGCGGCTGTGCAGCAGGAAGCTGGAGGAGGCGGAAGGCCGCATCGAGCAACTGCTGGAGCGAGACGGCGAGTTGCGCCTGGAACCGCTGGTTCCGGGGGCCAGGGTCGAGCCGGGCGCATCTACCGCCTCGGAGGAAGATGGATAGCGTCCGGTGAACCAGGCTGACTTCCGACAGTACCTGGCTTCCCGGACCGGGGCGGTCGAGGCCGCCCTCCGGGAACTGGTGCGGGTGCCGGCGCCGGACCGGCTCAGACGGGCCATGGAATACAGCCTCTTCGGGCAGGGCAAACGCCTGCGGCCCGTGATGGTGCTGGCCGCCTGCGAGGCGGCCGGCGGCACCGAGGGGCCGGCCCTGCCCCCCGCCTGCGCGGTGGAACTGGTCCACACCTATTCCCTGATCCACGACGACCTGCCGGCGCTCGACGACGATACTTACCGGCGGGGACGGTACTCGAGCCACGTGGTGTTCGGGGAGGCCGTCGCCCTTCTGGCGGGCGACGCCCTGCTGACCCTGGCCTTTGACGTCCTGGTGCGGGGGGCGGCCGACCCGCGGTACGCCACGCCGGCGGACAGGCTGGTGGCCTGCGTGACGGAACTGGCGCAGGCGGCGGGGCCGGCCGGGATGGTGGGCGGTCAGGTGGTGGACCTGGAACTGTCAGGCCGGCTGCCGCCGGATCGGGACGTCGAGGCCGGTGACGCCCCGGCCGGGAGAACCCCGGTCCAAAAACCCGGCGCGGACCTGGTGCTCGACATGTACCTGCGGAAGACGGGCAGCCTGTTCAGGTGCGCGGCCCGGCTGGGGGCCATCGTGGCCGGAGCGGCCGCCGAGACCGTCGACGCCCTCGGCAGTTTCGGCGACCACCTGGGCCTTGCCTTTCAGATCCTTGACGACCTGGCCGACCTGGAGCGGGACCACGGGCGGGGTGCCCTGAGCCTGCCGCTGGTCATGGACCCGCCGGCAGCCCGGGCCCTGGCCGAGCGGCACCTGGCGCTGGCGGTGGAGGCCACGGCTCCCCTGGGCGAGGCCGCTCTTCGGCTGAGGCAACTCGTGGCCCACCTGGGCCCCGACGGCTAGCGGGGAGGGAGAGCGGATACTCGCGGAACTTCTTGCGAATCGCTCACTGTGGGCGGCGGTCATCGGGTGGGCCGTTGCCCAGTCCATGAAGGTGATCATCCTGGTCGAACGCAACCGGCGCCTCGACTTCCGCTGGCTCGTGGACACCGGCGGGATGCCCAGTTCCCACTCGGCCTTCGCCACGGCCCTGGCCACCGCGGTCGGCCTGGAGTTCGGCTTCGGCTCGGGGCTCTTTGCCGTGGCCGTCGCCTTTGCCGTCGTGGTGATGGCCGACGCCGCGGGCCTCCGGCGGGCCGCCGGCAAGCAGGCCGAGATCCTGAACCAGATCGTGAACGAGATCTACACCGAGGGCCGGGTTCACCAGGAGCGGCTCAAGGAATTCCTTGGCCACACCCCGGTGGAGGTGTTTGTCGGGGCACTGCTGGGCGTGCTGATGGCCCTTGCGTCGCTGACCTGGTGGTTGTAGGCCGCCGGCCCGGCCCGGGAGCTGCCTGGGGGGAGACTTCTGGACACCCGCCGCCACGTGGGTTAAAATGGCGGCGGACGCAACCGTCCGCGAAAAACTGACGCGATCGGCCGCTGGGGGAGCCCGAACCCGGGCTGAGACCGGAGCGCCAGGCACCGGAACCCCTGGAACCTGACCTGGGTAATGCCAGCGTAGGGAAGTGGGCCTGAGGTCTGTTGACCAGAGCCGCCGGCCCGCGCCCCGGGCCGGCGGCCTCATTGTGCGCCGGTTGCGCAGAGGAGGGCGGTCCGTGACGGGCGAGCGCATCCCGCGGGCTCTGACCGTCGCCGGTTCCGACTCGGGGGGCGGGGCGGGGATCCAGGCCGACCTCAAGACCTTCCTGGCCCTGGGCGTGTACGGCATGAGCGCCATCACGGCGCTCACCGCCCAGAACACCAGGCAGGTGACGGCCGTCCACGAGGTGCCCCCAGCCTTCGTGGCGGCCCAGATCGACGCGGTGGTCGAAGACCTGGGAGCCGACGCGGTCAAGACCGGTATGCTGGCCAACGCGGGCATCATCGAGGCGGTGGCCGACCGGGTTCGCCGGCACCGCGTGCGCCGGCTGGTCGTGGACCCGGTCATGGTGGCCAAGTCAGGCGATCCCCTCCTCCGGCCCGACGCCCGGGACGCGCTGGTGCGAGAACTCCTTCCCCTGGCCCTGGTGGTCACGCCCAACCTTCCCGAGGCCGAGGTCCTGGTGAAAAGGCCGGTCCGGGACAGGCGGGAGATGGAGGAGGCCGCCCGGGCCCTGCATGACCTGGGCGCGGCCGTGGTGGTGGTGAAGGGCGGGCACCAGGACACGGACGAGGCCGCCGACGTGTGCTACGACGGGCGCACGGTGCAGGTGTTCAGGGCGCCCCGGCTGCCCACCCGCAATACCCACGGCACCGGCTGCACCTTCTCGGCGGCCATCGCCGCCTGGCTGGCCCTCGGCCTCGATCCCGCCGGCGCCGTCGCCCGGGCCAAGGCGTTCATCACCGACGCCATCCGCCAGTCCCTGGCCATCGGGGGCGGGCGGGGGCCGACCAACCCCGGTGGCCTGGTGAGGCCGGTTCGGGACGCATGGGTGCCATGACATTAGAGCGCGGCCTGGCCGTCGTGCGGCGGCTGAAGCGGGAGGCGCCCCTGATCTACCTGCTGGCGAACCCGGTGACCGCCTACGGGGTCGCCTCCGTCACCCGCGCTCTGGGAGCCTTGCCGGTGATGGGGGTGGCTCCCGAGGAAGTGGGGGACCTGGCCAGGCAGGCAAGGGCCGTCGTGGTGAACCTGGGCGTGCCCACGGCCGACCGGCTGCGCGCGGCGGCCCTGGCCCTGGAGGCCGCCGCCGCCGCGGGGATCCCCGCGGTGCTTGATCCGGTCGGGGTCGGCGCTACCGAGTACCGAGGGCAGGCGGCGTCCCTGCTCCTCATTCACCGCCGGGTCACCGTGGTCCGGGCGAACCCGGCCGAAGCGCAGGCGCTGCTCGACCTGGTGGCGCCCGGCGGCGAGGGGCCGGGCGAGGGCTCCGCGACCGGACCGGATCCGCCGCGGCAGTGGCGGCTGGTGGGGGTCGAGGCGGTGCCGGCCGGCCCTGAAGCAGGCGGGGACCGGCCCCAGGCGGTTCTGGCCCTGGAACTGGCTGACCGGCTGGGCGCGGCGGTAGCCATCACCGGCCCGCGCGACTGGGTATCGGACGGCAGCCGGCTGGTCCGGATCGAGCACGGCGACGCGCGGCTTCGGGCGGTGGTGGGAGCCGGCTGCATGGCCTCGGCCGTGGTGGGCGCCTTCTGCGCCGTGGAGCCGGACCCGCTGGTGGCGGCCAGCCTGGCCCTGGCCTGTTACGGGCTGGCGGCGGAGCGGGCCGCGGCAAGCTCCGGCGGTCCCGGCAGCCTCTACGCGGGGTTGATCGACGAGGTCCACCGGCTGGCGGAGCCCCGGCGCCTGGCCGGTGCCCGGTTGAAGGTCTCCCTGTGGCCCACCGGCGCGGTTACAGACCCGGTGGCCGAAGAAGGGGAGGCGTCGACTGGTGAGGACTGACGCCGAGCTTCGGTCCTGGTTGAAGGTGTACGTCATCGCCGACCCGGCCGTTGCCCGAGGGCGGGCGCTGCCGGCCCTTGTGCGGGTCGCCATCGCCGGCGGCGCGACGGCCGTCCAGTACCGTCCCAAGACGGGCCCGGTCCGGACCTGGCTCGCCGAGGCCGAGGAACTGCGGGCCGTGACCCGCGCGGCGGGCGTACCCCTGGTCGTAAACGACCGGCTGGACCTGGCGCTGGCCGCGGAGGCCGACGGCGTCCACCTGGGCGCCGAGGACCTGCCGGTCGCGGCGGCCCGAGCCCAGCACTACCGGCACGCCCAGCGCGCGGGCGCGCACCACGGCGAGGTCGCGGGCGTGGTAGCGGAAACCGTCCTGCTGCTTGTAGGCGCCGTCATGCTCCTCGTCGACGATGACGAGGCCGGGGCGCGGGCGGCCGTGGCCGCCGGGGCCGACTACCTGGGGGTGGGACCCGTCTACGCCACGGGGACCAAGCCTGACGCCGGGCGGCCGGGCGGGCCCGAACTAGTCCGGCGGGTGGTCGGCGCCGTGTCCGTACCCGTGGTGGGTATCGGCGGGATCACCGCGGCCGGGGCGGGGGCCGTCGTCGCCGCCGGCGCCGCAGGCGTGGCGGTGATCTCCGCCGTGATGGCCGCCTCCGACGTGGCCGCCGCCACCCGCGAACTGGCGGCGGCCGTGCACGATGCTTTCCTGGCAGTCAAGGAGGGACAGCCATGACGCCAGCCACCTTCATGGGCCTGGTCAGCATCGGGGTCCTGGCCATGCTGGGCTGGGTGCACGCGCGCTGGTTTCCGGCCCGGTGGTCACCCAGGGCGGTGGCCCTGTCGGGCCTCCTGGTGGCCATCGGCACGCTCACCGCCCACCTGTTCTGGTTTCCGGCCGGGGTGGCCAAGGCGTTTCCGGTGCAGCACGCCATCAACGTGGTGGCCGGGGTCATCCTGGGCCCCGTGCCGGCCGCCCTGGTGGCCCTGGTGATCGGTCTGTTGCGAAACCTGCTGGGCGTCGGGACCCTGCTGGCCTTCCCCGGCGGCGTCGTCGGCGCGTTTCTGGCCGGCTGGGCTTACCAGGTCACCCGCCGCGTCGAACTGGCCGTCGCCGGAGAAGTGTTCGGCACCGCCGTCCTGGGGGCGCTGGCCTCGGTCCCCATCGTCACGCTGATCCTTGGCCGCGACGTGGCCGTCCTGTTCTTCGTGCCGCCGTTCTTCGTCTCGAGCCTGGCCGGCAGCGTCCTGGCCTATGCCTTGCTGCGGGTGCTGGAGCGGGCGCGTGTGCTGCGCCGCGACGCGGCCGGCGAGTGGGTCGCCGGGCCTCGCTAGCGGCCACCGCGCCTCCGGAAACGGCAAACACATGATCGCCCATCATTCACGGGGTGGTAGACTGCAAGGCGAGGCGGTCCTGTGCTATAATCAAGTGCGCCAGAGCCTGGAACTGACAGAAGAAGGAATCTGGCGTCGTAAGGGAGAACTCAATACAGGTGCAGCCGGATGTCGGTGGCGCAGTATCCTAGTCGGTGCCACCGTCTCTGAAGGCGGGCCTAAAAATCCGCCGAGGGCACATCGATGAAGTTCCTGGTGGCGGCTGGTGACGCCCAGTCACGGGTCGTTGCTGGGAGTTAAGGAACCCGGGCGATCTCCAACGGCATGGAGGCGTGGACCCTGGTTCCGCGGAGGCCCAAGTTCGTGGCGCCAGCAGCCGGGGCTACCCCGGGGCGATGCGTTACGGCTTGGGGGCGAAGGCGGGGCGGACTCGCGAGAGGCCGGCCGGCCGGAGCCAACCCTGCATGCGGGTAACCCTGTGTGCAGCGTAGCCTGCCCTGAGTGGCATGGGCGGATGGCCTTGCGCCAGCGGGCGCGTGGTGGCCGTCGCGGGTCGAAGGGCCCTCCCCGGCGACCGCCGAGGCTTGAAACTCATGCTGCAAAAAGGGCTAGGAGACGGCCTGGCGCTGTCGAGGAAAACTCCTAGGCTGTTCGGGACATCCGTGACGGGCCGCGGATTACAGTGTGGTCTAAGTGGCAATCTAGCACCGTCGGTCGCGAGACGGCGGGGCGGCGACAAAGGGGAAACCGCCAGCCCGGCAACGGGCCGGAACGCCGTTGGGAAAGCCGGCTAGACCTCAAGCCACAACGTTTACGCTGCCTGTTGCCACCTACCTCCGGCTCTTCTTGTCGTCAGTCGTACGGGGTGAACCTTGTGACACGTCGGACCAGGGCTGCTTTCCTTGCTGGCGGACTCCGCCAGGCCTTGGTCATCGGCGGTCTCGCCTTTCTCATCGCCCTCCTGGTAACCGCGCTGGCACAGCCGCTTGCCCGCCGGCTCGACCTGGGCCTGGCCTTTCTTGTCCTGCTGGTCATCATCGGCCTGGGCGTGGGCTTCGACATCATCGGCGTGGCGGTGGCCGTGGCGCGGGAGACGCCGTACCACGCCATGTCGGCCAAGAAGCTGCCCGGAGCGCGCCAGGCCATCCGCCTGGTGCGCCACGCCCCGCAGGTCGCCGCCTTCTGCAACGACGTCGTCGGGGACGTTTCCGCCTCGGTGGCCGGCGCCGCCGCCGCCGCCATCGCTTTCAACCTCCGGCTTTTCAGGCCTCAACTCAAGGAGGCCGTCCTGAACGCCCTGCTGATCGCCCTGGTGGCGGCGCTCACGGTGGGCGGTAAAGCGTGGGCCAAGGGTCTGGCCATTCGCCGGGCGAATGAAATTGTTTATCAAGTCGGGAGAGTCCTGTACTGGCTGGAACGGACTACGGGCATCGTAATCCCGGGAAACGACGCGTCCAGGGAATCCCACCGCCGCAAGGCCCGCCGTGCGGCTTACCCCCCGGCCTCGGACCGCAGGAACGGTCGGGAAAGGGAGGGAGCCAGATGACGCCCATCTTGCCGCACATTCGCGGCCCGGAGGACGTGAAGGCCCTCCGGCCGGACGAGTGCGCCGCCCTGGCCCGGGAGATGCGGGAACTCATCGTGGACGCCGTGTGCAGGAACGGGGGTCACTTCGCCCCCAATCTGGGCGTGGTCGAGCTTACCATCGCGTTGCACCGGGTGTTCTCCAGCCCCCGTGACAAGATCCTGTGGGACGTGGGGCACCAGTCCTACCCGCACAAGCTGCTGACGGGCCGCGCCTCCCGGATCCACACGGTGCGCCAGCACGGAGGTCTGTCGGGCTTCTGCAAGCGTTCCGAGAGCCCCCACGACATCCTGGAGGCCGGCCACGCCTCCACCTCCATCTCGGCGGCCCTCGGCCTGGCCAAGGCCCGCGACCTGCGGGGCGAGGACTTCCACGTGGTGGCCGTCATCGGCGACGGCGCCATGACGGCGGGGATGGCCTACGAGGCGATGAACAACGCCGGCCACCAGAAGACCAACCTGATCGTGGTGTTGAACGACAACTCCATGTCCATCGCCCCCAACGTGGGGGCGATCTCGTCTTACCTCAACAAGATCCGGAGCCACCCGGCCTACAATCGCTGGAAGCACGAGGCCGGGCGGGTCCTGAAGCGCATCCCCTGGGCCGGCGAGAGCCTGGCCGGCTGGGCCGACAAGATGAAGGACAGCCTGAAGTACCTGCTGGTGCCGGGGATTCTCTTCGAGGAACTGGGATTCACCTACCTGGGTCCGGTTGACGGCCACCAGATCGAAGCCGTGGAAAACGCCCTCCGCCAGGCGATCAGGACGTCGGGGCCGGTGCTGGTTCACGTGCTGACCCAGAAGGGCAAGGGCTACCGGCCGGCGGAGGCGGACCCTGACGCCTGGCACGGGCCGGGGCCCTTCGACCCGGAGACGGGGCAGTTCATCAAGAAGCCCGGGCCTCCCACCTATAGTAAGGTCTTCGGTCAGACCCTCGTGGAACTGGCCGCCGCCGACGAGCGGATCGTGGGTATCACCGCCGCCATGCCGTCCGGAACGGGGCTCGACCTCTTTGCCAAGGCCTTCCCTGACCGGTACTTTGACGTGGGCATCGCCGAGCAGCACGCGGTAACCTTCGCGGCGGGACTGGCCATGGGCGGCCTGGTTCCGGTGGCGGCCATCTACTCCACCTTCCTGCAGCGGGCCTACGATCAGGTGATCCACGACGTCTGCCTGATGAACCTGCCGGTGGTGTTCTGTCTCGACCGGGCCGGGCTGGTCGGCGGCGACGGGGCGACCCACCAGGGCGTGTACGACCTGACCTACCTCCGCTGCCTGCCCGGGATGGTGGTCATGGCCCCCAAGGACGAAGACGAGTTGCGGCGGATGCTCAAGACGGCGGTGGAGCACGCCGGCGCCGGCCGGGGCCCCATCGCGCTGCGTTACCCCCGGGGGTCGGGGCGGGGGGTCGCCCTTACCCCCGTGGAGGCCGTGGAGCCGCTGGAGATCGGCCGGGCCGAAGTCCTCCGGGAAGGTGAGGACGTGGCCCTGCTGGCGGTGGGGCCCATGGCCTACTTCGCCCTGGAGGCCGCGGCGGCGCTGGAACTCGAGGGCATCGAGGCCACCGTGGTCAACGCCCGTTTTGTGCGACCCCTCGACGGCGACCTCGTCGAGGCGGTAGCCCGGCGCTGCGGGCGCCTGGTCTGCGTCGAGGAACACGTGGTGCGGGGCGGGTTCGGCTCCGCCGTCCTCGAGGAACTCTCCGCCCGCGGGCTGAGGGGGATCCGCACGCGGCTTTTGGGCCTGCCTTCCGCGGTGATCGACCACGGCGACCCGAAGCTTTTTTACCGGGAGTTCGGCCTCACCCCACCCCAGATAGCGGAGGCGGCCAGACAACTGGTGCGCCCCCGCGTGGTGCGGGCGGTCGGCCACCGGCAGGTGGCGGGCGGGGCGACGGCGGGCTCGGACGGCGCCAGCCAGTCGTGAGCCCGGATGAGGGTGGTCGGGGGCGGGGCAAAGCGTCAGCGCCGGGTCAGGCTTGACCGCCTGCTGGTGGAGCGCGGCCTCAGCCCGTCCCGGGAACGCGCCCGTGGCGTGATCCTCGCCGGCCAGGTCTTCGTCGGGGGCCGTCGGGTGGACAAGGCGGGCGCGCTGGTGGACCCCGGGGTCGAGGTCGAGGTCCGCTCGGACCCGATTCCCTACGTCAGCCGGGGGGGCGTCAAGCTCGCCGCGGCGCTGGACGCCTTCGGAGTCGATCCCGCCGGCCGGGTCTGCCTTGACGCGGGCGCGTCCACCGGCGGCTTCACCGATTGTCTGCTGCGGCGGGGGGCCCGGCTGGTGTACGCCGTGGACGTGGGGTACGGGCAACTGGCGTGGACCCTCCGGCAGGATCCCCGGGTCGTGGCCATCGAGCGCTGCAACGTCCGCCACCTGGACTGGCCCGGCCTCCGGCGGCGAGCCGCCGCCGCGGGGGGGCGGCCGGACCCGGCCCGGCCTGATCTGGCCACCATCGACGTCTCCTTCATCTCCCTGGAGAAGGTACTACCCGCCGTCTCCCGGCTCCTGGCCCCGCCCGGCACGGTGGTTGCCCTGGTGAAGCCCCAGTTCGAGGTGGGGCGGGGCCGCGTCGGCCGCGGCGGCGTGGTCCGCGACCCGGCGCTGCACCGGGAAGTCCTGGAGCGGGTCTGCGCTGCCGCCGTTCGCCTCGGCTACCGGGTTCGGGACGTGGCGGCGTCCCCGCTGTTGGGACCCGAGGGCAACCGGGAATTCCTCGCCCACCTCGAACTGGCGCCGCCCGGCGAGCAGGCGGCGGCTGTTGCGGACCTGGCGGCCCGCCTCGACCGGGCCGTGGCCGGCTCCGGCGGCACTTCTCCGGAGCAGGGCTGACCGCGCGCCGGGCGACGGGGCACTACTTGTATAATGGCAGCGAGAGGACGGTCGGCATGGCGACCCTTTCTCGCAGCGCCGAGGATTACCTCAAGTGCATCTACAAGCTGGCCCGGTCGTCGACGCTGGTGACCACCTCCTCCATCGCGGCCGGCATGGCCGTGAGCATGGCGTCGGCCACCAACATGGTCAAGCGCCTGGCCCAGCTGAGACTGGTCGAGCACGCCCCCTACCAGGGGGTCATCCTGACCGACCGCGGGCGCCGGGTGGCCCTGGAGGTGATCCGCCACCACCGGCTCCTCGAACTGTTCCTTTCCGAGCATCTGGGCTTTGACCTGGACCGGGTGGACGACGAGGCGGAACGCCTGGAGCACGTACTGTCGGAAGAACTGGAGGCCCGCATCGACAGGTTGCTGGGCCATCCCACCCTCGACCCCCACGGCCATCCCATTCCCACCCGGGAGGGCCGGGTCGAGGAGATCGACTATCCGACCCTGGCGGAACTGGAGCCCGGAACGGTCGGCTTGATCCGCCGCGTGTCAGACAGCCGGGCCGACCACCTGCGGGTCCTCGCCGCGGCGGGCCTGGTGCCCGGAGCCCGGATCATGATCGTCGCCAGGGACCCCGGGTCCGACGCCACCGACCTGGTGGTGGGCGACCGCCCGGTCCGCATCGACCGGGACCTGGAGCCCGCCCTGTCGGTGGAACCCCGGCCGGCGGAGGATTAGGCCCGCAAAAAGGCCGCCACAATGGCCCAAAAGAGCGATGGCAGCGCCCGCCCAGGACGCGCTATGCTACCGGCGGGGAACGTGCGCCCGTTCCCCGGAGTGCGCTCGGCCTGGAGGGAACGCTCGTGCCATTGGTTGAGACGCTTGCCCGCCCTGCTACCCGTGCCGCCGATGGCTCCGGTCCCACCGTCATGGTGGTCGACGACGAGCCCTCCATCGTTCAGGTCATCCAGGCTTATCTGGAGCGGGACGGCTACCGGATGGTCACCGCCAACGACGGGATCAAGGCCATGGAGGCCTTCCACCGGACCCGCCCGGATCTGATCATCCTCGACCTGATGCTGCCCGGGCTATCCGGAACCGACGTCTGCATCAACGTTCGCAAGCAGTCCCAGACACCCATCATCATCCTCACCGCCAGGTCGGACGAGACCGACAAGATCGTCGGGCTGAAGCTTGGCGCTGACGATTACGTGACCAAGCCCTTCAGTCCCGGGGAACTGGCCGCCCGGGTCGAAGCGGTGCTCCGCCGGGTGAGGGGCGGCAGCTCCGAGTGCGACGTGGTGGCCTTCGGCGACCTGGTCATCGACTACCCGGCCTTTTCCGCCCGGCTTGACGGCCGGGAGGTGGACCTGACGCCCACCGAGTTCAAGCTCCTGGAGGTGCTCAGCCGCCGGCCCGGCAAGGTGTTCTCCCGGCTGGAACTGGTGGACCGGGTTCATGGCTTCGCCTACGAGGGCTACGAGCGGACCATTGACACCCACATCAAGAACCTCCGGAAGAAGCTTGGGGACGACGCCGCCGAACCCCGGTTCATCAGGACGGTCTACGGCGTGGGGTACAAGTTTGAGCGCCCGGCGCGGTGAGCCAGGGGCGGCTTCCTTCCGGTCCCGCCTGACGGCAAGGCTTTCCGACCTGCCCGTCGGCCTGCAGGTCAAGCTGCTGGTGGCCATCATCGGGTTGGTCGCCCTGGGGATCGTGCTCACCAGCGCCCTGGCCGAGACCAGGTCCATTCTGGAGGCGGGCGCCCTGGCCCTGGCGGTGGCCGTCGGCCTCGGCCTGGTGATCGCCCGGCGGCTCACCGCTCCGCTGCGCCTGATGCGGGCGGCCGCCCTCAGAATGGCCAGGGGCAGCTACGGCGAGCGGGTTCCGGTGGCTTCCCGAGACGAACTGGGCGAACTGGCGTCGGCCTTGAACGCCCTGGCCGCGTCGCTGGAGCGGGCCGAGACCCTCCGGCAGACCATGGTCGCCGACCTGGCCCACGAGTTGCGGACCCCCCTGGCGACCATCAGGGCCACGGTGGAAGCCCTGCGCGACGGGATCATGGAGCCCACGCCCGCCACCCTGACCGCCCTTTCCGACGAGACGCTGCGCATCAGCCGGCTGGTGGGCGACTTGCAGGAACTCGCGCTCCTGGAGGCGGGCCGCCTGACCATCGACGCTCGTCCGGTGGACCTGGGCCGGGTGCTGGAGCGGGTGCTGGCCGTCAGGGAGCCGGACCTGGCCGCCAAGAAGCTCAGGGTCGACCGCGCCGTCCCTCCTGGCGGCGCCTGGGTGGTGGCCGACCCGGACCGTGCCACGCAGATCCTCCATAACCTGCTGGACAACGCGCTGAAGTATACTCCGGAGGGCGGCCGGATCGCCGTGGAGATGTGGATCGAGGAGGGGCTGCTGTTCACCCGGGTGTCCGACACCGGGCCCGGCATCGACCCCGGCGAGCTACCTCTGGTCTTCGAGCGATTCTACCGCAGCGACAAGGCAAGGAGCCGGGGGACCGGCGGAGTGGGACTGGGCCTCACCATCACGCGGAAGCTGGTGGAAGCCCACGGCGGAACCATCGTCGCCCGCAGTCGGCCGGGGCGGGGGACGGCTTTCATCTTCAGCCTGCCGGTGGCCCCGCCGCTTGCCGCGGCCGAGCTTCCGGCAGCGGGGCCGCGCTGGCCGCCCCGGCACGAGGTCCGGACCGGGCGGCCCGACGCGGCCAGCCGGCCGTAGGGCCGGATTGGCGGGGTGGTGGTTCCGACGGGCGCTGCATGGAAAGTCGGGCTGGTCGTCTCGGCCGCCTTTCTCCTGGTGGTATTCGGCGTGGCCCTCCGCGGCGGGGGAGAGCGGGAAGCGCCCGTCGTCGGGCGACCGGCCCCCGACTTCGCCCTGGGCCTTTTCGACGGCGGCACCTTCCGCCTGTCGGAGGCGCGCGGGGCGGTGGTGGTGCTGAACTTCTGGGCGTCCTGGTGCGTGCCCTGCCGCCGGGAGGCGCCCATCCTGGAGCGGACGTGGCAGGCCTTCCGCGACCGGGGCGTGATCTTCGTCGGCGTGAACGTGCAGGACAACGAGGCGGCCGCCCGGCGGTTCCTGGCGGAGTTCGGCAAGACCTACCCCGCCGGACCCGATACCACCGGTCGCATCGCCGTCGACTACGGCGTGACGGGGATTCCCGAGACCTACTTCGTGGACCGGCGGGGGCGGATCGCCGTGAAGTGGGTGGGCCCCTTTCCTTCCGAGGCCCGGCTGCGGGCCATCCTCGAAGACCTCCTGCGCTAGGCCGCCGGCGGCCGGTGGGCCATGCCTGCGACCGGCGGGCGCTGATGTACAATGATGGCTGCGCCGCCGGAAACGTGAGGCCCGGCAGAGAACCCGGGACCGCCTCCGTCGCGGTGCCGGGCCTGGGAGGGACAGCGTGGTTGCGGAGATCGGACAGGCATCCCTGGTAGCCGCGCTCGTGGCGGCGGGCTACGGGGTGCTTGCCCTGGCGCTTGGCAGCGCGCGGCGGGACCGCCGCTGGGTCGAGAGCGGCCGCGCCGCCGTGAGGGCGGTGGCCGCCCTGGTGACCCTGGCGTCGGCGGTCCTGTTCTACCTGCTGGCCACGGGCGACTTCAGCGTGGCCTACGTGGTTCGCACGACCACGCTGGCACTCCCCCTCTTTTACAAGCTGGCGGCCTTCTGGGGCGGGCAGGCGGGTTCGCTGCTCTTGTGGCTGTGGGTGCTGGCGGGCTATGCCTGGCTGGTCGACCGGTTGCACCGCGGGCCCGAGCAGGAAGGCCTGGTGTCGCGGGCGCTTGCCCTGTTGCTGGGGGTCACCGTCTTCTGGCTGGTCCTGGTGACCTTCGTCTCGCGGCCCTTCGCCCGTCTGGCGGTCGCCCCGGCCGACGGGACCGGGCTCAACCCCCTCTTGCAGCACCCGGCCATGGCCGGCCACCCGCTGGCCCTGTACCTGGGGTTTGTCGGGTTCGCCGTGCCCTGGGCCTTCGCCATGGCCGCCCTGTGGCAGGGCGACGGCCAGGGCGCCTGGATTCGCGTCACCCGCAAGTGGACCCTGGCGGCGTGGCTGTTTCTTTCATGGGGCATCCTGCTGGGTGGCCGGTGGGCGTACGTGGTCCTCGGTTGGGGCGGCTACTGGGGCTGGGACCCGGTGGAGAACGCGTCGCTGTTGCCGTGGCTCACCGCCACCGCGTTCCTGCACTCGGCCATCGTCCAGGAACGGCGGGGGATGTTCAAGGCCTGGAACGTGGGCCTCATCACCGCCACGTTCCTGCTGACCGTCTTCGGGACCTTCATCACCCGCACCGGGGTTGTCTCCTCGGTCCACGCCTTTGCCCGGTCGGCCATCGGGCCCGGTCCCGCTCATCTTCGCCCGCTCGGGATGCCTCCGGGACGAGCAGGCGCTTGAGTCGGCCGTCAGCAAGGAGACGGGCTTCCTCCTGAACAACCTTGTCCTGGCCGGCTGGGCCTTCGCCGTCTTCTGGGGGGTGGTCTTCCCCATGGTCGCGGAGGCCCTCCGCGGGGTGCGGGTCTCGGTCGGGCCGCCCTTCTACAACCAGGTCTCCGTTCCCCTGGCCATCGCCCTGGTGTTTCTGATGGGCGCCGGTCCCCTCATCGCCTGGCGCCGGTCCTCCTGGACCAGCCTGCGGGACAACTTTGCCGGTCCGCTGGCCGTCGCGGCCGCGGGCGGGGTGGTCCTGGCGCTCCTGGGGGCCCGCAAGCCGGCCGTCCTGCTGGCGCTGGTGGCTTGCCTGTTCGTAGCCGGCACTCTCGGGCTGGAGTTCGTCCGCGCCACCCGGGTGCGGATGGCCGCGGCGGGCGAGGGGCCCTGGACGTCCCTCGCCGCGCTCCTGGTGGGGAACCGCCGGCGGTACGGCGGCTATCTCGTGCACCTGGCCATCCTCCTGATCGTGGCCGGCGTTGCCGTGTCCGGCGGCTACCGGTACGAGGTCGACTGGACCAACGTGGTCCCCGGCCAGGCGCTTTCGTTGCCCCACGGCTACCAGCTGGTGTACGAGGGGCTGTACGAGCGCTACCCGCCCCACATGCGGGGGGCCGTCTACGCCGAACTCCGGGTGCTCCGCGACGGCCGTCCGGTGGCCTTCCTGCGCCCGCAGAAGCAGTTCCACGTGAGCACCGACTTTGAGGGTAACGACGTCACCACCGGGGTCGCGCTCCTTAGCACCGCCGCGCGGGACCTCTACGTGGTGCTGACGGGCTGGTCGGAAGACGGCCGGACCGCCAGCTTCCGGGTGGACGTGAATCCCATGGTGGTGTGGTTGTGGGTGGGTGGCTTCGTGCTGAGCCTGGGCGCCGGCTGGGCCTTGTGGCCGGCGGGAACCTCTCCGGCGGCCGTCCGGGGGCGGGTCCGGGAGCGGGTACCCGTGACGGTGGCGGCGCCCACCCGGGAGCCGTCGTAGCATGGCCTGGCAGGGCCGGGCGCGGCGTCGGCGGTGGTTTGTGGCGGGAGCCGGGCTGGCGGTCGGGCTGGCCCTGTGGGCCGGTCTGGCGGCCAGGGGCACGCCCGCCCCGGAGGCGGGCGTGCCCCTGGCCGTGCTGGCCCACCCCGGACTTGCCGAGGTGCTGTACGCCGGAACCGATCAGACGCTCCTGCGCAGCACCGACGGGGGCGGCCGCTGGACGCCGCTGCTGGTGGGAGTCAGGGTCACCGCCCTCGCCTGGGCGCCGGGGCCGGACGGGGAGCCGGGGCTGTGGGCGGGCGGCCACGGTTTCCTGTACTTCAGCCCGGACGGAGGGGACGCCTGGCTCCCGGTCACCACGCTTGCCGGCCCGGACGTGGCGGGGCTGGCCGGCGCGGCCGGCGGACTGCTGGCGGCGCTCTCGGGTGACGGCAGGCTCGCCGTCTCCGAGGACGGCGGGACCTCCTGGCGAGTGGTGGCGCCGCCCCCCGGGGACGAGGGACCCCGGGCCGCCGCGGCGGTGGCCCTCCACCCGGCCCGGCCGGCGACGCTCGTCGTGATTGACTCGCAGGGGGTGGCGTGGGCGACCCACGACGCGGGCCGGGCGTGGCGCCCCTGGGGCGCCCCGTTGCCCGCGCCGCTGCGGGCCCTCGCGCCTGAGGGGGCAGCCGGGGGCTGGCTCGCTGCCACCGGGACCGGCCGGCTATTCCGCACCCGTGACGCCGGTGATGCCTGGGAGCCGGTCGAACCGGCGGCCGGATCGGGCGAGCCGGTGGCGGTGTCGGCGGGGGCCGCGGGAACGCTGGTTGCCGACCTCAGGGGCCGGCTCTGGCTCCACCGGCCGGGATCCGGCTGGGCGGGGCTGAGCCTGGCGGCGAGGACCGGCCGCGGCGAGGCCGGGCGGCCCCGGGATCCGGTGGAGGTCCGGGTGCTGGCCATCTCCGGTCGCCTTCGCTGCCCCATCTGCGCCGGGCTATCGGTGGCCGAGTCTGACACCTTTATCGCCGTGCAGATGCGGCGCCTGGTCAGGGAACTGGTGGAAACCGGCCGCTCGGAAGAGGAAGTGGTCGCCTACTTCGTCGACCGGTACGGGCCCGAGATCCTCTGGGATCCGCCAAAGCGGGGTATTCACCTGTGGGCCTGGTTGGCGCCGCCGGCCGCCCTTGTCGCGGGCTCCCTGGCGCTGGTCTACGCCGTGTCGAGCCGCGTCCGGCGGGCGGCCGGGGATCCTCCGCTGCCGGAAGCCGATCGGGACCGGGTCGCCCGGGCGCTACGGGAGTTCGGGTCTGGTGAGACCGGGAGGTCGGGGTCCGGCGAGGCCGGATAGAGAGGAGGGCGGACGTGGCGACTGCCATCTTCGGCCTGGCGCTGCTGGCCGCGGTGGCCTGGTGCGCCAGGGCGCTGGTCACGCCACTGGTGACGCCGGCGGGAGCCGCGGCTGATCCGGCGACGTCCGGCCAGGCAGACCACGAGGTTCGGGTGGAACTCGGCCGGCTGCTGGAAGCTCTGGCCGAGGCCGACCACGACCACGCCATGAAGAAGCTGGCCGGCCAGGACCACGTGGCGCTTCGGGACCGGCTGAGCCGCCGGGCGGCCGCCCTGCTCAAGGCCTGGGAGGTCCTGCGGGGTCCGGCCGGTCCGGAGGGGCGGCAGTGACCCGCCGGCCTCCGGGCGGCGCCCCGGGGTTTCCGGGGGCGGTCGCGGCGGCCCGGGCCGCCGCCCCGGCCACCGTGGCGGCGGTGCTGGTGGTCGTGGCCTTGCTCGGCGTCGCCTTTGCCCGGGGCGAGGCGGCCGAGGCCGGGGTCCGCCTGCGGTCCCTGGTGGTGATGATCGTGCCCCGCAAGGCGGACCTGGCCGTCCTGACCCTGGCCCAGCTGGAGAACACCGGCCGGGAGCCGGCCCCGGTCAGCTTCCCCTTGCCCCGGGGGGCCGCCCGGGTCAAGGTGGAGGCAGGCCTGGAGCCCCGGTCCGACCGGCCGGACCCCGCCGTCCTGACCGACGCGCGGCCGCTGGAGCCAGGGGAAGTCCGCCGGTCGAGCTTCTCCTTCGAGGTCCAGGTCGCCGCGGGCCGGCCCGTGGTCCTGGGAGCCGCCTACCCGGCCGACCGCTGGGTGGTGCTGGTTCAGGCGGACGCCCCCCTGCGGGTGACCGGCCTGGCCGACCGGGGCGTGGTCACGGTGGAGGGTACCGCTTTCCGCCAGTACGAAGGGTTCAGCCTGCCGGCCGGCTTCCAGGTAGCGGTGGAAGCCGGCCGGCCGGTCCGTCCCGAACCGGGGCCGGGTATCCGGCGGCTTCCCGGCTGGCTCCCCCTGGCGGCGGCGGGACTGGTGGCGGCCGCCGCCGTGGCCTGGACCGCCAGCCGTCGGGCCGCCGGCGCGCGGCTTGCCGCCTCCGCCGGGCGGCCGGCCGAGGCCGGCTCCGGGTCGGAAGCGGCAGCCGTTGACCCCGCCGAGGTGACGGCCCGGCTGGCCGAACTGGACGCCGCCTACGCTGACGAGCCTGAAAACCCGGGCTACCGCCGCCTGCGGCAGCGCCTGTCGGCCCTGCTGGAACCACGGCCCGGCGGCGGCCCGGAACGCGGGGCCTAGGCCCCGGCCCTGCTCCAACCCTCATTGCCCCGGTCTTTGTGCCCGCGCCTCCACGCCGCCTCCACACTTTGGTGGTACTAATGTCCCTGGGGCGGCCTTGCCGGTGGTTTCGGGTTGATGGAGGCACAGTGATGAGCCAATCCTTACCCGACGGCATGGGCCTTTACTTGCGCGAGATCTCGAGGATCCCGTTACTGAAACCCAGCGAGGAACAGGCTCTGGCCCAGCGGGTCGCAGCGGGGGACCCCGAGGCGGCCCGGCGGCTGGCCGAGGCCAACCTCCGGCTGGTGGTCAGCATCGCCCGCCGGTACACCGGGCTCGGCGTGTCCCTGGAGGACCTGGTGCAGGAAGGGAACCTGGGCCTGTTGCGAGCGGTGGAGCGGTTTGACTGGCGAGCCGGCACCCGCTTCGGCACCTACGCCACCTGGTGGATCCGCCAGGCCATCCACCGGTGTCTCGACCGGGACGCGGCGCTCATCCGGCTGCCGTCCTACACCCGCCGGCTGGCAGCCAGGGTCCGCGACGCGGGAGAAGACCTGGTCGCGTCCCTGGAGCGTACGCCGACCGTGGGGGAACTGGCCGAGGCGGTGGGGGTCTCGGAACCGGCCGTCCGCCGGGCCCTGTCGATTCCCCGCGAAATGGTCCCCGTGGACGAGGCCTTCGACCCGGTCGACGAACGTTCCGCCGTTCCGGCCGACCCGGCGGCCGACGTGTTCGCTCAGGTGGCGTCGGGCCTGCTCCGGGAAGAGCTTGAACGCCAGCTGGAGTGCCTGGAACCGGTGGAGGCCCAGGTGCTGAAGCTGAGGGCGGGCTGGAACGGGGACGAGCCCCGTTCGCTCAAGGACGTCGGCCAGATGCTGGGCCGCAGCCCGGAGTGGGTCCGCCGGGTGGAGCGGCGGGCCATCACCCGCCTGCGGGCGGTCTGGGGACGCGACCGGGCGGTCCTGGCGGAACTGGCCTGAAGCCGGGTCAGCCGCGCCGCGGACCCATGGGTTCTTCTGACGGGCTCCACGGGTTCTTCACAGGTTACGTGTACGATGCCAGTGCAGGCCCCCGCGGTAACCCGCCCCGCGGGGTCCGGGTGAGAGGGGCGCTCTGGGCCAACCCCATCGAGCGCGAGCGGTTCGGACAATCCGACCGCCGCATCCCTTGCGATCCCTCCGTGGCGCGGCGCAACGGCCTGGCGGCCCCTCTCACCAGCATATCCGGGGCGTCCCCCAGGGGACGCCCCTTTTCTGCGCGCGGAGGAGATTCTCGCCGGCCTCCCGAAGCACCATCCACTACCGGGGAGGAGGCCGGCACGGGGACCCATGAAGACCCAGCGGCAGGGGCGCATCCTTGAAATCGTGCGGTCCGAGGCCGTGGAAACCCAGGAGGAACTGGTCGAGCGGCTTCGCGCGGAAGGTTTCGACGTGACTCAGGCCACCGTCTCCCGGGACATCAAGGAACTGGGCCTGGTCAAGGTGGCCGACGAAGCCGGCCGCTATCGGTACCGGGCCCCCGAATGGCCCGGGCACGGCTACCACCCGGAGCGCTTGCGCCGCTACTTCAGGGACTCGGTCATCGGTTTCGACCACTCCGAGAACCTGGTGATCGTGAAGACCCTGCCCGGGACGGCGGGGGCGGTGTGCGAGGCCATCGACCTGATGGCCTGGCCCGAGATCGCCGGGACCCTGGCCGGCGAGAACACCATCCTGGTGGTGGTCCGGGACCGGCGGGACGTGGCGGCCATGCTCGACCGGTTCCGGCAACTCACCGGCTAGCCCGGAGGGCTGGGAGGCCGCGTGCTGCTGGAAGTCACCATCGAGAACTTTGCCCTCATCGACCGGCTGCGCCTGAACTTCGGCCCGGGCCTGAACGTGTTGACGGGCGAGACCGGCGCCGGCAAGTCGGTGCTGATCGACGCCGTCGAGGTGGCCCTTGGCGGCCGGGCGTCGGCCGAGGCCATCCGCACCGGCGCTGACCACGCCTACCTGGAAGTCGTCTTCGACCTGAGCCGTCTGCCCGAGGTCCGCGCCCTCATCGAGTCACCGGGCGCCGGCCAGGACCCGCTGGTCCTCTCCCGCGAACTGTCCCGGACCGGGCGCAACGTGGCGCGGATCAACGGGCGGACGGCCACCGCGGCGATGGTCCGCGAGATCACCCAGCACCTGCTGGACCTCCACGGCCAGCACGAACACCAGTCGCTGCTCCGCCCCGAGCGGCAACTGGACCTGCTGGACGACTTCGGCGGCGAGGCCGTGGCCGCCGCCCGGGAGCGGGTACGCGAACTGGTCGCCAGGTTTCGGGAACTGCGGCGGGAGCTGGCGGGCCTGGCCGGCGACGCCCGCGAACGCGCCAGGCGGGTTGATCTCTTGGCCTTTCAGGTGCGGGAGATCGATGAGGCGCGCCTCCAGCCGCGGGAAGAGGCCGCCCTCGTGGAGGAGCAGCGGATCCTGGAAAACAGCGGCCGCCTGCTGCAGACGGCCGCCGAGGCCTATGCCCGGCTGTACGAGGGCGGCGGGCCGGCGGCGCCGGCGGCGGGACGCGTGGGGCTGGCCGGCCGGGGCCAGGTGCCGCCCGGCGGTCCCCCCGTCGTGGACGTGCTGGGTGCGGTGCTGCACCAGTTGCGGGCGGCGCAGGCCATCGACCCGGCCCTGGGCGGGCCGGCGGACATATTGGAGACGGCTGCCACCCAGGTGCAGGAGGTGGCGAGGGCGCTCAGGCAGTACCGGGACGGGCTGGAATTCGAGCCGGCGCGCCTGGAGGCGGTGGCGCGCCGGTTGGACCTGCTGGCGGAACTCCGGCGCAAGTACGGCGACTCCGTCGCCGACGTGCTGGCCTACCGGGAGCAGGCCGCCGCCGAACTGGAGCGCCTGAGGAACGCCGAGAGCCTGGCCCGCGACCTGGAGGAGGAGATCGAGAACGTCCGGGTGCGGCTGGGGGAGGCGGCCTGGGCGCTTCACAGGCTCAGGAAGGCAGCCGCACGGGAACTGGAGGAACGCCTGGCCGCCGAACTACAAGCGCTGGGGATGAGCCGCGCCCGGGTGGTGGTGGAATTCGGATGGGAGCCGGACCCGGACGGGGTAGCCATGCGTCCCGCCAGCGCGCAGCAGGGATCGCCGGGCGCGGCCGGACCCGCGCCGGCGGAACCGCCACCGGCGGAACCGGTGCCGGCGGGTCCGGTCGCCGTAGGTCCCCGGGGCGCCGACCGGGTGGAGTACCTGTTCACCGCCAACCCCGGTGAGCCGCCCAGGCCCCTGGCCAAGGTCGCGTCGGGGGGCGAGCTCTCCCGGCTCATGCTGGCCCTGAAGACCGTGCTGGCCGAGGCCGACCGGATTCCCACCGTCATCTTCGACGAGGTGGACGCCGGGGTGGGCGGCCGGGCGGCGGTGGCCGTCGCCGAGCGCCTGGCCCACGTCGCCAGGGCGCGCCAGGTGCTGTGCGTCACCCACCTGCCGCAGATCGCGTCCCTGGCCGACCGGCACCTGGCCGTGAGCAAGGAGGTCCGGGGCGACCGGACCGTCACGGCCGTCCGCCTGCTGGACGAGGGCGAACGGGTGGAGGAGGTCGCCCGGATGCTGGGCGCCACGGCTCCGGACGGCGCTCCCCTGGAGCACGCCCGGACCCTGGTGGAGGGCGGGCGCCGGGCCCGCCGCCGGCGGGCCGCCGGGCAGTGAGGCGCGAGGCCGGCGAGGGCCGGGTGAGGGCGCTCGGGTGACCTGGGCCGGGTCGTCCTTCGGGAGCCGCAGGATGTGGGTGGCGCCGCCGCGTATTCTGCCTCTCGGCCCCGCAGGGAGGTTGCCGTGACCGTCACCGTCCGCGCCCACGGGGAACTGGGCCGCTACCTCAAGCCCCTCGGCGGAGACACCGCCTCCGTGGCTCTGCCCGCCGGAGCCACCGTCGGGGCGCTCCTCGACCGGCTGGGCATCAACCGGGACGAGGTGTGGCTGGTGGCGGTGAACGGCGATGTCGTCGACGACGGGGAAGACCGGCGGCTGGCCGACGGCGACCGGGTGGACCTGTTCGCGGCCGTCGCCGGCGGTTAGCCGGCCAGCCGACAACCAACCGGGAGGTCTGTACATGCCCTACGGTTATAACGGCAAGATCCTGCACGTGGACCTGACCCGCCGGCGCCTGGAAGTCGAGGAACGGGGCGATGCCTTTTTCCGCCGCTACTTCGGGGGCCGGGCGCTGGTGGCTTACTACCTCCTTCGCGAGGTGCCGGCCGGGGCGGATCCTCTCGGCCCCGACAACGTGGTCGTCTTCGCCCCCGGGGTCATCACCGGCTCGCCCGTCTCGGGCCAGGGCCGGAACGGCGTGGGTGCCAGGTCGCCGCTCACCGGGGGCTTCGGCAACGCCGAGGGCGGCGGCTTCTGGGGCTCCGAACTGAAGCGGGCCGGCTTCGACGCCATCGTGGTCAAGGGCGTCGCCGACCGCCCCACCTATCTCTGGATCCGGGACGGCCGGGCCGAACTCAGGGATGCCGGCCACCTGTGGGGCAGGACCACCGGCGAGGCCGAGGACCTCATCCGGGAGGAACTGGGTGACCGCGGCATCCGCACCTGCCTCATCGGACCCGCCGGGGAGAACCTGGTCCGGTACGCGGCGGTGGTCAACGACCGGAGCCACTTCGCCGGCCGCACCGGCGTGGGCGCGGTCATGGGCGCCAAGCGCTTCAAGGGTATTGCCACCCGGGCCAGCCGGTTGGGGCTGGTGGAGCTTTACGACCCGGCCGGGGTGAAGGCGGTGGCCACCTGGATGGCCCAGCACCTGGACCTGGTGGCGGGGCTCCACGACACCGGCACCGCCGGGGGCCTGAAGGCGCTGTCCATGGCCGGGGGTCTGCCCACTTTCAACTTCCAGGCCGGCCACTTCGACGGCGACGACATGATCACCGGCACTGCCATGCGGGACGCCATCCTGGTCCGCCGGGACACCTGCGCCGCCTGCGCCGTCCGGTGCAAGCGGGTGGTGGAGGTGAAGGAGCCCCTCCGGGTCGACCCCGCCTACGGTGGGCCGGAGTACGAGTCCCTGGCGGCCATGGGTTCCACCAACGGCGTCGACGACCTGGTGGCGCTGGCCAAGGCCAACGAGCTCTGCGCCGCCTACGGGCTGGACACCATCTCCGCCGGGGCGACCATCGGCTGGGCCATGGAGTGCTTCGAGCGGGGGATTCTCGCGCCCGACGACACGGGCGGGCTCGAACTCCGCTGGGGCGACGGCCGGCTCCTCTTGAAGCTGCTGGAGATGCTCACTTACCGGGAGGGCTTTGGCGACCTGCTGGCCGAGGGGGCGCTGCGGGCCGCCCGGAAGGTGGGGCGGGGCGCCGAGGAGTACGTCATGCACGTCAAGGGCCAGGAACTGCCCATGCACGAGCCCCGCATCAAGCACGCCCTGGGCGTGGGCTACTCGGTGTCGCCCACCGGCGCGGACCACATGCACAACCTCCACGACACCATCTACCTCAAGCCGGGGCGGTCCCTGGACTACCTGCGCGCCTGGAAGCCGGACCTGGAGCCCATCCAGGCCCACGGCATCACCGAGGACAAGGTCCACATGCTGTACCTCTGGTCCAACTGGCGGCACTTCCTGGACTCGGCGGTGATGTGCCACTTCCTGCCCTACACGCCCCAGCAGATGGCGGAGCTCACCAACTCCTGCACCGGCTGGGACACCGACGTGTGGGAGTTGCTGCAGGTGGGGGAGCGGGCCGCCACCCTGGCCCGGGCGGTAAACGCCCGGGAGGGTTACGCCGCCGGCTCCGACACCCTGCCCCGGCGGTTTTTCGGCCCCTTCCAGCGGGGCGAGGCCCGGCGGGCGGTACCCATGAGCCCGGAGGAGTGGGAACGGGGCAAGCGGCTGTACTACGCGATGATGGGTTGGGACCCGGCCACGGGCGTGCCGACCCGGCGCCGCCTGCGGGAACTGGGCGAGGCGTGGGTGGCCGAGCTTCTGGAAACGGCAGCCGCCACTGACTGAGCGGCGCGGGGAACATCGAAGGAGTCGGAGTGGACGAACCGCCGGGAGAGCCTGAAGCGGTAGCCGGCACCGGGGCGTCGGGGCGGGACGCCAGCGAGGCGCCCCGGGTGGCCCGGCCCACCGTCTTCGAGCACAACGTCCGCTACAACAACCTGAGCGGGCTGTTCCAGGTGCTTTCCCTCCACCTGGCCCAGCCCTTCTTCGGCATCTTCGCCGTCCGGTCCGGGGCGACCAACGTGCAGCTGGGCCTGCTGTCGTCGCTACCCGCCATCATGAACTTCGTGGCCCTCGTCCCCGGCGGCCGCTTCATCGACCGCTTCCCCCGCAAGCAACGGGTGACGGCAGCCTTCATCCTGGCCAGCCGGGCGTTTTTCGTCCTCCTGGCCCTGGTGCCCTGGCTGGCTCCGGGCCGGGAGGCGGCGGTCTTCGTGGCGCTGGTGGGGTTGATGAGTCTGCCGGCGGCCGTGGGTAACCTGGGCTGGCAGTCCTTCATCGCCGGCGCGCTACCGGCCGACCGGCGGGCCATGGCTCTGGCCTACCGCCAGCGGCTGTGGGCCTGGCCACCATGGCCGTGGTGCTGGTGGCGGGCGCCTTCATCGACGCCCTGCCCTTTCCCGCGGGCTACCAGACCGTGTTCCTGCTGGCCCTCGCCTTTTCCCTGGGCGAGGTGGCCGCCTTCCTGCGGATGGTGGAGGGTCCGGCCGAAGGCGCTTGCCCGGAGGCCACGTCGGCAGGCGGCAGCGCGGCGGGAGCCCGCCCGGAAGCCGGGGGGTGGCTGGCCGAGTTCGG
>DYFQ01000009.1:70385-84569 GCA_020725105.1 Symbiobacterium thermophilum
CCGCGCTTCGTCCGCTTCACGGCGGCGTCGCTTTTCTTTTACCTGGCCTGGCAGATGGCCTGGCCCGTGTTCACCCGGTACCAGGTAACCGAGCTGGGCGCCACCAACCTCTGGATCAGCGTGTTCACCGTGGCAGGCACCCTGTCCGCCGTACTGACCTACGGCTGGTGGGCGAGGAGGGCCGGCCGCCGGGGCAGCCTCCAGACCCTGGCCCTGGCCGTGGTCGGGCTGGCCACCATCCCGCTGGGGTACTCGTTCTTGCCCAGCCTGCCGGTGGTGGCCGCCTTCCACTTCTGGACGGGCATCTTCGGCAACGGCGTGGTCCTGCTGCTCCTGAACTCGCTGCTGGACGTGGTCCCGGCCGAGCGCCGTACCACCTACCTGGCCTACTACAGTGCCCTCACCAGCCTGGTGAGCTTCGCCGCTCCCATGGTCGGGGTGGCGCTCCTCGACCACTGGGGTTTCGTCACCGCGTTCCGGGTTCCGTTCATGCTCCGCCTGGTGGCGGCCTTCTGCTTCTACCTGGTGGCGGTGTCGGAGGCCGGGGACCGCCGGGCGGCCGCGTCGGGCGGACGCGCGCATCGGGCCTGAAGCGCCCGGCCGCTGAGACCAAGTGCTCGCCCGCAACGATCGTCGCCTGGTGCCTCGTCATGGCCGTGGGGTGGGAAACGTTCGATGGCCGGAGTCCGGCTGAGCTGCCCGGCCTGTCTGGCCCCCCGCTCCGGCCGGGCATAAACGCTTCCGGGCCGGGACAGCTTAGAACGGGGGAGCGCGAGGGGCTCGATTCATAAGGGGATACGGACTCCCTGGCGGCTTCCCGGCAGAAGGTAAATCCTGGCATACGGTCCACGAACCGAAGCGCACAAGACCCCTGCGCGCATCCGCCTGAGGATGCCCCCGACTTCAGTCGGGGCAGGACGTCACCTGCCAGCACGGGTGTCGCGCCCGCAGCCCGGAGGCCAGAATGCGCCGCTTCCGACCGGCCCGACCCGTCATCGCCTGGTTTCTTGCGGCCCTGATCGTCGCCGTTGCCGCCTCGCCGCAGGTGCGGGCGCTGCACCGGTTCCCCTCGGATCTGCGGATCATGGAGGGCGACGTCCGCGAGCTTGACCTGCCGTACCCGCTGGTCCTTTCGGTCCGGGCCAACCAGCAGGGATTGCTGCAGCTGAACGGGATCCCGCTGGGCACCTCGTTCGTGACGGCCAGGCCGGGCGAGCGGATGTCCGTGAGCCCGGCCGGCCCGGGCACGGCGACGGTCGACATCCGGCTGTTCGGGGTCGTTCCCTTCCGGCGGGTGGCCGTCCACGTGCTTCCCCGGGTGGAAGTCCACCCCGGCGGCCACTCCATCGGCATCGTGCTCCATCCCGAAGGCGTCCTCGTGGTCGGGCACGCGCCGGTTGCCGGCGAGGGCGGGCCTGTCTCCAGCCCGGCCAGGGACGCGGGAGTGCTGGTGGGCGACGTGATCCTTCGCGTGGACGGTGTCGCGGTGGGCTCGGAGGACGACCTGCTGCGACTGGTGGAACGGGCGGGGGCGGAAGGGCGTCCGGCCGGGTTGGAGGTGCGCCGCGGGGGGGCGCTCCTGCGCCTGGAGGTGACGCCGCGCTACTCGCCGAGAGAGGGTCGCCACCTCCTGGGACTCTGGATCCGCGACACCACCCTGGGCGTGGGAACCCTGACGTTCTACGACGAGGCAACCGGGCGCTACGGGGCGCTGGGCCACGTGGTCACCGACGGCGACACCCAGCAGCCGGTGAGGCTGGAGGGCGGCCGGATCGTGAAGGCATCGGTGTCCCAGGTGGAGCAGGGGCGCCGGGGGGTCCCCGGCGAGAAGCTGGGCGCTTTCCGGGACGACCGCGACGTCATCGGGACCATCGACGACAACTCGCCCTTTGGCATCTACGGCATCCTTTCCGTCTTGCCGGAGCCCGGCGTCTACCGCGGTCCGGTGCCCATCAGCCTGCAGCACGACATCAGGCCGGGCCCGGCCGAGATCCTGACGGTGATCTCCGGCCACCGGGTGGAGCGGTTCGCCATCGAGATCGTGAGCCTGGCGCCACAGAACAGCCCCGCCGGCAAGAGCATGGTCGTCAGGGTCACCGATCCCAGGCTCCTGGAACACTCGGGAGGTATCGTCCAGGGCATGTCCGGCAGTCCCATCCTCCAGGGCGGCCGGCTGGTGGGAGCGGTGACCCACGTCTTCGTCAACGACCCCACCCGGGGCTACGCCGTCTACATCGAGTGGATGGTGCTGCAGTCAGGACTGCTGGACGTGCCCCTGAGTGCCCTGGCGCGTCCGCCCGCCGCCTGACGCGCGAGTCCCGAGCCGGCGCGAAGATAGAGCATCGCCCGCCGCCCGGAGAAAGCCGACGGGAAGTGGGTTTTTTTGGCAAGAGGGCAGGAATCGGCGGTGGGTCAGAGAAACTCATGCCCCAGGTGTGCTACACAAGATCCCCGACCCTGCATGCCTGCCGCCGATCCTTGTCGCCGTGGTGGAGGGATACGCCATGACCAGAAAGCCCACCAGGGTACTGGTGGCTGACGACAACCGCGAGTTCTGCGAACTCCTGGAGGAGTACATCGGCCAGCAACCGGACCTGGAACTGGTAGGGACGGCCCACAACGGCACGGAGGTCCTGAGCCTGGTCCCTGAAGTGCACCCCGACGTGATCGTCCTGGACATCATCATGCCGCACCTGGATGGCATCGGAGTGCTCGAGCGGCTCAACTCGTTGAACCTGGAACGCCGCCCCAAGGTCATCATGCTGACCGCGTTCGGTCAGGAGAACATCACCCAGCGCACGGTGGAGCTTGGCGCCGACTACTACGTGCTGAAGCCCTTCAACCTTGAGGTGCTGGTCAACCGGATCCGCCAGCTGGTCCTGGGACGCGATGCCCGGGCCACGGCGCCGCCGCGCAGCCGCAGCCTGGACGTGGAGGTCACCAACATCATCCACGAGATCGGTATCCCGGCCCACATCAAGGGCTACCTGTACCTCCGCGACGCCATCATCATGGTCGTGGGCAAGGTGGAGCTACTGGGCGCCGTGACCAAGGAACTCTATCCCTCCATCGCCGAGAAGTACAAGACCACCCCCAGCCGGGTAGAACGGGCCATCCGGCACGCCATCGAGGTGGCGTGGAGCCGTGGCAACCTGGAGACCATCAATAACCTTTTCGGGTACACGGTCAACCTGGAGCGGGGCAAGCCCACCAATTCCGAGTTCATCGCCATGGTCGCCGACAAGCTTCGGATAAGCTTGAAGGCGGGCGCCTGACCAGACCCCCGCGCACCCGCCGCTGCCGCCCGCGGCCCCGGACCATCCGGGGCCTCCGGTTTTTCGGGGGCCGCCCGCGGGGACATTAGACCCGGACGGCGGCCGCCAGGCGCGGCACGACAAGGGGGTGGACCGCTCGGGGGTACGAGGCCGCGTCCGCGCGGGGCGGCGGACCAAGGAACTGGTACGGCGGCTCAGGCCCGGCGACATTGCCCTCATCGACCACCGGGACCTGGACGGGCTGGCCGCGCGGGCCCTGGCCGAGGTCCCGGTGGCCGCGGTGCTGAACGCGGCTTCCAGCATCTCCGGCCGGTACCCGGTGGTCGGCCCCCGGATCCTCCTGGAGGCGGGCATCCCGCTCGTGGACGACCTGGGCCCGGCCGTCTTCTCGGCCCTGGCCGACGGCGACCCGGTCGAGGTGGAGGACGGGACGGTCCTGCGGGCGGGCCGCCCGGTCGCCCGTGGCCGGCGGTGGGACCTGGTGGCGGTGGAGGAAGCGGTGACCCGCGCGTCCGACAGCCTCACCCGGGAGCTTGACCGGTTCATCCAGAACACGATGGAGCACGCCATCAGGGAGAAGGCCCTGGTGCTGGGGAACCTGACCTGGCCCCGATTCCGGACGCCCATCGCCGGCCGGCACGCCCTGGTGGTGGTCCGGGGCGCCGACACCCAGGACGATCTGGCCGCCATCCGCAGCTACATCCGGGAGGTTCGCCCGGTCCTCATCGCCGTCGACGGCGGCGCCGACCACCTGCGCCGGCAAGGCCTCCGGCCCGACCTGATCGTCGGGGACATGGACAGCGTTTCCGACGCGGCACTGGGCTGCGGGTCCGAACTGGTGGTCCACGCGTACCCGGACGGGCGCGCGCCGGGGCGGGAACGGCTGCGCCGGTTGGGCCTGGAGCACCACGCGGTGGCGGCCCCCGGCACCAGCGAGGACCTGGCGTTGCTGCTGGCCTACGAGTTGGGAGCCGAGCTGATCGTGGCGGTGGGCACCCACTCGAACCTCATCGACTTTCTGGAAAAAGGGCGCCCCGGAATGGGCAGCACCTTTCTGGTCCGGACCAAGGTGGGGGCCCGCCTGGTTGATGCCAGAGGCGTCTCCCGGCTCTACGTGGGCCGCCTGCCGGCCCGGCACCTGGCCTCGCTGGCCGTGGCCGCCCTGGCGGCCATGGCGGTGGTGGTGATGGTTTCGCCCCTGGGTCGGCTGTGGGTGCAGTTGCTGGCCATCAAGGTTCGCCTGGCGGTCGGGATCCCTTGATGCCGCCGGGTCACAGCAAAGGTGGGAACGTGCGGTGGTCGTCGACCCCCGGCACACCATCATCTCGCTCGTCGCCGTCTTCCTTGCCCTGGGGCTGGGGATGGTCATCGGCAGCGCGTTCCTCAGCGAGGACCTGCTCCTCAGCGAACAGCAGCAACTGGTAGTCCAGCTGGAGCAGGAGCTCTTCCGGCTACGGCAGGACAACCGGCTGCTCACTGCCGAACTGGCCCGGGTCGAGGAGGAAGCGGCCGCCAGCGCCCGGCTTGCGGAACTCCTGTGGCCGCTGGGTGTCCGGGGGCTGCTGGAAGGCCGGCGGGTGGCCATCCTCCGCCTGGGCACCCAGGGGGAACCGGCCGGCATCGCCCACCTGGTGGCCGTGGCCGGGGGGGAGGTAGGCCCCGTCCTGACCCTGGCCGGCCGGCCCGCCGGCAGCCAGGCCGCCGGCCGCAACCCCTGGTCCCGGCTGGCCGGGACGAGAGACCCGGCAACGGAACTCGGCAAGGCATTGGGCCAGGCCCTCACGGCCGCTCAACCCATGGAGGCCCTGGCCGCGGTGGGCGACGGTCTCGGGCGGACCGGAGAGGCCAGCGGGCCGGTCGATGGGGTGGTCGCCCTCCTGCCCGCTGAAGCGGACCCGGTGGCCGACCACTGGCCCCGCCTCCTGGCCGGCCTGCAGTCGGCCGGGCTGAGAGTGGTGGCCGTGGCGCCGCCCGAGGTCGAACCCTCTCCCGTGCCCGACCTGGCCCGCCACAACGTCTCCAGCGTGGACCACGCGCACCGGCCCGCAGGCAGGCTGGCCTTGGTCCTGCTGCTGGCCGGCCGGGTCGACGGGCACTTCGGCACGGGTCCGGGGACCGAGGCTATCCTTCCCGATCTTGAGCCGGTCTTCGGTAGGGGGTCAGACGAATCAAGCCGCCAGGCGCCGGCCGATCCGGTCGGAAAAGGCGGTGAGCCGTGGTCTCCGTGGTGATCCCGGCCCGGGACGAGGCGGACCTGGTCGGGAAGACGGTAGCCGCCGCCCTGGGGCTGGAGCCGGTGACCGAAGTGGTCGTCGTGGACGACGGCAGCCTGGACGCCACGGCCCGGGTCGCCGGGCAGTCCGGAGCCAGGGTGTTGCGCCAGCCGCGGCGGGGCAAGGGCGCCGCCCTGGCGGCCGGGGTGGCGGCCGCCGGCGGCGAGGTGCTCCTCTTTCTCGACGGCGACCTCGGTCCGTCGGCCCGGCTGGCCGGCGCCCTGATCGAGCCGGTGCTGGCCGGGCGGGCCGAGATGGCGGTGGCGCTCCTGCCCCCGGCCGGCAGGCGGGGCGGGTTTGGCCTGGTGCAGGCCTGCGCCCGGCTGGGGGTGAGGGCGCTGACCGGGCGCTCCGTCGGGGCACCCCTCTGTGGCCAGCGGTGCCTCCGCCGGACCGTGTGGGAGCTGGCCCAGCCCGTGCCGCGCGGCTACGGGGTGGACGTGGCGCTGACCGTTGAAGCCATCCGGCGGGGCTTCACCGTCGAGGAGGTTCCCCTGGCCATGACCCACCGGTTCCGGGGGCGGGCGCTCTCCGGCCTCCTGCACCGGGCCCGCCAGGGCTACCAGGTCCTGGCGGCCCTGGCGGGGTGCGCGGCCCGCCGGTGTTGCGCGCCTGGTGCACCCGCCCGCCGGCGCTCCGGCCGGACGGGGCCGTGAACGCCCTGGTGATCCTGGGCGTGTCGGGGGCCACCGCGGCGCTCCTGGCGGAGCCGTTGCTTGATCACGCCACCAGGGCCGGCGTCCTGCGTTCCAACTACCGGGGGAGGCCCATTCCGGTGGTGGGCGGCCTGCTGGTGGCCATGGCCGCCATCCCCGGACTTGCCCTGGCCGCGCCGGCCGGCGATGCCTCCGTCCCGGTCCTGCTCACGCTGGCCGGAGTGACCGGAACGGCACTGGTGGGCGCCGTCGACGACCTGCTGGGGACCGGCGACAGCCGCGGCTTCCGCGGCCACCTGGGGGCCGCGATGCGGGGCCGCGTCACGACCGGCCTCTTGAAGGCGGTGTTCGGCGGCCTGATGGCCCTCGCGCTGGCGGGGCCGCTCTCGTCCGACCTTGCAACCCTGGTCGTCAACGCCCTCTTCCTGGCGCTGGCCGCCAATACCCTCAACCTGCTGGACCTGCGGCCCGGGCGGGCGCTGAAGGCCTTCTGGCTGGCGGGCGTGCCCCTTGGTCTCCTGGGGCCGGCCGAGGCCCGGCTGCCTCTGGCCGCCGTCGCGGGCGCCGCCGCCGTCTTCACGCCGCTTGACCTGCGAGCCCGGGCCATGCTGGGGGACGCGGGCGCGAACGTGCTGGGGCTCACCCTCGGGCTGGCCGGCGTCTGGGCGCTCGGCCCGGCCGGCCGCGCCGCCGGCCTGATTTTACTGGCGGGGGTGCACGCGGTGGCCGAGGTCCGGTCCCTGAACGAGTTGATCGAGTCCCACCCGTGGCTGCGGGCCGTTGACCGGTGGGGCCGGTCAGAGGAACCCTGAAAGGAATACCTGTATATTGGTACGGAGGTGGCTTCGAGTGCCAGGCGTGCGCGGCTTACCAGGTCCTGGGACGGGAGAGGAAAGGGCCCTCACCCGCCGAAATTCCCCTGTGGTTTAGCGACGTGGAGGGGGTCTGCCCCGACCGATGAACTGGTTTGAGACAATGGCACGCGAGGGCCACGAGCAGCTGATCTTCTGCTTCGACCGGGTGACGGGGCTCAAGGCGATGATCGGGCTGCACGACACGACCCTCGGGCCGGCGCTGGGCGGCTGCCGGATGTGGCCCTACCCCGGCGAGCAGGAGGCCACCCTGGACGTGTTACGGCTGGCCAAGGGGATGACGTACAAGGCAGCAGCTTCAGGACAGGACTACGGCGGTGGCAAGTGCGTGATATGGGCAGACCCCGGGACCGAAAAGACCGAGGGTCTGTTCCGTTCTCTGGGGCAGTTCGTGGCCTCCCTGGGCGGGCGGTTCATCACCGGACCGGACGCGGGGACCCGCTCCGAGGACTTCGTGCCGGCGGCCCGGGAGACCAGGTGGCTGGTGGCCCTGCCCGAGGCCTACGGCGGCAGCGGCGACACGGGGCCCGTCACCGCCTTCGGCGTCTGGCGGGGGATCAAGGCCTGCGCCCGCGAGGGGTGGGGTTCCGACAGTCTTGCCGGCCGGAGCGTCGCCGTGCAGGGGGTGGGCAAGGTCGGCGCCCACCTGGCCCGGTACCTGGTGGAGGACGGCGCCCGGGTGGTGGTGACCGACATCGACCCGGCCCGCTCGGCTGCCGTGGCCCGCGAGTTGGGGGTGGAGGTCGTCCCGCCCGACGATATCTATGACCAGGCGGTGGACATCTTTTCCCCCTGCGCCCTGGGGGCCGTGCTCAACGACGACACCGTTCCCCGGCTCAAGTGCAGGGCGGTCGCCGGCGCCGCCAACAACCAGCTGGCCGAGGAACGCCACGGTGACCAGTTGCACGAACTGGGGATCCTTTACGCTCCCGACTTCATCGTCAACGCCGGCGGCCTTATCCAGGTCGTCGACGAGTTGCAGGGCTTCGACCGGGAACGCGCCTTCCGGAAGGTCAGCCGCATCTACGACCTGCTGGGCGAGGTCTTCAGGATCGCCCGCCGGGACGGAGTGCCGACCTACCGCGCCGCCAACACCCTCGCCGAGGAACGCATCGCCACTCTGGCGGCCATCCGAGGCCCCTATGTGCCCGGGGCGGCCAGGGACGGGGCGCGGTTCCCGCCGGCGGCCGGGCGGCCGGCAGGGCGGTAGGCGGAGAGGAGATACGGCATGGACATCTTCCCCGAAATGCAGCGGTATGGATACGAGCAGGTGGTCCTGTGTCACGACCGGGCCACCGGGCTGCGGGCCATCATCTGCATCCACGACACGACCCTGGGCCCGGGGCTCGGGGGTTGCCGGATGTGGACGTACCCCAACGAGGCGGCCGCGGTGGCCGACGCCATGCGCCTGGCGCGAGCCATGACCTACAAGACCGCCGCCGCCGGGCTTGACCTGGGCGGCGCCAAGGCGGTGATCATCGGCGATCCCCGGACGGACAAGAGCGAGGGGCTTTTCAGGGCGTTCGGCCGCTACGTCCAGAGCCTGCAGGGCCGCTACATCACGGCGGAAGACGTGGGTACCACCGTGGACGACATGGACATCATCCGGCTGGAGACGGAGTTCGTCACCGGCACCTCGGCGGCGGGGTCCTCGGGCGACCCGTCGCCCGCCACCGCCTTCGGGGTCTGGCGGGGCATGAAGGCCTGTGCCGGAGCGGTCTGGGGCGAGGAGTCGCTGCAGAAAAGGACCGTCGCCATCCAGGGGGTCGGGTCGGTCGGCTACCACCTGGCCGAGCACCTGGCCGACGAGGGCGCCCGGCTCGTCGTCACCGACATTCGTGCCGACAAGGTGGAGCGGGTGGTGAAGGAGTTTGGCGCCCGCGCCGTCGACCCCGACGTCGTCCTCGACGTCGATTGCGACGTCTTCGCCCCCTGCGCCCTGGGGGGCGTGCTGAACGAGAACACCATCCCGCGCCTCAAGTGCAAGGTGGTGGCCGGTGCCGCCAACAACCAGCTGGCGACGGAAGACGACGCCCGGCGCCTGGCGGAACGAGGCATCCTGTGGGCCCCGGACTACGTCATCAACGCCGGCGGCCTCATAAACGTGGCCGACGAGTTGCTCGGCTATGACCGGGACCGGGCCTTCAGGAAGGTGGGCGATATCTACCACAACGTCCGCCGGGTGATCGAGATCGCCAGCGCCGAGGGCATTCCTACCTCCCAGGCGGCCGACCGGATGGCCGAGCGGCGGATGGAGCTCATCGGCAAGCTCAAGCACAAGTACATTCCCCGCGGGCGCTAGCGCGCCCGCTGGATCAGGGTGACAGCGATGGGCGGGTCGACCGGACCGCCGGCCGGAACCGGCATGATCCGTTTCCGGCCAGGCCTGGTCGTGGCCGTGACCGCCCGGCGGCCGGGAGCGACCGAACTGGTGGTGGAGGTGGAGGGCGAGCGAGCTCCGGCGCTGGCCTACGATGGACTGACCGGACCGGTTTCCCCGGGCGACCGGGTGCTCCTCAACACCAGCGCGGTCTCCCTCGGCCTGGGGACGGGCGGGGTGCACCTGGTCATGGCCAATCCGGCCCGGACCGTGCAGGACCTGCACGGCCCGGGCCACATCATGAAGCTGCGGTACACCCCGCTTCAGGTACGGGTACTGGCGGTGGAGGAACCGGCCCACCCCGGTTCGGCCGCCCTGGCGGCCTTTGAGGGCCTGGCGGGGATGCCGGTCGTGCTCTGCGGGGTTCACAGCCAGGTGGCGCCGGCGGCCGCCGGCGTACAGGCCGGGGCGGGCCGGCCGGTCCGGGTGGCCTACGTGATGACGGACAGCGCCGCGCTGCCGCTGGCCTTTTCCCGCCTGGTGCCGGCCCTGCTCGCGGCCGGGCTGGTCGCCACCACCATCACCGCGGGGCAGGCCTTCGGCGGCGACTTCGAGGCGGTGAACCTCTACTCGGCGCTGGGCTGCGCCCGGGCGGTCGCCGGGGCGGAGGTGGCGGTGGTGGGGCCCGGGCCGGGTGGCGTGGGCACCGGCACCCGGCTGGGCTTCTCCGGCATCGAGGTGGCCGGGGGGGTGGACGCCGTGTCCCGGCTGGACGGGATTCCCGTGGTGGCGCCCCGGGTCAGCCTGGCGGACCTGCGGCCCAGGCACCGGGGCATAAGCCACCACACCCTGACCTGCCTCCGCCTGGCCTACGCTCCGGCGGTCCTGGCCCTGCCCGTACTGGACGGGGCCGGGACCGACGAACTTCTTGCCCAGGTCAGGGCGGCCGGACTGGAAGGGCGCCACGGGGTGGAGGTTCACGACGGCCGGCCGGCCCTGGAGCGACTGGCCGCCGCGGGTATTCCGCTGGAAAGCATGGGCCGGGGACCCGGCGAGGACCCGGCTTACTTCCTGGCGGCGGGGGCGGCGGGAGTGGCCGCCGCCGGGAGACTGCGGCGGGCCGGCCAGACACCCGGCGGGTAGTCAAGTCGCCGGGCTTCCCGAGAGGATGGGGTCCGATCGAGACGCCGGTGGACAGCGAAGTCATCTACCGTGGACGGCTGCTGAACCTGCGGCGGGACCAGGTGCGTCTCCCGGACGGCTCCACGGCCGTCCGGGAGGTGGTGGAGCACCCGGGCTCGGTCACCATCCTGCCGCTGGTGGACGGGGACCGGGTGATGCTGGTCCGGCAATACCGGTACGCGGTGGGGGAGGAGACCTGGGAACTGCCGGCCGGCGGCGTGAAGCCGGGAGAGTCGCCAGAGGCGGCCGCCCGCCGGGAACTCGAGGAGGAGACGGGCCACGCGGCCGGGGAGCTGGAACTCCTGACCTTTTTTTACCCGACTCCGGGCTTCTGTTCCGAGCGGATGTGGCTCTATCGCGCCGGAGGCCTGACGCCCGTCCGGCGGCGCCCCGAGGCCGACGAGGACATCAGGGTCGAGACGGTCTCCCTGGCCCGGGCGCGCGCCATGGTCCGGCAGGGCCTGATCCGCGACGCCAAGACCATCATCGGGGTGCTTCTCAGCCAGTCTCCCGACGGCGAGCGCCGGCGGAACCGGGAGGCGCTGCCCGACCCCGAGTAGAACCGCCCGCGGTCCCGAGGGGCCCGCCGCCGGGCCGAGTACGTGGACATGAACCTCCGCCCCCCGGCATAGGGTGTCAGCGGCCGGGGGGTGGGCGGGGTTGAGTTTCACCGAGCAGTTCAGGGCGGGTCTTCCCGGCTACCTCCGGGCCAGCCTCGGCCTTTACGTCTTCAGCACCCTGCTCCTGGTGGTCGGCATCGTCTTCGGTGCCCTGGCGGCGTCCGCCCTCGCCCCGTGGCAGCGAGAAGATCTGGTGGCCTTTGTCGGCGGCCTCATGCGGGACCTGGGCGAGTCCGCGCCCGGGGTGGACGGGCCCCGGGTGATGCGCCAGGCGCTGTCGAACCACCTGCGGACCGGGGCGATCCTGTGGGGTCTCGGCATCACCGTCGTGGGGGTCCCCCTGGTGGCCGTCGTGCTGTTCACCCGCGGTTTCGTCCTCGGCTTCACCGTCGGCTTCCTGGTGAAGGAACTGGGCTGGCCAGGCCTGGTCCTGGCGAGCCTGGCGGTGTTCCCGCCCAACCTCCTGGCGGTGCCGGCCCTGCTGGTCCTGGGGGTGTCTTCCCTCTCCTTTTCCCTCTTGCTGCTCAGGACGCGGTTTGACCGGCGCCGGCGGCTGAAGCTTCCCGAGGAGTTTCTGGCCTACACCTTCCTGGCCCTCGGGTCGGGCACGCTACTGGTGGCGGCGAGCGCCGTCGAGGCGTACCTGAGCCCCGTCTTTCTCCGCTGGCTGGGCCCGGGGCTCGGCTGACGGGCGCCGGCCGGTCGGCGAAGGAGTTTCACGTTCCGGCAGCCAACCTACCGACCGGAGGCACTTGCATTCTATACTGGCCCCGCTGTGTGTCGAGAGAGGCTTCCGGCAAGGCGTTGGCCGGGGACGGCGCGGGCCCGTTGGGGGGTCCGTGTAGTGATCGTCGGAGTTCCCAGGGAGACAAAGGACAACGAGAACCGGGTGGCCATCGTTCCGGCAGGCGCCAGCGCCCTCACCAAGGCCGGACACCGGGTGCTGGTGGAGGAGGGCGCGGGGGTCGGCAGCGGCATAACCGACGAGGAGTACCGGGCTGCGGGCGCGGAGGTGGTCCCGCGTGAGCTGGTGTTCGAGGCGGCCGACCTGATTCTGAAGGTCAAGGAGCCGCTCCCCCCCGAGTACGGGCTGTTCCGGGAGGGGCAGGTGCTGTTCACCTACCTCCACCTGGCCCCCGACCCGCAACTCACCCAGGCGCTGATCCAGGCCAGGCTGGTGGGCATCGCCTACGAGACGGTGCAGTTGCCCAACGGCAGCCTGCCGCTTTTGACGCCCATGTCGGAAGTGGCCGGGCGCATGGCCCCCCAGGTGGGGGCGTATTTCCTGCAGCGCCCCAACGGCGGCAGGGGCGTCCTGCCGGGCGGCGTGCCCGGCGTTCCCCCCGCCGAAGTCTCGATCCTGGGCGGCGGGGTGGTGGGGACCAACGCGGCCAAGATCGCCCTGGGGCTGGGCGCCAGCGTGGTCATCGTGGACGTCAGTGCCGAGCGCCTGCGTTACCTCGACGACATCTTCGGCGGGCGCGTCGTGACGGTGATGTCCAACGAGTTCAACGTGGCCAATGCCGTCCGGCGGGCCGACATCGTCATCGGCGCGGTGCTGATCCCCGGCGCCCGCGCCCCCAAGCTGGTCACGGAAGACATGGTCCGGACCATGAAGCCCGGTTCGGTCATCGTCGACGTGTCGGTTGACCAGGGCGGGTCGGTGGAGACCATCGACCGGGTCACCACCCACTCGGAACCCACCTATGTCAAGCACGGGGTCGTCCACTACGCGGTCGCCAACATGCCCGGGGCCGTGCCCCGGACCTCCACCTTCGCCCTGACCAACGTCACCCTGGCCTACGCCCTGGCCCTGGCCAACAAGGGCTGGCGGGCGGCCGTCCGGGAAAACCCGGCCCTGGCCAGGGGGGTGAACGTCTGCCTGGGAGCCGTGACCCACCAGGCGGTTGCCGACAGCCTGGGAATTCCCTTCGTTCCCCTGGAAGAAGTGGCCTGAAGCGACGACCGGCCCGACCAGCTTTTTCTCCGGCGGCGGGGCCGCGCCGGGCGGCCCCGCCGGGCCTTGCCATAACCACCCCTCCCGCTGGACACACTACGGCCATGGCTGCCGGACCCGACGGCCGGGCGGACGGGACCTGGCCGGTGTGGCTGCATACCCTGTTCTGGCTCGCCCTGCTGGGGGTTGCCTTTCCCCGGCTCCTCGGACACCTGGCCCGTATGCTCCTGGGGCTGGGGTAGAGTTTGCCTGGGTTTACAGGACTTTCCGGCGTCGCGTCGAATGCGGAAAACGTTGCAGCCCCCCTGGTCCGGGAGAGGTATGGCGTCGGAGCACAACCTGATCGAGGAGTTTCTCGCATATCTCAACGCCGAGCGCGGCCTGGCCGTCAACACCCTGGAGTCTTACGGCCGGGACATCCGCCACTTCGCCGCTTTTCTGGGCGAGCAGCGCCAGTCCGTGCGCGACGCCGGCAAGGCGGCCGTCGTCGGCTACCTGGCGGCCCTCAGGCAGGACGGCAGGGCCGCCTCGACCCTCGCGCGGCGGCTGGCTGCCCTCAAGTCCTTCTACCAGTTCCTGCGCCGCCGTGACCTGGTGCGGGAAGACCCCACGGCCGACGTGCCGTCGCCCCGGCCCGAGAAGCGGCTCCCCCAGGTACTCAGCCCGCGCGAGGTGGAGTTGCTGCTGGCCCAGCCCTCAGGGCAGCAGCCGGGCGCCCTGCGGGACCGGGCCATGCTGGAACTCCTGTACGCGACGGGCATCCGGGTGTCCGAACTGACGGCTCTGGACCTGGACGACCTGCGGCTCGACAGCGGCGTCGTGCGCTGCCGGGGCCCCCGGGGCCGCGGGCGGGAGGTCCCGGTGGGCTCCGCCGCGCGCCACAGCCTGGCCAGGTACCTGGAAGCGAGCCGGCCGAGGCTGGTGCGGGACCCTCAGGAACGGGCACTGTTTCTGAACCACCACGGGCGCCGCCTCACCAGACAGGGTTTCTGGAAGATCCTCAAGCGCTACGCCCGGATGGCCCGGCTT
>DYFQ01000053.1 GCA_020725105.1 Symbiobacterium thermophilum
AACGACACCAACGCCGCCGCCCTGGGGGAGCTGGCGCGCGGCATCGGCGCATCCTTCCGGACGCTGGTGTACGTGGCGGTCGGCACGGGCATCGGTTCTGGAATCGTCCTGGACGGGCAGTTGTTCCGGGGTAGCTGGGGCGTCGCGGGGGAGATGGGCCACATCACAGTCGACCCGGACGGTCCGCTCTGCTCCTGCGGCAATCGCGGCTGCCTGGAAGCCATAGCCTCCGGCCCGGCCATCGTCCGGACGGCCCAGGCCATCTCCGATTCAGAGGGCGGGGAAGGCCGGTCCACCGCCGAGGAGCTGGCCGAGTTGGCCCGCCACGGAGACCCGGCCGCCCGGGAAGCATTCCGGCGTGCCGGGGCGGCGCTGGGAACGGTGCTGGCGGGCGTGGTCAACCTGCTCAGCCCGGAGGCGATCATCATCGGCGGCGGGGTGGGGCAGGCCGGAGAGGTCTTCCTGGAGCCGCTGCGCCAGGAGGTGGCCCGCCGCAGCCTCCCGATACCGGGCCGGAAGGTTCACGTGCTCCCGTCGCAGCTGGGAACCGGGGCAGGGCTGATAGGCCTCTGGACCCTCGCGTTTCGGGCGAAGTTCAGCGGCTGAGGCAGGAGGTGCCGGCGATGGCCCACCGTTTGCTCAGGATCATGGAGCAAAAGCCCGTGGCGCTGGTGGTGTCCTTGCCTGAAAACCATGCCGACCTGGCACGGGCGGCGGAAGCCGCCGGCGCGGACGCCGTCAAGGTACACGTCAACGTCACCCACCGGGCGTCCGGCTTGACCTTTGGGACGCTGGCCGAGGAGCGGCCGGCCCTGGAGCGGATTCTCTCCGCCGTGCGGATTCCCATCGGCATCGTGCCCGGGGGCGGAGAGGGGGCGCGCCCGGAGACCCTGGAGGCCCTCCAGGCGATGGGTTTCGACTTCCTGGACATGTACGTCAGCCACTACCCCGCCAGCCTGCTTCCCATGGTCGGCATGACCCGCATCGCGGCGCTGGAGGCAGGCGGCGACTGGGAGTTCGTCCGCGGCCTGAACCGCTGGCCGGTCGAGGCCTTTGAAGCCAGCATCGTGCCGTCCGAGGATTACGGCCGCCACCTCACGCTGGCGGACCTCAACCGGTACGCCATGCTCACCGCGGCGTTGGACCGTCCCGTGATCGTTCCCTCCCAGAAGCGGCTCGTTCCCCAGGACGTGCCCTTGCTGGCCCAGGCAGGCGTCAAGGCTATCATGATCGGCGTCGTTTGCACCGGTAAGAGCGTTGGCGAGCTGGAGCGCGTGACGGCGGGCTTCGCCCGGGCGGTGGCCGGCCTTTAGGTGGGACCGGGGGAGGGCGGCCCGGTGCGGCGATGGCTGTTTGTGCCCCTGGATGACCGGCCCATCACGTCGGGTTTTCCGACCCGGCTGGCTCCTCTGGGCGGCCTGGTGTTGACGGCGCCCCCCCGGGGGCTCCTGGGCCATTTTCTCACGCCCGGCGCCGCCGAGGAACTGCCGGCCTGGCTGGACCAGAACGCCGCCGGGTGCGAAGGGGCCATCGTCAACCTGGACATGCTGGCCTACGGCGGGCTCATCGCGTCGCGCAGCCCGTCGGTGACGGCCGAGGCGGCCCTGGCCCGCGTGGAGTCGCTGCGGACTCTGAAGCGCCGGGGCCTGAAGGTGCTGGCCACGAGCGTCATCATGCGCCTGGGGATCACCGGGAGCAGCCCGGAGGCGGTCCGCCATCACGAGCTGGTCCGGCGCTGGTCCATCGCGGCGGCCGAGGATCCCGCCGCCGCGGCGGACCTGGAAAGGCAGATCCCCCCGCGCCTCCTTGGAGACTACCGCCGGGCGCGGGAGCGCAACCACGCCATAAACCGCCAGGCGGTGGTCCTGGTGGCCGGCGGCAGCATCGACTTTCTCCTGCTCTTGCAGGAGGACTCCGCCCCCCAGGGGCTCCACCGGACCGAGCAGCGTGCCTTGGAGGACCTCGTCCGCGGGCATGGGGTGGAAGACCGGGTGCTGCTTTCCCCGGGCACCGACGAGGGCGCCCTGACCTTGTTGGCGCGGGCGGCGTTGGACGGCCACCAGCCTCCGGCGATCCAGCCGGTCTTCGGCAACGCGGCTACAGCTGAGCTGCCGGCGCCCTACGAAGACCGACCCTACCGCCAGACTTTGGAACTGCAGGTGCGGGCGGCCGGGGCGACCCTGGGTGCGCCGGGTATCGCTCTGCTGGTGAACACGCCCACCCGATGCTACGGCGACCACCTGGGCGCCGGGGAGGGCCTGGATGGTCCCGCCGGGCTTGCCGAGGTGACCGACGGCGCGGAGCATCTGGTCCGTGCCCTGAAGGCGCACCTGGAGCGCGGGGTGCCCACCGCCGTGGCCGACGTGGCCTTCGCCAACGGCAGCGACCCGGTGTTTACGCCCCGCTGGCTGGAAGCGGTGGACTGGACCCGCCTCCACGGCTATGCGGCGTGGAACACCGCGGCCAACTCCACGGGCGCGGCGGTGGCCATGGCCGTCTTGTGCCACCTGAACGCCGGGCGCAACGAGCGCCTGCGCCTGGAGGCGCTCCTGACCCGCATCCTGGACGACTACGGCTATCAGGCTCGGGTCAGACCCGAGGTCATCCGCTGGGTGCGCGGCCGCGGGGGCAACCCCTTCAACCTCGGGGGGTTCCACGGCGAGGCCGGCGTGCGGGTGGACGCGCTCATGTCTGGCGTGGCCCGGGAGCTTCACCAGCGTGGGCCGGCCAGGCTCGGCTACGCCCTCCGGCGATTTGAGGCCCGCCTGCCCTGGCCGCGGCTGTTTGAGGTGGACGTTTCGGTGGAGCTGAGCGCGCCATGAGGGGAGCGCGCCACGACGTGGTCGTCTGCGGCGGCGGCCCGGCCGGGGCCATGGCGGCCATCGCCGCCGCCCGGTGCGGAGCCCGGGTGGCGCTGGTCGAGCGCTACGGCTTTCTGGGCGGGATGGCCACGGCGGCCCTGGTGCTGCCCATCATGACCTTTCACGCGGCGCCGGACGAACCGGTGGTCACCGGGCTGCCCCAGGAGCTCATCGACCGGGTGGTGGCCTATGGCGGGTCGCCCGGTCACCTCCGCGACCCCATCGGGTTCTGCGCCACCATCACGCCGGTGGATTCCGAGGTCCTGAAGCTCGTTTACCAGGAGCTGTGCCTGGAAGCGGGGGTCGAGCTGAGGCTGCACTCGCTGGTGGTGGAGGCCGGCCCGGTTGGGGACCGCATCGGCGCCGTCACCGTCGCCGGCAAGGAGGGGCTCACCCGGCTGGAGGGCACCGTGGTGATCGACGCGACTGGCGACGGCGACGTGGCGGCCCGGGCCGGCGCGCCCTTTGAATACGGCCGACGTCCCGACGGCCTGCCGCAGCCCATGACCACGATGTTCAAGGTCGGCGGCGTCGACTGGCCGGCCGTGGCCCGGTATGCCGAGGCGCATCCGGAGGAGTTCGTCATGGGCTGCCGGCCCGCCGAGCTGGCAGATCTGCCCGCGCCGGCCATTGCCGGCTTCTTCAGCCTGGTCCGGGAGGCCAAGGCCCGCGGGGCGTTCCCCGTCGAGCGCGACCGGGTGCTGGTCTTCGCAACCGGCCGGCCGGGCGAGGCCATCGTCAACATGACGCGCGTCACCCGGCAGGACCCGACCACCGCAGCCGGGCTCACGGCGGCGGAACTGGAGGGCCGCCGCCAGGTCTTCACCGTGATGGAGTTCCTCCGCCGGTCGGTCCCGGGATTCGGCCGGGTCTACCTGCTGCAGACCGGAACCCAGGTGGGTGTCCGGGAGAGCCGCCGGATCACCGGCCATTACGTACTGACGGGGGAAGACGTGGTGGCGGGCCGGAGCTTCGCCGACAGCGTGGCCCGGGGCGCCTACCCCATCGACATTCACAGCCCGTCCGGGGCCGGCCTCCGCGCCGTCCGGATGCCGCCCGGCACGTCCTATGACATCCCGTACCGCTGCTTGCTCCCACTGCGGCTGGCCAACGTGCTGCTGGCCGGTCGCTGCCTCTCCGCCGACCACGAGGCCCTGGCCTCGGCCCGCATCTCGGCCACCGCCATGGCCCTGGGGCAGGCGGCGGGCACCGCCGCCGCTCTCGCCGCCGCGCGGGGCGTCGCGCCCGCGGACGTTTCGGTTGCGGCGCTGCAGGCGGAACTGGCGGTCCGGGGGGCCTCGTGGGGCAAGCGCATGGCCTTGGAGGGAGGTCGGGCGGACCCGCGCACCCCGGTCCGGTGACGTCGATACCACCAGTTCCTACATCTCATCTCATCACCTTGAGAAGGAGGCTGCGAAATGGGCTGGCTCATCCTGTTGGTCTTCCTGGTCTGTGCTGGTCTCATGTTCACCAAGCGGCTGTCGGCCACCCTGGCCCTGCCGCTCATGGCGCTGGCCATCGCGCTCATCCCGGGCTACGCCCAACCGGTCGAGGCCATCACGGCCGTCTTCGGGACCGGGGCGCCGCGCCTCGGCGCCGCCATGATCAACATGGTCTTCGGCGCCATCCTGGCGTACATCGTCTACACCACCGGCATCGCCGAGCAGATCATCAAGAAGGCCGCTGAGCTGGCGGGCGACCGCACCCTGGCGGTGGCCATCCTCATGGCCGCGGCCGTGGGCGTGCTGTTCGTCACCCTGGCCGGCCTCGGTTCGGTGATCATGGTGGGCACCATCGTGCTGCCAATCTTGATGGGGGTCGGGATCCGTCCCTTGGGCGCGGCCTCCATCTTCTTGCTGGCGTTCGCCACCGGAGGTCTGTGGAACATCGCCAACTGGGGCTTTTACTCGCAAGTGCTGGGCGTGCCGCTGGACACCATCGCCACCTTCGCCACCACCAACGGCATCCTGCTGGGGTTGGCCTGTCTGGCCTTCATCCTGGTGCACGCCCGGCGCCCGGCCACCACCACCTGGGCCATGCCGGCGGTGGCGCCGCAGGTGGGGCCGCAAGCCGTGCCGGGCATCGCGCTCATCACCCCCGTCATCCCCGTCGCTCTGATGCTGGGCTGGCGCTTCATCGTGGGCAAGCCCTTCGACATCAACACCGCCTTCAGCATCGGCGCGGCATACGGCATTCTCACCACCCGGCCCCGGGAGTTCGCCAACACGCTGGTTTCCGCCGTCCACGAGGGGATCAAGAACGTGGCCCCGGTGATCGGACTGATGATCGGCATCGGCATGGCCGTCACCGCCCTCATGTCCGACCCGGTCAAGGCCGTCATGACCCCGCTTCTGGAAGGGGTCGCCCCGCGGACGCCCTTGGCCTACGTGCTGTTCTTCGGCTTGCTGAGCCCGCTGGCGGTCTACCGCGGCCCGCTGAACCTCTGGGGCCTGGGGGCAGGGGTGGGCGCCATCCTCACCGCCATCCTGCCGCCCCACCTGGTGATGGGAGCGCTCATGTCCACCGGCATGATCCAGGGCGTCTCCGACCCGACCAACACCCACAACGTGTGGACGGGCGGCTTCACCAACACCGACGTGAACGACATCCTCAAGCGGACGCTCCCCTTCGTCTTCGTGGCCGTGCTCATCGCGTTGGCGGTGATCGCCACCACGCGCTGGGCTTAGGGGGAGCAGGGAGACCGGGGTAAAGGGGTGCACGGATGCGCATCGGGATCGACGTGGGCGGGACCTTCACCGACGCGGTAGCCATCGACTCCGACACGTACGAGCTGGTGGGACAGGTGAAGGTCCTGACCACTCACGATGCGCCGGAAGGGGTGGCCAGGGGCATCGTGGAGTCCCTCGGCAAGCTGTTGAAGGAAACCGGCCTTGCCCCCGAGCAGGTGCGGTTCATCGCCCACGGCACCACCCAGGCCACCAACGCGCTTCTGGAGGGCGACGTGGTCCCCGTGGGGATCGTGGCCACGGGGACCGGGTTCGACGGCTTGCGGGCCCGCCAGGAAACGCGCCTTGGCCACCTGCAGCTGGCACCCGGCAAGTGGCTGCGCACCGTGCACACCTTTACCCCGCCTCACGACCTGGCCCGGGGCCTTCAGGCGGTGCTGGAGCAAGGAGCCCAGGTCATCGTGGCCGCCGAGGCCTTTTCGGTGGACGACCCCACCCGGGAGCTGGAGATCATGGCCCTGGCCGGGGCGCGGGGCGTGCCGGCCACCGGCAGCCACGAGATCTCCAAGCTGTACGGGCTCAGGATTCGGACCCGCACGGCCGTGGTGAACGCGTCCATCCTGCCCCGGATGATGGACACCGCCGACATGACCGAGACCTCGGTGCGCCACAGCAAGATCGGCGCCCCCCTCATGATCATGCGGGGCGACGGCGGCGTCATGACCCTTGGCGAAGTCCGCCGTCGCCCCATCCTCACCATGCTCTCGGGCCCCGCGGCGGGCGTGGCGGGGGCGCTGATGTACGAAAAGGTTTCCCACGGCATCTTCCTGGAGGTGGGCGGCACCAGCACCGACATCTCAGCCGTCAAGAACGGCCGCGTCATGGTGGAGTACGCGGAGGTGGGCGGCCACAAGACCTACGTCACCTCGCTGGACGTGCGAACCGTGGGCCTTGCGGGCGGGTCCATGGTCCGGGTGGGCGGCGGGCGGGTCGCCGACGTGGGGCCCCGGAGCGCCCACATCGCCGGCCTGCCATATGCCGCCTTCACGCCCCCGGAGGACCTGGCGGGCGACCTCACCCTGGAGCGCTTCGCCCCCCGGCCCGGCGACCCGGACGACTACATCGCCGTCAGGACGGCCCGCGGACGCCGGGTTGCCTTGACCACCACCTGCGCCGCCAACGTCCTGGGCTACGTGTCCGAGGGCGCTTACGCCCGCGGCAACGCGGAAGCGGCACGTCTGGCCTTCACTCCCCTGGCCCGCGCTTTGAACTCCAGCGTGGAATCGGCCGCCCGCCAGGTGCTGGAGGCGGCGGCGGCCAAGGTGGCCGGGGTCGTCTCCGCCCTGCTCCAGCAGTACGAAATGGAGCGGCGCGACACGGTGCTGGTGGGTGGCGGCGGCGGGGCCGCCGCGGTCGTGCCCTTCCTGGCCGAGCGCATGGCGATGGCGTACCGCCTGGCCCGAAACCACCAGGTCATCTCGCCCATCGGCGTGGCTCTGGCCCTGGTCCGCGACGTGGTCGAGCGTACCATTCCCTACCCCTCGGAGGCCGATGTCCTCCGGGTGCGCAGGGAGGCAGAACAGGCCGCCATCCGGGCGGGGGCCGCCCCGGGCACCGTCCAGGTCCAGGTGGAGGTGGACTCGGCGCGCCAGGTGGTGCGCGGCGTGGCCACCGGCGCCGTCGAGCTGCGGACCAAGGATTTGCTTCGCCGGGATCTCCCCGTCAGCGACCTGGAGGCCATCGCCGCCCGCTCCATGGGAAACTCGTCCGCCGAGCTCAAGGCGCAGGCCGACCGCTGGTACGTGTATACCGGCCGGGCCGTAACCCGGCTGCCCCTGGGGCTGCGCCGGACCCGATGCCTCACCCGGGTACTGGATGCCGAGGGGGTCATCAGGCTTTCACAGGGGAAGGCGGAGGTGGCCGCGTCGACCGTGGGACGGGCCCTGGCGGACCTGGAGGCATTGGTGCGCCGGACCACGGTGTACGGCGACGCGGGAGAACAGCTTCCCGCAACCTATCTCTTCAGCGGGGGTCGGATGACCGACCTCTCGGGGCTGCAGTCCCTGGAGCAGATCCTGGCCGTGGCCCGGGTGGAGCTGAACGGTTGCCCCGCGGACGAGCCGGTGGCCATCGTCTGCGCGTGGAGGCGATGACGGCGTGAGCGAGGCCATGATGCCGTGAGGGCGGTCATAAAGCTGGTGGCGGCTGACGACCGCGTCCCCGCCTACCTGGAGCTCGAGCAGGACGTGGTGTTCCGGCACCTGTCGCCGGCAGAGCGGCTCCGGTACGTGGAGCGCGCGCTGGACGCCGGGCGCGAAGCGGCGCGGGGCTACCAGGCCCGCCACCTGGCGGAGGTGGAGGCGCTGGCCGGTAAATGGGGGGCTCGGGTGGTCATGGCCGATGGCGGGAGCTTCTTCGGCGCGATCCAGCTGCGGGCCCAGCACGACCAGCAGACGGGCGTCATCACGCTGTACCGGCGCTCCCTGGACCAGGTGGAATCGCTGCTGGCCTCGGTCTTGCCCGAGCCCTGGAGCCGGGAGCGGGTGGTGGCTACCCACCTGGCCCACGAGCTCTTCCACCACCTGGAGCATACCCGGCTCGGGCCGGTGGACGGGCAGTTACCCCCGGTGACCACCTTCCGCCTGGGGCGCCTCTGGGAAACCAGGTGCAGGGCGCGCCGCTGCCGCGAGATCGCCGCCCATGCCTTTGCCCGAACCCTCTTGGGGCTGCCCTTTTTGCCCAACGCCATTGACTGGCTGATGCTGGTGGCCATGGGGCGGTGGACGGAAGAAGCCCTGGTCCAGACAGTGGAGGCGGCCCGCCAGGCAGTCCGGCGCGAGGATCGGCGACGTTCGGGGCCCGATGAGTTCCAAGGGCAGGCGACGTCGTGAAGGCATGGTTGAGGGCCGGGATGGCGTGGGTCGAGGAACCAGAGCGGTGGAGCTCATCATCACCGCAGACTACGACGAGCTGAGCCGGGCGGCGGCCGATATCATCGCCGGCTGCGTCCGAGAGCGGCCCGATTGTGTCCTGGGCCTGGCGGCCGGCGCCACGCCCGTGGGGACCTACCGGGAACTGGTTCGCCTCCGCCAGCAGGGAAAGGTGGACTTCTGCCGGGTTCGCACCTTCAATCTGGACGAGTATTATCCCATCGAGCCCGACCACCCCCAGAGTTACCACCGGTTCATGTGGGAGCACCTGTTCTCCGGGATCAACGTGCGGCGCGAGAACGTCCACCTGCCTCGGGGCACCGCGCCGGACCCCGGCGAGGAATGCCGGCGGTACGAGGCCGCCATCGAAGACAGCGGCGGGATCGACCTTCTGCTCCTGGGCGTCGGGGCCAACGGCCATATCGGTTTCAACGAGCCCGGCACGCGGCTGGACAGCACCACCCACCTGGTGCAGCTGGCCCGGGAGACGGTGGCGGCCAACGCCCGGTTTTTCGATCGGCCCGAGGACGTGCCGCGCCTGGCCATCACCATGGGGATCAAGACCATCATGCGGTCCCGGCGCCTGCTCCTTCTGGCCAGCGGGGCAAGCAAGGGAGCCGTGCTGGCGACCGCCCTGGAAGGGCCGGTGACTCCGGGGGTGCCCGCCTCGGTGGTGCAATTGCACCCGTTCCTCACCGTGATCGCCGACCGGGCGGCCGCCTCGGGGCTTCAAACTGAGGGGCGCCAACCAGTTCGGCTGGGTGGAGGTGGCGCCGCCCCACCGATTGGAACCCGCTGCGCGGCCGACGCGGGCAGGTCAGCGGGCTTGACCCGGGGCCGCCGGGGACGCGCCGATCCCGGCGCCTGGCTCCAGGTGCACCTGCCGGTGCTGGACGGCCCGCACGTTGATACAGACGTGTGGTTCGGCACCCCTTGCTTGACAAAGGCGAGATTGGTAGGGTCAACATGAGCCAGGTGATCGTCGTCAAGCCCGTGCGGCACAGGGGCACCTAGGGGGGGGCAGGGGTTGGGACGCAGGGGCCACGGGGGCGGTGGCGAGAGCAAGGGATCGGCCCTGCCCGGGCGGCCGTGCCGCAAGGCCGTGGCTATGCTGCTGCTCCACCTCCTGCTTCTGTTCCTCGGGTTCCCCGTCTCCCCGGCGCCGGTCTGGGCGTCTCCGGCCGGCCCACGGCCGCCCGGAGTGGGCGACCCGGCGGTCGACTTCGCGCTTCCCGACCGCTCCGGTCGAATGGTATCCACGAGGGACGTCAGGGGGCAGAAAGGGCTTTACCTGGTTTTCTGGCAGGCCGATGCGCTGCGGGTCGACCCGGCCCGCCTGCTGCCCTTCGCGGCCCTAAGCCCGCACGCGGACGCTTGGGGCATTGCGACCATCGTCGTCGTGCTGGGACAGCGGGATGGGGCGCTCGCCGACTGGCTGGCGGCCAACGCCCCGGACCTCACGGTGGTGTGGGACCCGCCCACGGGCACCGTGGGCGGTCGGCCCGTCACGGACCTGGAGGTAAAGTACGGTGTCACCAGCAGCCCGTTCCGCGTGGCGGTGGACCGCGACGGGATCGTCCGGGCCACCGGCCTCGGCTTTACCCTCCGGCCGACGCTGAGTGCCCACGCCCTGTTCTTGCTCCTCCCCGATCTTGAGGCCATCGCCGACCCCGCCAAGCGTGCGCAACACCCGTCTCCGTGGACCGGCGTGCCGGTCTTTCCCGCGCCCGGCGAGGCCCTGCCCCCCTTCGCCCTTCCCGACCTCTCCGGGCGGCTGATTTCAACCGAGACCTTGCGCGGGGAGAGCGCTCTGGTCATCGTGTTCTGGTTCGCGGGCTGCCCGTTTTCCGACCGGCTGCTCTACGAGCTGGACGCGCTGTACGCACATTACCGCGACCGGCGGGTGGAGTTCATCGCGGTCAACATAGATCCGCCCGGCGAAGAAGGCAAAGCCCGGGCCCAGGCGTGGCTACGGGCGTCCGGCCTGGGCCTGCCGGTCGTCCGGGATGAGACGGGAGACGTGGCCGACCGGTTCGGGGTCGTGGGAGTTCCCAGCCTGCTGGTGGCGGACCGCACCGGCGTGGTGCGGCATGTGCTGACCAAATGGTTTGATACGGACGGCGAGTGGCAGGCCCTGGTGCAGGCCCTCGAGGGCGTCGCCGCCGGGAGCCGGGACCCTCCTGCCGGGAGACGCCCGAAACCGGCGCTGCTGGAACTGCGCGGCCACCGCCTGCCCTTCCTCGTGCGCTATGACGCGCTCGTCACCGAACCGGTGGCGCGGCGGCTGGCCGACGAGGCGGCGGCCTGGCTGCCGGACCTGTACCCGTGGTTCGGAATCACCGACGCCGCGCTCGGGGAGTTTGAGGTCAGCCTGGCGATCGTGAGCTCCCAGACGCCCACGCCCTGTGGGTGCAATATGTGCGGCTGCACGGTGTACCGGCCGGGCGGGCCGGGGGAGGCCGGAACACTTTCGGCGTACGCGTTCTACTCCGGCATCCCGGAGTCCACCCAGTATGCCGTCAAGCATGAACTGACTCACGTGCTGCTGCGCGCGCGGGTGGGCGAAACCCCGCGGTGGTTCAGCGAGGGCGTCGCCGAAGCGTTTTCCCGGACCGCGTTCGGCCCGATTCGCGACGTGTACATGAAGTACCTCTACTCGGACTTCTGGCCCTCGGCCGCCGAAGTCGACCGGTGGCTGGCGCAGCCAAGCATGCCCGGGGAACTGGGCTGGGGGTACACGGTCAGCCACGTCGCTCTGGTCTACCTGATCGAAACCTACGGCCGCCAGGGCTTCCGGCAACTGATGGACGCGATGGCGGCCGGACCCGGCCCGGCGGAGGCGATCGAGCATGTCTTCGGCCTGTCGGAGGCGGCCTTCTGGGGAGGGGTGAAGGCGTTTGTGGTGAGAGGTCGCCTCCGCTTCGACGACCTTCAGGGGTTCAGGACGACCGCGGAGCCGTGGGGCACGTACGCCCTGTCCCTGCGCGGACCAGGGCCATGGTCCGGCTACTCCCCTCCCATTCCCACCCATCCGCCGAACACCTATGCCCTGTCCATGCGGGTGGTGGGCCGTGGCCAGGCGACGCTGGCGCCAGCCCCCGGGCACCCGGGCTTCGGCGTCCTTCAGAAGATGGTGGCCACGCCCGAGATCGGGTGGACTTTTGCCATCCCCAAGGAGGAGGCGTCGTGGGCCTATGTGATTGAAGCCGTTCCCGAGAAGGGCTGGAGGTTCAGTCACTGGGACGGCGACCTCCCCGACAGGGAAAGGACCTCGCAAGAGACGACCGTGTACATCGACGCCAACAGGTGGGCGGCGGCCGTGTTCGTCGAGAATCCCCTGCCCGATGCGGACGACGGTGCCCGCACGGACTCCGGGAAGAAAGCCCTGCTGGTTGTCTTACCCGGCGTGCTGGCCGGCGTTTCCGCAGCGGGGTGGTGGCTGCGGCGCCGCGCCCGGTGCCAATGACAGCTGCTGAACCGGCCTCTTCTGAACCGGAAGGACTTCGCGGCCTGAGCTTGCCTTGAGCATCGGGGGGACCGCGCCAGAAACGCCGAGTAGAGGTCGCGCCGCATCCAGACCCCGCACTCGCAGGCGCCCGCTTTCCGGGCTTTTCAGCCGTCTTCCCCGTCCCGGAGACTCCGGTACTGCAGTGCGCCCACCACCCCCAGGACCGTCCCGGAGAGCAAGGCGGCGTAGCTGAGGAAACTCAGGGCGAAGCTGGCGTCGATGACCCTGAGGACCATCAGAAAAGGCAGAAGCCAGCCCGCCAGCACCAGGCCGGAGCCGATGGCGAGCAGTCTAAGCGGGCGGTGTTTCCCCATTCCCGTAAAGCCAGCAGGCCGTCCGGTGCCCCGGCACGGGCTCGAGCGTCGGAGGTTCTTTGGCCTCGCACAGGCCCTTCATGAAGGCCGCGCAGCGCGGGTGGAAGCGGCAGCCCGGGGGCGGCTTCAACAGACTCGGCGGCTCGCCGGGGGGAACCTCCTTGATGGTCTCGGCGTTCGCGGGGTCCGGGTCGGGAATGGCCGCCAGGAGCGCCCGGGTGTAGGGGTGCCGCGGGTTGTGCAGCAGGTCCCGCACTCCGGCCTCCTCGATCACCTTGCCCCCGTACATCACCAGGATCCGCTCGGTGAAGAACCGGACGGTGGACAGGTCGTGGGTGATGTAGATGACGCTCAGGTTTGACGTGCGCTGCAACTCCCGCAGGAGTTGGAGGATCTCCACCCGGACCGAGGCGTCGAGCATGGAGACGGGCTCGTCGGCCACGATCAGCTTCGGCTCGAGGATCTTGGCCCGGGCCACCACCACCCGCTGCTGCTGGCCGCCGCTCAACATGTGGGGGAACTTGGGCAGGAAGTTCTCCACCGGGGTGAGCTTGACCGCCTCCAGCACCTGGCGGACGCGGCGCCGCCGCTTTTCGGGGTCGCGAACGCCGTGGATGAGCAAGGGCTCCTCGAGAATGCGCTCCACCGGCATGAAGGGCGGCAGCGCCCCGTACGGATCCTGCTGCACGTAGCCCACCTGGCGGCGGTACCAGTGCAGGCCGGCCGGCCCGTCCAGCTTCCGCCCGTCGAAGACGATCTCGCCCCTGGTGGGCGGGTGGAGGCCCAGGATGGTCCGGGCCAGCGTGGTCTTGCCGCAGCCCGACTCGCCCACCACCGCCACTGCCTCACCGCGCCTGAGCTCCAGGTCCACCCCGTCCACCGCGCGCACGTAGCCCACCCGGAAGAAGCCCCAGCGCCGCAGCTCAAACCAGGTGTGCAGCCC
>DYFQ01000010.1:0-5018 GCA_020725105.1 Symbiobacterium thermophilum
ATCGAGCAGGGCAAGAAAAACCTGTTCCAGGTGCCCCGGGTTGGCACCACCATCCCCCACCCGGTGACCGGGGAGTTTGGCGCCGGCCGGGTGATCATGAAGCCGGCCTCGCCGGGAACCGGGGTCATCGCCGGCGGACCCGTCCGGGCGGTGCTGGAACTGGCCGGCATCCGGGACGTGCTCTCCAAGTCCCTGGGCTCGTCCAACGCGGCCAACATGGTCTGGGCCGCCATCGAGGCCCTCAAGAACCTGAAGCGGGCCGAGGACGTGGCCCGGCTCCGCGGCAAGAAGGTGGAAGACATCCTGCCGCGCCGCAGGCGCCGGGCCGCCGCCGAGGCCACCGGGGCGGCCGGCGGCGCCGAAACCGGGCGGTAGGTCCGCCTGAGGGAGCGAACAGTCATGGCCAGGGGTGACCAGGGGCAGCCGGCCGGCAAGAAGCTCAAGCTCACTTTCGTGCGGAGCACCATCGGCCGGCCGGAGCGCCAGCGGCGGACCATCCGGGCGCTGGGCCTCAGGAAGCTGGGCGACACGGTCGTGCGAGAGGACTCGCCGAGCCTTCGTGGCATGGTGCACGCGGTGAGGCACCTCCTGGAGGTCCAGGAGATCGACGAGTGACCCGTACCGCGCGGCCGGGCAGGCCTGGAAGGAACACGTCAGGGGAGCGATCACGCATGGAACTCAACCAGCTGCGCCCGGCCCCCGGGGCCCGTAAGCGGGGACGCCGGGTCGGACGAGGCATCGGGTCGGGGCGGGGCAAGACGGCCGGCCGCGGCCACAAGGGACAGAAGGCCCGCTCCGGGCCGGGGATCAGGCCGCAGTTCGAGGGCGGCCAGATGCCCCTTTTCCGCCGCACGCCCAAGCGAGGTTTCAACAACCCGCTGGGAACCGAGTACGCCACGGTGAACGTGGGCGCGCTAGAGGTGTTCGAGCCCGGGACCGAGGTCACGCCCGAACTTCTCCTGGAGCGGCGGATCATCCGCAAGCTCCAGGACGGCGTGAAGGTGCTGGGGAACGGGGAACTGACCAGGCCGCTGGTGGTCCGGGCCCACCGTTTCTCCAGGACCGCCGCCGAGAAGATCCAGGCCGCCGGCGGAAAGGCTGAGGTGATCTAGGTGCTGGCCACCCTGGCACGGGCCTGGAAGATCGGCGACCTCAGGCGCCGGATCCTGTTCACCCTGTGGATGATGATGGCCTTCCGGGTGGGCACCCACATCCCCGTGCCCGGCATCGACACCGCCGTGATCCAGGAGTTGTTCCGGGAGGGGACTCTCTTTCAGTTCCTGGACATCTTCTCGGGCGGGGCGCTCAAGGCGTTTTCCATTTTCGCCATGAGCATCACGCCCTACATCAACGCCTCCATTATCATGCAGCTCTTGACGGTGGTCATTCCCTACCTGGAGCGGCTGTCCAAGGAGGGTGAGGAGGGCCGCAAGAAGATCGCCCAGTACGTCCGCTACGGCACCGTCGGCCTCGCCCTCATCCAGGCCGTGGGCATGGCCTTTGGCGTCCGGGCCGCTGTTATCGACTTCAACTTCTTCTCGGTGGCCACCATCGCCATCAGCCTGACCGCCGGTACGGCGTTTCTCATGTGGCTCGGCGAACTCATCACCGACAGGGGGATCGGCAACGGCATCTCGCTGATCATCTTTGCCGGCATCGTTTCCCGGCTGCCGGCGGGCGGGGTCCGGATGGTCGAGTACCTGGCCGCCGGGACGGTCAACATCTTCAACGTGTTCATCCTGCTGGCCCTGGCGGTGCTGGTCATCGCGGCGGTCGTCGCCATCCAGCAGGGCGAGCGGAAGATCCCGGTCCAGTACGCCAAGCGGGTGGTCGGGCGCAGGCTCTACGGCGGGCAGGCGACCCACATCCCCCTCAAGGTGAACACCGCGGGCGTCATCCCGGTGATCTTCGCCGCGTCCCTCCTGGCCTTTCCGGCCACCATCGCCCAGCTCGTGCCGCATCCGTGGTTCCAGGCGGTGGCCAACGCCTTCAACTTTACCAGCCCGTGGTACGTGGCCAGCTACGCGCTGTTGATCATCTTCTTCACCTATTTCTACACCGCCATCATCTTCAACCCGGCCGACGTGGCTGACAACCTGAAGAAGTACGGGGGCTTCATCCCCGGCCTCCGGCCCGGCCGGCCCACGGCCGAGCACATCGACCGGGTCCTGACCCGGATCACCCTGGCCGGGGCGCTGTTTCTGACCCTCATCGCCATCATGCCCAACTTCGTCATCGGCATCACCGGCATCCCGGGGCTGTACTTCGGCGGCACGGCGCTGCTCATCGTGGTGGGCGTCGCGCTGGAAACCATGAAGCAGATCGAGGCGCACCTGTTGATGCGCCACTACCAGGGTTTTATCCGCTAGCTCGAGGAGGATCGGCATGCGCCTGGTGCTGGTGGGACCGCCCGGGGCGGGCAAGGGAACGCAGGCGGCGATGCTCGCCGCGCGGTTCGGCATTGCCCACGTCTCCACCGGCGTCATGCTGCGCCAGGCGGTGCAGGAGAGAACGCCCCTGGGCCAGCAGGCCAGGCGGTACATGGACCGGGGGGAACTGGTGCCCGACCAGGTCATGGTCGGCATCGTCGGCGAGCGCATCGAGGCTGCCGACGCCGAGACCGGCTTCGTCCTGGACGGTTTTCCCCGGACCATTCCCCAGGCCGAGGGGCTCGCCGCCATCCTGGCCAGAGACGGAAGGCCCCTGGACGCCGTGGTGAACCTGGTGGTCCCCGACGAGGTGGTGGTCCGGCGGCTGGCCGGCCGCCGGGTCTGCAGCGGCTGCGGGGCCAACTATCACGTGGCGTACGACCGGCCCCGGGTGGCGGGCCGGTGCGACCGGTGCGGCGGCCAACTGGTCCAGCGGGAGGACGACCGGGAGGAAACCGTCCGGCGTCGCCTGGAGGTCCACAACCGGCAGACGGAGCCGCTGGTGAGCTATTATCGGGAGCAGGGCCTGCTCCGGGAGGTGCCGGGCACCGGCAGCCCTGAAGCGGTGCAGGCTGCCATCGTCGAGGCGCTGGGCCAGGCTACGGGGCCGCGGGCCACGGGCAGGGGCGATCGCCCGTGACCTCCCGCGCCGAAAGGGTCGCCGTCCGGCGGCTCAAGGCCGCCGGACAACTCGTGGCCAGGTGCCTGGCCTACCTGGAGCAACTGGTGGCGCCGGGCGTGACCACCGGGGCGCTGGATGCCGCCGCCGAAGCGTTCTTGCGCCGGGAGGGCGGGGTGCCGGCGTTTCTGGGGTACCACGGTTTCCCCAAGCACATCTGCACCTCGGTCAATGACGAGGTGGTGCACGGCATCCCTGGCGACCGGCGGCTGGAAGCGGGAGATATCGTTTCGGTGGACGTCGGGGTCATGCTCGACGGTTATTACGGTGACGCGGCCCGCACCTTCGTCGTGGGCCGGGTGTCACCCGAGATCGAGCGGCTGCTGGAAGTGACCCGGGCGGCCCTGGACAGCGGGGTGGCCCAGGCCTGGCCCGGCCGGCGGGTAGGCGACATCTCCCACGCCATCCAGCGGACCGTCGAGGAGGCCGGGTTCTCCGTCGTCCGGGACCTGGTCGGGCACGGGATCGGCCGGCAGATGCACCAGGAGCCCCAGATCCCGAACTTCGGCCCGCCCGGCGTGGGACCGGTGCTGCGGGCCGGCATGGCGCTGGCCATCGAGCCCATGGTGAACCTGGGGGGCCCTGAGGTCCGGACCCTTGCGGACGGCTGGACGGTGGCGACGCGGGACGGGAGCCCGTCGGCCCACTTCGAGCACACCGTCCTGGTGACGGCCCGGGGTCCGCTGGTCGTGACGGCCGTGCATAGGTCAGATGGTAAAGATGGTATGCTGAAGCCAGGGCAATGGCAAGATCTGGCAGGGGAGGCGCCTGATTCCGGACATGGCCGGTGAGCGTCTGTCCCTTGGACAGCTGGTCACCTCCCGGGCGGGGCGCGACCGGGGACGGCCCTTCCTGGTGGTGGGCTTCGAGGGCGACAGGTACGCGCTGGTGGCTGACGGTGACCTCCGCAAGGTGGACCGTCCGAAGAAGAAGAACTTGCGGCACCTGGTGAGTCACGGGCGCACGGCCCGGGCCATCCTGCAGAAACTCGAGACGGGGCAGGCGGTGCAGAACGCTGAGCTCCGGGCGGCCCTGGCCGAACTCACCAGGGAACTGGGGGACGGAGGCCACTCTGACGCCGATCAACCGGCGGCACCGGCCAACCCGGACCTGGCTGGAGGACGGTAACCATGCCCAAGCAAGACGTGATCGAAGTCGAAGGCACCGTGGTGGAGCCGCTTCCCAACGCCATGTTCCGGGTGGAACTGGAGAACGGCCACAAGGTGCTGGCCCACGTCTCGGGACGGTTGCGGATGAACTTCATCCGGATCCTGCCCGGCGACCGCGTCCGCCTGGAACTGTCGCCATACGACCTGAGCCGTGGCCGCATCGTGTACCGGCTGCGGTAGGGGAGGACCGGCGCCCCGGGCTTGACGGCGGCGGTTGAGAAGTCGGCGCGGATCAGGTAAAATCAAGGTTCCTGTGATCTTGTGCCCCGGCCGGGGCAGCCAGGTTGGGGAAGGGGCTTGGGTGCCAGTGAAGATCCGCCCATCGGTCAAGCGGATTTGTGAGAAGTGCAAGATCATCCGGCGCAAGGGCCGGGTCATGGTCATCTGCGAGAATCCCAAGCACAAGCAGAAACAGGGCTAGCCCCGGGCCATGGCTCATGGCTAAGGAGGAGTAACGATGGCGCGTGTTGCCGGGATCGACCTGCCCCGGGAGAAGCGGGTGGAGATCGGCCTGACATACATCTACGGCATCGGTCCGACCACGTCGCGGAAGATTCTCGAGGCCACGCGGGTCAATCCCGACACCCGGGTCCGGGACCTGACCGAAGAGGAGATCAGCCGGCTCCGGGACTATATCGACAAGAACTACAAGGTCGAAGGCGACTTGCAGCGAGACGTGCAGATGAGCATCAAGCGCCTGATCGACCTGGGGACGTACCGGGGCCTGCGGCACCGGCGGGG
>DYFQ01000010.1:5037-81060 GCA_020725105.1 Symbiobacterium thermophilum
CCAGCGCACCCGGACCAACGCCCGGACCCGCAAGGGTCCCAAGAAGACCGTGGGGGTCCGGCGCAAGAAGTAGAACAGGTTTTTGGGGAGGTAAGGCATGCCTAGACCAGCGCAGGCGCGGGGCCGCAAGAAGGTCCGGCGGATGGTGGACCGGGGCATCGCTCACATCCGGTCGACCTTCAACAATACCATCGTGACCATCACCGACACCAAGGGCAATACCCTTGCCTGGGCCTCGTCCGGCTCCCAGGGCTTCAAGGGCACCAAGAAGGGGACGCCCTTCGCGGCCGGCCTGGCGGCCGAAGCCGCCGCCAAGGAGGCCATGGAGAGCGGCATGAAAGAGGTCGAGGTCTTCGTCAAGGGCCCCGGGGCGGGCCGGGAGGCGGCCATCCGGTCGCTGCAGGCCGCCGGGCTTGAGGTCAGCCTGATCAAGGACGTGACGCCGATCCCGCACAACGGCTGCCGCCCGCCCAAGCGCCGCCGGGTCTAAAGGCCGATCCGGGAGGAAGAGCATGAGCGTTATCGCCATTGAAAAGCCGCGCATCGAGTGCGTCGAGATGTCGGACGACCATACCTATGGCAAGTTCGTGGTGGAGCCTCTGGAGCGGGGGTACGGCACCACGCTGGGCAACGCGCTCCGGCGGATCCTGCTCTCTTCTCTGCCCGGTGCCGCCGTCACCTCGGTCAAGATCGACGGCGCGCTCCACGAGTTCACCACCCTGCCCGGGGTGGTCGAGGACGTCACCGATATCGTCCTGAACATCAAGCGCCTGTACGTGCGCCTGACGGGCGACGCCCCGCAGGTGCTGCGGGTTGACGCCGAGGGTCCCGGTGAGGTCCGCGGCGCCGACATCGTGTGCCCGCCGGAAGTGGAGATCCTCAACCCCGACGTGCACATCGCCACCCTGGGCGCCGGCGGAAGGCTGGCCATGGAACTGGTCGTGGAGCGCGGCCGGGGTTACGTGCCGGCGGAGCGGAACAAGCGGCCCGACCAGCCCATCGGCATCATTGCCGTGGACTCCATCTTCAGCCCGGTACGCAGGGTGAACTTCCGGGTGGAGGACACCCGGGTGGGCCAGCAGACGGACTTCGACAAGCTGTCGCTGGAGATCTGGACCAACGGCACCGTGCGGCCCGACGAGGCCGCCAGCCTCGGCGCCCGGATCCTCAACGAGCACCTCAACCTGTTCATCGGCCTCACCGACGACCTGGCCGACCTGGAGGTCATGGTCGAGAAGGAGGGCGGCGGGCGCAACCGGGTGCTCGAACAGCCCATCGAGGAACTGGACCTGTCCGTCCGGTCCTTCAACTGCCTCAAGCGGGCCGGCATCAACACCGTCGGCGAGCTTGTCTCCCGGACGGAGACCGAGATGATGAAGGTCCGGAACCTGGGCAAGAAGTCGCTGGAGGAAGTCAAGCAAAAACTGGCCGCGCTGGGCCTGTCGCTGGCGTCCAACGACGACGAGTAGGCGGAGGAAGGTTGTCATGGCCTATCGGAAACTGGGGCGGACCAAGGGACACCGGCGCGCCCTCTTTCGCAACCAGGTGACCTCGCTGTTCATGCGCGAGCGGATCACCACCACCGAGGCAAAGGCCAAGGCGCTGCGGCCGGTGGCGGAGCGGCTGATCACCCTGGCCAAGCGAGGGGACCTTCACGCCCGCCGCCAGGTGCTCGCCTACGTGCTGGACGAGGACGTGGCCAGGAAGCTTTTCGAGAACATCGCGCCGCGCTACGAAACGCGGCCCGGCGGGTACACCCGCGTCGTCAAGCTGGAGCCCCGGCGGGGGGACGCGGCCCCCATGGCCGTGCTCGAACTGGTCTAGCGGCCGCGACCGGCCGGTCCGGTATGGACGTGGGGCGGCTCGGCCGCCCCTTTACCACTTGAGGAGGGCGTCACCCCCTGGACGAGCCCATCATCCGTACCCGGAAGCTGGAACACCGTTATAACGCGGGCCGGCCCGACGAGGTCGTGGCCCTTCGCGACGTCGACCTGGAAGTCCGGCCGGGCGAGTTTCTGGCCGTGGTGGGACCCAACGGTTCGGGCAAGTCCACCCTGGCCAAGCACCTGAACGGCTTGCTCCTGCCGACGGCGGGCGACGTGTGGGTGGCCGGCATCAACACCCGCGAGCGGGACCGGATCTGGGAGGTCCGCCGCATCACCGGGATGGTCTTCCAGAACCCCGACAACCAGCTGGTGGCGACGGTGGTCGAGGAAGACGTGGCCTTCGGCCCCGAGAACCTGGGGCTGCACCCCGACGAGATCCGCCGCCGGGTCGACGAGGCCCTCGGGCTGGTCCGGATGGAGCCGTATCGCCGCCACGCCCCCCATCTCCTCTCCGGCGGGCAGAAGCAGCGGGTGGCCATCGCCGGCGTGCTGGCCATGCGCCCCCGGGTGCTCGTCTTTGACGAGGCCACGGCCATGCTCGACCCGGTGGGCCGGTCCGAGGTCCTGGAGACCGCTCACCGGCTGAACCGCGAGGAAGGCCTGACCGTCGTCCACATCACCCACTTCATGGAGGAGGCCGTGGCGGCCGACCGGGTCGCGGTGATGGACCGGGGCGGGATCGCCCTGCTGGGCCCTCCGGCCGAGGTGTTCGGCCAGGCCGAGTTGTTGCGGCGCCTGGGACTCGAGTTGCCGGCCATGGCCGAACTGGCCGCGGCCCTGCGCCGGGCGGGTCTCCCGGTGCCGCCGGACGTGCTGGACGTGCCGCGGATGTTCGAGTACCTGGTGGGGGTGGCCTGAAGGTGTCCATCCGGATCGAGGCCGTCACCCACGTCTACCTCCCGGGGACGCCCCAGCAGGTCACGGCACTGGACGACGTGAGCCTGGAGATCGCCGACGGCGAGTTCCTCGGGCTCATCGGGCCCACCGGCTCGGGCAAGTCCACCCTGGTGCAGACGCTGAACGGCCTGTTGCGGCCCACCCGCGGCCGGATCCTGGTGGACGGGCAAGACATCTGGGAGCGGCATGCCGACCGGCGGAAGGTCCGCCAGCGGGTAGGGCTCATCTTCCAGTATCCCGAGCACCAGCTCTTCGAGGAGACTGTTTTCGCCGACGTGGCCTTTGGCCCTCGGAACCTGGGGCTCGGCGACGACGAGGTCCGGGCCAGGGTCACCGAGGCCCTGCGGCTGGTGGGGCTGGAGGACCCCGACCTGCTGCGCCGCTCGCCCTTTTCCCTCTCCGGCGGGCAGATGCGCCGCGTGGCCATCGCCGGCGTGCTGGCCATGCGCCCGCAGGTGCTGGTCCTGGACGAGCCGGCCGCCGGGCTTGACCCGGCCGGCCGCCGGGAGATCCTGGGCCAGATCCGCTCGCTCCACCGCCGGGGACTCACCGTGGTGCTTGTTTCCCACAACATGGAGGACATCGGCGCCCTGGCCCAGCGGGTGGTCGTGCTCCACCAGGGGCGGGTGGTGGCGGAGGGAACGCCCGAGGCCATCTTCGGCCGCCGTCAGATGTTACTGGAGATCGGCCTGGGGGTGCCGCCCGTGGTCGACCTCCTGCAGCGGCTGGCCGAGGCGGGGTGCCCGGTAAACGCGGGCTGCTTCGCCGTGGAGGGGGCCCGGGACGAGATTCTCCGCTGGAAGCTGGGGACCGGACCCGCCCGGAGGGCGGCCGGCGACCGGGTGGCGGGGCCGCGGGCGGGCTCCGGCCCCGCGCGGCCGGCCTGCCGGGCCGGCCGCGGGAGGGGGCGGGGCCATTGATCCCCCAGGTCACCGTCGGCCAGTACCTGGCCCTGGATTCCTACGTCCACCGGCTGGACCCGCGGACCAAGATCGCCATCAGCCTGGTCTACGTGGTCACCCTCTTTCTGGTGAAGAACTTCTGGGGCTTTCTGGTGATGGCCGGCTTCACCGCCCTGGCGGTGGTGCTGGGCCGGGTCCCGGCCCGGCTGGTCATTCGCGGCCTGCGGCCCATCCTGTTCCTGCTGGTGTTCACCATCGGCCTGAACCTGTTCCTGACACCCGGTGACCCGCTGTTCCGGGTGGGTCCGGCCACCGTGACCCGGCAAGGGCTGGAACTGGGTGGTCTTGTTGCGGTGCGCCTGCTGTTGCTGGTGGCGACCACGTCCCTCTTGACCCTGACCACCTCGCCGGTGGCGCTTACCGACGGGCTGGAGCGGTACCTGAAACCCTTTGCCAGGCTGGGGGTTCCCGCCCACGAACTGGCGATGATGATGACCATCGCGCTGCGCTTCATCCCGACGCTTTTGGAGGAGACGGACAAGATCATGAAGGCCCAGATGGCCCGGGGGGCCGAGTTTGCCACCGGCAACCTCTTGCAGCGGGCCAGGAGCCTGGTGCCGGTGCTGGTGCCGCTGTTCGTGAGTTCCTTCCGGCGCGCCGACGAACTGGCCATGGCCATGGAAGCCCGGGGCTACCGGGGCGGCCGTGGCCGCACGCGCATGCGCCAGTTGCGGCTGGGACGTGGGGACTGGCTCGCGGCCGCCGGGACCCTCGGCCTCATTCTGGCCGTGGCCCTGACCAGGGGGTGGCTCAGGCTTGGCTGGTGAGCGTACCCTCCGGCTGGTGGTGAGCTACGACGGGACCGGCTACGCCGGTTTCCAGCGGCAGAAGGACGCGCCGTCGGTCCAGGCGGCCCTCGAGACGGCGCTGGCCACCGTGACCGGTGAGCCGCGGGTCCGGGTGGTCGCCGCGGGGCGGACCGACGCCGGCGTGCACGCCCTGGGCCAGGTGGTGTCCTTTCGCACGGCGGGCAGCATTCCCACCGACCGGGTTGGGGCCGCGCTCAACGGGGTGCTGCCGCCGGACATCCGGGTGCTTGACGCCGCCGAGGTCGACCAGGGTTTCCACGCCCGGTACCGGGCCCGGCGAAAGGTCTACCAGTACAACCTGCTGCACGGCCCCGTGGTACCCCCGTTTCTCCGGCCCTACTGCCTCCACGCGCCGGCCCGGCTGGACCTGGACGCGATGGTCCGGGCCGGCGCGAGTCTCGTGGGCCGACACGACTTCTCCGCCTTCCGGGACGCCGGGGGCAGGCCCACCTCTCCGGTGAGGACCATCTACCGCCTGGAATGGGAGCGGGTGCCGGTGGCGGGCGCCCTTCCCTTCGGGCCCGGCGCCGGAGGCCGGGGGGACCCGGTGGCCCCCGGCCCGCTTGCCGGCGATGTCTTGCGGCTGACGGTGGAAGGGGACGGCTTTTTGCACCACATGGTCAGGGTCATCGTCGGCACCCTGCTGGAGGTCGGCCGGGGCCGGCTGGAACCCCAGGCCGTGGCGGTCATCCTTTCCGGCCGGGACCGGTCGCGGGCCGGTCCCACCGCCCCGGGTCACGGCCTGTGCCTGGTGTCGGTGGCGTACTGAACCGCGGTAACGCCGCGTTGACTGCTGCAGCGGGCTAGGATAGAATACCCCTGTGGCCGCGGCGGCCACGTTTTACGTCAAGGAGGCTCCCTGATGCGGACGACGTACATGGCCCGCCCCCAGGACGTGGAGCGCAGGTGGTTCGTACTGGACGCCGAGGGCAAGCCCCTGGGGCGGCTCGCCTCCCGGGCCGCCGCCATCCTGCGGGGCAAGCACAAGCCGACCTTCACGCCCCACCTGGACGTGGGAGACCACGTCATCGTGGTGAACGCGGCCAAGGTGGCGCTGACCGGACGAAAGCTCGACCAGAAACTCTATACCCGTTACACCGGCTACCCGGGTGGGCTCCGCGTCATGACCTACCGCCGGTTTCTGGCGGAGAAGCCCGAACGGGTGATTGAAAAGGCCATCAGGGGGATGCTGCCCCGGAACCGGCTGGGTCGCGCCATGGCCAGGAAGCTGCGGGTGTACGCCGGTCCCGATCATCCCCACCAGGCTCAGAAACCCGAGCCGCTGGCCCTGTAGCGGGCACCGGATCCGGCTCCCGGAAGGAGGTGTGGCATGCGAAGGCTCAAAGCACCGGAGCGCGCGCTGTTCTATGGTACGGGCCGCCGCAAGACCTCCGTCGCCCGGGTCTGGGTCTCGCCCGGCGACGGCGGGTTCACCGTCAACGACCGCCCCGTCAACGAGTACTTCCCCATGCCCACGCTGGAGCACGTGGTGCGCCAGCCGCTCAAGGTCACCCAGCTTGAGGGGAAGTTCGACGTTCGCGCCAGGGTCGAGGGGGGCGGCATCTCCGGGCAGGCGGGGGCCGTCCGGCACGGGCTGGCCCGGGCGCTGCAGGCGGCCGACATCCGGTTGCGGCCCACCCTGAAGAAGGCGGGGCTGTTGACCCGCGACCCCCGGATGAAGGAGCGGCGCAAGTACGGGCTGAAGAAGGCCCGCAAGGCGCCTCAGTTCTCCAAGCGCTGACCCGGCCCGCCCGTCCCCCACCCGCAAACGGCTGCCTCCCTCAGTGGTAGAATGGGAGCAGCCGGCCTCGCCCCGGCCAGGGCCGGGGGCACCGGGGCCGGGGGAGGGAAAAGACGGTGCCGCCACAGCCGGAGCGCGCTCCCCGGGCGCGCTACTGGGAGCCACTGGCCGGTGGCTCCGTCCGCTGCACCCTTTGCGACCACCGCTGCCGGCTGCGGCCTGGCGAGGCGGGGATCTGCGCCGTTCGCAGGAACGAGGGCGGCCGCCTGGTGGCGGCGGGTTACGGGCGCGTCGCCGCCGCCGGTCTGGACCCGGTGGAAAAGAAACCCCTGTTTCACTTCTACCCCGGTTCCTACGTGTACACCCTGGGCAGCCTCGGCTGCAACATGGGCTGCCTTTTCTGCCAGAACTGGGACCTCTCCCAGCCCAGGGCCGGCGCCGCCGTCGCCACCCGGGCCCTCGACCCGGCGTCGGCGGTGGCCGAGGCCCGGCGGGCCGCCCGCGAGGCCGGCGTGGCCCTGGTCGGCCTGGCCTTCAGCTATAACGAGCCCCTCATCGACTACGAGTACCTCTGGGACGCCGCCGGGCCGGCCCACCGGGCCGGCCTCCGGGTGGTGGTGAAGACCAACGGGTTTCTGGCCGAGACACCCTTCCGGGCCATCCTGCCGCGGATCGACGCCATGAACATCGATCTGAAGGCGTTCACCGACGGCTTTTACCGGACGGTGGCCAGAGCCCGGCTCCAGGCGGTGCTCCGCTCCATCGCCGCGGCCGTCGAGGCCGGGGTCCACGTGGAACTGTCGGTGCTGCTCATCCCCGGGCTGAACGACTCCGAACGGGAAGTCCGGGCCCTGGCCCGCTGGGTCGCCGGCCTGGACCGCCGCCTGCCGGTGCACCTTGCCCGTTACTTCCCGGCCTACCGCCTGAGCCTGCCGCCAACCCCCCTGGAGACCCTTCGCCGGGCCGCCGGCGTGGCGGCGGAGGTGCTCGACCACGTCTACCTGAACAATACCGCGGGGGCCGACGCCACCGACACCCGGTGCGCCCGCTGTCGAACCTTGCTCGTCCGGCGCCGGGGCTACGCCGTGGAGCCGGTGGGCCTGGTCGGAGGCGCTTGCGCCGGCTGCGGCGAGGCCGCGCCGGTGGTGGGGGAGGCCCGGTCCACGGTGGCCCTCTACCGTGGGGCATCTCAGGCGGCCGGCGCCGCGTCGTCCGAGACGGGTGCCCCTCTCGGGCAGGGTAGCCGGCGCCGGGCTTGAAAGAGAAAGGGTGGCCCGCGGCCCGGCGAGGGCATTCTAAACGGCGGCCGGGGCAGGAGCGGCGCGGCGGTCCCGGCAGCGCCGGGCGCCGGGGCCGCGACAGCAGGGGGGAACGACAGTGGCCGTGACCATGAAGGGCAAGGACGTCATCTCCATCCACGACCTGACGGTCGAAGAGGTCTGGCAGGTGATCAAGACCGCCGAACTCATCAAGCTCAGGCACAAGACCGGTGAACCCTACCGCCCGCTGGCCGGGAAGACGCTGGGCATGATCTTTCAAAAACCGTCCACCCGGACCCGCATCTCCTTTGAGGTGGCCATGCTGCAGCTTGGCGGCCACGCCATTAACCTGGCCGCCTCCGAGCTTCAGCTCAAACGCGGCGAGACCATCGCCGACACGGCGCGGGTCATGGCCCGCTACCTTGACGGGGTCATGATCCGGACCTATGCCCACTCCGACGTGGTGGAATTCGCCCGCCACGCCGACGTGCCGGTGATCAACGGCCTCACCGACCTGCTCCACCCGTGCCAGGCGCTCTCGGACCTGTTCACCCTGTACGAGAAGTTCGGCCGGCTGGCCGGACTCAAGCTGGCCTACGTGGGGGACGGCAACAACGTCTGCCACTCCCTCATGTTCGGTGCCGCCAAGGTGGGCATGACCCTGCACGTGGCTCACCCCGAGGGCTACGCTCCCGACGAGGAGATCGCCCGGCTGGCGACGGGAGACGCGGCGGCTACCGGCGCCCGGATCATCCTGGGGACGGACCCCGAGGCGGCGGTCCGCGACGCCGACGCGGTCTACACCGACGTGTGGGCCAGCATGGGCCAGGAGGAGGAAGCGGAGGAGCGGCGCAAGGTGTTCGGTCCCTACCAGGTCAACGAGGCATTGCTCCGGCTGGCGCGGCCGGGTGCCCGGTTCATGCACGACCTGCCGGCCCACCGGGGTGAGGAAGTGACCGACGCCGTCATGGACGGGCCCCAGTCCATCGTGTGGGACCAGGCGGAGAACCGGCTACACGCGCAGAAGGCCATCCTGGCCCTGGTCCTCTAGGCCGGTTTGAACCTGAGCGACCACGGCACATCAGGGGAGGAACGGTAGTGTCCAGGACTCGGGTCATCATCATGGGCGCCGCAGGGCGCGACTTCCACAACTTCAACTGTGTGTACCGGGACGATCCCGGCACCGAGGTGGTGGCGTTCACCGCGACCCAGATCCCCGACATCGAAGGGCGCACTTATCCCGCCACGCTGGCCGGCCCCCTGTACCCCCGGGGCATCCCCATCTTCCCCGAGGAGGACCTGCCCAGGCTCATCAAGGAGCGGCAGGTGCGGGAGGTCATCTTTGCCTACTCCGACGTGTCGCACCAGTACGTCATGAACCGGGCGTCCATGGTCCTGGCCACCGGGGCGGATTTCCGGCTGCTGGGGCCGGACCGCACCATGCTGTCCAGTTCCCGGCCGGTGGTCAGCATCGGCGCCGTACGGACCGGCGCGGGCAAGAGCCCGACCACCCGGCGGGTGGCCGAGATCCTGGCCGGGTTCGGGTACAAGGTGGTGGTCGTCCGCCACCCGATGCCGTACGGGGATCTGTCCCGCCAGGTGGCGCAGCGCTTTGCCACCCACGAGGACCTGGACCGGCACGACTGCACCATCGAGGAGCGTGAGGAGTACGAGCCGCACCTGGATCGGGGGCGGGTGGTATACGCCGGGATCGATTACGCGGAGATCCTCCGGCAGGCGGAGAGCGAGGCCGAGGTGATCCTCTGGGACGGCGGCAACAACGACCTGCCCTTCTTCCGCCCGCTGGTCCATATCGTGGTCGTCGACCCCCACCGGCCCGGTCACGAGGTCTCGTACCACCCGGGCGAGGCCAACCTCCGCCTGGCCAACGTGGTCGTCATCAGCAAGATCGACTCGGCGCCGCCCGAGGGCGTGGCCACCGTCCGGGAGAACGTCCGGCGGTTGAACCCCGACGCGGTGGTGGTGGAAGCCGCCACCCCTTACTTCGTGGACGACCCGGACCAGATCCGCGGCCGCAAGGTGCTGGTCATCGAGGACGGCCCCACGGCCACCCACGGCGACATGGCTTACGGTGCCGGCGTGCTGGCGGCCAGGAAGTTCGGGGCGAAGAGCCTCATCGACCCCCGCCCCGTGGCCGTGGGAAGCATTCGCGACACCTTTGCCCGCTACCCGCACATCGGCCCGCTGCTCCCGGCCATGGGCTACGGCGCCCGCCAGGTTGCCGAACTGGAGGCCACCATCAACGCCTCCGAGGCCGAGCTGGTGGTGGTGGCCACCCCCATCGACCTCCGGCGCCTGATCAAGCTGGAAATCCCGGCCGTCCGGGTCCGCTACGAGATGCAGGAGATCGGCCAGCCGACCCTGCAAACCGTCCTGCAACAGGCCCTGGGGGGCAAGGCGAGGCCGTGACGCCTCCCGGGCCACCGGTAACCTGAGCTTTCGGCCGCACGAATCCGGCGGCCGGCCCCCGACGGGCCGGCCGCCCTTGATTGTGTGGTGCGGCGAAACCCGTGGCTCCCAGGGGGCATGGTCCCGGCGCCGCCGGGGAAGGGGGAGACATTTTACCCGAGGTCTTGCATGGCCATACGTTCCTGTGTATAGTTATAACCGTATTCTCCCAGGGGGTGGGCGGGTGATCCGGGTCTGGATTGCCGGGGCCACCGGCTATGCCGGGGCGGAACTGGTGCGGCTCCTGCTGGGCCACCCGCAGGTGACGGTGGTCGGGCTTGCTTCCGAGCGCCACGGCGGGCTTCCCGTGGCGGCGGCGCTGCCCGGTCTGGCCGGGGTCGCGGACGACCTGGTGCTGCACGAAGGAGTGCTGCCGCCGGCCGGGTTGCGGGCGGACGCGGCCTTGCTGGCCCTGCCGCCGGGGCCGGCCATGACCGCCGTGCCGGGCCTGCTGGAGGCCGGCGTTCGCGTGGTGGACCTGGGGCCGGACTTCCGGCTGGGCGACCCGGAGACTTACTTTGCCTGGTACGGACGGCAGCACCAGGCGCCGGCGCTGCTGGGCCGGGCGGTCTACGGCCTTCCGGAGTGGTTCGGCGACGCGCTGCCCGGTGCCAGGCTGGTGGCCAATCCCGGCTGCTACCCCACGGCGGCGGTGCTGGCCGCGGGCCCGCTGGTCCGGGCGGGCCTGGCGGCGCCGGACGGGATCATCGTCGACGCCAAGTCGGGCCTTTCGGGGGCCGGGCGGAGCCCCGCGGCGGAACTTCACTTCGCCGAGGCCAACGAGAACGTCAGGGCCTACCAGGTGGGCGGGACCCACCGGCACACCCCCGAGATCGAGCAGGCCCTGGAACACCTGGCAGGAAGGCGGGTGCGGGTCACCTTCACCCCTCACCTGGTGCCCATGACCCGCGGGATCCTGGCCACCTTGTACGCCAGCCTGAACCGGCCCATCGACGTGGCCGGCCTGGTGGAGATCTACCGGGCCGCATACGCCGGCGCGCCCTTCGTCCGGGTCCTGGACCCCGGCCGCCTGCCGGCCACCAAGGCCGTCCTGGGCTCCAACTTCTGTGACCTGGGCCTGGCCGTGGACGGCCGGACCGGCCGGGCGGTGGTCCTGGCCGCCCTCGACAACCTGGGCAAGGGCGCCGCCGGCCAGGCCATCCAGAACCTGAACCTCATGTTCGGGCTGGCGGAGACGGCCGGCCTGCGGCTGGCGGCCGTCTACCCTTGAAGGGGGAGCAAGAGCGAGCATGGCGACGGAGACGGCGCCGGCACCGGTTCAGCGGTGGCTGGAACAGGAGGCCCGGGCCCTGGAGGGCGGGGGTTTCCGGCTGGTGCCCGGCGGGGTAACCGCCCCGGCCGGTTTCCGCGCCGCCGGGGCCCACGGGGGGATCAAGGCGCGCCGGCCCGACGTGGCGCTGGTCGTCTCGGACCGGCCGGCGGCGGCCGCCGGCGCCTTCACCCGGAACCCGGTGCGGGCGGCGCCCGTGGAACTGACCCAGGGCCTCGTCAGCCAGGGCCGGCTGCAGGCGGTGGTGATCACCAGCGGTAACGCCAACGCGTGCACCGGGCCGCGGGGGGAGGAAGACGCCCGCGCCACCGGCCGCCTGGCCGCCGAGGCCGTGGGGCTGGACCCGGCGGCGGTGGGCGTCTGCGCGACCGGGGTCATCGGCGTGCCGTTGCCCATGGCCGCGGTGGCCCGCGGCGTCCGGCTGGCGGCGGCCCGGCTGGGCCGGGGCGCTGAAGCCGGCCGGGCGGCGGCCGAGGCCATCATGACCACCGACGCCTATCCGAAGACCCTGGCCCTGGAGTACCGGGGGCCGGCAGGGGCCTTCAGGGTCGGCGGCATGGCCAAGGGGGCGGGCATGATCCACCCCCGCCTGGCCACGACCCTTGCGGTCGTGACCACCGACGCCCGGCTGGAGCCTGACCGGCTCCGGCGGGCGCTGGCCCGGGCGGTGGCCCGCTCCTTCTCCGCCATCAGCGTGGACGGGGACACCAGCCCCAGCGATAGCGTGCTGGCGCTGGCCAACGGTGCCGCCGGGCCCAGTCCCGCCTCGCCGCGGGTCGTTGCCGACGGGCTGGCCCGGGTTCTTGGCTGGCTGGCCCGGGCCGTGGTGGCCGACGGCGAGGGGGCCAGCACCGTCATGGAGGTTCGCGTGACCGGCGCGCCCGGCCGGGCGGCGGCGGCCCGGGTGGCCCGGGCCATCACCCGCTCGGTCCTGGTGAAGGCGGCGCTCTTCGGCCGGGACCCCAACTGGGGCCGCATCCTGGTGGCTGCCGGCACGGCCGGCGTACCGGTGGACACCCGCCGGGCCGGGCTGCGCATCGGCCACGTCAGGCTCTTTGACGCCGGCGCGCCGGCCGACCACGACGAGGCCGAGGCGCGGGCGGCCATGGACCAGGTGCCGGTGGTGATCTCCCTGGACCTGGGATCGGGAGGCGGGGCGGCCGTAGCCTGGGGTTCCGACCTGACTCGCCGGTACCTGGAACTCAACGCCGCCTACCGGACGTGAGCTCGTGGACGGCCACCGGTATTCCGTGCGGCGTGGGAAGGGGGAGCGGGCGGCGATGGAACGGGTCGTGGTGAAGCTGGGCGGCGGGGCCGCGGCCGGCGGGGCCGGCCCGGCCTCCCTGGCCGGTGAGGTCGAATGGCTGAGGTCAGCCCGGCTGGCGCCGGTGCTGGTCCACGGCGGGGGTCCCGAGATCAGCGCCTGGCTAGGGCGGCTGGGGGTCGAGTCCCGCTTCGTGGACGGGCTGCGGGTCACCGACCCGGTGACCGCCGACGTGGCCGAGATGGTCCTGGCCGGTCACGTCAACAAGCGGCTGGTGGGGGCGCTGGTGGCCGCGGGGGTCCCGGCGGTCGGTGTCTCGGGCAAGGACGGCGGGCTCTTTCGCGGCAGCCCCTCTTCCCGGGCGGAACTGGGCCTGGTGGCCGAGGCGGTCCGGGCGGACCCCGCCGTGCTGGAGGCGCTCCTGGCGGCCGGCTACGTTCCGGTGGTGGCCCCCGTGGTCCTGAGTCCGGCCGGCGAGACCCTGAATGTCAACGCCGACACCGCCGCCGCGGCCCTGGCGGCGGCCCTGGGCGCCCGCGCCCTGGTGGTGCTGACCGACGTGGACGGCATCCGGACGGACGCCGCCGACCCGGCGACCAGGGTCGACCGGCTCAGCGCCGCCGAGGGGCGGCGACTGCTGGCGGGCTCGGCGCTCAACGGCATGGTGCCCAAGCTCCAGGCGTGTCTGGCGGCGCTGGAGGCCGGAGTGCCCCGGGTCCACGTGGTCCCGGCCGCGGCCGCCCGGGTCATCTGCCGGGCGGTGGCCGGCGAGACCGGGCTGGGGACGGTGGTGCTGCCGTGACCACCGAGACCGTCATCGAACTGGGCCGCCGGGTGCTGATGAACACCTACGGGCGGCTGCCGGTGGCCCCCGTCCGGGGGCAAGGGAGCCGCCTCTGGGACGCCGACGGCCGCGAGTACCTGGACTTCGTGTCGGGGCTTGCCGCCAACGCCCTGGGCCACTGCCACCCGGCGGTGGTCGAAGCCGTCCGGGAACAGGCCGGGCGGCTGCTGCACGTGTCCAACCTCTACCACATCGCGCCCCAGGCGGAACTCGCCGCCTGGCTGGTGGAACGCTCCTTCGCCGACCGGGCCTTCTTCTGCAACTCGGGTGCCGAGGCGGTGGAGGGTGCCTTGAAGCTCGCCCGCAAGCGGGCCTGGCGCCGGGCCCGGGCGGCCGGTAAGGCGCCAGACGCCGTGGCGGGTCCCGATACCTCGGCCGGTTCCCGGGCACCGTTCGAGGTCATCGCCTTCCACAAGTCCTTCCACGGCCGGACCTACGGGGCTCTGTCAGCCACGGGGCAGCCCCGCTACCACCAGGGCTTTGAGCCCTTGCTGCCCGGGATCCGGCTGGTGCCCTACGGCGACCTCGACGCGGTGGCAAGGGCGGCGTCGCCGGCCACCTGCGCCGTCCTGGTGGAGCCGGTTCAGGGTGAGGGCGGCCTCAACGTGCCACCGCCCGGGTTTCTCCCGGGGTTGCGGGCCATGTGCGACCGGCACGGCTGGACCCTCGTCTTCGACGAGATCCAGTGCGGGCTGGGCCGGACCGGGCGTCTCTTCTGCCACCAGCACTTCGGTGTCGAGCCCGACGTGATGACCCTGGCCAAGGCGCTGGGCGGCGGGGTGGCCATCGGCGCCGTGCTCGCCCGGGAGGACGTGGCGGCCGCCTTCGAGCCGGGGGACCACGCCTCGACCTTCGGCGGCAACCCGCTGGCCTGCGCCGCCGCCCTGGCTACCCTCCGCGTGATCGAGGCCGAGACCCTGCCCGAGCGGGCTGCCAGGCTCGGGGCGTACCTCTCCGACGCGCTCAGGGCCCTGGCCCGGACGGTGCCCGGCGCCACCATCGAGTTCCGGGGCCTGGGGCTCCTGCAAGGGGTCAGGCTTGCCTTTCCCGGGGCTCCGGTGGTCCAGGCCTGCCTGGAACGGGGGCTCCTGGTGAACTGCACCGACACCGACGTGCTGCGGCTGCTGCCGCCCCTGGTGGTCACCGAGGCGGAAATCGACCGGGCGCTGGAGATCCTGGAGGCCTCACTGGTGGCAGTTACCGCCGCCCTCCCCGCATAGCGTGCCCGGATCTTGCATTATCATGCGTCGGGCGTTATACTGATTCATGTTTCAACGCCCTGGTTCCCGGCGGCGTGGGCGACCGGCAACCCACCGGTGAGCCGTCGCGGCCAACGGGCAACGCGTGAGGAGGGACCCCTGTGGGCAAAGTGGTGCTGGCCTATTCCGGAGGGCTGGACACCTCGGTGGCCATCGTGTGGCTGCGGGAGCAGTACCGCCTGGAAGTGGTGACGGTCACCGCCGACGTGGGCGACCACAAGGACGTGGCGGCGATCCGCCAGAAGGCGCTGGACCTGGGGGCGTCGGAGGCCCTGGTGGTGGACGCCCGCCGGGAGTTCGCCGCGGGCTACGCCTTCCGGGCGCTGAGGGCTCAGGCGGTCTACCAGGGCCGGTATCCGCTCTCGGCCGCGCTCTCGCGTCCCCTCATCGCCCGCCTGCTGGTGGAGACGGCGCGGAAGGTGGGAGCCGAAGCGATCGCCCACGGCTGCACCGGCAAGGGCAACGACCAGGTTCGCTTCGACGTGGCCACCGCCGCCCTGGCCCCCGACCTCCGGGTCATCGCCCCGGTCCGGGAGTGGGCCTGGTCGCGGGAGGAAGAGATCGAGTACGCTCTCGAACGGGGCATCCCCGTGCCCGCCACCAAGAAGAGCCCCTACAGCATCGACCAGAACCTCTGGGGGCGGTCCGTCGAGTGCGGCGTGCTGGAGGATCCCTGGGCCGAACCGCCCGACGACGTCTGGGCCTGGACCTGCTCGCCAGACGACGCCCCGGCCGAGCCGGAGTACGTCGAGGTCGGGTTTGACGCCGGAACGCCCGTGAGCCTGGACGGGCGGGTGCTGCCCCCCGAGGAACTGGTGGCGGAGCTCAACCGGCTGGCCGGCCGCCACGGGGTGGGCCGGATTGACATGATCGAGGACCGGCTGGTCGGGATCAAGTCCCGGGAGGTCTACGAAGCCCCCGCCGCCACGGTGCTGCTGCAGGCCCACCGGGAACTGGAGGGGATGTGCCTTCCCCGGGAGACGCTGGCCTTCAAGGCGCTGGTGGCCGACAGGTACGCCGAACTGGCCTACTTCGGCCTCTGGTACGCTCCCCTGCGCGAGGCCCTGGACGCGTTTGTCGACGCCACCCAGGCGGCGGTCACCGGCGTGGTCCGGGTGAAGCTCCATCGGGGCTCGTGCCAGGTGGTGGGGCGGAAGGCGCCGAAGTCGCTGTACCAGTTTGACCTGGCCACCTACGACCGGGGGGACCGGTTCGACCACCGGGCCGCCGAGGGCTTCATCGCCCTCTTCGGCCTGCCGACCCGGGTCTGGGCCCAGGTGCAGCGAGGTGGCACCGATGCCCCGTCCGCCGGAAAGTCAAGGCAACCCGCCGGAAAAGCTGTGGGGCGGGCGGTTTAGCCCCGAGGGGGGCCGTCTGGCCGAGGCCTTCACCGCGTCCATCGGTTTTGACCGGCGGCTGTGGCGCCAGGACATCCGGGGCAGCCTGGCTCACGCCCGCATGCTTGGCGCCGCCGGCGTGCTGGCCCGCGAAGAGGTCGAAACCATCGTCGAGGGGCTGGGCCGGGTGGCCGGGGAACTGGAGGCCGGAACCTTCCCCTACCGCGTCGAGGCGGAGGACATCCACTCCAACATCGAGTTGCGGCTGACCGAACTCATCGGTCCCGTCGCCGGTAAGCTGCACACCGCCCGCAGCCGCAACGACCAGGTGGCCCTGGACGTTCACCTCTTCTTGCGGGACGAGATTCCCGGCGTCGTCAGGCGCCTGCGCGACCTTCAGACCGTCCTGGTGGAGCGGGCCGAGACTGACTTTGGCCGGGTGATGCCGGGCTACACCCACCTGCAGCCGGCCCAGCCGGTACTGGTCTCCCACCACTGGCTGGCCTATTTCTGGATGCTGGAACGGGACCGCGGGAGGCTCATCCGCGCCTGGCAGGAGGCCGACCGGCTGCCCCTGGGGGCCGGCGCCCTGGCCGGCGTCCCCTATCCCATCAACCCTGACCAGGTCGGCCGGGAACTCGGCTTTTCCCGCCGTTACGCCAACAGCCTCGACGCCGTCTCCGACCGCGACTACGTCCTGGACTTTCTGTTCGCCTGCACCGTCCTGATGGTCCACTGCTCCCGGTTGACCGAGGAAATCGTGCTGTGGACCTCGCAGGAGTTCGGCTTTCTGGAACTGGACGACGCCTGGGCCACCGGCTCCAGCATCATGCCCCACAAGAAGAACCCCGACCCGGCCGAACTGGTCCGGGGCAAGACCGGCCGGGTGACGGGAAACCTGATGGCGCTCCTGATGACGGTGAAGGCGCTGCCGCTGGCCTATCACACCGACCTCCAGGAGGACAAGGAGCGCCTCTTCGACACGCTGGACACCATCAACGCCTGCCTGCAGGTCCTGGCGGGGCTCCTGGCCACCGCGCGGCTGCGACCCGAGGGCCTGGAGCGGGCCCTGGCAGGGAGCGTGATCACCGCCACGGAACTCGCCGACTACCTGGCCGAACGGGGTGTTCCCTTTCGGGAGGCTCACCGGTTGGCCGGCCAGGTGGTGCGCCACTGCCTGGAGCGGGGCATCTCGCTGCAGGAGCTTGCTCCCCAGACGCTGGCCGGCTTCTCGCCGGACTTCGGCCCCGAGGTGCTGGCCCGGCTCGACCCGGCTGCCTCGGTGGCCCGGCGGACCTCGCCGGGGGGCACGGCACCGCGGCGGGTAGCGGAACAAATCGCACTTTGTCGGGAAATTCTTGTCCTCGACCCCTTGACGCCGTCCGAAGCCGCCGCTAAAATCTAGGCCAATAAAGAGAAAGCTGGAAGGGTACCTCAGGGTTCCGCGCCCCCGCCGGGCTTCCGGCGGGGCGGTCTGGTCCGAGCGGTACCGCCCCGGCACCGGGCCGGGGTACACCGTGGGTGGAAAATACCCGAGCGGCAAGTTCCTGACATAGGAGCCTGGCCCTCGGGTATCGTGTTCTCACCCGGGAATACAGGCCACAGGTGATGACGGGACCAGTAGGCCCGGCGGCGGGCAAAGAGAGCCGGCAGGCGCTGCGACGCCGGCCCCGGACCGGGCTGAACCTCCTCCCCGAACCGTCCTGCCCAACCCCTCCAGGAGGACAGTAGGCAGGGCCGGCGGCCGTGCCGGATCGCGGCCCGCCGTTCACCGAAAGGTCCGCCTGCCGGCATCGACGTCGCGTGACGTCCGTGGCGGCGCCGGACCTCGAGGCCGCGGCCGCGAGGCCGCGGCGAATCCTGGGTGGTACCACGACAGGCCATTGGCTTTCGTCCCCGGAGGGGCCGGTCATACCGGCTCCCCGGGGCTCTGTTTTTCCGGGAGGGGAGGCCCATGCGTCACACGCTCGCGGTCCTGGTGGAGAACAACCCGGGGGTGCTGACCCGGGTAGCGGGGCTGTTCGCCCGCCGGGCCTTCAACATCCACAGCCTGGCCGTGGGAATCACCGACGATCCGCAGATCTCCCGGATGACCATCGTGGTCGAGGGCGACCAGGCGGTGGTGGAAAGGGTCCAGAAGCAGCTCAACAAGCTCATCGAGGTTCTCGGGGTCTCCAGCCTGGAAGAGAGCGAGTCCGTCGCCCGCGAGCTCGCCCTGGTCAAGGTCCACGTCGACCCGGCCGCCCGTTCCGACATCGTGCAACTGGCCGACATCTTCCGGGCCAGGATCGTGGACGTGGGCCGCAAGTCCATGATCATCGAGATCAGCGGGGACAGCGACAAGGTCGAGGCGCTGCTCGGGGTGTTGCGGGAACACGGCGTGCTGGAAGTGGTCAGGACCGGCAAGATCGCCATGGCCCGCGGCACCGGGCGGGTGGCGGTCCCCGCCGATGACGAGCCGCTCCGCGACGCCGGCGGCCGGGAGCCCGGGCGCGGCCCGCCGTGGGCCGCCGGCTCGGGCCGCGGTCCGGCGGCCGACTGAGACCCCCGAGAGGGAGAGGAGGAGGCTTCATGGCCAGGCTCTACTACGACCAGGATGCCGACCCGGCGCCACTGGCCGGCAAGACCATCGCCGTGGTGGGTTACGGCAGCCAGGGCCACGCGCAGGCCCAGAACCTGAGAGACGCGGGACTCGAGGTGGTCGTGGCCCTCCGCCACTCGAGCGCCCGCCGGGCGCAGGCCGAGGCCGACGGGTTCACGGTGCTACCCCCGGCCCAGGCCGTCCGGGAAGCCGATCTGGTGCAGATCCTCATCCCCGACGAGATCCAGGGGGCGGTCTTCGAGGCCGAGATCCGGCCGGCGCTCCGGCCCGGCCAGGCGCTGGGCTTCTCCCACGGCTTCGCCGTCCACTACCACCAGGTGGTGCCCCCGCCCGAGGTTGACGTCTTCATGGTGGCCCCCAAGGCGCCCGGGCACGTCTTCCGGCGGCTGGTGGCCCAGGGGCAGGGGGTCCCGGCGCTGCTGGCGGTGCACCAGGACGCCTCGGGCCGGGCTCGCCAGGTGGCGCTGGCCTACGCCAGGGGGATCGGCTGCACCCGGGCGGGGGTCATCGAGACCACCTTCGCCGAGGAAACCGAGTCCGACCTCTTCGGCGAGCAGGCCGTGCTCTGCGGCGGGCTCGTGGAACTGCTCACCGCCGGCTTCGAGACGCTGGTGGAGGCGGGCTACCAGCCCGAGATAGCCTACTTCGAATGCCTGAACGAGTTGAAGCTCATCGTGGACCTGATATACGAGGGCGGCATCGGCTGGATGCGTTACTCGGTCTCCGACACCGCCCAGTACGGCGACATGACCCGGGGCAAACGGGTGGTGGGGCCCCAGAGCCGCCAGGCCATGCGGGAGCTTCTGGCGGAGATCAGGTCGGGCGCCTTCGCCCGGGAGTGGATCCTGGAAAACCAGGCCGGGCGGCCCGTCTTCAACGCCCTGGCCCGCCAGGGCGCCGCCCACCCCATCGAGGCGGTGGGTGCCGGGCTGCGGGCCATGATGCCGTGGCTTGGCCGGCGAGACGGCACGCCATCCGCCGGGCCCGGCGCGGCAGGAGCCGAGGTCGCCGCGGCCGGCAGCGGGCAGGCCCGGGAGGTGACCCCCCGGTGAGCGACGCCCGCCCCGTTCGCTTCTTCGACACCACCCTGCGCGACGGCGAGCAGTCGCCCGGCGTCAGCCTGTCGCCCGAGGAGAAACTGGAGATCGCCCGGCAGCTGGCCCGGCTGAAGGTGGACGTTATCGAGGCCGGCTTCCCCATCACCTCGCCGGGGGAGTTCCGGGCGGTCCAGGCCATCGCCCGGGAAGTCCGCGGCCCGGTCATCTGCGCCCTGGCCCGGACAGACCCGAGAGACGTCGACCGGGCCTGGGAGGCCATCCGCGAGGCGGAGCGGGCCCGGATCCACGTGTTCATCTCCACCTCACCCATCCACCTCCGGCACATGCTGCGGATGAGCGAGGCGGAGGTGCTCAAGCTCGCCGTGGCCATGGTGGCCCGCGCCCGCCAGTACACCGCCGACGTCCAGTTCAGCGCCCAGGACGCCACCCGGTCCGACCCCGCGTTCCTGGTGGAGATCTTCCACGCCGCCATCGAGGCCGGGGCGACCACCATCAACGTCCCCGATACCGTCGGCTACACCACCCCACCCGAATACGTCCGGCTCATCCGCGCCCTGCGCGAGCGGATACCCGGGGTGGAGCGCGCCGTCGTCTCCACTCACACCCACGACGACCTGGGCCTGGCGGTGGCCAACGCCCTGGCGGCCGTGGAAGCGGGAGCGGGCCGGCAACTGCGCCCTGGAGGAGGTGTGCATGGCCCTGGTCACCCGCAAGGACCACTTCGGGCGGCAGGTGGGCATCCAGACCGATCAGCTTTACCGCACGAGCCGCCTGGTGGCCCGGCTCACCGGCATGCCCGTGCCGGCCAACAAGGCGGTGGTGGGAGCCAACGCCTTTGCCCACGAGTCCGGCATCCACCAGGACGGCGTGCTCAAGGAGCGCACCACCTACGAGATCATGACTCCCGAGGCGGTGGGGATCCCCGCCTCCCGGCTGGTCCTGGGCAAGCACTCGGGGCGCCACGCGCTCGGGGCCCGGCTCGAAGCCATGGGTTACACCGTGTCGGGAGAGGAGTTCCGGCGCGTCTTCGCCCGGTTCAAAGACCTGGCCGACCGCAAGAAAGAGATCTCCGACGCCGACATCGAGGCCATCGTCCACGACGAGGTCCTGGCCGGGCCCGAGGAAGTGGTCCGGCTGGCCTACTTCCACGTCACCTCCGGCTCGCAAACGGTGCCCTCGGCCACCGTCAGGCTGGAGGGACCTCATGGCGCCAGTCAGGAGTCGGCCATCGGCGACGGGCCGGTGGACGCGGTCTACCGCGCGGTGGACAAGGCGGTGGGCGTCCACCACCGGCTGGTGGACTACACGCTGCAGGCGGTGACGGGCGGCAAGGACGCCCAGGGCGAGGTGACGGTGCGCATCGAGGACACTGACGGCCGGATCTACCTGGGGCGGGGTGTTTCCACCGACGTCATCGAGGCCAGCGCCCGGGCCTACGTGGCCGCCGTCAACAAGGCGCTGGTCCAGGCGTGCGGAAACGGCCGTGGGGCGGCGGCCGGCAAAGCGGCGGCCGCCAAAGCGGGGGCCGGGCCGGCGGCCGAGGCCGGCGGGACTTAGGGGGTGGCCGCCGTGGCAAGGCCGCAGACCATCGCCGAGAAGATCCTGGCGGCTCACGCCGGCCTGGAGTTCGTGGAGCCCGGGCAACTGGTCCTCGTCCGGGTGGACTTCCTGCTGGCCAACGACATCACCGCCCCGCCGGCCATCGAGGCGTTCCGGAAGATGGGCGCCCGGCGGGTGTTTGACCGGTCCCGGCTGGCGCTGGTGCCCGACCACTTCGCCCCGGCCAGGGACGTGGCCGCCGCCGAGTTGCTGAGGGTCACCCGGGACTTCGCCCGGGAGCACGACGTCGAGCACTACTTCGAGGTCGGGGAGATGGGCATCGAGCACGTCGTCCTGCCCGAGTCGGGCCTGGCGCTGCCGGGCGAGGTGATCCTGGGGGCCGACTCCCACACCTGCACCTACGGGGCGCTGGGCGCCTTTGCCTGCGGCGTCGGCTCCACCGACCTGGCCGCGGCCATGGCGCTGGGCGAGACCTGGCTGAAGGTGCCGCCGACCGTACGCTTCGAGTTCACCGGGCGGCTCCGGCCCTGGGTGTCGGCCAAGGACCTGATCCTTCACACCATCGGCCGCATCGGGGTGGACGGCGCCCGCTACCAGGCCATGGAGTTCGCCGGGCCTCTCATCGAGGCGATGGACATGGCGGGCCGGATGACCATGGCCAACATGGCCGTGGAGGCCGGCGCCAAGACGGGGCTCGTAAACCCCGACGCCACCACCCTCGAGTACGTCGCGCCGCGGGCCCGCCGGCCCTTCAGCCCCGCCCGGTCCGACCCCGACGCCCGTTACGAGGCGGTCCACCGCTGGGACGTGTCAGACCTGGAACCCCAGGTCAGCCTGCCCCACTCCCCCGAGAACGTGGTGCCCGTCACCGAGGTGGACCCGGTGCCCATCGACCAGGTGTTCATCGGCACCTGCACCAACGGCCGCCTGGAGGACCTGCGGGTAGCGGCCCGGCTGCTGAAAGGCCGGCGGGTGGCGCGCGGGTTGCGGTGCCTGGTCATCCCCGGCAGCCAGGCGGTGTACCTGCAGGCGCTGCGGGAGGGGATCATCGAGGCCTTCATCGAGGCCGGCTGCATCGTGTCCACCAGTACCTGCGGCCCGTGCATCGGCGGCCACATGGGGGTGCTGGCCGAGGGCGAGCGGGCGGTGTCCACCAACAACCGCAACTTCTACGGCCGGATGGGGGCGCGAGGGGCCTTCAACTACCTGGCCAGCCCGGCGGTGGCGGCCGCCACGGCGGTGCTGGGCCGGGTGGCCCACCCGGCGGAACTGGGCGTCCCCGTCGAGGAGGTGGCCTAGGTGCGCGAGCTACGCGGGCGGGTCCACCGGGTCGGCGACGACGTGGACACCGACGTCATCATCCCCGGCCGCTACCTGGCGCTTACCCGGCCCGAAGACCTGGCCCGCCACGTCCTGGAGGATCTTGACCCCGAGCTGGCCCGCCGGATCCGGCCGGGCGACGTGCTGGTGGCGGGGAAGAACTTCGGCTGCGGCAGTTCCCGGGAGCACGCCCCGGTGGCCCTGAAGGCGGCCGGCGTCGGCTGCGTCATCGCCGGGTCCTTTGCCCGGATCTTCTACCGCAACGCCATCAACGTGGGGCTGCCGATCCTGGAGTGCCCCGAGGCCGCCCGGGAACTCGAGGCCGGCGCCGCGGTCAGCGTGGACCTGACACGCGGCGCTATCCGGGACGAGGGCTCGGGCCGGGAGTACCGGGCGGCGGTCTTCCCTCCCTTCGTGCTGGAGATCATCCGGGCCGGCGGGCTGGTGCCCTACGTCCGGCGGCGGCTGGGCGGGGACGGGGAGGCGGTGTCTTGAGCGCGGCCAGGACCTGGCGGGTGCTCTTCTTGCCGGGGGACGGCGTCGGCCCGGAGGTCACCGCCGAGGCCAGGAAGGTCCTGGAGGTGGCCGGCCGCCGGGCCGGGGCGAGCTTCGAGTTCGACACCGGGCTGGTCGGCGGCGCCGCCGTCGAGGCCACCGGCGTGCCGCTCCCGCCCCAGACCCTCCGGGCGGCCCGGCGGGCCGACGCCGTCTTCCTGGGGGCGGTGGGCGGCCCCCGGTGGGACGGCCTCCCCGCCGACCGCCGGCCGGAGGCGGGCCTGCTCGCGCTCAGGCGGGCGCTCGGCGTTCACGCCAACCTGAGACCCTTCCGGGTCCACCCCGGGCTGGCCGGGGCCTCGCCTCTTCGCTCCGAGGTGGTCGCGGGCGGCGTGGACGTGCTCATCGTCCGGGAACTGGTGGGGGGTCTCTACTTCGGCCGGCCCCGGGGCCGGTGGCCCCACCCCTCGGGGGCCAGGGCGGTGGACACCATGGCCTATTGCACCGGGGAGGTCCGGCGGGTGGCGCGGGTGGCGTTTGGCCTGGCCCGCCGGCGGCGCCGGCGGCTGGCGTCGGTGGACAAGGCCAACGTGCTGGAAACCTCCCGGCTGTGGCGGGAGGTGGTGGAGGAGGAGGCGGCCGCCTTCCCCGACGTGGAGCTCGAACACGTGCTGGTGGACACCTGCGCCATGCGCCTGGTGCAGCGGCCGCGGAGCTTTGACGTGATCCTGACCGAGAACACCTTTGGCGACATCCTCTCGGACCTGGCGGCCGGGCTGGTGGGCTCCATCGGGCTTCTGCCGTCGGCCAGCCTGGCCGACGCCGGGGCCCCCGCGGGGGGCACACGCCGCTCGCCCGGCCTGTACGAACCGGTCCACGGCTCGGCCCCCGACATCGCCGGCCGGGGCGTGGCCAACCCGGTGGGGGCCATCCTGTCGGCCGCCCTCCTGCTCCGCCACGGCTGTGGCCTGGAGGCCGCGGCCAGGCGGGTGGAGGGCGCCGTCTGGACCACGCTGGCCGGCGGCGCCCACCCCCCGGACCTGGGGGGCGGTAGCGGCCGGCCCCTCGGTACGGCTGAGCTTGGTGACCGGATCGCCCGGGCCGTCGAGACGGGCCCCGGGCGTGGCGAAGGTGACGAGGAGGCGCTCACGTGAGCAATCAGGTCTATCTCAACGGCCAGTGGGTTCCCGCTCCCGAGGCCCGGGTGTCGGTGTTCGACCACGGTTACCTCTACGGCGACGGGGTGTTCGAGGGCATCCGCGCCTACAACGGGCGCGTCTTTCGCCTGCAGGAGCACCTGGACCGGCTCTACCGGTCGGCCAGGGCCATCCTGCTCCGCGTCCCGCTGGAGCCCGGCGCGCTGACCGAGGCGGTGCTGGAAACCTGCAGGCGGAACCGCCTCGAGGACGGCTACATCCGGCTCGTCGTGTCGCGGGGCAACGGCGACCTGGGCCTGGACCCCCGGCGTTGCGGGCCGCCCACGGTGGTGGTCATCGCCGACCGGATCCAGCTTTACCCGGCGGAACTCTACGCCACCGGCCTGCGGCTGATGACGGTAGCCACCCGGCGCAACCACCCCGAGGCGCTGAACCCCCGGGTGAAGTCGCTCAACTACCTCAACAACATCCTGGCCAAGATCGAGGCCAACCTGGCCGGCTACCCCGAGGTGCTCATGCTGAGCCACGAGGGTTACGTGGTGGAGGGCACCGGCGACAACGTGTTCATCGTCCGGGGGCGGGCGCTCATCACCCCGCCGCCCCATGTCGGCATCCTGGAGGGCATCACCCGGGCCGCCGTCATGGACCTGGCGAGAGGGATGGGCCTCGGGGTCCGGGAAGCCGTGTTCACCCGCCACGACGTGTGGACGGCGGACGAGTGCTTTCTCACCGGGACGGCGGCCGAAGTCATTCCCGTGGTCGAGTGCGACGGCCGGGTCATCGGCGAGGGCACGCCGGGCCCCGTGACCCTGGCCCTGATGCAGGCGTACCGGGAACTTGTCCGCCGGGAAGGGACGCCCATCCACGAGCGGGCGACCGGGGCGGCCGCCGCCACCGGCTAGCCCGGGGACGGGCCCGGCCCGGCCGGGGCGGGCAACGGGCGGGCCGGCAGCCCCCGGCGCGAAGGAGTGATCGGCGTGGCAAAAACCCTGGAACCGATGGCTTCCGGTGCCCTGCGCAGCCGGGCGGTGCTGGTGGGACCCGAACGGGCGCCCCACCGGTCCCTGTTCAAGGCCATGGGCTACACCGACGAGGAACTGGCCCGCCCCCTGGTCGGGGTGATCAACAGCCACAACGAGATCATTCCCGGCCACGTGCACCTGGGCGTCATCGCCCGGGCGGTGATGGACGGGATCCGGATGGCCGGCGGCACGCCGGTCCAGTTCGGAACCATCGGCGTGGACGACGGCATCGCCATGGGCCACCGGGGGATGCGCTTTTCCCTGGCCAGCCGGGAGCTGATCGCCGACTCGGTGGAGGTGGTGGCCGAGGCTCACGCCCTGGACGCCCTGGTCCTCATCCCCAACTGCGACAAGATCACGCCCGGCATGCTGATGGCCGCCGCCCGGTTGAACCTGCCGGCGGTGATGGTTTCCGGTGGTCCGATGCTGGCCGGGCGCTTCCAGGGCCGGGCCGTGGACCTCTCCACCGTCTTCGAGGCGGTTGGCGCGGTGAAGGCGGGCCGGATGTCCGAAGCCGAACTCTTTGAACTGGAGGAGGTGGCCTGCCCCGGTTGCGGCTCCTGCTCGGGCATGTTCACCGCCAATTCCATGAACTGCCTGACCGAGGCCATCGGGCTCGGCCTGCCCGGCAACGGCACCATCCCCGCCGTCGAGGCGGCCAGGCTGCGCCTGGCCAAGCAGGCCGGCATGGCCATCATGGAGCTCATCGCCCGGGACGTCCGGGCCCGCGACGTGCTCACGGCCGCCGCCTTCCGAAACGCCATCGCCGTCGACATGGCCCTCGGCTGCTCCACCAACACGGTGCTGCACCTCCTGGCCATCGCCCACGAGGCCGGCCTGGAGGACGAGGTGGACCTGGGAGTCATCGAAGCCGTGGGCCAGCGGGTACCGCAACTGTGCAGGCTGGCCCCCGCCGGGCCCCACCACCTGCAGGATCTGCACGAGGCGGGCGGGGTCCAGGCGGTCCTGGCCGAACTGGCCGAGCACGGGCTGGTTGACCCCGGCGTCATGACCGTGACCGGCAAGACCCTGGGGGAGAACCTGGCCGGACGGCGAAGCCGCCTGGCCGCGGCCAGAAACCTCCGGGCCGACGTCGTCCGGCCGGTCTCCGATCCCCACTCCCGTACCGGCGGCCTGGCGGTGCTCTTCGGTTCGCTGGCCCCCGAGGGCGCCGTGGTGAAGGCGGGCGCCGTCGCCCCCGGGATGCTGCGCCACACCGGCCCGGCGCGGGTCTTCGACGCCGAGGAGGAGGCGGTGGCGGCCATCCTGGACGGCCGGATCCGCCCCGGCGACGTGGTGGTCGTCCGCCACGAGGGACCCCGCGGCGGACCCGGCATGCGGGAGATGCTCGCCCCCACCTCGGCCCTGGCCGGCATGGGCCTGGACGCCACCGTGGCCCTGGTGACCGACGGGCGGTTCTCCGGCGCCACCCGGGGGGCGGCCATCGGGCACGTCTCCCCCGAGGCCGCCGCCGGTGGGCCCATCGGCCTGGTGGAGGAGGGCGACCCCATCACCGTAGACATCCCCGGCCGCCGGATCGAGCTGGACGTGGATCCCGGGGTCCTGGCCGGCCGGCGGGCCCGCCACGCGCCGCCGGCGCCGAGGGAAACCCGGGGCTACCTGGCCCGCTACGCCCGGCTGGTGACCTCGGCCAGCACCGGCGCCGTGCTGAAGCTCTGAGGTCGAGGCCGGCCCGGCCGCCGCGACGGCGGGCCGGCACGGGGCTGGTTTTCAGGCGGGAGGGACGGAGACCATGGAGTTGACGGGTGCCCAGGCGGTGGTGGAAAGCCTCAAGCGGGAAGGGGTGGACCTGGTCTTCGGGATTCCCGGGGGTGCCGTCCTGCCCATCTACGATGCGCTGGTGGACTCGGGCATCCGCCACGTCCTGGTTCGTCACGAGCAGGCGGCAGCGCACGCCGCCGACGGCTACGCCCGGGCCTCGGGCCGGGTCGGGGTGTGTCTGGCCACCTCGGGGCCGGGCGCCACCAACCTGGTGACCGGACTCTGCACCGCTCACATGGACTCGGTGCCGGTGGTGGCCATCACCGGCCAGGTCCCCCGGTCGGTCATCGGCACCGACGCCTTCCAGGAGGCCGACGTCTGGGGAGTTACCATGCCGGTGACCAAGCACAACTACCTGGTGAAAGACTCGCGGGCGCTACCGCGCGTCCTCAAGGAAGCCTTTTACATCGCCCGCTCCGGCCGGCCGGGCCCCGTACTGGTCGACATCCCCAGGGACGTGCAGAACGAAACCATTCCCTACGAGGTGCCCGAGGGCGTTTCACTGCGGGGTTACAAACCGGTGACCGCGCCCCACGCCATCCAGGTCCGCCGGGCCGCCGAGGCCATCGCCCGGGCCGGGCGGCCGATGCTGTACGCGGGGGGCGGGGTCATCGGCGCCGGCGCCCACCGGGAACTGGTGGCCCTGGCCGAGCGGTGCCAGTTGCCGGTCACCACCACCCTCATGGCGCTGGGGGCCTTTCCCGGCGACCACCCGCTGTTCATGGGGATGCCCGGGATGCACGGGTCGGTCTGCGCCGTCCGGGCCTTCACCGAGGCGGACCTGATCGTGGCCGTGGGGGCCCGTTTCGACGACCGGGTGACGGGCAAGCCCGACGAGTTCGCCCGCCAGGCCCGGATCATCCACGTCGACATCGACGCGGCCGAGGTGGGCAAGATCGTCGACGCCCACATCCCCATCGTGGCCGACGCCCGGGCCGGGCTCCAGGCCCTTCTGGAGGTGGTCGAGCCCAGGCCGCGGAGCGAGTGGAACGACCGCGTCGACGGGTGGAAGTCGGCGCACCCCTTCAGCTACGCCCCTTCCGATACCGACATCCGCCCCCAGGCGGTGGTGGAGGCCGTCTACCGCGCCACCGGCGGCAACGCCATCGTGGCCACCGGGGTGGGCCAGCACCAGATGTGGGCGGCCCAGTACTACCGGTTCCGGGAGCCCCGGACCTTTCTCACCTCCGGCGGGCTGGGGACCATGGGTTTCGGGCTGCCGGCGGCCATGGGGGCGTGGTTTGCCCGGCCCGACCGGACGGTGGTCCTCATCGACGGTGACGGCAGCTTCCAGATGACCCTTCAGGAACTGGCCACGGTGGTCGAGTACGGGATCCCGGTCAAGGTCTTCATTCTCAACAACCAGAACCTGGGCATGGTCCGCCAGTGGCAGCAACTCTTCTACCAGCGCCGTTACAGCGCGGTGAACCTGGCGGCCAGCCCCGACTTCGCCCGGGTGGCCGGGGCCTTCGGCGTCTCCGGCCGCCGGGTGACCGACCCCGCCCACGTGGAGCCGGCCCTTCGCTGGGCCCTGGCCGAGCCGGGCCCGGTGGTCCTGGATTTCATCGTCCGGGAAGAGGAAAACGTCTATCCCATGGTCCCGGCGGGGGCGCCCTTGACCCGGCAGATCGAGACGGGGGAATGACCCGGCCGGCCCCCGATTCGCGGCGCGCTGCCGCGGCGGGACCGAGGGGTTGGCCCCGCCTCCCCCCGGCGGCCGGGCAGGGCCGGCGGCCGGAAGGGTAGAAGATGCCAGCGGGTGGCGCCCTGCCGGGCCAGAGGCGCCCTGCCGGGCCAGAGGTGCCCGGCCGGCCGCGGGAGGTCAGCCAGTGGAGTATCCCGGGATCCGCCGGCCCAAACCTGAAGAGATCGACCACGTCGTGCGGGTCTGCCGTGACGTCCTGGCCCGGGAGCCGGAAAACATCGGCGCCCGGAACGACCTGGCCGTCTGCTACCTGGAACTGGAACGCTGGGACGATGCCATCTCGGAACTCAGGCGCATCCTGGAACTCGACGACAGCTACGCCCCCGCCCACTACCTCCTGGGCGTCGCCCTGGCGGAGCAAGCCCGGTTCGACGAGGCGCTCCGGGAGTTCGAATGGGTCATCCAGAACGCCCCGGCCCGGCAGGCCGGCGGGCGCCGGGGCTTGTTGCGGCGGCAAAAGCCCGCCGGCCCCGAAGCGCTGTCGCTGGTGGCGCCGGCCCACTACTTCACTGGCCGGGTCCTGGCCGCCCGCGGCGAGCTGACCGGGGCCTACGAAGCCTTTCGCCGGTCGGTGGCTCTGGACCCCGCCCCGCCGCAGCCGTTGCCCTACGTCTATCTGGGAGAGGCCGCCCTGGCGCTGGGCCGGGTTCACGAGGCCGTCGCCGCCTGGCAGCGGGCGGCGGAGCTCGATCCCCGGGACGGCAAGGTCCGGCAGCTTCTGGGGGCGGCGTACCTGGACACCGGCCAGTACCACCTGGCCATCGTGGAGACCCTCCGCGCCTTGGAACTGGGCCAGCGTACCCCGAAGGCCCTGTTCAACCTGGGCCTCGCTTACAGCGCCACCGGCCAGCTTGACAAGGCGGCCGAGACCTTTCGCGAACTGGTGGCCGTGGCCCCGGGCGATCCCCGGGCCCATGTAGGGCTGGGGGAAGCGGAGGCCCTCCGGGGGGACCTCGACGCGGCTCGCGGTCACTGGGAGCGGGCCCTGGAGCTTGACGCGGGCCATCCTGACGCCCACTACAACCTGGGCGTCGCCGCCGCCCAGGCAGGACGGTGGGACGAGGCGGAAACCCACTGGCGGCGCGTCCTGGCTCGAGATGCCCGTTACCTTCGAGCCCACATGAGCCTGGCCACCCTGGCCATGCGCCGGGGCCAGGCCGGCGTCGCCCGCCAGCACTGGGAAAAGGTGCGGGAACTGGACCCCCGCGGGGCTGAAGCCCCCCTGGCCCTGGCCGAACTCGCGCTGCGGGCCGGCCAGGCCGGCGAGGCCAGCGGCCTGGCCAGAGAGGCGGCGGAACTGGCGCCCGACGACCCCCGGGCCCACTTTCTCCTGGGGCTTGGCCGGCTGGCCGCCGGGGACGAGAGGGGCGGGCTTTCCGCCTGGAAACGGGCCCACGAGCTTGACCCCGACTTCCCGGTTGCCTTCAGGGCGCTCCTGGCGGAGCCGGCGGTGGAAGGATGGCTCGAGCGGGCCACCAGGGCCGCCGAGCGCAGCCGGGACCGCGGAGCGGTCCGCGCCGTCGGGGCGGTAGCCGCCGCCCGGGACGCGTCAGTCAAAGAATAGGCGGGCGACGCCGGGGCGTGTCCTCCGGCTCTTGCTCGCGGGGCAGCCGGGGCAGGCGGGGCCAGCGGGGCGGACCGGGCTCCACCTGCTCGGTGGCGGCCCGGACCAGGGTGAACAGGATGAGCAGCGCCCCCAGGAGCCGGATCCAGGGGTGGGACAAGAACAGGACCGACCACAGGCCGATCATGGTCCACACGGCATATTCCAGGAGCCGCCAGTCCAAACCGCTCACCCCGTCGAGTCGTCACCCTGACTGGCGGCGAGAGCATTCGGCGGGCGCCCGGCGAAGTCCTGTACCGCGGTGGCGGGCCCGTTCAGGGAGGGTTCGAAGCTGGAAGGCCGTTGCCGCTTCCGGGACCTGGGGCTCGAGCTAGGCGCGTACCGCCCCGGTCCACTGAACGCCATTACCGACGTGCCCGGGGTGCGGGTGGGCCACGTGACGCTCATCGAGGGCGAGGGCCCGCTGGTGCCGGGCCGGGGCCCGGTGCGAACCGGCGTGACCGCCGTCGTCTTCGAGCAGTGCCGCCAGGGGCCGCTGCCCGCCCGCCTGTTCGCCGGCATTCACGTCCTCTCCGGGGCCGGTGACCTGAGCGGGGCCACCCAGGTGGCCGACTGGGGCCTTCTGGAGGCGCCGGTGCTCCTGGCCAACACCATGGCCGCCGGGATCGTCCGCGACGCCTGCATCCGCTGGATCGCCGAGCACTATCCGGACATGCCCACCTTCCACGACCCGGTGGTGCCGGTGGTGGGCGAGTGCGACGACAGCTACCTGAACGACATGGCCGGCCCCCACGTCACCGAGGCCCACGTCCGCCAGGCCCTGGAGGCGGCGTCAACGGGGCCCGTCGCCGAGGGAAGCGTGGGCGCCGGCACGGGCATGGTCACCTTCGAGTTCAAGGCGGGTATCGGCACCGCGTCCCGGGTGCTCGACCAGGACCGGGGCGAATACACCCTGGGCGTGCTCGTCCTGGCCAACTTCGGGGATCGCCACCGCTTCACCGTCCAGGGGGTGCCGGTCGGCCGGCTGATCCGGGACCTGTTACCCCGGGACCACGTGGAGGGCTCGTCCGTCACGGTGCTGGCCACCGACGCGCCGCTTCTACCCCACCAGTTGACCGCGCTGGCCCGCCGGGCCACCCTGGGGCTGGGCCGGCTTGGCTCCTACGGCTCCTTCGGCTCGGGCGAGTTCGTGGTGGCCGTGTCCACCGCCAACGTGCTGCCGCGGGTGCCGAGCCCCAGGACCTTCCCCGTGGAGGTGCTGGGACCGTCGCGGAGCCGGATCAACCCCCTCTTCGAGGCCGCCATCGAGGCCGTCGAGGAAGCCGTGCTCAACGCCTTGTGCGCCGCCGAGACCATGGTGGGCCGGGACGATAACCCCGCCTACGCGCTACCGCTGGGCCGGTTCGTGGAACTCCTGTCGCGCGGCGGTGGACCGGCCACGGATCGCCGGGGCTGACCTGGCGGGCCCCTGCCGCTTCAGTCGTCTGGCCGCCTGACCGATAACATTGGTGAGCCGCGACCCCGGCGGGTCGCGCCTACCCAGGGATGGGGCCAGGCGGGATGGGTTTACTCGAGCGATCCGTCTTGAACGAAGACTCCTCCGGTCAGCCTCCCCCGCCGCTGCCGGAACCCGGACCGGGCCTGGAACGCCCGGCGGTGCAGGTGCCGCCGGCCGGGCCTGACCCGGCTGCGGGCCGCGGTCCGGACGCGGCCGGGTCCCCCGTGCCTGCTGTCGCTGCCGGGGCCCGGCCCGGGGCGGGGGCGGCCGTCGGGGTCTTGCCGCGGCCCGACTTCCGGCGCCTGCTGCACCTGCTCACCATAGAGAAGCTGATCCGGCTTTTCCGTCTGGTCTACCTCGGCTTTCTCTTTGCCGCCACCCTGCGCCTGGACCACCTGGGCTGGGCCATGCCGGCGTGGGCCTTCGGCGGGCTGCTGGGCGCCTACTTCCTCGGGACGCTGGTTTTCGCCCAGCCGCGCTGGCGGAACCCGCGGGCCAGCCTGTGGCTGGCCGCGGCCGACCTGGGGGCCATCACCGCCATCTTCGCCCTGACCGGCGGGCGGGACGGGTACGCCGGAGGCCTGTACTACCTGGCGTTCGCCCTGGCCGCCGCCAGGTTGCCCCTTTACCAGGCCGCGGCGATAGCCCTGGCGGGCATGGGGCTTCACTCGGCGGCCGGCTGGTGGCTGGGGGCCGGCGGCCCGGCCGCGTGGTCGCTTCTCCGGGACTGGCTGGCCGCCTCCGGCACCGTGGGGTTCGTCGCGTACCTGGCCTGGGCGGAGGGCCAGCAGCGCCGTGCCCGCCACCAGGTGGAGCGGCTCCTGGAGGACCTTCGCGGCACCCACCGGCGGCTGAGAGAGTACGCCCTGCTGGTGGACCACCTGGCCTACCGGGACGGCCTCACGGATCTCTACAACTACCGGTTCTTCCGGGAGGCCCTCCGCGAGGAACTCGAACGGGAGTCCAGCTACGACCGGCCCGTCTCCCTGGTCATGCTGGACCTGGACCACTTCAAGCGCTACAACGACACCTACGGGCACGACGAGGGCAACCGGCTGTTGAAGGCCCTTTCCGATCTCCTGAGGGCCGCTACCCGGGAGTGGGACATCCTCTGCCGGTTCGGCGGCGAGGAGTTTGCCGTCATCCTGCCCGGGGCCAATCTGGAGGTGGCGTTGAAGGTGGCCGAGCGGATCCGCCAGGCCGTCGAACAACACCGCTTTGCCGACGGCGAATGGCGCCAGGTGACCGTGTCGGCCGGCGTGGCCTCCTTCCCCGAGCACGCCGGGGACCCGGACGGCCTGGTGCAGCGGGCCGACCAGGCCCTCTACGTCGCCAAGCAGAGCGGGCGCAACCAGGTGGCCTCGGCCGTCGGCGGCCAGCCCAACTAGCCCCGGCTGGCCCGATCCGTGTGGCTGCGGTATCATTGAGAGGGGACTCACAAGCGCCAGGCGCCCGGGGGATCGGCCGGAAGGAGGCACCTTTTCATGGCCGAACGCACCCGAACGCCGCTCGAACCTGCCGCGCCCGCCGTCACCGCTACCGCCGACCCCTCATCCACCACGGCTTTGGTCGAGCTTGCCCGGCGTCACCTGGCCCAGGCCCTGCCCCGTGCAACCGAACTGGTGTTTGCCAGGGGCGAGGGCTGCTGGCTCTGGACGCGGGACGGCGATCGCTATTTCGACTTCGTTTCCGGCATAGCCGTGAACCAGTTGGGCCACTGTCCGCCCGAGGTGGTCGAGGCTGTCCGGGACCAGGTGGGGCGGTTGATCCACACCTGTTTTGTGTCCGGCTACTACGAGCCCACCGTGCGCCTGGCCCACAAGCTGGCCCAGATCGCCCCTGAGCCTCTGGACACGGTGTTCTTCTCGATGAGCGGGGCCGAAGCCATCGACGGCGCGGTGAAGCTTGCCCGCCAGGCGACCCGGCGCCCGGCGGTCCTGGCCTTCCGCGGCGCCTTTCACGGCCGCACCCTCACGGCGGTGGCGCTCACCGCCTCCAGCGTCAAGTACCGCCGGCACTACGAGCCGCTCCTGCCGTCGGTCTACCACGTGAACTACCCGTACTGTTACCGCTGCCCGTACGGCATCCGCAACCCGGAGCGGTGCGATCTGGAGTGCCTGCGGGAGATCCGGCGCCTGTTCGACACGGAGTTGCACCCCGACGACCTGGGCGCCATCGTGGCCGAGCCCATCCAGGGGGAAGGCGGTTACGTTCCGGCCCCCCGCCGCTGGCTGGAGGGGTTGCGGGCGCTTTGCGACCAGCACGGGATTCTGCTGGTCCTGGACGAGGTCCAGACGGGCTTCGGGCGGACCGGGACCTGGTTTGCCTGCCAGCAGGCGGGCGTCACGCCGGACGTGATGTGTCTCGGCAAGGGCATCGCGTCGGGCTTTCCCCTGTCGGCGGTGGTGGCCTCCCGGGCGCTCCACGACCGGTGGCCGCAGGGCTCCCACGGCACCACCTTCGGCGGGCATCCCGTCTCCGCCGCGGCGGCCCTGGCCAGCATCGAGGCTATCGAGGCGCAGGGCCTGGTCCAACGGGCGCAAAAGCTGGGAGCCTGGTTCACCGCCCGCCTCCGTGAGTTGCAGGAGCGTTACCCGATCATCGGCGACGTGCGCGGGCCCGGGCTCATGATTGGCCTGGAGTTGGTGAAGCCCGGAACGGGCAAGGGCGGCGCGGCCGACGCTCCCAATCCGGAGGCCTGCAGGAAATTGCTCCACTACGCGCTCGTCGACGAGAAGGTGCTGTTCTACGCCTGCGGCATCTGGAGCCAGTGCGTCCGGTTCATGCCGCCGCTGAACATCGCCGTGGACGACCTGGAGGAGGGGCTGGCCCGGTTCGAGCGGGTGCTGGCCAGGGTGGCGGCCGAGGAGACATGAGGCGGTCCGGCCCGGGGCGGCTGGCCGGCCGGACAGAACGCCGTCATTGCTACATAAAACCGGTTTTCTGATGCAGGAGATGAGCGGTGCAGCAAAGAAGCAGTCGCCGACCCGCGCAGCGGGCGCGGGTCTTCTATTACCTGGTATCCCTGCTCGTTTCCCGCGAGGGCGCGGGCCGGGGTACGGGAGGTAGGGGCCGCCAATGCCGGACAAGCTCCTGGAAGTCAAGAACCTGAAGACCTACTTCTACACCGAGGACGGCGTGGTGCCCGCGGTGGACGGGGTCAGCTTTCACATCAACCGCGGCGAGACCCTGGGCATCGTGGGTGAGTCTGGTTGCGGCAAGTCCGTCAGCATGCTGTCGGTGCTGCGACTCATCCCCACTCCGCCGGGCAAGATCGTGGAGGGCGAGATCTGGTTCGAGGGCAAGAACCTGATCAAGCTCTCCGAGGCCGAGATGCGGCGCATCCGTGGCAACGACATCTCCATGATCTTCCAGGAGCCCATGACCTCCCTCAATCCCGTCTACACGGTGGGTGACCAGATCGCCGAGGCAGTCCAGCTACACCAGGGGCTGAGCCGGCGGGACGCCTGGGACAAGTCGGTGGAGATGCTGAAGCTGGTGGGGATCCCCCTGCCCGAGCGGCGGGCCCGGGAATACCCGCACCAGCTTTCGGGTGGTATGCGCCAGCGGGTCATGATCGCCATGGCGCTATCGTGCAACCCCAAGCTCCTCATCGCCGACGAGCCCACCACGGCGCTGGACGTCACCATCCAGGCGCAGATCCTTGAACTCATGAAGAAGCTGCGCGACGAGATCGGGATGGCCATCGCCCTTATCACCCACGACCTGGGGGTCATCGCCGAGATGGCCGAACGGGTGGTGGTCATGTACGCGGGCGAGGTCGTAGAGGAAGCCGACGTCTTCAGCCTGTTCTCCAGGCCGATGCATCCCTACACCGAGGGCCTGATGAAGTCCATCCCCCGCATCGACATGGCCGCCCGGGCCCGGCTGCACGTCATCGAAGGCGTGGTGCCGAATCCCCTGGCGATGCCTTCGGGCTGCCGGTTCCACCCCCGGTGCCCGTACGTTTTCGACCACTGCCGGGTGGAAGGCCCGCCCCTGGAGGAGGTTGCTCCGGGTCGCAAGTGTAGTTGCTGGCTGCGGTTTGAGGGCGTCAAGGAGGTTGCGAGCTAGTGGCCGAGCGTGCGGTGCAAAACGGCGAGACCCGGCCCGAGCAGGAGGCGATGACGGTCAAGGCGGTGGTGCCCGCCGACAACCAGCGTGTGCTCGTCCGGGTCAGCGACCTGACCAAGTACTTTCCCATCACCGGCGGCATCTTCTCCCGCGTGGTCGGCCACGTCAAGGCGGTCGACGGGGTGAGCTTTGACATCAAGGCCGGCGAGACCCTGGGCCTGGTGGGCGAGTCGGGGTGCGGTAAGACCACCACCGGCCGGGTGGTGCTCAGGCTTCTGGAGCCCACCGCCGGCAGCGTGGAGTTCGAGGGCCGGAACATTTTCAAGCTCAACCGGGAAGAGATGCGGCGGCTGCGCCGGGACATGCAGATCATTTTCCAGGACCCCTACTCGTCGCTGAACCCCCGGATGACGGTGGGCGACATCGTCGGCGAGGCCCTGGAGATCCACGGCGTGGCCCGGGGGCGCAAGAAGGAGGAGCGGGTGCGCCACCTCCTGGAAGTCGTTGGTTTGAGCCCCCACCACATCCGCCGCTATCCCCACGAGTTCTCTGGCGGCCAGCGGCAGCGGATCGGCATCGCCCGCGCGCTGGCCCTCAATCCCAAGCTGATCGTCTGTGACGAGCCCGTGTCGGCCCTCGACGTCTCCATCCAGTCGCAGATCCTGAACCTGCTGGAAGACCTGCAGCAGGAGTTTCACCTGACCTACCTGTTCGTGGCCCACAACCTGGCCGTGGTGAAGCACATTTCCGACCGGGTCGGCGTGATGTACCTCGGCAAGATCGTCGAACTGGCGCCGGTGGACGAACTGTTCGACGACCCGCAGCACCCGTACACCGAGGCGCTGCTCTCCGCCATCCCGGCGCCCGACCCGACCAGGCGGCGAGACCGGATCGTGCTGGAGGGTGACGTGCCGAGCCCCATCAACCCGCCCTCGGGTTGCCGGTTCCACACCCGCTGCCCCTATGCCGAGGAACTCTGCAAGCGGGTGGAGCCGCGCTGGGTGGAGGTCGCCGACGACCACTGGTGCTCCTGCCACCTCCGCGACCCCGAGTACAGGAGCCAGATGACCGGAGCCCGCCGGAGCTAGGCCCGGCTTCGAACCGGCGTGCGCTGGTGACTGTTCCCGGGCCCGCGCCCGAGAAGGCGCGGGCCCGGTTCGCTCCGTGGAATCGCCCGCTCCCACGGACCAGTCGCAGGCCGCCCGGGTCCGTGGACCCTGCGGCTGGGTAACGGCTACCTGCTGGCCTTCCCGGCGGGCTGGGGTCTGGCGGGCATCCGGGCGGCGGTCATCGTCGACCGGTCGGTTCGCAGCGGGCTCATCCTGGCCCGGTTCAACGGGGGCCGGTGGAAGACGGCCGTGGTTTGAGCCGCGGGAGGACTCCCACACCGGCCGAAGAAAGGGTCGGGGACGGTGCTCCGGCCTTGCCGCTGACCAGGGCGGGGAGGCCCCGCGGCCGAGAAGGAGCGATACGCCATGCGCTTCACCGCCGAACGGATCCAGCGGATGCCCCTCTCCGAAATCCGCGCCATGGGGGAACTGGCCCGCCAGGTCGCCGACCCGGTGCACCTGGAGATCGGCGAGCCCGACTTTTCGACCCCGGAACACATCGTCACCGCCGCCTGCGAGGCGGGCCGGCGGGGCGAGACCCATTATACCCCGACGGCCGGCACCCTTGAGCTCCGGCAGGCCATCGCGGCCAAGCTCGAGCGGGAAAACGGCATCGTGGTCGATCCCGAGACGGAGGTGGTGGCCACCTGCGGGGCGTCGGGAGCCATCGCCCAGGCGCTCCTGGCCGTGGTGGACCCCGGCGACGAGGTCGTGCTCCTGGACCCCTACTGGTCCAACTACCTGCCCCTCGTTCAGCTCGCCGAGGGGACGCCCGTCGTCGTCCGGCTCGATCCCGAGGAGGGCTTCCGGGCCGGGCCCGAGCGCCTGGAGCGGTACCTGTCGCCCCGGACCAAGGCGCTCGTCCTTAACTCGCCCGCCAACCCCAGCGGGGTTGCCCTTTCCGAAGCCGAGCTCCGCGCGCTGGTCGAACTCTGCGTCGAGCGGGACATCCTGGTCATCTCCGACGAGGTCTACGAGAAGATTGTGTACGACGGCCGGACCCACTTCAGCCCCGCGTCGGAACCTGCTTTCAGGCAGCACGTGATCACCTGCAACTCGCTCTCCAAGACCTATGCCATGTGCGGCTGGCGGGTCGGGTACGCGGCCGGCCGCGCCGACGTGATCCGGCACATCATTCAGGTACAGGAGCCCACCAACGGCAATATAACCTCGGTGGCCCAGGCCGCGGCGGTGGCCGCCCTGAACGGGCCGCAGGAGGCGGTGGGCGCCATGGTCGAGGTCTACCGGCGGCGGAGGGACAGGTTGGTGGCAGGGCTCAACGCCATCGACGGGCTGGCCTGCAGGAAGCCCGAGGGAGCCTTTTACGTGCTGGTCAACGTCGGCGGGCTGCGCCAGAGTTCGGCGGCCCTGGCGGCGGAACTGGTCCGGGAGGCGGGCGTGGTCACCGTCCCCGGCTCGGCCTTCGGCGGCGCCGCCGAGGGCCACCTCCGGCTCTCCTTCGCCACCGACGAGGCCCGGCTGGACGAGGGCCTGCGGCGCCTGGAGCGGTTCGTGGCCCGCCGCCGCGCGGGCCTCCGGAGCTAGGACCGGAACATGGCAAACGGCGAACTCGGGTCCACGCGGAATCAAGACGGCAGCGGCCGCGACCGGCCAGCGGAAGGCCAGGGGCGGCACCGGGAAGGCCTGCCCCCCGGCAACGGCCGGCCCCCCGGCGCGGGCGCGCCGCCTGACGACGACCTTCCCGAGCCCGAGGAGGTCAAGCCGGATTTCATCGACATCGTCGCCTTCACCATAGCCTGCTTCCAGTTGTTGCTCCCCGGCCTCTTGATCATGATCGGGGCCGTGGGTGTCGTCTACCTCTTGTTGTGGCTTCTGGCCCGCTAGGGCCGGACCGGCCGGGAGGTTGAGAGCAGATGCCCCTGGTCACCGCGCTCTTCGCGCCCGGCAACCACCCTCGCCGCCTGCGGCGGGCCTTCGAGTTCAACGTGGACGCGGTCATCCTGGACCTTGAAGACGCGGTGCCGCCGCCCGAGAAGGCCGGCGCCCGCGAGACCGTGCGCGACGCCCTGGCCGACCAGGCCCGCGCCAGGCGGGCTCAGGCCTGGGTCCGGGTGAACGGGCTTGACTCCGGCCTGACCCGGGACGACCTGGCGGCCACGGTAGGACCCGAGGTGGCAGGCGTCTGCCTGCCCAAGGTCGACCGCCCCGGGCAGCTGGCCGCCTTTGACCGGCTGCTGGCCGCGGCCGAGGGCAAGGCCGGGCTGCCGGAAGGCTCGGTCCGGGTGATTCCCTTCGTCGAGACGGCCGGCGGCCTGCTGGCCGCCCGCGAGATAGCCGCCGCTCCCCGCGTCCTGTGCCTCGCCTTCGGCGGCCTGGACTACTGTTACGACCTGGGGGTCGCTCCCGGTTCCGGAGCCGGGGTTCTGGACCACGCGCGCCGGCACCTGGTGGTGGCCAGCCGGGCGGCAGGGGCCGAAGGCCCGCTGGACACGGTTTGCCTGTACCTGGACGACCCGGCCGGGCTGGAGCGGGAGGCAAGGCACGCCAGGGCCCTGGGCTTCCAGGGCAAGCTCCTGCTCCATCCCGACCAGGTCGAGCCCATCCGGCGGGGCTTCGCGCCGCCGCCGGGGGAACTGGAACTGGCCCGCCAGGTCCTTTCAGCCTACGACGCCGCGGCCCGCCAGGGGCTGGGGGTCGCCCGGGTCGGCGGCCGCTTTGTCGACCGCCCGGTGGTCCTCTGGGCCCGCCGGGTGCTGGAACTGGCCGGGGAGGCGTGGCCGGACCCCGCCGCCGGAGGTTGAGGTGTTCCCGGCGGACGCGGCCGCCGGGCGGGGAGGTACAGGCATGGCCGACGCGCCCCATTTCGAGGACTTCCGGGTGGGTGACGTGATCCCGCAACCCCATCCACCCGGACGCCCATTGCGCGGCCCACGGACCGACGAACTCCAGCGACTGACCATCGCCCCGGCGTTGCTCCGGCACGCCGCGTCTCGCTGGCGGACTCCGGTGGCGGCCGCGAGCGGCAGGCGATCCGGATGAGCGGGCGGGCCGACCGGCCCCAGGGCTGGGACTGGAAAACAGTTCTGGCCAGCTCCGAAGCGGGGATCTGGCTCCGGCCCCACCAGGAGGTCCGCGCGGCGGTGCCGATCCTTGAGGCGATGGGCGCCCGGCTGGTCCTGGATCTGGGGTGCGGCGCCGGCCGTCACACCGTATACCTCGCCCGGGAGGGGTTCCGGGTACATGCCTTTGACGTCGATACCGGCGGGTTGGTCCACTGCCGGGCATGGCTCGAACGGGAAGGGCTCAGGGCCCTGGTGTGTCAGGGCCTGGCCGGAGCCTTGCCCTACGCTGCCGGAGCGTTTGACGCCGTGATCAGCATCAACGTTCTCTACCACGACCGCCGGGAGGCCGTGGCCCGCGCCGTGGACGAGGTGCGGCGGGTGCTCCGGCCAGGCGGGCTCTTTCTGGCCACCTTTGCTTCCACGCGGAACCCGGGCTACGGCCGGGGCGCCTGCCTGGCCCCCCAGACCTACCTGCGGGAAGAAGCCGGCCGGCCGGTGGTCCACTTTTTCAGCCGGCGGGAGGACGTGGTGGCCCTCGCCCGAGGTTTCAAGATCCGCCGGCTCACTCACCGCCTCGGCCGGGTTCTGCCCTCCGGCCGGCCGGCCCACTGGGTGCTCCGGGCGGAGCGGTCCTAGCTCTGGCGGCGGCAGGGTAGCGGCCGCGGTTCAAGAAATGCCTTTCAGGCGCCCGGCGCCGACGCCGGGTCGCACAACGGGGGGCGGGGCGTGGCCAAGCCACGGGATTCCGTTACCGGCCTGGAGTTGCCCGACCGCCGCCGGCTGGCCGAGAGCCTCGCCCGGTGGCTGGGGCCCGGGGTGCCCGGGGCCTGCTGGCGGCTGCCCGGTCCCGGACCGGCCTTTGTGGTCGAGTGGTTCGCGGCGGCCGGGTCGCCTGGCCGCCTGCCCTTGAGGGTGCTGGTGGAAACCTACGGCGGCGGGGGGGAAGGGTCCGACCCCCCGACCCGTGCGGCCGGGGACCAGGCGGCGGCCGTTTGCCGGACCCTGGAAGCCCTGGCCGGCCAGGCCGTCCCCGTTCCCCGCCCCCTGGGCGTCGACGCCGGCGGCGTGCTGGCGGGCCGGCCAGCGGTGCTCACGGCCGAGGTGCCCGGGACGCTCTTTCCCGCCGCGCCGGGTGAGGCGGTGCCACGCCGCGCCGCCGACGAGCTTGCCCGGGCCCTGGCCCGGCTGCACCAGGTTCCCCGGGCCCGGGCCGGCCTGGACTTCCTCCCCCGGCAAAGCCCGGTTGAACTGGTGGCCGCGCGGCTGGCGGGCCTGGCCGCCGGGGGGCCCTGGGGTGGGCGAGCGGTGCGGCGGGCCGCCCGGCTGGTGGAATCGGCCGCCGCGAAGCTCGAGGCCGAACCCCAGGGGGTGGTCCACGGCGACCTGTGGATCGACCGGTTCCGCTTCCAGGGTACGAGCGTCACCGGCGTCCTCGGCTGGAGCCGGGCGGCCATCGCCCACCCCGGCGCCGACCTGGGCCGGCTCCGGACCTACCTGGCCGTCTTTCATGATCCCCGGGCGGCACGCCACCTGACCGCGGCGTACGAGGTGGCGGGCGGCTCACCCCGGGCGGCGGGTCCCGTCTGGGACGCCCTGGCCGGACTGGAACTGGCGACCGCCCTGGGCCACCACCTGGCCAGACTGCCCGCCGCCCGCCGGTGGACCGTACCCCCGGGCGAGCTGCGGCTGCGCGCGTGGCGGTGGGTCGAGGAGGCCCTGGCGCCCGGCACGCCGCTGGCCGCCGCCCTGGAACCCGGGGCGCAAGAGCCGGCCGGGGGCTGGTGCGGGACCGGAACCTGAACGCGGCCAGAAATCTCGCGGCCCTCGGGGCCGCCGTCGCCGGGAGTTGCATACGGGCCGGAGCAAAGCGCCGTGAAGCGGAGGAGGGCTTCGGTGTTCACGGAACCTCTCCCACCAGCCGGGCGGCACGGCCCCACAGAAGCTCGTCGTAGGCCCTGGTGGCCTGCCCACGCCAGGGCACGACCCGCTCCAGCTCGGCGCGGACGGCGTCCATCGGAATGGGTCCCCGCGGATGGCCCACGTAGCCGGCCACCAGGGTGTAGTAACCCAGCCGCTGCAGCCGCCGGGCGGTCACCCTGGCCCCCTCGCCGTGGTAGCCGACCAGGTTTGCCGCGTCCAGGACCAGCAGCGCCCCTACCTGCAGGAGATAGCGGACCAGTTCCGGCAGCCGCTGCACCTCCGGGTGCGCCTCGGGCCCGAAGACGGCGGGCACAAAGCCCAGGCGCCACAGTCGCCCCACCCGGCGGGCCGGGCTCTTGAGCTCCTTCGTCCGGGGGAGCGTGAGGCAGACGACGTTGGTCCCGGGAACGGTGAGTCCGGCCAGTTCGCCGGGGCCCAGGGCGGCCGAACGCTCCAGGGGGAGATAAGGCAGCGGCTCCACTCGCACCGAAAGGCCGAGTGCCCCTGCCGCCACCCGCAGCCGCTCGCTGGCCTGCCCCGTCGCCTGGCGGCGGGCCGGATCGGGAGCGGCAGGGACATACAGGCGCCGGGCCCCCGCCCGGGCGGCCCACTCCAGATGGGCCAGGGCGTCGGTGAGACCGCTCCCCCGCGGCGTCAGGCGGGCGTGGAGGTCCACCCAACCAGGCGGCTCTTCCAAGACGTCAGCTCCTGCCCCGACACCGTGCGGGCAAGGGATTCGCCGGCGGGGGGCGGGTTCCTACGGCCGGTGGCGAGAGAAGGACTCAGCTGGCCGAAGCCGCCAGGCGCCGGTAGAGCGCGCCGATGGCCCGGCCGTAGCCCTCGCCGGCCCACTTGTGGTCGAGGAGTTCCACAAAGGGGGCGGTACCCTGCCAGCCCCGGCTCACCACCGCGTCCCAGCGGGGGTCCACCAGCGGCAGCGTGGCCGGAGCCGGCGAGCCGTAGACCTTCAGGTGCTGCAGGTGGGCCAGGACGCCCACGGCCGGGTTGGGAAAGGAGTGACCCGGCTGGTCCGGCCCGGTGGCGCCCAGGCCGCAGAAGTTGTTCTGCTCGCGCCGGACCACCCCGGTGAACCGGAAGTAGCCGGTCTCGTGGATCGCCTGGGCGAAGGCCACGTCGCCCCGGACGCCCTCCACCAGTCCCAACGCCAGATACAGCCGGGCCAGTTCCTGCACCAGGCCGTCGCCGGGGTTCACCCGCGCGACGAAGGCGGCCATGGCGTCCGCCGCCAGCCGGGCCTCTCCCATGATCGCCGTGCCGAGGCGGTAATGGCCGATGAGGCCGCGGCCCACCGCCCAGGCGGCGCGGGCCAGGTTTCCGTCGTCCAGCAGCATCCGCTCCTCCTCCGGGTGGTCGTGGAAGGCGAACTCCACGATGACGGCGGGGATGCTGCGGGCCGGATCGATGCCGATGGCCCGCCCCCGGTCGTCCAGCCGGTAGCTCTGGAGGTAACGGATGACGGCGAACCAGTCCTGCCCCGGGTACCGCGGGCTTTCCCTGGTCTTCACGCCCCGGTTCCGCGTGCCCAGGCTGGCGTTGAGTTCCTGGAGCGTCCGCTCGGCCGGGGGGCGGCTACCGTTTTCGAAGCGGCTGACCCAGCACTCGCTGCCCGACGCCCGCGTCTGGGACGTACCCGGCGGGCCCAGGGCATTGGTATGGAAGCTGAGAAAGACGTCGGCATCCCACTGGCGGGCCAGCTCCGCCCGGCGCCTCAGACTCACGGTGGTGTCGTCGGTCCGGGTCAGCTCCACGCGGGCGTAAGGCGAGAACATCGCCCGGAAATGCTGGGCTATCCGGAGTACCCCGTCGGCTTCGACGTACCCCTGGGTGCCCCGGTTGGCCCGGTCACTTCCCCCGTGGCCGGGGTCAATCACGACGGTAATCGACAACCAGGCCGGCCCCCTGACGGTTTCTCGCCTTCAGGGTATGGCCTGGTCCGGCCGGGGGTGCGCCGCGCGTCAGAGGGGAAGGTTCAGGCCGGGCGGCTCGGTCGCCCCCACCTGGATCTCCCGGGCGCCGTGAAAGCGGGCAAACGCCCGTAGCGCCGCTGCCAGCCGCCTCCGCCGGGGGCCGTCGGGGCGGACGCCCGGCTCCAGGGCCAGCCGGTTTATCCGGAGCACGCCCGACTCCCGGTCGAACTTGGGGTCAAGCCGCCCGATGAACCGGTCGCCCTCGAGGACGGGCATGGCGTAGGCCCCGAAGCGGCGGCGCGCCTGGGGCAGGTAGATCTCCCAGACGTAGTCGAAGGCGAACAGATCCTGGACCCGCTCCCGCCGCCAGAGCACGTTGTCCAGGGGCGGCAGCAGGCTGACCTCGGGCTCCACCTCGGCCCGGGCCAGCGCTTCCAGGAGGGGGACTTCGGCCGCCGCCACGTAGTAGCTCCTGCGAACCCCGTCAAGGCGCAGGGGCACGATTTCTCCCCGGCCGACGCGGTCCTCCACCGCCGCTCGGCGCCGGGCCGCCGGCCACTTGCGCCAGCCGAACCGGAAGTCGCCGGCGTCGAAGACGCCGAAGGCGGAGATGTAGTGGTCCACCAGGTCGTCCCAGGTGGCTCCGGGCTCCCCGTCCAGGCAGGTCCGAAAGGGTTCCGGCAGCCACCGCCGCGCCAGGGCGTAGCTCCGCCCGTCGCCGTCCCGGGAAGCCACCACCACGTCGCCGACTTCCCACAGGTGTTCCAGGGCCTGGGCGGTGGCCTTGGTGGCCGGAGCCCTGAGGTCCCAGTAACCCATCACCCGCTCCGGCGACTCGATGCGCCGCGATGGTAACGGCCCCTCCGCCTCGAGCCGGGCCAGTACGTAGCGGACGGCCTCGTCCAGCCGGGCGCGCCAACCAGGGTCTGAAAGCTCGGCGGCCCTCATCTTCAGCCGGAACCGGGGGAACAGTTCGATGGGTAGCACGCACCGGGCGTTGGCGTAGGCCTCGAAGACCTGCCGCCGTTCGTAGAGGGGCGCCAGGTGTTCGGGCCGGTAACCGGTCACCCGGTTGTAGAGTACCAGGTGGTGGTTGCGCTCCACCACCGCCACCGGGTCCAGCTGAACCCCGTGCACCCGCCGGATGGCCTCGAGCACCCCGCCGGGCGCGCGCAGCTCCCGCCGCCACAGGCGCCCGCCGGTCCCTTCCGGTCCCGTCCAGGCCAACAGGCCGGTCCGGTGAAGCACCAGCCGCCTGGCCGCCGCCACCGGTATCGCAACCGGTGCTGGACCACCCCTACCTGCCGTCATCCGCGGTGACCCCGACCTTTCGAGCGTGGCTTCGAACAGCTGGTCGTATTCTTGCCGGGAACAGAGCGGTCCTGCTTCCCCGGCAGCCGGTGCTCCGGTATCGGGGTAGACCATCCCGCCATCACTTGAGCCTGGGGTCCAGGAGGTCCCGCAGGCCGTCGCCCAGCAGGTTCAAGCCCAGCACCGTCCAGGCGACGGCCACGCCGGGAAAGACGGCGAGCCAGGGTGCCTGAAACATGAGGGTCTGGGCCTCACCCAGCATCCGGCCCCAGGAGGGGAAGGGGGGCTGGGTACCCAGGCCAAGGTAGCTGAGGGCGGCCTCCGCCAGGATGGCCGTGGCGAAGCTGGCCGACGCCTGCACGAGCAGGGGGCCCGTAGTGTTGGGCAGGAGGTGGCGCAAGGCGATCCGGGCGTCGGTGGCCCCCAGCACCCGGGCGGCCAGTACGAACTCCCGCTCCCGGAGGGCGAGGTAGCTGCCGCGGGTCAGCCGGGCGAAAACGGGTACGTTCACCACGGCGATGGCCAGCACCGCGTTGCCAAACCCGGGACCCAGCACGGCAACGACCATCAGCGCGAACAGGACGGCCGGGAAGGCGTAGACCCCGTCCATCAGCCGCATGAGCCCCTCCTCGATCCAGCCGCGGTGATAGCCCGCGGCGGCGCCCAGGAGGACCCCCGCCGTCCCGCCCAGCAGTACCGAGAAGGCCCCCGCGCCGATGGCCGACACCGAGCCGACCATCACCCGGCTGAACACGTCGCGGCCGAAGTGGTCGGTGCCGAAGGGGTGAGCCAGGGTCGGGGGTTGGAGCCGGTCCGGGATGCTCATGGCCAGCGGCGGGTGGGGCGTGTAGCCGAAGGAGACCACGGCGGCCAGGACCACGGGCGTGACCAGCAGCAGGCCCGCCGCCAGGCTGCGGGACCTGATCCCGGGTGCCTGTCCGGCCGGCCGGGCCGGCCGGAACCGGTCTCTTGTCCCCGCTTCGGGACGAGTCTCCACGCCCGGCCCTCCGCTCACGTGCGCACCTTGGGATCGAGCCACGCGTAGACCAGGTCGACCAGGAAGTTGGTGACCACCACGACGGCCGCCACAAACAGCACGGCCCCCTGCACCAGGGGCAGGTCACGGGTCCCGATGGCGTAGATGATCAGCCGCCCCACCCCGGGCAGGGCAAACACCCGCTCCACCACGATGCTGCCCGCCAGGAGCCCCGCCACCTGCAGCCCGAGGACGGTGACCGTCGGGATCGCCGCGTTCTTGAGGGCGTGCTTGTAGGTGACGATCCGCTCCGCCAGTCCCTTGGCGCGAGCCGTGCGGACGTAGTCCTCCTCCAGGGCCTCGATGAGGGAAGCGCGCATCATGCGGGTCAGCACGGCGGCGCGGGCGACCCCCAGGGCCAGGGCCGGCAGGACCAGGGCCCGCAGGGCGGGCCAGGCCCCGTCCCGCCAGCCCGGAAACCCCCCGGGCGGGAACCAGCCCGTGGCCACGGCCACCCCCAGGATCAAGAGGATCCCCAGCCAGAAGGAGGGAATGGCCAGCCCTAGCTGGGCCAGGCTCACCGTGAGCAGGTCGGTGACCCGGTTGCGGCGGGTGGCGGCCAGCACCCCGGCGGGAACGGCCACCGCCAGGGCAAAGGCCGCGGCCATCAGGGTCAGCGGCACGGTGACCGGCAGCCGCTCGAGGATGAGCCGGCTGACGGGGCGGCCGAACCGTAGCGAGGTTCCCAGGTCACCCCGCACGGCTCCCGACGCCCAGTCCAGGTAGCGGACGACCGCCGGACGGTCCAGCCCGAGTTCGGCGCGGAGGGCCTCCACCGCCCCGGGATCCGCCTCGTGGCCCAGGATAACCAGGGCCGGATCGCCGGGCACCACCTGCATGACCACGAACGTCACCACCGAGATGGTGACGAGGGTGGCCCCGAGGCTCCAGAGTCGCCGGATCAGATAGCGGGCCAAGCCGCCGTCCGCGCTCCCGTCACCGCCCGGTTCGCCACACCGTCTTGAGGTCGTCCACGTAGATGGGGAAGATCTCCCAGCCCCGGACGTCCGACCTCAGGCCGACGACGATGTCGGGAACCTGGATGAACACCGCCGGTACGTCCGCCGCCAGGATCTCCTGGAGCCTGGCGTAGAGCGCCCGGCGCTCGGTCCCGGACCGCGACTCCCGGGCCTGGCGCAGGAGGGCGTCGTAGTCGGGATTGCTGTACCCGACGTAGTTGTTCACGTAGGTCGACTCGTAGCGCACCAGTTCCGTGTCGGGGTCCAGCCGCCCGGTGTGACCGATGATGGTCAGGTCGTACTTGCGCCCGCCGTAGACGTCCTTCAGCCAGATACCCCACTCCACCACCTGCAACGTCAGCCTGACGCCCACCTGGGCCAGCTGGGCCTGGACGACCTCCCCGGTCCGCCGGTGAAAGGCGAAGGGCTCCGGCAGGGTCAGGGTGGCTTCAAACCCGCCGGGATACCCGGCCTCGGCCAGCAGCGCCCTCGCCCGGGCCGGGTCGTGTGGCAGTACCCCCGAGGTGTCCACGTAATAGCTGCTGCCCGGGTTCATGTGGCTGCCCACCGGGGTTCCCCGGCCGAAGCCGACCGCCTGGACGATGGCCCGCTTGTCGATGGCGTGGCTGATGGCCTGGCGGACCCGGCGGTCGGAAAAGGGCGGCCGGGCGTTGTTGATGGCCATGATCTGGATCACGTCCGACGGGCCGGACACGGTGAAGGTGTCGGGTGCCGCGTCAACCTCGGCGGCGTTCTCCACCGGCATGCGGGGGTAGGCGTCGACGGTCCCGGCCTTCAGCCCGGCCAGGGCCGTGGCGGGGTCGTCAAAGATCTGGAAGACGACCTCGTCAAGATAGGGGTACCGGCTGTCCCAGTAGCCGTCAAACTTCTTCAGCCGGACGTGCTGGTTCGGCCGCCACTCGACGAACGCGAAGGGACCCGTGCCCACCGGGTGGTTATAGAGGTCGCCGTGGTCCCTGGGGACGATGGCGGCGTAGTACATGGCCAGGTTGGAGAGAAACGGCGCCTGGTAGCGGTCGAGGACCACCGTGACGGTGTGCTCGTCCACCACGATCACGTCGGTGACGGCCTTGAACTCGCCGGCCTTGGGGTGCCTGGTCTCGGGGTCAAGCATCCGCCGGAAGGTATAGGCCACGTCCTGTGCCGTGAACGGCTGCCCGTTGTGGAACCTGACGTTCTTCCTGAGGAAGAAGGTGTAGCGGGTGCCGTCCTCGGAAACCTCCCAGCGCTCGGCCAGCCCCGGGACGAGTTCGCCCCGGGCGTTCACCCCCACCAGTTGCTCGTAGATGTTCCAGGTGATCTCGATGCCTGGCGCCGCCGTGGTCTTGTGGGGATCCAGGCCCTGGGGGTCTGAGGGGATGGCCACCACAAGCCGGCCGCCGTAACCGGGGGACTCGGGCTGGGGCCCGGGCGCGCCGGGGGCTTCGGCCTGGGGCCTGGCGCAGCCGGCCAGGAGCACCAGCGCCAGGCCGAATCCGAGCGCAAGCCGCCAGCCCGGTGCCCGGGGTCGGCCGCGAAACGAGGGCATGTGCCGATCACTCCCTGCCGCCAAGCCGTCCGGTCTCTCCGAACCCCAGCATAGCACGGCGGCAGCCGCGGCGGCCAGTCCCGCCGGTACCGCGGTCCCCGGGCCACCGCCCGGCCGAGCAGGTCCACCCGGTGGCGCCCGCCAACTCTTCCGCGGCGGCCCGCCGGCCCCGGCCGGTGAGCCCGGCGGCTCGGGGGGAGGTAGTGAGGTGGCGGACCCGGGAGAACAGCCCGAAACCACCGCCGGCCCTGAGGCTCCGGCTGTGCCGCGGATCCTGCACGTCGACATGGACGCCTTCTACGCCTCGGTCGAGCAGCGGGACCACCCCGAGTACCGGGGTAAGCCGGTGGTGGTGGGGGGAAGCCCCTTCTCCCGGGGCGTGGTGTCGGCGGCGTCGTACGAGGCGCGGCGACACGGCATCCACTCGGCGATGCCGCTTCGCCGGGCCTACGACCTGTGCCCCGACGCGGTCTTCCTGCCGGTGGACATGGAGCGCTACGCCCAGGTGTCGCGGCAGCTCCACGACGTTCTCCGGCGGTTCTCCCCCCTGGTCGAGCCGCTCTCGCTGGACGAGGCCTTCCTCGAGGTGACCGGGGGCGACGCCGTGGCAGCCGGGCGGGCCATCAAGGCCGCCGTCCGGGAAGAACTCGGCCTGACCGCCTCGGTGGGCGTGAGCGTCAACAAGTTCCTGGCCAAGATGGCGTCAGACCTGGAGAAACCGGACGGGTTCACCGTGCTTATGCCCCGGGACGTCGCCCGGCTGATTCACCCCCTGCCCGTGCGCAAGCTCTGGGGGATCGGCCCCCGGTCCGAGATCCAGCTGAAGTCGCTGGGCATCCTGACCATCGGCGACATCCTCAAGGTGGACCTGGCCGTGCTGGAACGCCGCTTCGGGCGGCGCGCGGCGGAACTGCGCCTGCTGGCGCAGGGCATCGACCACAGCCGGGTCGAGACCGAACACGAGGCCCGGTCACTGGGCGAGGAGACCACCTTCCCCCGGGACGTGGCCGACCGCGCCGTGGTGGCCGGCCACCTCGACCGCTTTGCCGGCCTGCTGGCCGACCGGCTGCGGCGGCGGCGGTTGCGCGCCCGCACCGTCACCGTCAAGGTTCGCTACGCCGACTTCCAGACGCTCACTCGCAGCCACACCCTGGAGACCCCCGTGGACGACGCGGCGGACCTCGCCCGGACCGCCCGGGCCCTCTGGGCCCGGGTGGCCACGGACCGGAAGGTCCGCCTCGTCGGGTTACAGGTTTCCGGCCTCGTTCCGGCCGACCGGCCGGAGCAGCTCCGGTTTCCCTTCTGGTAGCCGGTGTTGTCGCCGAGCTCCCCCACATCCTGGCCCACGAAGCCACCCGGCAGCGGCTGGTGCAGGTGGGGCCGAGGGTGAAGGGGACCGGCAGAGAGCTCCTGGCGGCAACCGACCCATTACAACGTTGTATCGCCGTGCGCTCGGGTTTGTGCCCCCGGCCAAAACTACCCGCTCCGGTTCCAGCGTCTCCCTAAAGGCATCTCACCCGATTTGCGGAACCTCAAGTCCATCGCTGCGAGGAGTTGAGGTCCATGTCCAGAACCGGACGTTCCCGCCTGCGGGGTCACGCGGCCAGTCTGTTCCAGGACCTGGAGCGGCGCATCGACCGGGCGCTGGCGGAGTTGCCGAGCCCCGGCCTCAACGTGGCGCTGCTCATCGACGACGAGGTCGTCTGGACGTACGCGTCGGGGGTCGCTCGCTTCGATCCGCACGAGGAGCTCACGCCCGACCACCTGCACCGCATCGGCTCGATCACCAAGGTCTTTACCGCACACGCCATCTTGCTGCTCCGGGACGCCGGCAAGCTCGACCTCGACGATCCGGTCGGGCGCTACGTGCCGGAGTTCAGCGGGGAACGTGCGGACCGGGTGACGATTCGCCACATGCTGTGTCACGGTTCGGGCATCAGCGGCGAGGGTGGGCGCAACGCCTGGGGGTCGGGTGTATTCCCCGACGAAGCCGAATTCCGCCGCTGGATCGCCGGCTTCGCTCCCGTGGCCCCGCCGATGAAACACCTCAAGTATTCCAACGCCGCGTACTCCATGCTCGGGCTCGTTATCGCGAAGGCATCGGGGATGCCCTACGAGCGCTTTCTGGTGGAGGCACTGCTGGAACCCCTCGGCATGAAGGAGGCGGCCTTCTACCCGCACGGCGATCTCGCGGATCGCCTGGCGGATGGGCACGTGCTGCCGCCGTACGAACGCCGCTTCGAGAAGGCGCCCTATCACGATCTCAAGGCATTCAACGCCTGCGGCATGCTGGCCGCGACGGCGCGCGACGCGCTCAAACTCGCCGGTCTGCAGTGGAACACGGGCTCCCTCCTGTCCGAGGAGTCACGCGACGAGATGCACCGCGTGCACCTGATGAGTACGGACCTGCCCGGCTGGCAATCGGCCTACGGTCTCGGCTGGCGGCTCACCCGTGTGGGCCAGCGGATCTTCGCCGGCCACGGCGGCGGTTATGTGGGCAACCGGTGCCAAATCGACCTGTCGCTCCCGGATCGCGTCGCGATCGCCCTGTACGCGAACTGCGGCCAGGCAATGACGACAGCGCCGCTTGCACAGGCGCTGCTGGGCGACGTCATCGACGCCTGTGAGCCCCCGCAAACGGAGGGGCTTGACGCCGGGCCCGTCCCCGAGGCATGGGCATACCTGCTGGGGACGTACGGGCTGCGGCACTGGTTCAAGATGAGCATCGAGTACGAGCGGGGTAGGCTCTGGCTGGTTTCGGAGATGGAGCGCCATCCGCTCGCCGCTCGGGAGCATGGGCGATTCGAGATCCTCGGCGGGCGCTACGTGGGCGAGGAGCTGGCCGAGCTGGGGCGCGACGAGCAGGGCCGCTGCTCGGAAATCTCGATGGCCGGTCTCCGGATGGCTCGCCTCTGATCCCTCCATTGTGTTCTCGCACAATGGCCGACCCGCACCTTGAGGGGTCGTTCCGAAGGCGTAATGGGCTGCGCGTTTAACAGCGCAAGGATATTAGGAGGAGTTCGAATGGCCGACGGCAGCTTCCCGTGGCGAGGTCCGGTGGTCGACACCTACGGAGGGCCTGCATGGGGTGACGTGCACAGGCGCCGCACCTGGCACGGCGAACGGGCGGTCTTTACCCGGCGCCACCTGCCCGATGTCCGGGCGGGGGGCGTTCAGGTCATCGTCCAACCCGTGTTGTCCTACGAGTCTCTGGAGGAATTGTTCGCAGAGGTCGACGAATCGGAAGGGGCGCTGCGGGTGGCCACCACCGCGGCGGAGATCCGGGCTGGCGTAGAGGCCGGGGCGCTCGTGTTCGTCATCTGCCTCAACGACCGGTCGATCGACGGCAGGCCTGACCGCCTGCCGCTGCTGCACCGCATCGGCGGCCGCATCTTTTCCTACTCCCACAACCGGCGCAATCTGCTGGCCGACGGGTGCGGCGAGCGCAACGACGGCGGCCTGAGCCACCTGGGCCTGGAGGTCCTCAAGGAGCTCGAGCGGTTGCGGATTCTGGTCGACATCTCGCACCTGTCGGTACGCTCCTTCTGGGACGTGGTCAAGCACGGCGAGCGTCCCTTCCTGGCCACGCACTCCAATGCTCGCGCGGTCTGCGATCACCCGCGCAACCTGACGGACGATCAGATCCGGGCGCTGGCGGAGCGCGGCGGGGTGCAGGGCATCAACTTCTACCCGGGATTTGTCAAGTCCCACAACCCCACCATCGACGATATCGTCGAACACATTGAGTACATCGCGGAGCTGGTTGGGCCGGAGCACGTGGCGCTGGGGCCCGATTTCATCGACACGGTGGCGGATACGGTAGAGACGGCCCTCCGCAATGCCGACCCCACGGGAACGATCTACGCGGGTTCGCACTCGTTCCCGGTGGGCGCCGAGTCCATCTCGCGTTTCAGCGACGTCGGCCGCAAGCTGCTCGACCGCGGTTGGAAGCGGGAGCACGTCGAGCTGGTCATGGGCGGCAACTTCATGCGGCTGTTCGAAGCCGTCTGCGGTTGATCCTCGACCCGCGGCGGGTTACCGAAGGGAAGCGAACGGGAGTGGAATCGACTGCTCGATCTGGCGGTCCTCAACGCGGAGATCATTGACGGTACCGGCTCCCCCCGCCGGAAGGCGACCATCGGCGTGCACGACGGGCGCATCCTGACTCTGTTGCCTGCCGAGAGCGTCGAGGCCCGGGAGATCGTCGACGCCGAGGGCTTCGTCATGGCCCCCGGCTTCATCGACATGCACTCGCACTCGGACTGGTGCCTGCTGATCGATCCAGGCAGCGAATCGCGCATTTCCCAAGGGGTCACGACCGAGGTCATGGGCAAGTGCGGCTACTCCGCGGCGCCCATCGGGGACGTGTGGCTGACCTGGTGGTTTACGCCGCAGGACGAAGCCAACGACTTCGGCTCCGCCCATGGGTTCGGCGGCGCGATGCGGATGGAGCGCGCCAGGGCCGTGCTGGCGAGGCTCGGCATCGAGGTGGACTGGCGCGACTACGGGACCTACCTCGAGCGCCTCGAGGCGGCGAGGCCGGCGGTTAACGTCGTCCCCGGCGTGGGGCACAACACCATCCGGACCCTGGTGCTCGGAGTCGAGGCGCGGCAGCCGGACGCCGGTGAACTGGACGCGATGGCCCGCCTGGTCCGCGAGGCCATGGAAGCGGGCGCCTACGGCCTGTCCACGGGTCTGGTCTACCATCCCGGGCGCCATGCCACCACCGAGGAGATCGTCCACCTTTGCCGCGTCGTGGCGGAATACGACGGGTTCTACTACACCCACCTCAGAAACGAGGCCGCCGGACTGGCCGAGGCGGTCCAGGAAGCGATCGAGATCGCCGCGCGGGCGGGCGTGCGGGCGGAGATCGCGCACCTGAAGGTGATGGGGCGGCCCAACTGGGGCCGAGTCCATTCGGCACTGGAGCGAATCGACGCCGCGCGCGCGGCCGGGCAGCCGGTGGGGTTCGACATCTATCCCTACGAAGTGCCCGGCATCGTTCAAAGCTCCCTGGGGGCCGTGCTGCCGCCGTCGCTGCGGGAGTTGCCCCGGGCGGAGGTGCGGCAGCGGCTGCGGACAGCCGATCAGCGGCGCAGCGCGGCGAGGGAACTGCGGGATTGGTACGAGAGCGTGGAAGCGGATGCCGCACTGGCGAGCCTGTCGTCCCTGCACATGGCGGGGGGGCCCGGAGGCGTCGTCTTCACGCGGGGGGCCGGCGGTGGCGACGGCGAGCATGTCGGCCGCACGTTCGCGGAGATTGCGGCCGCACGGGGCGGGGATCCCTTCGCTTGCATGATCGACGTCCACGCCGAGAACGACGGGCACGGCTCTTGCGCGTTCAGGCTCATGTCCGAGGACGATATCCGGACGCTGCTGGCTTACCAGGGAACGACCATCGGCTCCGACGGCCACGTGGGGCTGCGCCAGGTCCTGCCGGCAGATCGGTTGCCCCATCCTCGCAACTACGGGACGTTCCCGCGGATCCTGCGGCGCTATGCGCTCGAAGACGGCTTGTTTTCGCTCGAGGAAGCCATTCACCGCATGACCGGCAAGGCGGCTCAGCACATGGGGCTCGACCGCCGCGGTCTGATCAGCGACGGCTACTGGGCCGACTTCGTATTGCTCGACGAGGCGCGGCTGGCCGACTCGGCGACCTACACCGATCCCTACGCGTTCGCCCAGGGTATCCGGCGCGTGTACGTGAACGGGCAGGAAGCCTGGCGCGACGGTCGGGCGACGGGCCTGTGCGCCGGTCGCGTGCTGAGGAGGAAAACCTGATGAAGGTGCGCGTCGCGCTGGCGCAGCTGAACCCTGAGCAAGGCGTCGTGCAGCCGAACCTCGAGCGGGCGGAGGAGTACATCGCCAGGGCCGGCGAGGCCGGCGCCGACCTCGTGATGTTCCCGGAACTCTACCTGCAGGGTTATCGTGCGGACGAGCTGTTCGCCGAGGTGGCCGTCGAAGTCCCGGGCCCGGTGACCGACATCCTGCGCTCCTGGGCGGCCCGGCACCGCGTCCACATCCTGATGGGTCTCGCGCGGGCGGAACGGGGCTACCCCTTCGTCGTCTACAACTCGGCGGTCCTGGTCGGGCCCGGCGGCGTCCTCGGCGTGTACGACAAGATTCACCTGGGCACGTTCCAGGAGTTCAGGGAAGGCGTGTACTTCGCGCCCGGCCGGCGCCTACCCGTCTTCGACACGCCCTTCGGCCGCGTCGGCGTGCAGATTTGCTACGACATGTCGTTTCCGGAGGTTTCGCGCGTTTTTGCCGTGCGGGGCGCGCAGCTTAACCTCGTTCTTTCGGCCGGACCGTCGCGGGGACGGGAGGCATGGTGCGAGGGTATTCGCTTCAGGTCGGCGGAGAACAGCTTCTTCACCTGTTACTGCAACACCGTGGGCCGGCAGAAAGACTTCTCGTTCTTTGGCGGCAGCCGCATCGTCGGACCCGATGGGCAGTCCATCGTCGAGGCGGCCTTCGACGAAGAAGACTTCGTCGTGGGCGATATAGACCTGGAACGACTGTACCGGCAGCGCTTCGAGATCCTGAGCTTCCGGGAGCGGGTTCCCGCGCTGTACGCGGCTCTTGTGCACCCGCAGCCCGACGAGCTCGCGGCCGATCCACCGCTGCCGCGACCGTCCGGACCCGTGCGCACACGCGCGGAGGAGGTGACCTCCGCAGGCGAAGGCGGCTCAGCGACGGCTTGAGGACGTGCATCAGAGGGGTGGCAAAGCGATGCTTGCAGAGGACGTGCATCAGAGGAGTGGCAAAGCGATGCTTGCAGGGAACATGAAGCGCGTCACGCTCCATGGATGGTTCCGGTCAGCGCGCGCGCTGCCGGTGCTCGCCCTGCTCCTGGCTGCAGCACTGGTGATGGGCGCCTGCGGGAGCCCGTCGGCTCCCGACCCAGGCCAGTCATCCGGTGACGGGCAGGGGAGCTCGGACGAACCAACGACCTTCATCCGGGGCACCGTCGGGTTGGCCCTCTCGGCACCCTTCAATCCCCTGCTGCGAATGGGGAACCCACGCGCCGCATTGTGGTCGTTCAATCGCCTCGTGGCTTACAACAGCCGGCTGGAGCCGGTGGGCGAGCTCGCCGAGAGTTGGGACGTTTCCGGCGACGGACTGGTCTACACCTTCCACCTGCGCAAGGACGTGAAGTGGCACGACGGTGCGCCCTTCACGGCCGACGACGTGATCTTCACCGCGGAGACGGCCCTCAACGAAGAAAACAACGCCGCCACGCGCAAGTATTGGCTCATCGGCGGTGAACCGGTCAAGGTCGAGAAGATCGACGACTACACCGTCCAAATGACGCTGCCGAAGCCGTCGGCCCTGTTCCTGTTCAACATGTCGTCGTGGAACATGATCGTCCCCAAGCACCTGCTGGAAGGAGTCGATCTGGCCACCGCCGACTACAACCGCCATCCGATCGGAACGGGACCGTTCAAGGTCGTCGAACTGGTGGATAACCAGTATATCCGGATGGAGGCCAATCCCGACTACTTCCTGGGCGCTCCCAAGATCGACGTCTGGATCGACAAGCAGATTCCCGACCAGAATGCCGCCATTGCCGCGCTGGCCAACGGCGAGGTCGACATGATCGGCATCGGCGGCAAGGATGCGCTGGAGACGGTCCGCCAGCTCCCAGACGTCGAGGTCTACGGCTACGATGCCGGCTGGATCCTCGGCGTGACCTTCAAGCGCGACCGTTCTTTCTTCGACGACGTGCGCGTGCGTCGTGCTTTGGCCTATGCTCTCGACCGCGAAGGCATGGTCCAGGCCATCGCCGGCGATGTCGAGGTGGCCTGGAGCCTGATCGGACCGCCGTCGTCGTGGGCGTACAACCCCGACGTGCCGCGCTATCCACAGGACATCGAGAAGGCCAAGGCCCTGCTGGCCGAGGCTGGCTTCACGCCCGGGAGCGACGGCACGCTGACCAGGGATGGCCGGCGGTTCGAGTTCACCCTGCTCGTGCAGTCGCCGGCGACGGACTCCGATCCCGAGGCGTTTGCCGCCGTGCTGCAGCAGGCGTGGAAGGCCATCGGAGTCGACATGAAGATCCAGCGTCTCGATCGGGCGACGCTCGAATCGCGCCTGTTCGTGGATCGGGACTTCGACGCCTACATCTGGTGGGACGGGTACAACTTCGAGCCCGACCCGTCGATGTTCTGGCACAGTGCGACGAACATCAACGGGTTCGCGAGCGCGGAGATCGACGCGCTCATCGAAGAAGCCAACGCGAACGCCGACCAGGCGGTGCGCAAGGCCGCGCTCGACCAGCTGGCCGTGAAGGTGGCCGATGAGGTACTGTTCATCCCGCTGTACTACTACCGCGGGTTCTCGGCGGTCAAGGCGTACGTGAAGGGCGTACCGGCTCCTTCGGCAGCCGACTTCAACAACTCGGGGATCCTCTACGAGGTCCACAAACTCTACATCGACAAGGGTAAGTGATCTCCGCCCCAGACCGGGGGGCCAGGCCCGGCGGCCTGGCCCCCGGCCTGGTTAAGGAGGGCGTCGATGAGGACGCTGATTCTACGGCGCATCATAGTCAGCATCCCGCTGCTGTTGAGCGTGAGCCTGCTCTCGTTCTACATCCTGCAGAGCGCTCCCGGAGATCCGGTAGCGATGTTCCTGCAGCAGTCCTTCGAGCGGGCACCTCAACACGTGGTCGACGCCATGCGTGAGCGACTCGGCTTGAACCGGCCGATCATCATCCAGTACCTGTACTGGCTGAGGGAGATGCTGCGGGGTAACTTCGGCGTTTCGCTCAAGACGCTCGAACCCGTCTCGCAGGTGATCATGCGAACGCTTCCGGCCTCGCTTCTGCTCATGGTCGTCTCGTTCGCCATCGCTTCGGTCTGCGGGATCGCCCTTGGCGTCTACTCGGCGTTGCGGCCTTACCGCGCAGGCGACCAGATCCTCTCGTTCATCGCCTTTTTCGGGTACTCTATCCCGAACTTTTGGCTCGGCCTCATCCTCATTTACGTCTTCAGCTTCAAGATGGGGTGGCTCCCGTCGAGCGGCATGGTCTCGTTGCGCGGGGCCCCCGATGTCGTTATGGATCGGATCGCCCACCTGATCATGCCGGTCGCCACGCTCGCCTTTCACGACATGGTCGTGTGGCTGCGCTACCAGCGGAGTGCCCTGCTCGGCGTGTTGGGAGAGGACTACATCCGAACCGCCAAGGCGAAGGGGTTGGCCCAGCGCATCGTGGTGGCGAAACACGCCCTTCGCAATGCCCTGATCCCCGTGGTCACCCTCCTCGGCTTGTCGGTGCCGCGACTGCTCACCGGTTCGTACATCGTCGAGTACGTCTTCGCCTGGCCGGGCATGGGCAGGCTCGCCGTGGACGCCATCTACACGCGTGACTATCCCGTCATCATGGCCATTCTCATGATCTCGGCCGTGTTGGTCGTGCTCGGCAACCTGCTCGCCGACGTGGGCTACGCCCTGGTGGACCCGCGCATCAATTATGGCACGGGAGGCGCCCGATGAGTGTCGACGCCGTGGATACAGCGGCTGATTCGCCAGCCCCGCTCGACAGGCCGTTGCGGCGGGCGCTCCGGCGGTACGCCCGCAATCGCGGCGCCGTGGTCGGGGCGGCCATCTTGTTCATCCTTTCCGTGATCAGTGTTTTGGTGCCGTGGCTAGCCGTGCTCGACCCCGAGGCCGTCGACCTGAGCCACCAGCTGCAGCCTCCCGGCAGGGATCACTGGTTCGGCACGGATCACCTGGGACGGGACTACCTGGCCAGGACGATCTACGGTGGCCGCATCTCGCTGGCCGTCGGCTTCGTGGCCATGCTGCTGTCGATCGTGATCGGAACCCTGGTGGGGGCGACGTCGGGCTTTGCGGGCGGGCGCCTGGACAATCTCCTGATGAGGGTCGTCGATTTCATCAATTCGCTGCCGATTTTCTTCATCATCATGGTGGCTCAGATGGTCTTGACGCCGAACATCTTCAACGTGATGTGGCTGATCGGACTGACCAGCTGGATGGCGGTCGCCCGCATCGTCCGCGGCGAGGTCCTGGCCCAGCGGGAGCAGGATTACGTGATGGCCGCGAAGGCGATCGGGAGTCGCTCCGCCTACATCGTGTGGCGCCACATACTGCCCAACGTGTCCGGCCCGATCATCGTGGCGGCGACCCTGAACATCGCCCAGGCGATCCTGATCGAGAGCGCCCTGAGCTTCCTGGGGCTGGGCGTCCAGCCACCCAAGGCGAGCTGGGGCAACATGCTGATGGGTGCACAGACACGCATGTTCAACGCTCCCTGGATCGCGATCTTCCCCGGACTGATGATCTGTATCACCGTCATCAGCTTCAACTTCGTCGGCGACGGCCTGCGCGACGCCCTCGATCCCAAGACGGGCCGGAAGAACCTCTAGCCCGGATGGCATCCCCCTCTTCCGCCTTGAGGACCCGTCGGTTAGAGTGGAGGAAAATCGTCGTGCGGGGGCATGGACTTGGCCATGAAGGGATGGAACAGCCGACCGGAGCCCGGTCAGCTGGCCGGAGCGGATAACCTGCAGGATCTGGTCGACCGCCTCAGCGAGCTGATCGGCAATTCCATCACCGTTGAATCGGCCAGCTTCGAGCTGATCGTCTACAGCCGGCACGCCGGTGACGCCGACACGGCCCGGCGACTGACGATCCTGCAGAAGCGCGTTCCGCAACCCATCATCAAAGCCCTGACCGAGAGCGGGATGCTCGAAATCCTCAACGCCAGCCCGAGACCAGTCCGCCTGTCGAGCCTGGCCACGGTCGGTCTCAGTGACCGGGTGGCCATGCCCATCCGGGTAGGGAACGGCATCCGGGCCTATTTTTGGGTGCAGGAGACCGAGCGCAGGCTGACCGACGATGACTTCGCCACGCTCGAACAGGCGGCGTCGCTGGCGGCCGTGCACCTGGTCCGCATGGACCAACAGAAAGAAACCCGGCACCGCCTGATCACCGATCTTCTGTGGGAACTGCTCGCGAACCCCGCGGTGGACGTCGATGCCATTCGCCACCGGGCCAGCCGACTGGGCATCGAGTTGCCCGCAGCGTATCGGGTGGCCGTCGCTGACGTGGACGACTTTCGCACGCTGGTGCGAACCGAGAAGCTTGACGAGTACGCCATCGACCGCATAAAGCGGGAGATCGCCGCGGCGCTCCAGGACAAAGCGCTGCGGAGCGGCCTCCTGTGTCTGTCGACCCGGTACAGCGACAATATCGTGCTCATCGTCGGGCTGGCCTCGGGCCGGGGCGAGGGGGCAAACGTGCCACCTTTTTCCGAGGCGGCCCGGCGTGCTGCCGCCGACAAGGGAATCCAGCTGTCGGTCGCCGAGAGCGGCGTCCGCCACCACATCGCCGAGGCGGGCGACGCCTACCGGGAGGCCGAGCGCTGCCTCGAGGTGGGCCGAGCCTTCGGGTGGTCCAACTTCGGGATCTCGTCGGACAGGTTGGGCGTACTGCAGTTCCTTCCCGACCTGGCCGGCTCGTCGGGCAGCGGCACCGCCGTCCACGCCAAGCTGGCCTCGCTCTTTGACGCCGAAAGCAGCGGCGGCCTGGCCTTCGCGCTAGCCGAAACCCTGGAAACCTACCTCGACTGCGGCTGCAACGCGCAGCGGGCCGCTGAGCGGCTGTTCGTGCACCCGAACACGCTCTATTACCGGCTGCGGCGCATCGTCGAACGCACCGGCCTGGACCTGTCCGACGGCATCGAGCGATTGGCCGTCCACCTCGAACTGAAGCTGCGACGCGTGCACCTGTCGTCCCCGCTCAAGCGGTGAATTGTCCGAGCGAGGCAAAGATCGCCCCCAGGTTGAAGCAGGGCCACACACACCGGCTTCAGGCATTCACTGTCAGCAGCCTCTCGGCGGGCGTAACGCTCACGGCCCAGAGAATCTCGCTCACCTCGGCCTCAAGCAGTTCCTGGAGCAGTCCTGGACCGCGCCGCCGATGGCCGAAACCCGCGTCATCTCGGGCTTTCCCGGCCCCGTCAGCTCTCGCGGCTGCCGGCGAGGGCCACCGGCACCGGCCGCCGGGCCGCCAGCCGGTCCGCCACCGTCTGCGCCAGTCCCGCCGAACGGGCCAGCAGCCAAGCCAGTTCCAGGTCCGCCTGGGCCGGGTCCCGGCCCCGGGCCGGGTTAAGCTGGTTCCGGGCCAGCCGGACCCAGCCCCGCAGGTCGGCGGCGAGCCTCAGCTGTTCCTCCGCCTCCAGCCGGGGGCTGGCGACCTCGGCGCGGAGGTAGTGAGCCAGCTCCCGGGCGGCCTCCACGGTGGGGCCCAGGTCGCTACCCTCGGGCAGGCGGGCGGTGATCTGCTCCAGGTTCTCGGCCAGGATGTTCAGGTCGGCCCGGACGGCTTCGACGTTGGTTCTGGACACCGGACCACACCTCCTTTGCATGGTGCCTCCATTCCAAGTATCGCCCGAAGAACCCTCAGGCAGCGTGGCGCGCCAGGAACCCACTCAAGCGGCGCCGAAGTGCCGGCCTGGAGAGGAGGCCCACAACGCGATGAGCCTCGCCCCGGCCCGCATCGTTGAGGTCGACCTCACCCACGGCACCGTTCGCCGCCGGAAAATCCCCGCCGCCACCTACCGCCTGGTGCCCGGGGGCAGCGCCCTGGCCGCCTTTCTCCTGCTGCAAGAGATGCCGGCCGGCGTCGACCCCCTGGGCCCCGACAACCTCCTGGTCCTGGCGGTGAGCCCCCTGGCGTCGCTTCCCATCTCGGGCCAGAGCCGCATCACCGCGGCCGCCCGGTCGCCGCTCACCGGGACGATCGGCGACTCCCAGGCCGGGGGTTTCTTCCCGGCCCACTTTGCCGCCACGGGCACCGACGCGCTGGTGGTGCGGGGCCGGTCGCCTCACCCCGTCTACCTGCTCATTGACGACGACGAGGTCGAGATCCGCCCGGCGGAGCACCTGTGGGGCAGGGTCACCGCAGAGGCCGAGCGCCTCATCCGGGAAGAACTCGGCGACCAGCGGCTGGGGGTGGCCCTGATCGGCCCCGCCGGCGAGAACCTGGTGCGCTTCGCGGCCATCATCAACCACGCCAGCCGGGCCAACGGCCGCACCGGCATGGGCGCGGTGATGGGGTCCAAGCGGCTGAAGGCGGTGGCGGCGAAGGGTAGCCGCTGGCGCCGGCCGGCCGACCCGGCCGGCTTCCGCCGCCTGGCCGCGGCCAGGGAGCGGCTGGCCCAGAACGCCGCCGTGGAGGAACTGGGGAAGTACGGGACCGCCGGCATCGTGGCGGCCCAGCAGGCCTCGGGCGGGTTGCCTACCCGCAACTACCGGTCCGGGGTGTTCGACGGCTACCGGGCCATCTCCGGCGAGACCATGTACGAGACCATCCTCGCCGGCCGCGACACCTGCCATTCCTGCGCCGTACGGTGCAAGCGGGTGGTGGAGGTCCCGGCCGGCCGTGACGCGCGGTTCGGCGGGGTCGACCCCTGCTACGGGGGGCCGGAGTACGAGACGGTGGCCGCCTTCGGCGCCTACTGCGGCGTGGCGGACCTGGCAGCGGTGGCCAAGGCCAGCGAACTCTGCAACAAGCACGGCATGGACACTATCTCCTGCGGCGCCACCATCGCCTGGGCCATGGAGTGCTTCGAGCGGGGGATCCTGACGCCCCAGGCCACCGGCGGGCTGGAACTCAGGTTTGGCAACGCCGAGGCCATGGTGCGCTGCGTGGAACTCATCGCCGGCCGCCAGGGGATCGGCGAGCTTCTGGCCGAGGGCTCGCGGCTGGCGGCAAGGCGGCTGGGGCCGGCGGCCGAGGTCCTGGCCATGCACGTCAAGGGCAGTGAGCTTCCCGCCCACATGCCCCAGGTCAAGCGCTCGCTGGGGCTGATCTACGCCGTCAACCCCTTCGGCGCCGACCACCAGTCGTCGGAGCACGACCCCGTCATGACCCTGCCCGACGACCACTTCATGCGGCGGCGCATGGGCCAGCTCGGCCTGGGGCGGGCCATGGAGCCGGAGACCCTTGACCTCGAGAAGGTCCGCTTCGCGTACTATACCCAGTGCATGTACTCGGCCCTCGACGCCCTGGGGTTGTGCCAGTTCGTGTGGGGTCCCGCCTGGCAGCTGTACGACGCCAGCGAGGTGGTGGAGCTTCTGCGGACCGGGGTCGGCTGGGACACTTCCCTCTGGGAGGTCATGAAGGTCGGCGAGCGCCGCCTGAACCTGCTCCGGGCGTTCAACGCCCGAGAAGGGTTCCGCCGGGCCGAGGACCGCCTCCCGGACCGGCTGTTTCAGCCCCTGCCGGACGGCCGTTCCAGGGGGGTGGCGGTTGACCGGGCCGAGTTCGAGGCGGCCCTGGAGGCGTATTACCGCATGGCCGGCTGGGACCCGGTCACCGGCAACCCCACCCGAGGGAAGCTCGAGGAGCTGGGGCTAGGGTGGGTGGCTGACCTGCTCGCCCGGTCCGGTGCCCTCCCCGGCGAGCCGGGCGGGGGCTGGTACTCTCGGGGGGGAGCCGACCGTGACCGTGCCTGATCCCGGCGGGGCGGTGTCGGGGCCATCGGCGGCCAGGGCGGCCATCCGCTCCGGCCGGTGGACCGGGCCCACGGCCGGCCTGGCGCCCGGCTACCTGCAGGCCAACCTGGTCGTGGTTCCCCGCGCCGTCGCCGGGGACTTTCTCGTCTTCTGCCTGCGGAATCCCGGCCCGTGTCCCCTGCTGGACGTGACCGGGCCGGGCAGTCCCGTCCCCCGCCGCGCCGCCCCCGGGGCGGACCTCCGGCTGGACCTGCCCCGCTACAGGATCTGGCGGGACGGCCGGCTGGCGGCGGAGGTCACCGACCTCCGGCAAGTCTGGCGGGGGGACCTGGTGGCGTTTCTCCTGGGCTGCAGCTTCAGCTTTGAGGCGGCGCTGGCCAGGGCGGGGATCGAGCTTCGGCACCAGAGCTGCGGCTGTAACGTGCCGATGTACGCGACCAACCGGCCGTGCGTGCCGGCCGGCCCCTTCCGCGGCCCGCTGGTGGTCAGCATGCGTCCCATCCCCGCGGGCCGGGTGGCCGAGGTGGTGGCCATCACCGGCCGGTACCCGCGGTCCCACGGCCGTCCGGTCCACGTGGGTGATCCTGGCCGGCTGGGCATCCGCGACCTGGCAATCCCGGACTTCGGCGACCCCGTGCCCGTCCGGCCCGGAGAGACTCCCGTCTTCTGGGCCTGCGGGGTCACACCCCAGGCCGTGGCCCGCCAGGCCGGGCTGCCGCTGGTGATCACCCACGCCCCCGGCCACATGTTCGTCACGGACCTCACCGAAGCGTGGGGCTAGGCCGGCCGGGTGGGGCCTGACCCTTCCGGGGCCAGGGTGAGCCGGAGGCCGGCGTGAGGCGCCACGCCGGTCCGGGCCTCCAGGTAGCGGGCGGCGCTTGACTGTTTCACCGCCAGTTCCAGCGTCCCCACCGACCCGGTCAGACACACGAGTTCCCCGGCGGGCGCCGCGTCGTAAGTCCGCACCGCCCGCAGGCTCGCCGTCCAGCCCAGCACGGTGAGGCCGTACCGGTCGGCCGGCGCCGGGGGCAGGTTGGTGATCACGTTACCGAAGGGATCCACCCGGACGACCTCGCCGTCGTTTCCCCGCCGGAAGAACCGGAGCGGGACCTGAAGTTCGGCCGGGGGCCCCAGCTCGGCCAGGGGGGTGCCCGCGGCCAGCCGCCCGGCCGCCGGCGCGAACACGTCGCGGCCGTGGAAAGTGGCGGAAGCCCCGGGCGGGACCGGTAGCCGGACGCACGCCTCGATGCCGTCCTCGCCGGCCGCCGGGAACAACAGGCCGTTGTCGGGGCCGACGAAGCTGTAGCGCCGGGTGCGCACGGCCACCGCCGCGCGCCCCGTGCCGACCCCCGGGTCCACCACGGCCAGGAACACGGCCCCGGAGGGAAAGTAGCGGTAGCTGGTGGCCAGAATCCAGGCGGCCTCCCTGACGGCATGGGGCGGGACCGCGTGGGTCAGGTCCACGACGGGAACCCCCGGCGCGTGGGCCAGGACGATGCCTTTCATCACGCCCACGTACTCCGAGGGCCCGAAGTCCGTCAGCAGCACGACCACCGGCTATCTCCCGCTTTCGGCCAGATCGGACCGGGTCGCCAGTTCCCGGCCGATCTCGGCCAGGACCCGCCCTACCAGGGCCAGATAGCGGAGGTGCCCCAGCCGGACTCCGTCGGCCCGCACAAAGCGCCGCTGGTCCGGGCGGTTCAGGGCCACGGCCGTCAGGGCGAGCCACAGGTCGTCGCCGGGCGCCTCCCCGGCCAGGGATCCGGGGTGGTGAACCACCACCCCGTCGCCCGAGGGGAACAGAGAAAGCTGGCGCACGGGCCGGCGGGCCCCCACCGCCCAGGCCCGCAGCCTGCCCGCCCGGGCCACCGCGCCACCAAGCGGCGTTTGACCCAGGAGTTCATCCAGGAGCGCGGCGGCACGGGCAGCCGGGTCGCCGCCGGGGCGCCCACCGGCCGCGTAGGGCTCGAGTACGGCCCCAAGGGCGGTGACCTCGGCCGCCCACAGCCAGGTGGGGCCGTGGCAAGCCCGCCGTAGCTTTCTGATTCCCGCCAGGCGCCCTTCGAGAAGCGCCCGGGCCTCCCGGTTCAACGCCGTCGCCCCTTTCCTCCGGCAACTTCGGTGACGCAACCTGGCTCTCCTCCGGGCGCCGTTCTGCGAGCCAGGCGCGCCCCATAGGCTCGACAGCGGGGGATGCCGCGTGGGGCCGGCCGCGGTCGTCGGCGCCGCCGTGAGCCTGGCGGCGCTCGTGGTGGGGGTGCGGGTACTGGCCGGCGGACTGGCGGGCCGGGCCGGAGACGCCGTGGCCGCACGGGTGGCCCGGGTAGCCGGCGGTCCAGGCCGGGCTTTCGCCGTGGGGCTCCTCGCCACGGCGGTGCTCCAGTCTTCCAGCGCCACCACGGTGGTAGCCCTCACCCTCGCCCAGGCGGGCACGTTACCCGGCCTTGACGCCGCCTGGTTCATCATGGGGGCCAACGTGGGCACCACCCTCACCGCGCAGCTGGCCGCCTTTTCCACGCCGGAACTCGGGAAGGCGGCGGTGGCGGGGGGCCTCCTGCTCCTGGCGGCGCCCCGGGCCTGGCGCCGCTGGTCACCGCCGCTCCTGGGCCTGGGCCTGCTCTTTCTGGGCCTGGACGGCCTGGGCCGGGCCGGCCTGGCCGCCCTCGACACCGGGGCGGCCAGCCACTGGCTCCTGACCGCCGCCCGGCGGCCGTTGGCCGGCCTGGTGGCCGGGGTGGCCGTCACCACGGTCCTGGATTCCTCCAGCGTGACCCTGGGTCTGGTTCAGGGACTGACGCGCGGCGGGGTCCTGACCCTGGAGGCGGCAGTGCCGGTGATCATGGGGGCCAACGTGGGCACCACCACCGCGACCCTGGTGGCCGGCCTGGCCCTGGGGCGGGCGGCCACCCGCCTGGCCGCCTTCCACCTCGGGTTCAACCTGGTGGGCGGGGCCGTCTTCATGGCCGGTCGCGGCTTACTGGCGGCCGCCGCGGCGCACCTGGCCGCCGATCCGGCCCGGCAGGTGGCCCACGCCCATACCCTGTTCAACGCGGCCACGGCCGCCCTGGTCGCCCCGGGGCTGGCCTGGCTCGGGCGACGGAGGCGTCAGGCCGGCGGCGCCCGCCGGGGCACGGGCAGGCCCCCCAGGTTCTGAGCGGGAGCGTCTGCGGCCCGGCCGAGTTCCCGGGCTCGCCGGGCGGCGGCTCGGATGCCGGCCAGCACCGCCCGCTCGAACCCCCGCCGCTCCATCTCGGCCAGGCCCGCCACCGTGGTGCCGCCGGGCGACATGACCTGACGCCGCAACTCCTCCGGGTGCTGCCCCGTCACCCGGAGCATGGCACCGGCGCCCACCACCGTCTGTACGGCAAGCTCCAGGGCGACGCCCGGGTCCAGGCCTTCGGCCGCCCCGGCGGCAGCCATCGCCTCCACCAGCCGGTAGACGTAGGCCGGGCCGCTGCCGGACAGGCCGGTCACGGCGTCCAGGGCCGGCTCGGGCACGACCACCACGCGCCCCACGGCCCCGAAGAACTCCTCCACCCACCGGGCCGCCTCTCGAACGACGCCCGGGCCCAGCGCGATGGCGGTGGCGCCCTCCCCGACCTGGCACGAACAGTTGGGCATGGTCCGCACCAGCCGCACGCCGGCCGGCACTTGCCGGGCCAGGCTCGAGAGAGGCAGACCGGCCACCACCGAAACCAGCCAGTGCCGCGGCGCAAGGTAGGGAGCGATCCTGGCCAGCGCGTCCGGCGCGTCGGGAGGCTTCGTGGCCAGGATGACCGCGTCTGCCCAGGTCACCAGGGCCTTTACGTCCCGCGTGGTCCTGATGCCCGCTTCCCGCTCCAGGGCGCGCAGGCGCCAGTCCTTGTCGCGGTTGGTGGCCTGCACCTCGTCGGGCCGGTAAAGCCCCCGATCCAGTACCCCGTGGATCAGCGCCCGGGCCATGGCCCCGGCGCCGATAAACGCCAGCCGCGACCGGTGGCCGGCTCCCGCCGCCTCGTGGTTCCGGATCCGCTCCGGCGTGGTGGTACCTGCCGGCGTGCCTGCCTCATGACCCTCCATCTCGGCTCCCTCTCGTGGACGCGGCCGGAGCTTCCGGCCCTGTTCCCACCGGACATCCACCCGGCGCTGGAAAAATGAAGGCCCCTCCGCCGAAGGGCGGAGGGGCCGCTGGTTGTGCGTAACCACCTTCGTTGGCGCCGGCCGCCTGACCCGCCTCGCGGCCGGGCCGGCTGTCGGCGCCCCGCGGTACGGCCGGTCGCCCCCGGCGACCGGCGATACCTGCCTCCGCTAGCGGGGGAGGATCCGTCCGACTCGTCGCCGGAAGGCTTGCGGGCGGGTTCGGCGGCCCGGACGGCGGAACTCGCACCTTATGTTCCGCTCGCTCTGCGCCGGGGGAGGCCTACTATTCCCGCGCATTGCCACGGTCGGTCGTGGATTGACGCTATTCTAATCGCCCCGTGGCGCGGGCGTCAAGTCAGGCGGAGCCACCAGGCGGCCACGGATCCCCGCGCCGCGACGAGGCTCTTCAGGAAAGCCTGCCAGGCCCGAAGGGCGCGGTCCAGGTCGGCGGGGCCCGCGGGACCGGGCCCGTACCGGACCGACTCGTAGACCCGCGAAAGCTCCCGGAAGGCCCGGCCCATCTCGGCGTCGCGGCCCAGCACCCTGGCGGTGACCTCGGCCGGCGTGTCCCCCGGATGGCCCCAGGGGAGTCCCGGCTCGCCACCCAGCCGCGTGCGGTGCACCAGTTGCCGGGCCCTGGCGTACAGCCGCCGGACGGAACCCTCCGGGTTCGCGCGGTCCGGGCGCTCCAGCCGCAGGCTCCGGTGGGCCCGCCATGCGGCGCCGCCCAGCCCCACGGCCAGGAGAAGGCCCAGCAAGGCTCGGCCTGCGGCGGCGAGGACCCGGCGGGCCGACATGCCTCCCGCCACCACCTCCCCGGCTTCCAGGCCCCGTTCCAGGACGTCGTCCCCGACGATGACGGGAGGTGCCGGCGGACCGCCCCCGGCGCCGGCAGGAGGCCCCGGGGCCGCGGCGCCCACCGCCGGCGGGGCGGGCAGGTCGCGGGGCGGCGCCGGGTAGGCCGGGGTCGGCTCGAAGACGACCCAGCCAAAGCCGGGCATGTAGGCTTCAACCCAGGCGTGGGCGTTGGAGCTCCGCACCGTGGCCCGCAGCGTGTCCGGTCTCGGAGCCACCGGCGTCCGGCCCCGCGGGCCCGGCGGGGTGGCGCCGGGCCCCAGGATGGTGCCCCACGGCCGCGGGAGAATGAACCCCTCCACCCACCGGGCCGGAATTCCCAGGCTCCGCAGCATCACCACCATGGCCGAGGCGTAGTAGACGCAGTAACCTTCCTGGAGGTCGAACAGGAAGTAGTCCACGAAGTCGCGGTCCGGGGGAGTGGCCGGCGGGTCAAGCCGGTAGGGGAACTGCCGCAGGAACGCTTCCACGGCCAGGGCCTGGTCCACCGGGTTATCAAGCCCCGCCGCCACCCGCCCGGCAAGCTCTCTGACGCGGGCCGGCAGGTCGGACGGCAATTGCAGGTAGGTAACGAAGCCCTGCCGCCACCGCCCGTCGTCCTGCGCCTCCCCCGGCGCCACGGCATCCCCGAACACGGCCGCCGCGGCAAGCTGCCGCAGGTGCTCCAGGGAGACCAGGGCTACCCGGGAACGCACCGTGTAGCTCTGGCCCGGGTGAATGACCTCCGGCGTGACGACGCTCAGGGAGGGGTCGTGAAGGTACTCCTCGGCCGGCAGGTCCAGGGCGACCGGAGCCAGCAGGGTGAAGACGGTGGAGGTCCGGAGCCGCAGGGGCGTGACGATGAGTTCCAGTTCCAGGGCGGGCACGTCGGAACCGTAGCCCGGGACCAGCGGCTCGCCGGCGGGACGGGTCCGGTAATCCCGCGTGGCATCGAGCCAGCCGCGCCCGGTATAGGTCTCCTTGGCCACGCCCCGCAGGTAGATGGACTGGGACAGGGTGCGGTCCGCGAGCCACCTCTCCGGGCTGGTGGCCGCCGCGGGGTCGACGGCAAGCGCGGGGCCGCTGAGAATGACGGGCCCCTGAGGCACCCGGATCTCCACCTCAAGGGTCTCACCGTGGTCCAGCAGCACCGGGCCCCCCAGCTCGCGGGCGCTGCGGCCAAAGCCGCTGGCCGCGATGGTGTACTGGAGGCCCGCCCCGCCCGTCCCCCCGCCGCGCATGTCCCCGATGAAGGGGAACCACTCGAGGACCACGTCCTCCAGGGCACCCAGAGACACCGGCTCGAAGTCCGACGGGAGCGCCGCCGCCGCCGCGCCCACCGCGAACAGGAGCACCAGGCCCCAGACAAGGCCCGCCGCCGAGACGGGCAGGGGATCGGGGCGGCGCCCCAGGGCCAGGGTCCCGTGGGCCAGCAGGCCCAGCACCAGCCAGGCCAGGGCGTACCGGAGCGCCGCGTCGAGGTAGTAAAGCCACTGGCCGGTGAAGAGGGCCGTTCCCAGCACCAGAAGCCAGAAAGCGTCCCGGCGGCGGAAGAGGAAGTAGGCCAGCACCAGGCTGCCGCCCGCGGCCGCGGCGGTCCAGAAGCCCCAGGCCACGTCCGGGTCCAGGCGGTAGAGGGCCCCCCGCCGGAACAACCAGACCGTTTCCACGCTCCGCTCCCACAGCGACCGTACGGTGGCCCAGAAGCCGGGCACGGTCCAGGTGGCGGCGGCCAGGCCGAGCCCGGCCAGGGCCAACAGCGCCCAGCGGGTCCACCTGGAGCACCACAGGCCCCAGCCGGCCGCCAGGGTGCCGGCGGCCAGGGCCGGGGCTGCCCAGTCCGGCGCCCCGAGCCGCATCACCCGACCCAGGGAGGTGAGAATCAGGTAAAGCATGGCCGCGCCCAGGCCGGCCACGACCGCCGGGCGCAGCCAGCCGCCCCTCCGCCTAACGGGCGGCCCGGCCACGGTAGGCCCCTCCCAGCACCGCCGCGACCCGGTCGGCGCGAGTCAACAGGTACGTGCCCACACCCGCCCGGCTGAGCCTGGCCAGCGCCGGGTCTCGGCCGGTGGGGGGTGGTCCCTCACCCTCCGCCCTGAAGGTCTCCCGGGCGAGGAGCACCAGGGCGCAGGGGAACCCCGCCCCCCGGCGGGCCAGGAGGGCCGAGGTGAGGGCCGGCGTCAGGTCGGCCGTCACCGCCACCAGGGTGGCCCCGCGGGGCAGGCGGCGGCTGTAAAGGTGGAGCACCTCCGAGAGGGGGATCTCGCCGTCGGCCCGAACCCGGACCAGGGTTTCAAGGAAGTGGCCGAACCGCGCCAGGCCCCGGACGGGCCCCAGCCGCAGCGGCCGGCTTCCCTGGCCGGCGAGAACCACCCTGTGGGCGCGGGCCAGGGCAAACCGGACGATGGAAGCGGCCACCTCGACCGCCCGTTCCTCGGTGCCCTCGGCGCCCAGGCCCTCGTGGGCTTGGCGGCAGAGGTCCAGGAACACGAAGAACTCGGTCCCGACCGCCTTCTCGTACTCCCGCACGTAAAGCTCCCCGCGCTTGGCCGTCAGCTTCCAGTGGATGGCCTTGGGGTTGTCGCCGGGCGCGAACGGGCGCACGTCCGCCAGGTTGGCGTAGTCTTCCTGGCTGCGCTCCTGGGTGCGGCGCCGGCCCATGGGTTCCGCGGCCGGGATCCAGAAGGCGTCGAGCGCGTGGACTCGCGGGTACACCTTGATCTCGGCGGCGCCGGGGAAGTCCAGCCGGCCGGCGAACAACCCGAGCCCGTCGCCGCCCCTCACCCGCACGCGGCCGAGGGTGTGCACCCCCCGGGGCAGCGGCCCGAGGGAGTAGTGGAAGACCCGGCTCTCCAGGGCGCCCAGGCCGCGGTCAGCCCACCGCACCTCGGAGACGCCGGCCCCGGTGAGGCTGGTGTCCCGCAACTCCAGCCAGGGAACGGGTAAGAAGCTCTCGTTGTACAGTCTGAACTCGACCTCGACCCGCTCGCCCGCCAGGTAGGTGGTCCGGGTTGTCCTGTAGCTGCCGCTGATGTGACCCAGGGCGTACCGGCTCCAGGCCCAGGCGGCGAGCAGGGCCCCGGCCGTGAAGTAAAACAGCGCGTAGGGCAACGCTCCCGACGCCACCCGTGCCAGGGCCAGAAAGACCAGGGTCAGAACCAGAAAGCGCCGGTCGGCGAGGGCCAGTTCCAGCCGGGGCACGGGCTACCTCCCTGGACCTGCGAGCCTAGCGGACCGGCCGCTCCGCCGGGACGCCGGTCTGGCGCAGGATGTCGTCAAGGACCTGGTCAGGCCCGATCCCCTGCAGGTGGGCTTCGGGCCTGATGAGCAACCGGTGGGCCAGCACCGGCCGGGCCAGTTCCTTGACATCGTCGGGGACGACGTAGTTCCGGCCGCGGACGGCGGCCAGGGCCCGGCTGGCCCGGAAGAGGGACAGCGAGCCGCGGGGGCTTGCCCCGAGCTGGACGTCGGGATGGCGCCGGGTCCGTTCCACCAGCCGGACGATGTAGTCCTTGATGTCGTCGTGGACGAAAACCTCTTTGGTCCGCTCCTGGGCGGCCACCACCGTGGCCGCGTCCACCACGGCCTCGATGAGCCCCAGCGGGTGCTCCCGCTCCAGCCGGGTCAGCACGTCCCGTTCCTGGCGCGGGTCGGGGTAGCCCAGGCTGATCCGCATCAGGAAGCGGTCGACCTGGGCCTCGGCCAGGGGGAAGGTGCCCTCGTACTCGATGGGGTTCTGGGTGGCCAGCACCAGAAAGGGCCGGGGGAGCGGCCGGGTGACCCCGTCGACCGTGATCTGCCGCTCTTCCATGCTCTCCAGGAGGCTTGACTGGGTCTTGGGGGAGGTCCGGTTGATCTCGTCGGCCAGGATGATCTGGCCGAACAGGGGGCCGGGCCGGAACTCGAAGCCGCCCGTCCGGGGGTTGAACACCGACACGCCGGTGATGTCCGACGGTAGCAGGTCGGGGGTAAACTGGATGCGGCGGAACTCGCAGCCTATCGAACGCGCCAGCGCCCGCACGAGCGTGGTCTTGCCGACCCCCGGCACGTCCTCCACCAGGACGTGGCCGTCGGCCAGGAGCGCCACCACCACCCGCTCGATGGCGGCGCCCTTGCCGACCAGGACCCGCTCGATGTTGTCCATGACCCGGTCGGCGCAGGCCTTGACCTCGGAAGCGGCCTCGGCGCGGGCGTCCCTGGGCGCGACCGCGGGTGAACCGTCCAACGGCACGACCTCCCGACCGACCTGGCTACAGGCGAGACGGCGGGGGCAGGAGGGCGGTTTCCGCCAGCAGGCGGCCTGTCCCGCCGCGTGCTTCAACATTCTACCATATCCGCCGCTCGAAGGTCCGGCGCCCCGAGGGACCGGTCCGGGGGGCCGTCCCGGCTACCGCAGGGCGCCCGCCGCCACCACGTGACGCCGGACACGGCAGGAAAAGCCGCCGCCGGTGGCGGAAGCCCCTCCCGCGGGAGGAGCCATACGGGGTCTAATGCTGATGGAACAGGTAGAGCTGTCACACCTGCGGGTCAGATACGCCGAGACCGACCAGATGGGTTTTGCCCACCACGGCGCCTACCTCCCCTGGTTCGAGGTGGGCCGCACCGATTACCTTCGTTCCCGGGGCCTGCCCTACCGCCGGCTGGAGGAGGCCGGGATCTTCCTTCCCGTGGTGGAGGCGTCCGTCCGCTACCTGGCCCCGGCCAGGTACGACGACGCCCTCGTCATCGCCACCCGGCCGGTGTCCTGGTCCCCGGCCCGGCTGGAACTGGCCTACGAGGTCCGCGACGCTGGGGGCCGGGTGATCGCCCGGGGCCGGACGGTGCACGCCTTCATGGACGGCCGGGGCAGGGCCATGAACCTCAAGAAGCGCCACCCGGACTTCTGGGCGGCGCTTGAGCGGGCGCTGGGGCCAGCCCCGGGCCGCTCTCCGGCGGAGCGGCCCGCCTCGGGTGCGCTGTAACCGCCGGAAACCCGTCCGGGCTCCGGCCCGACGCGGGACCGAGCAGCCCCCTGGCCCGGCCGCCTCCCACGGCACCCGGGGCGATGATCCACCGTTCCCACGGTGTCGCCGGCCGGCGCGTTCGCGGGTCGCCAGACACCTGAGCATCCTCCTCGGTAGCGCCACCGGCGGCCGATACCCAGGTGGAAAAGAAACCACCGGGTGAACACGACGACCATGTCCCGGCGCAGGGGGAGTTCCCGGAACCGCCGCGGGGAGGTGGCCACGTGGCACCGGTCGAGGTGGGTTAGTGGCCGGCCCCCGTTGCGGTCCAGGTAGGCCCGGACCCCGAGTTCATGCCGGCCAGGTACCGGAAGCCTGCTTCCGCCACGGCGGCCCGGGCGGCGGCGGTGATCAGCCAGCCGGGCGGGCAGAACCCGGCCGCCGCCAGCCCGGCCGCCCGGAGAAGGTCGAGGCCGGTCGTCAGGGCCTGGCGCGGGCCCGGGCTTCAGGGGGAAGCGGCCCCGGTAGTTCGGGATGACCAGAGCACCCGCGGCGTCACGCCCCGAGCCTCCAGGCCGGCCAGCGCGGACCCGACCCCGGTCTCGAGGGCGGGGGTCACGTCGTGCACGGATACGATAAGATAGCGGGTGCGTGGCCCGGGTCGCGGGATGGCAGCCACCGCCATTGCCCGTGGCACGTCGGATTACCCGCCCACGAAGGATTATACCGTACGGGCCGGTCTGCCTCCCGCGGCGCGGACGGGCGGGAAGGAGGCGGCCATGTTCCTGCGGCTGCTGGCGCTGTTTCTGCTGGTGCCCCTGGCCGAACTGGCACTCCTCATCGAGGTGGGCCGGCGGATCGGCACCGGGCCCACCCTGGCCATCATCGTCGCCACGGCGGTGGCCGGGGCCTGGCTGGCCAGACAGCAGGGGCTGGCCGTGTTGCGGGGCATCCGGCGTCAGGTCGAAGCGGGCCAGGTTCCCTCCTCCGGGCTGGTGGACGGGCTGTTGATCCTGATTGCCGGCGCCATGCTGCTGACACCTGGCCTCATCACCGACGCCGCCGGTTTCTTCCTCCTCCTCCCCGCCGGGCGGGCCGTGGTCAGGGGCTGGCTTCGGCGCAAGCTCGAACACTGGATCGCCGGCGGGTTCATCATCACCCGCCGCTGACGCCACCCGACCTCTCCACGCTGCGCCGCGGCCAGAGGAGAGCGTTCCCCGACGGCGAAGGCATTGTTGATTCCTTCGGGGGACGAAGAAGCCCTCCGCGGAGGCGCCCGGTGTCGGCTGGCCTGAAAGCGATCTGTACAATCTCGGCCATCCACTTCTTTGCCTGGCTGCTGGCGGCACCGCTGGTCGCCCTGCACGCCAGGGCCCTCGGTGCCGGTCCCTCCCTCATCGGCCTGGTGGTGTCGGTCTTCGCCATCGTGCCGCTCGCCATCGGCGTACCGGCGGGACTGGCGGTCGACCGGTGGGGAGCCAGGCGGATGGTGCTCGTGGGTACCGCCGCCATGGTGGCCGCCACCGGGCTCATGGCTGCGTCCTCCGGCGTGTCGCTGCTGCTGGTCTCCCAGGCCGTGGCCGGCGGCGGTCAACTCTTGCTGATCCTGGGCGCCCAGACCTACGTCGCCGGCCTGGGGGGTCCCGAAGACCGGGACAGGAACTTCGGCGCGTTTGCCTTCTCCAACGCGCTGGGGCAACTGCTGGGCCCGCCCGCCGGCGGCGCCGTCTCGGACCTGGTCCGTGCCACCTGGGGCCAGGACGTGCTGGGCTACCGCGCGGCCTTTGCCGCCGCCACCCTGGCGAGCGTGGTGGCCTGGGATCTTGCCCGGCGCCTGCCCGAGGTGGGCGTCGGCCCCGCGGCTCCGCCGCGAAGCGCGGTGAAGGAGGTGGGGCGGCTGCTGCGGCTGCCGCCGGTGGTGACGGCGCTGGTCGCGAGCACCCTCGTGCTGTTTGCCTTCGGCATCCGGCGCGCCTTTTACCCCATCTACGTGAACGGCGTCGGTCTCTCCGACTTCGAACTGGGGCTTCTCTTCTCCGCCCAGTCCCTGGCCTCCATGGCCGTCAGGCCGTTCTTGCCCCGGGCCGTGGCCGCCCTGGGCCGGCCGCCGCTCCTGGTGGCGTGCCTGGTGCTGGCCGCCCTGGGCTGGGGAACCATTCCCCTGTGGTCAAGCTTCTGGCCGCTGGCCCTGGCGGCCGCGGCGGCCGGGGTGGCGGTGGGGTTCAGCCAGCCGGTGACCATGGTCATGGTGGCCAACGCCGCGCCCCGCCACGAGCGCGGGCTGGCGCTCGGGCTTCGGCTGACCGCCAACCGGCTGGGGCAGGTGGTGAGCCCGGTGCTCTTTGGCATGGTCACCGCCACCGCCGGCCTGGCGCTGGCCTTTTACGGCGCGGGGGCCGCCCTTCTGCTGGGCGCCGGGGTCGTAGGGGGACTGTCCTTGCTGGGCTACGGGCGGGAAGCGGCCCGCGGGCGGGCCGGCCTGACCGGCAAGTCCCCCGCCGGGTGAAGGGCGCGGTCCGGGTTCGCGGCGCCGCCACCGCGTACAGGAATCGCCCGCCGGGGGCAAGAATACGCGGGTGGCAGACGGCGGGACCGGCCGTGACGCGCGATCGACCGGCCGGCCCGCCGGAGGTAACCCGACCGCGCCGCGCCCGCAGGCCCGGGATCGAGCAGCGGAAGCTGGGAGGGTTTCAAGTGGAGTTCACCGTTGAAAAAGTCGGCGTGGTGGGGTGCGGGCTCATGGGCTCGGGCATCGCCCAGGTTTCGGCCCAGGCCGGCTTTCCCACCGTCGTCCGCGAGGTGTCCCAAGAGCTGCTGGAGCGGGGGTTCAGCCGGATAAGGTCCTTTCTTGACGGGGCCGTGCAGCGGGGCAAGCTCGCCGCCGAGGCCCGGGAGGCCACCCTGGGCCGGCTTCAGGGTACGCTCGATCTGGAGCCGTTCGCCGAGTGCGACCT
>DYFQ01000011.1 GCA_020725105.1 Symbiobacterium thermophilum
GCGCCGGAGACGCGGTGAAGGTCGGTCTCCTGCGCGACGGGCGGGAGATCGAGGTTCAGGTCACCCTGGGCGAACTGCCGTATCAGTCCGGGGGCTAGCCCGGTCGGCGCCGCGGAAGGTCAGAAGAAAGCCGCCGAACGCCACCGCCCAGCCCAGGGCCATGGTGAGCCAGAAGCCGCCCGCTCCCAGCCGGGCCATGGTGCCCGCGAAGGCCAGGAGCAGGATTCCGATGGCGATCAGGCCGCTGGCCGCGGCGAAGGGACCCGACGCCCGCCGGCGCAGAAGGTTCACCGCCGAGGCCAGGGCCACCCAGACGACGGCGACGGTGCCGTAGGTGTTCACCAGGATGAAGGCCACCAGCGCCCACCAGGGTAGCCGGAGCACCCCCACCCCCGACTCGCCGGCCAGGGCCGCCAGCCTGGCCTGATCCAGCGGCGCCGCCGTCACCCCCACGGCCCCCACGGCGCTCACGGCCACCACCGGCCAGAGCGACGCCCGGGCCACCCGCTCGCTCATGCCGAAAAAGGCGCTGCCGAGGCCCATGAACGGCGCCACCAGGAGCGCGCCGAAAATGTAGTACAGGCGAAACCAGGCGGCTGAGTCGGCGGTCGCCGCCACCAGGTAAGCGCCCGTCCCCACCCAGGCAAAGGCCAGCGAGACCGTCCAGAAGAACTGGTGGATCCGCCGCCGCCGCCGGTACTGGCCGTAGACCAGCACGAAGAAGACAAAGGTCACCAGGGCCTGAATGGCCGCGTAGGTCAAGCTACCCGCCTCCCCTTTCCCGTGGCGCCGGGCTCGTACCGCCCGGATAACGGTTTTCGACGCGAGACAGCCGGCTCCCTGTCGCGGCCGGGGGCGTGGCCGGCGCCGCCAGGCGGCGGTGGCTCGCTTTCCTCGCCGGGCTTCCCCAGGCCTGTCGCCCCGTCCGGGGCCGGAACGCCGTCGGGCAGGTCGGGGGTGCCCCAGGGCGCCCGCTCTTCGGTACCCAGGTAGAGGATGGGGGACACTTCCCGCGGCTGGGTGCCTGCCACGAACACCTCGGCGAGCTGGGGCGACGTGGCGTTGGCCAGCAGCCCCGTATTGGGGTCGATGGCCACCCTGATGACGCCCGGCGGGGGAGTCCAGTCCGCCGCCGGCCGGTGCCGCAGTCCCTGGCGGACGAAGTGGGCCCAGATGGGGGCGGCCAGGCCGCCCCCCGTCCTGCCGACGGGCACCCGGTCGTCGTCGTTGCCGACCCACACCGCGGCCACCAGGTCGGGCGTCAGTCCCACGAACCACGCGTCCCGGAGCTCGTTGGTGGTCCCCGTCTTGCCGGCGGCGGGCCGGTCGAGCAGCCGCGCCACCCCGGCCGCCGTCCCGCCGGGCCAGAACACGCTTTTCAGGAGATCGGCCATGATGAAGCTGAGCCGCGGGTCGTAGACCGGCTGAAGCTCCGGCGCCTGCTCGAGCAGGACGCGCCCCTGGCGGTCCTCCACCCGCAATACCGCCAGGGGCCTGACGCGGATCCCCCCGTTGGCCAGGGGCGAGAAGGCGCGCGCCAGTTCCAGCGGGGTGACGGCCGAGGTGCCCAGGGCCAGGGGGAGGGTGGGATCGAGCGGGCTCTCGATCCCGAAGCGGCGGGCCAGTTCGACGACGCGGCGCGGGCCCACCTCCGCCGCCCAGCGCACGGCCACCACGTTGTCGGAGATCTGGATCGCCGTCCGCATGATGAAGGGGCGGTAGTGGTACGGCGCGCCCCCCTCCTTCACGTAGTCCCGGGGCGTGTACTGCTCTCCGGGCATCCCGGCGGGGAAGGACACCGGTTCGCAGGTCTGGAGCGCGGCGGGGGTATGGCCCGCTTCCAGCGCCGCGGCGTAGACAAAGGGTTTGAAAGCCGACCCCGGCTGGCGGCGGGCCAGCACCGCCCGGTTGAACTGGCTCTCCCCGAAGTCCCGGCCTCCGATCACCGCCGCCAGGTGTCCGGTCCTGGGGTCGATGGCCACCAGGGCCACCTGGGGCTGGGTGACGGCACGCTCGTCCACGGTCCCCACCGGCAGGTTGGCCGCCACGGCCGCCTCGGCCGCCCGCTGCAGGTCCAGGTCCATGGTGGTGTACACGCGGAAGCCCCCGGCGTAGAGCGACCGGGCCACCTCGGGCGCCCTGGTCTCCAGTTCTCTGACTACCAGGTCGACAAACCACGGGTGTTCCCGCCGGGGCGGCTCCGCGTTGGCCAGCCGGAGCGGCTCGGCCCGGGCCAGGGCGGCCCGGTCGGGACTCACCAGGCCCAGCTCCACCATGCGATCCAGCACCAGCTCCCGGCGGCCAAGGGCCGCCTCGGGGTGCCGGTAGGGCGACAGGTTGCCGGGGCTGCGGACGATCCCGGCCAGCAGCGCCGCCTCGCCCAGGGTCAGGTCCCGGGCGGACTTGCCGAAGTACCTGAGCGCCGCCACCTCCACCCCGTAGGCGCCCTCTCCCAGGTAGATCTGGTTCAGGTACAGCTCGCGCAACTCGCGCTTGGTGAAGCGGCGCTCCAGTTTGACCGTGAACACCAGTTCCCAGAACTTCCGCCTCAGGGTTCGCTCGGACGTCAGGAAGAGGTTCTTGGCCAGTTGCTGGGTGATGGTGCTGCCCCCCTCCACCACCCGGCCGGCGGCCAGGTTCCGGGCGGCCGCCCGGACCAGCGCGACCGGGTCCACCCCCCGGTGGCGGAAGAACCGGGCGTCCTCGATGGCCACCACCGCCTGGGGCAGGTACGGCGGCAGGGTCTGGAGGTCCACGGGGATCCGGTTCTGCACGTAGAGCTTGGTGGCCAGCCGCCCCCGGACGTCGAAGACCTCCGTGGCGACGGGGACCCGGGGCCGGGGCAGCGGGACCAGCGCCACCAGGGCCACGAAGAAACTGAGCAGGGCCAGCCAGATGAGGCCGGCCAGGGCCACGCCCAGCCACAGCCGCCGCCAGAAGGGCCGCTCGGTTGCCGGCTTCGTCCGCCGACTCAAGCGCCTGCCTCCACCCGGGGCCACCCCCGTTCCCGGTTAGTATCGGGCCACCGTCCGGCGGGTTATGTTCGGGCGCGGGGAGCCGGCGCCGGGCGTGTTGACACCGCGGGCCGGCTCCCGGTACAATACCGGCAAGCTCATGGGCCCGGCGCCGCCGGGCCCGGGCCGATGAGGGGAAGGGCAGGTCCAGCGGCCGGCCCAAGCGAGCCGGGCTCCGGGCGCCGCCGCGCAAGCGCCGCGGCCCGGAGGTGGTGCGAACCCGGTCCGGCCGCCGCCTGCGGACACCCCCGAGGCCGGTGGTGGCCCGCCGTTACCGGGCGGGGTGGGGCGCGCCCGCCGCGCCCCGACCCCGGGAGGCCGTCGCCGCGAGGCGGCGGCGAAGTAGAGTGGCGGCACGCCCCTCGCGTCTCTATGGGACGCGGGGGGCTTTTCATTTGCCAGAGGAGGGCGGCCGGCGTGCGGGAGATCGAAACCCTGGCAGGTGAGCGCGTGCTGGCGGCGCGGGTCCCGGCGGCCGAGGGGCGCCGGGTCCGGGTCATGGGCTGGGTGCAGCGGGTGAGAGACCTGGGAGCCGTCGTCTTCGTGGTCCTGCGGGACCGGTCGGGGACGGTCCAGGCGGTGGCGGCCGACGAGACCGCCCGGGCGGCCGTCCGGGCGCTTCACCCGGAGTCGGTGGTGGCCGTCGAGGGACTGGCGGCCCGCGAGCCCCGGGCCCCGATGGGCGTGGAGGTACGGGTGGAGGCGGTCCAGGTCCTTAACCCGGCCGAGACGGGCCTCCCCTTCGAACTCCACCAGCCCGAGGTCAGGGCCGGCCTGGACGTACTCCTGGACCACCGGGCCCTGGCGCTGCGCCACCCCAGGCTCGCGGGGATCTTCCGGGTCCGGGCCGCCCTGGTCGAGGGCTTCCGGGAGGCCCTCTTGGAGGAGGACTTCGTCGAAGTCCACACCCCCAAGCTGGTGGGGTCGGCCACCGAGGGCGGCGCCGAACTGTTCAGCCTCGACTACTTCGGCCGGCCGGCCTACCTGGCCCAGAGCCCGCAACTCTACAAGGAGATGCTGGTCGGTGCCGGGTTCGAGCGGGTGTTCGAGGTGGGTCCCGTCTACCGGGCCGAGTCCCACGACACGGCCCGCCACCTGAACGAGTACACCAGCCTCGACCTGGAGGTCGGGTTCATCGAGGCCGCGGAAGACGTGATGCGGCTCCAGGAGCGGGTGCTCGCCCGGATGTTCGCCCGGGTCCGGTCCCGGTGCCCCGACGTTCTGGAAGCGTGGGGTGCCAGCCTCCCCGACCTGGGCGACGGCTCCGGCCGGCCGGTTCCCCGGCTGACCCTGGCCGAGGCCGCCGAACGCCTGGAGGCCATCACCGGCCACCGGCCCGCCGACGGCCTCGACCCCGAGGCCGAGCGGCGGCTGGGCCGGTGGGCCCGGGAGGCGCTCGGCTCGGAACTCCTCTTCATCACCCACTGGCCGGCACGCCTGCGGCCGTTCTACGCCATGCCCGACCCGGCCGACCCGGCGCTTACCCAGACCTTCGACCTGCTCTACCGGGGGCTGGAGGTCACCACCGGTGGCCAGCGGCTCCACGACCACCGGCGGCTGGTGGAAAACCTGGCCGCCCGGGGACTGGATCCGGCGGCGTTCGCCGCCTACCTGGAACCTTTCCGGTTCGGCATGCCGCCCCACGGCGGCCTGGCCATCGGCCTGGAACGGCTGACCGCCCGGCTGCTGGGCCTCGGGAACGTGAGGGAAGCGAGCCTGTTTCCCCGCGACCGGAACCGCCTTTTCCCGTGAGTGTCCGGGAGCACGCAGGGAAGCTGGACGGAAGGCAAGAAATACCGGCCGGACAGCCCTTTCGAGGGGAGACGGGACGGTGGGACCCCTCAGGCGGCGGATCCGGGACCTCGGGCCGGCCGCGCTGGCCCTCGTGTTGCTGGCGCTCGTCGGAGCGCGCCCGGCGGCCGGAGCGGGCGTCAGTATCCGGCTGCAGATCGACGCCACGGAAGCCACCGTCAACGGCGAGGTCCTCTCCCTCGACGTCCCGCCGGTCCTGGTCGGCGACCGGGCCATGGTCCCCCTCCGCTTCGTCGGGGAGGCCATGGGCGCCAGCTTCGAGTGGGACGGCACCGAGCGCCGGGTGACCTACCAGCGCTACGACACCAGCGTCGTGCTGTGGATCGACCACGGCGGGGCGCTGGTGAACGGCGCCCCCTGGCAACTGGACGTCCCGCCGATCCTGGTCGACGGCCGGACCATGGTCCCCATCCGCTTCGTCGCCGAAGCCCTCGGCGCCATCGTCACCTGGGAGCCCGGGACCCGCAGCATCGTGGTGGAGGACCCCCGGGCCCGCCGCGGGCTGCCGCCCCCGCCCGAACGCCCGTCCGACGAGGACCGGTTCCTGCCGGTCGGCGCCGTGGAGGAGCTTCCGGGGGGCCTGGTATTCGTCTCCGGCCGGTCCGGCGGGAACCTGGAACTCTACTGGCTGCGGCCGGGGTCGGCCCCGCTCAGGTTGACCGACCACCCGGCCAGGGACTTCGCCCCCGCGCTGTCTCCCGACGGCCGCTGGGTGGCTTTTGTCTCCGACCGTTCCGGCAGCCTCGACCTGTGGGCGCTGGCCCTGCCCGAAAGCCGGCCTTTCTCCTTGCCGGAGGTCCGCCCGCTGGTCCGGTCGCCCGCCGACGACATGGCCCCCGCCTGGAGCCCCGACGGCCGGTGGCTGGCCTTTTCCTCCGACCGACTGCTGGGCGGGAGGATTTACGAGGTGTGGGCGGCGCCGGTCACCTGGGGCGAGACCGGCCCTGAGCCGGGCGCCGCCCGCCCGGTCACGAGCCTCGAGGCGCTGGAGGCGGCGGCCGACCCCAGGGCCGAGCTTCCCTACCAGGCCATCGAGCCGGCCTGGGATCCCGGGGGAGACCGCATCTGGCTGGTGAACTACGACCTCCCCGCGCCGCCGGCCGAGGGTGAGCCCCCCGCCGGGCAGCCCATCCTCAACCTGGCCCTGGCGGCCTTCGCCGACCCCGATGTTCCTGGAGCGGCAAGCTTCCCGGTCCCCGCCTCAGGCGACCGTCGCCAGCCGGCCTGGTCACCCGACGGGGAGTGGCTGGCCTTTGCGGGTCGGACGGAAGGGCGCTGGGAGATCTGGATCATGCGGGCCGACGGTTCGGGGTTGACCCGGCTGACCTACCAGACCGGCGACGCGCTGTGGCCGACCTGGAGTCCCGACGGGGCCTGGGTGGCCTTCGCCTCCGACCGGGACGGTGACTTCGACCTCTACGCCGTAGAGGTGGCCACCGGCATCCACGTCCGGCTGACCGACACCGAGGGCGCGTTTGACGGGCACCCGGTCTGGGGGCCCCTCACTCCGCCGTCCGGCGAGTCTTGATCCACCGCCGGGGCTGCCGGCCCAGAGCCTTCAGGACCAGGGCGGCGGTGAAAGGCACCGGGAACAGGAACGCGGCCAGCGGCAACAAGAGCAGCTGGGCCAGCACCCATCCTTCGCCCAGCCGCCCCACGGGCCGCGCCACCTGGTCCAGGTAGTCCCGGTAGCGGGCGTAGGCGTAAAGGGTAAACCCGAAGTAGACGGCGGTCATGGCGTGGAGCACCAGCCGGCCCGCCGGCGGCACCGCCGAAGGGTCCACCCAGCCCAGCGCCCACCCGAAAAGCACGAGCGGAGGCACCAGGGTGGCCGCCTGGTAGGCGAGCCACTCCACCTGCCCCTTCAGGAAAAGCTCGCGGAGGAGTCCCCGGCGCCGGGCCTCGGGGCAGCCCACGGCCCGGCGGACCTTGTCCATCACCTGCAGGTGGCCGGCGCCCCACCTGAGCCGCTGCAAGAAGAAGCTTCTGACCGTGGGCGGCGTCTGCTCGCTCGAGGGCCACGGAAGGTATTCGGGCCAGGCTCCCACCTCCAGCCAGGCGCGGGCCCCCAGCTCCAGGTCTTCGGTGAGCGACGCCGGGTCGTACCCGCCAAGGGTCTCCAGGAGCCTGCGGTCGACGAACAGGTTGGTGCCCCCCACGAAGGGCAGCCGCCGGAACAGCCCCGGCAGGTACCACTCGTGGGCCACCGCCTGGTACAGCGACGCGATCTTGCAGAGGGGTCCCATCCGGTAGAAGTTCCGCACCTGAAACACGGGCCCCTGAAGAATCCTCACCCGCTCGCCGTCGGTCAGCCGGCGGTGGGCCACGTGGAGGAGGACCCGGGGGTCCGGCCGGCTTTCGGCGTCGTAGAACCCGCACAGCTGGGTCCGGGGATCGACGAAGTGCAGCCCGTAGTTGAGGGCCCGGCCCTTGGTCGAGGGAACCGGTTGCCCGCGGCAGCCGTCGGTGACGGGCCGGCCGGGCACCAGTCGCCCGTCGAAGTCCACCGGGACCACCACGTGCCGCAGGCTGAAGCCGCCCGGCTGGTCGCAGAGGGACCGGCGGGCCAGTTCCACCAGGGCCTGGGTGGTGGGAAAGACCTCCCGGGCGGCTTCGTGCAGCTGGGCGTCAAGCGCTCGGGCCCGGGCCAGGCCGTCCAACCGGGCCGCCAGCCGGTCGGCCAGGGTCTCGGCGAGCGCCACCGCCAGGGGTAGCCCCGGCCCCGGGCGCAGCCGGGCCAGCGGCCCGAGCGCCGGGCCCAGCAGGCGAAGGGGCGGCTGGCCCAGCAACCGGAGGTACGCGACGGCCACGGTCAGCGCCAGCGCCAGATAGGCGGAGAGCACCCGCGAGCAGGCCTGGGGCTCGAGTTCCGGGTGGACGTGGCCTACCAGCCTCGGCCCGCGGCGCGCCCAACCCGGGTCCCCGGTGGCCAGGGCCCGGGCCAGCTGCCGCCAGAGCCAGCGGCGGCGGTGGGCGCAGGCGGCGGTGGGTTCCTCCCTCAGCCACGCGGCCGGGATCACCGGCCCCGACGGCCGCCCCAGCCGGCCGCACTCGGCCGCCGCCAGCCGGACCAGGAGCCCGAGCACCACTTCCTCGGTGTCCTCGGGCGGCCGCCGGGCCCGGGTCCCCGGCGAGGCCAGCCGGTCCAGCAGCCACCGGCGGGCCGCGGCCACGCAGCGGGGCCGCAGGCGGGCGTCGGCGTCCAGTTCCCGCTGGTCGGTGATGACCACCACTTCCAGCCGGTCGCGGGGGTACTCCAGGCGGGTCAGGTGCTCCAGGGTGCGCTCGATCACCGGCGCCTCGTTGCGGGCCGGGATCAGGAGGGAGATGAAGGGCAGTTCCCGCCCGAGAGCGCGCGAGCGGGCTTCCAGTTCCGCCAGGTCAAGCCGGGGGCGCCGGCGCCAGTGCCAGGCGTCGGCCAGGCGCTTGTAGAGCAGAAGCCGCAGGAACAGCAGGAAAAACAGCCCGTACACGCCGACCGCCGCCAGGTACAGCAGGCGCGGCAGTTCCCAGGCGGGTTCCAAGGAGCCTCGTCCCTCCCCGACACGGTGGGTGCCCGGCAAGCCCGGGCCCCGCCCTTAGTTGGCCCGGCCGGGGAGCGGGTTATGAGGCAGGGGGCGGGGGACGGGCACCGGGGCCTCGGCCGGGGCCATATCATGAGGCGCGGCCGGGCCGGGGGGCCGCCTTCGGAGGTGCTCGGGTGCAGGCGCTTTCCCTGATCGTCACCGCGCTGGCGGTGAGCCTCGACGGCCTCGGGGTCGGCGCCGCCTACGGCCTGGCCCGGGTGCGGGTCCCCCCCGTGGCGCTGGGGCTGGTGGCCGCGGCCTCCACCGCGGCGGTGGCGGCGGGCGGCCTGACGGGTCGGCTCACCGGCGCGCGGCTCGGTCCGGTGGCGGCCCGGTTCCTGGGCGGGCTGGCGCTCATGGGCCTGGGGGCGGCCCTCTTCAGGCGGTCCCGCCGGGAGGCCGCGTCGCGGGACGGGCCCCTCGCCGGCGCCGCGGGCGGCCGGGAGCCCGCTCCCGCCGGGGAGAAGAGCGCCGGCTCCCGGGTCGCGCGGATCGTCCGGGTACTGAGGGAACCCCGTACCGCGGACGTGGACCGTTCCGGGAGCCTCGACGCCGGGGAGGCGTTCCTGCTCGGGCTGGCCCTGGCCGTGGACGCCCTGGCCGCCGGGCTGGCGCTGGGGCTGGCGGGGCTGTGGTCGGCCTGGCTGCCGCCGGCGGTGGGGCTGGCCCAGTCCGGGCTGCTCCTGACCGGCCTGTGGCTCGGCGCCCGGCTGGGCACCCGGCTGGAGTGGCGCTGGCCCGCCCGGCGGCTGCAGGCGCTGCCGGCGGGGCTTCTGTTCGTGCTGGGCCTGGCCCGGCTGGCAGGCTGACGGTGGGGCGGCGGGGTAGCCCCCGGCCTCGGCCGCCGGCCCGGCGCCCACCAGCGTCAGCCAGAGCAGCGACAGGGCGCCGGCGGTTCGCCACGGTGACCGAACTCATGATCCTGGCCGGGCTCCTGGGGGACGGCCGGCCGTCGCCCCGGCCCGCCGAGCCCGACCCCGACGGCTAGTGCTCCGTCGCCCTGGGCCGGGCCACCCGGACCCGGGCGGCCCGGAGGACCTCCCCGTGATACACGTAGCCCCGCTGGATCTCGTCGGTCACCGTGGCCTCGGTCACCGCGTCCGACTCCCAGACGCTGATGGCCTCGTGCCAGGCCGGATCAAAAGGCTGGCCGACGGCGCTGAAGGGCTCGACCCCCTCGGCGGCCAGCGCCTGCTGTAGCAGGCGGTGGATCAGGCGGAAGCCTTCGATGAGGCCCTCCGCCGGCGCCGCCCGGGCCGGGGCCTCGCCGTCGGCCCCGGCGGCCTCGGGCCGGTTCTCGGCCGCGGCCAGGGCCCGGTCAAAGTTGTCCATGACCTCGAGCAGCCGCAAGAGCAGGCCGGCCTTTTGCCGCCGGACGCTGGCTTCCAGGTCGCGCTGGACCCGCTTCTGGTAGTTCTCCAGGTCCGCGCGGGCCCGCAGGAATTGCTGCCAGTACTCGTCCGCCCGGCGGTTGGCCTCGGCCAGGGCGTTTTCCAGGGCCTCCTTTTCCGGGTCGCCAGGGGCGCCCTCGGGCCCCCCGCCGCCGCCCGGCCCGCGCTCAGCCATCATTTCCGCTCCTCATCGGCGGGCCGGTAGTCGGCGTCGATGACCTCGCCCTCGGGCCTGGCCCCGGCCGGACCGCCGGCGGGCCCGGGGCCGCCCGGCGGCGGGGTCCGGGCCGCCGTGGCCCGGTAGAGCTCTTCGGAGGCCTTGGCGGCGGCTTCCCGCAGGCTGTCCATGGCCCGGCGGATGGGGGCGGCCTCGTCCTGCTTCATGGCCTCCTTCAACTCGGCGACGGCCTTTTCCACCGCTTCCCGGTTGGCGGCCGACACCTTATCGCCGGCGTCCTTCAGGGTCTTCTCCAGCTGGTAGATGAGGCCGTCGGCCTGGTTTCTGAGTTCGACCACCTCGCGCCGGCGCTTGTCCTCCTCGGCGTAGCGCTCGGCCTCGGCCACCATCTTCTCCACTTCCTCCCGGGCCAGGGTGGTGGAGGCGGTGATGGTGATCTTCTGCTCCTTCTGGGTGGCGAGGTCCTTGGCGGTCACGTTCAGGATGCCGTTGGCGTCGATGTCGAAGGTCACCTCGATCTGAGGCACTCCCCGCGGCGCGGGCGGGATGCCGGTCAGGTGGAAGCGGCCGAGGGTCCGGCTGTCCCTGGCGAACTGGCGCTCTCCCTGCAGCACGTGGATCTCCACCGTCGGCTGGAAGTCGGCGGCGGTGGTGAAGATCTCCGACTTGCGGGTGGGGATGGTGGTGTTGCGGGGAATGAGCACCGTCATCACCCCGCCCAGGGTCTCCACGCCCAGCGAGAGGGGCGTCACGTCCAGCAGCACCAGGTCCTTGACCTCACCGGCCAGCACGCCCGCCTGGATGGCGGCGCCCACGGCCACCACCTCGTCGGGGTTGACCCCCTTGTGCGGTTCCTTCCCGGTGAGCTTCTTCACGAGTTCCTGGATGGCGGGCATCCGGGTGGAGCCGCCCACCAGGATCACCTCGTCGATCTGCTCCGGCTCGAGCTTGGCGTCCTTCAGGGCCTGCTCGAAGGGACCGATGCACCGCTCGGTCAGGTCGCGGGTGAGTTCCTCGAACCGGGCCCGGCTCAGCTTCATCTCCAGGTGCTTGGGGCCCGTCTGGTCGGCGGTGACGAACGGCAGGCTGACCGTGGTCTCGGGCACGCTGGAAAGCTCCACCTTGGCCTTCTCCGCCGCCTCGATGAGCCGTTGCAGCGCCTGGCGGTCCTTTTTCAGGTCGATGCCCTGGTCCTTCTTGAACTCGGCCGCCAGCCAGTCGACGATCCGCTCGTCGTAGTCGTCGCCACCCAGGTGGGTGTCGCCGGCGGTGGACTTGACCTCGAAGACCCCGTCGCCCACCTCGAGGATGGAGACGTCGAAGGTCCCGCCGCCCAGGTCCCACACGAGGATGGTCTCGTTGGTCTTCTTGTCCAGGCCGTACGCCAGCGACGCCGCGGTCGGCTCGTTGATGATCCGGAGCACCTCCAGGCCGGCGATGCGCCCGGCGTCCTTGGTGGCCTGGCGCTGGGAGTCGTTGAAATAGGCGGGGACGGTGATGACCGCCTTCTCGATCTTCTCACCCAGGTACGCCTCGGCGTCCGCCTTCAGCTTCTGCAGGATGAAGGCGGAGATCTCCTCGGGGGTGAAGTCCTTGCCCACCGCGGGAACGTGCACCCGGACCGACTCGTTGGGCCCTTCCCGGACCTGGTAGGGTACCCGCCGGCGCTCCTCGGCCACCTCGGAGTAGCGCCGCCCCATGAACCGCTTGATGGAGTAGACGGTGTTCTCGGGATTGAGCACCGCCTGGCGCCGGGCAAGCTGGCCCACCAGCCGCTCCCCCGCCTTGGTGAACCCGACCACCGAGGGGGTCAGGCGGTTTCCCTCGGCGTTGATGATCACCTGGGGCTTGCCGGCCTCCATGACGGCGATCACCGAGTTGGTGGTTCCCAGGTCGATGCCCACGACCTTGCCCACGTGCGAACCCTCCTCCTGCGACTCGCGGCGGCCGGGTCACGGCCGTTGCCGTCCGTGGCCGGTCCGCCGGGCCTCCGGCGACAGGACTGAGCCTGGCCACGGCCACACCTCACCGGGTTACAGGGCCGGCCGGTCTTGCCGATATGGATTATAGGACCCTGACCTTTCCCGATCAACTTTGTTGACGCGACGCCGGCAAGAGACCTGCCGGCCGTCGGCCGCCGGGGCCCGGCCGGTCTTGGAGGGGAGCCGCGGGAGGAACCCGCCCGGGTTTTTTCCAGGAGAAGGAACCACCCGGCCGGCCCCGAATACTCATGCACTTGAGCCAAGCGCCGATTCCGTTTTGAGGAGGGACCCATCATGCGGCGGACCCTGAGCCTGGCTCTGGCGCTGGTCATGGTCGTGGCCCTGTTCGGCCCGGCCCTGGCGGGACCGGCGCCCGCGCTGCGGGTGCTCGTCAACGCGGCGGACCCCGCCGTCCGGGCCGACCTGGCGGCGACCCACGGTATGCGGTGGGACTTCGGGGCGCTGGGCTTCACCACCGACCTCCCGCCCGCGGCTTTTGCGGCGCTCGGGCGCCTGCCCGGGGTGACGGTCGAACTGGTCCCGACGGCCGGCATCATGGCCAAGCCGAGCCAGCGGCCCGGGTCCGGCACCCGGGCGACCCCGTCGGACCAGACGCCCTGGGGCATCGAGGCCATCTACAACGACCCCACCATCACCGCCACCTCGGGTGGGCTGGGGGTCAGGGTGGCGGTCCTGGACACCGGCGTGTACGTCAACCACCCGGATCTCAAGAACCGCTGGGAGCAGTGCAAGGACTTCACCGGCCCCAGCCTGAGGGACGGCAAGTGTGACGACAAGAACGGCCACGGCACCCACGTGGCCGGGACGGTGCTGGCCGACGCCGGCTCCGACAGACTGGGGATCTACGGCGTGGCTCCCGAGGCCAGGCTGTGGGCCTACAAGGTCCTGGGCAGCGGCGGCATCGGCTTCTCCGACGACATCGCCGCCGCCATCCGCCACGCCGCCGACGAGGGCGCCCGCCTGGGCGTGAAGGTCGTCGTCTCCATGTCGCTGGGGTCGGACAGCCCGTCCGGCCTCATCAAGGACGCCATCGACTACGCCGTCCAAAAGGGCGTGCTGGTGGTGGCGGCCGCCGGGAACTCCGGGCCGGACCCCGACACCATCGGCTACCCCGGCGCCTTCGTGACGGTGGTGGCCGTGGCGGCCCTGGAGAACGTGCAGGAGAACGGCACCTACCGGGTGGCCGACTTCTCCTCCCGGGGCAAGCAGGACGCCGCGTGCCCGAGCCACCTCCAGACCGGCGACCCCAACGGCGAGCGGTGCATCGAGGTGGCGGCCCCCGGCCGGGCCATCGAGTCCACCTGGAACGACGGGAAGTACAACACCATCAGCGGCACCAGCATGGCGACGCCGCACGTCTCCGGCCTGGCGGCCAGGATCTGGGCGGCTAACCCGGGCTGGACCGCCGCGCAGGTGCGGGCGGAACTCCAGGGCCGCGGGGCCAACAACGACATCAAGGGCGGCCTGTACGCCGGCGACGGCTACGACGTCGCGTCGGGCTTCGGCTTCCCGCTGGTGAAGGCGACGGGCGAGTAGAGCGGACCGGCACCGGCGTGGTCGCGGCCGGGCGCGCCAGGAATGAACGTTGCGGGGCCGCCGCCAGACGGCGGCCCCGCCATTTTCCGGCGGTCGGGGCTTCGGGCTCTTTGTCGATAAAGTCGTGCGCTGGCTCGACGTATTTCGACAGGACAGGTCCCGCCAGCGGGTTAAGATTTTGCAAAGGTCGCAGCCATGGAGGGGACGGTCCTCCCGATGGACCGGGTGGCTTGCGGGCACGTGTCTTCGAGGGGGAGCCACAAAGGGGGAGCCGTCGGAAAATGGGTACTCGCCAGGCCACCGTGCTGTCCCGCGACGCCCTGGAGGCGGAGATCGAGCGGATCCGCCGCGCGCTGAACGACAAGGCGGCAGTTCTGCTTGCCGGCCGTGTCGATCCTTCGGACGATGACGATATCCTGCGGCTCAGCCGGCACCTGGATGGGCTCCTCGCCGTTTACGCCCGGCTGTTCGCCCGCGAATCCTGACAGGCGCTGGCGGAGCGGGTGCCGGTTGGGTATAATCCAACCCGGGTTCCGACCCTACCACCCCTGCGGGGAGGAAAGGCCGTGCTTGCCACGCCCACCCGGGTCACTCTCGTAGCCGGCGCCGCCGAGGGGCGCACAGCCCTCAACGCCTTTGACGGCGCGCTCCTGGCGGCGGGAGTCGGCAACCTGAACCTGATCAAGGTCTCCAGCATCCTCCCGCCCGGCTGCCGGGTGGTAGCCGGGGCCGACATAGCCCCCGGCACCCTCACGCCGACCGCCTACGGTTCAGTCACCAGCCACACGCCGGGCGAGATCATCGCCGCCGCCATTGCCGTCGGCCAGAGCCGGCAGGGGTTTGGCGTGATCATGGAATACGCCGGCAGCGGCCGGGCCGGCGACGCCGAGCGGGTGGTCCGGGAGATGGTGGCCGAAGCCTGCGAGACGCGGGGTCTGGAGCTTGAAGCCGTCCACGCCCGGGCGGTGGAGCACCGGGTGGTCCGGCTGGGCTGCGCCTTTGCCGGCGCCGTCCTCTGGTACGGCGAGTAGGAGGGGCGGGGAGGGACGCGCCGGTGCAACTCTGGTTCAGCGAGGACCAGACCAGACACATCCGGATCTCCGTCCGGATAAAGGCGGTGCTCCACCGGGAAACCACGCCGTACCAGGAAGTCATGATCCTGGACACGGTGGAGCTCGGCCGGATGCTGGTCCTGGACGACATCATCCAGGTCACCGAGCACGACGAGTTCTGCTACCACGAGATGATGAGCCACGTGCCGGCCTTCACCCACCCCCGGCCCCGGCGGGCGCTGGTGGTCGGGGGCGGCGACGGCGGGTGCGTGCGCGAACTCCTGAAGCACCCCACCATCGAGCAGGTGGACCTGTGCGAGATCGACGAGGCGGTGGTCCGGGCCTGCCGGCAGTACCTGCCTGAGGTGGCCGCGGGGCTTGACGATCCCCGCTGCCGGATCCTGATCCAGGACGGCATCGCCTACGTCAAGGACTGCCGCGACCACTACGACGTCGTGGTCGTGGATTCCACCGACCCCATCGGGCCGGCGGTGGGCCTCTTCGACGAGGCGTTCTACCGGGCGGCGGCCCGGGCCCTCACCGCGGACGGCGTCTTCGTGGCCCAGACCGAGTCGCCCTTCTTCTTCCAGGACATTCTCCTTCGCGCCCGGCGTAACGCGGAGGCCAGCTTCGCCCACGCGGCCCTTTACTGGGGCGTGGTGCCCACCTACCCGGGGGGGTTCTGGACGTATACCATGGGCTCCAAGACCGTCGACCCCGCCCGCCCCGACCCCGAAGCCCTCGCCCGCCGGGCGGCGGCGGTCAAGACCCGCTACTGGTCGCCCGAGGTCCACCGCCAGGCCTTCGTCCTGCCTCCCTTCGTGAGGGACCTGGTGGCGCGGTGAAAAGCCGCCCGGCGTTTCTGGGCTGCGCGGGGCCGGAAGGCCTGGCCGCGGCGCGCCTGGCCCTCCTGGGCGTGCCGCTGGACGTCACGGCCAGCTACCGGCCGGGTGCCGGCGGCGGGCCGGCGGCCGTGCGGGCCGCGTCGGACGCGCTCGAGGAGTACAGCCTGCACCTGGACCGCGACCTGGCCGACGTGGCCGTCTGCGATCTCGGCGACGTGATGCTGCCGGCCGGAGCGGCCGAGGCGCCGGAGGCAGCGCTGGGGCGGGCCGAGGCGGCGGCGGGGGCGGTCCTGGCGGCCGGGCCCATCCTGCTGGCCCTCGGTGGCGAACACCTGATCACGCTGCCTCTTTTCCGTGCGGCGCGCCACCGGTTCCCCGACCTGGCCCTGATCTGGCTCGACGCCCACGCCGACCTGCGCGAGGCCTACGAGGGCCGGCTTCTGTCCCACGCCACGGTGCTCAGGCGGATCTGGGAGGCGGCCGGCGGCCGCCGGGCCGGCCCCGCCGTGTTCCCGCTGGGGGTGCGGTCGGCCACCGCCGAGGAGGTCGGCTTCGCCCGGGAGGAACTGGGGGTCCGCCTGGAGCGCCGGCCGGCCGGTCCGGCCGGATACCGGGTGGGCTTCCCCGGCGCCGGAGGCGACCTGGCGGCGGCTCTGGACGCCGCCATGCCGGCGCTGGCCGGCCGGCCGGTGTACCTTTCGCTGGACATCGACGTCCTGGACCCGGCGTTCGCGCCCGGCACCGGCGCGCCCGAGCCGGGCGGCGTCGAGCCGCGGGCGGTCTTCGAGTTCCTGTACGCCCTGGGCTACCACCACCGGCGCGGCCACCTCCGGGTGGTGGCCATGGATCTGGTGGAGGTCTGCCCGGCCTGCGACCCGTCCGGCCGGACGGCGGTGCTCGCCGCCAAGCTGGTCCGCGAGGCCCTGTTGAGCCTCGGCTGAATTCCCCGGGCCGGCTGCCCGTTCGGGTCTGGACAGCCGGGCGCGCGGTGCTAAAATGAGTGGAGGCATGGAGCGGCCGCTCCGCCCAACATCCCAGAAAGGGAGCGCGATCAGGCGACCCGTGAGCGATGCGATGCCGGTGGGGGACGGCGGCCGGGCCACGCCGTCTCTCCCCTCCGTCCCGGTGGCTGCTCCGGAGCCCGCGGCCATAAGGCCCCGGCCCGCTGTGCTCAACCACGGCCGCCGGGAGTGGCCGGTCCGGCCGTGGCGCGAGGTTCCCCTGTGGCGCCACGTCTCCGAGGCCGAGTGGCACGACTGGCGCTGGCAACTGCGAAACCGCGTCACCACCCTGGCCCAGCTGGAGCAGGTCATCAGGCTGACTCCCGAGGAGACCGAGGGCATCACCGCGGGCACCGCCGTTTTCCGCCTGTCCATCACGCCCTTTTACGCGAGCCTGATGGACCCCGACGACCCCCGCTGCCCGGTGAGGCTGCAGGCGGTGCCGCGGGTGCAGGAACTGGAACTCTCGCCCTTTGACATGGAAGACCCCCTCGGGGAGCACGCGGACTCGCCGGTACCCCTCATCACCCACCGCTACCCCGACCGGGTGCTGTTTCTCATCACCGACCAGTGCCCGCTGTACTGCCGCCACTGCACCCGGCGCTGGTTCACCGCCCGGGAGAACCGGGCCCGTTCCCGCGCCGAGCTTGACGCGGCCATCGACTACGTCCGCCGGACGCCCCAGGTCCGGGACGTGCTGCTCTCGGGCGGCGACGCCCTGAACGTGGGCGACGAACGGCTGGAGTACGTGCTCTCGCGGCTGCGCGAGATCCCCCACGTGGAGATCGTCCGGATCGGCAGCCGGGTGCCGGTGGTGAATCCCATGCGGGTCACCCCCGAGCTTTGCGCCATGCTTCGCAAGTACCACCCGGTGTGGCTGAACACCCACTTCAATCACCCCAAGGAGTTGACCCCCGAGACCCGGCGGGCCTGCGAGATGCTGGTGGACGCCGGGGTGCCGCTGGGCAACCAGACGGTGCTCCTGCGCGGGATAAACGACTGCCCCGTCATCATGCGGGAACTCGTGCACAAGCTGGTGCTGGCCCGGGTGCGGCCCTACTACCTCTACCAGTGCGACATGTCGCGGGGGCTGGAACACTTCCGGACGCCCGTCGCCAGGGGCATCGAGATCATCGAGAGCCTGCGGGGCCACACCTCGGGCTACGCCGTGCCCACCTACGTGGTGGACGCCCCCGGCGGCGGGGGCAAGATCCCCCTGGGTCCCAGCTACCTGGTGAGCCAGGGGGAGGGCAAGGTCGTCCTCCGCAACTTCGAGGGCGGGCTTTTCGTCTACCACGAGCCCAGGCCCCGGCCCGGGCCGGCCGAGCCGCCGGGGCGGCCATCGGACGGCCACCGGCCCGGCCGGTTCACCGAGGCGGAGCGCTGCCCCACCTGCGGCACCGACCACGCCGAACTCGGGGTCGGCGTGGAGCGCCTGCTGGCCGGCCAGGCCGGCAGCCCGGTCCCGGGGGCCCGGCTCCGGACGGCCGGGCCGCCGGGCGCGGCGGGAGGCGCCACCGTATGGCCCCGGGGGCCGGCATCGGATAGGATTGAGCGGGAGGGACCCGACGATGGGAGAGGTTGAGCGGGCCCGGCCCAAAGCGCCGCCCCCGGCGGACCTGGCGTACGGGATTCTCAAGCTTCACGGCCAGCCCATGCACTTCCGGGACCTGATGGCGCGGGTCCTGGAGGCCTGCGGCGGCCCGGCGCCGGGCGAACCCGGAGCCGCCCGGCTGGTGGCCGCCATCCACACCGAGATCAACCTGGACACCCGGTTCCAGCACCTGGGCGCCGGGCTGTGGGGGCTGGCGGCCTGGACGCCCTCTCGCCGCCGGGCCCGGGTGAGCCCGGTGGGTGCCGGCCGCCCGGAGGCCCAGCGGCCGGCCCGGCGGCCGGCCCGGAGCATCCGCGACGAGTTGCTCGCCGAAGCCCGGGCCGACCAGGAGCTGGCCGCCTTCCTCGAGGACGACGAGGTGGAAGAGCTGGAGCCGGTGGAGGCCGACGACCTCGACGACGAACTCGGGCCCGACGGCGAGGGGCCGGAGCCGGACGCCCGGCCGTGGCCGGAGGCGTCCCCGGCCGAGCCGTCGTGGGAGGAGGACTGACCCCGGCGGCGGTCGGGCCGGCGGCAGCAGGGCGGGTTTGACATCCCGGGCCGCGGCACGCTAGAATGGCGGCGTTTTGTTGGGCAGGGAGGCACCGAGCCAGGGGGGACCGGTCCCGATGGCCAAGTTCATCTTCGTCACCGGCGGCGTCGTCTCGTCGCTCGGTAAGGGCATCACGGCGGCAGCCCTGGGAACGCTCCTCAAGCACCGCGGCCTCAAGGTCAGCGTCCTCAAAGTCGACCCCTACCTGAACGTGGACCCCGGCACCATGAGCCCGCTGCAGCACGGCGAGGTCTTCGTCACCGACGACGGGGCCGAGACCGACCTGGACCTGGGGCACTACGAGCGGTTCACCGACGTGAACCTCGGCCAGAAGAACAACCTGACCACGGGCCAGGTCTACGGCACCGTCATCGCCCGGGAGCGCCGGGGCGACTTCCTCGGCGCCACCGTCCAGGTGATCCCCCACGTGACCAACGAGATCAAGCAGCGCTTTCTGCGGGTGGCCGAGCTCGACCAGGCCGACGTGGTCATCGCCGAGATCGGCGGTACCGTGGGCGACATCGAGAGCCTGCCCTACCTGGAGGCCATCCGCCAGATGCGGACCGACGTGGGCCGGGACAACGTGATGTACGTTCACGTCACCCTGGTGCCCTTCATCGAGGCGGCCGGGGAGCAGAAGACCAAGCCCACCCAGCACTCGGTCAAGGAACTCCGGTCCATCGGTATCCAGCCCGACGTGATCGTGGCCCGCTCGGAACGGCCGCTGTCCCGGGAGATGCGCGACAAGATCGCGCTCTTTTGCGACATCGATCCGGAAGCCGTCATCCAGAACGTGGACGCCGGGTCCATCTACGAAGTGCCCCTCATCCTGGAGCGGGAAGGGCTGGCCGAGATCGTCGTCCGCCGGCTCCGGGTGGAAGACCGGGTGAGTCCCCCGCGGCTGGACCAGTGGGTGGAGATCGTCGACCGCATCAGAAACCCGCGGCACGAGGTCACCATCGCCCTGGTGGGCAAGTACGTGGCGCTGCACGACGCGTATCTCTCCGTGTCCGAGGCGCTGACCCACGCCGGGATCGCCAGCGCCACGCGGGTGAAGATCCTGTGGGTCGACTCGGAAGACCTGGAGGTCACCGAGGGCCGGACGGCGGCGTCCGAAGGCCGCTGGCGCCACCGCCGGGCGGCGCCCGGCTCGGCCACCCCCGGCGCCCTGGAGCCCGGCGGGCGGCCGGGCCAGGTGGACCCGGGGGCGCTGTCGGCCGAGGGCCTGGAGGAGGCCATCCGGCAGGGCGCCTACCGGCTGGAGCCCCAGCGTTACCTGCCCGAAGCTCATCCCGACGGCGGCCGGCGCCGGGGTTCTCCCGAGCGGGCCCGGGAAATCCTGCAGGCGGCCGACGGGGTGCTCGTGCCCGGGGGCTTCGGTCACCGGGGCATCGAGGGCAAGCTGGCCGCCATCCAGTACGCCCGGGAGGAGCGCGTGCCCTACCTCGGGATCTGCCTGGGGATGCAGCTGGCGGTCATCGAGATCGCCAGAAACGTGTGCGGCCTGGAAGGGGCCAACTCCACCGAGTTCGACCCGGACTGCCCCCACCCGGTGATCGACCTTCTGCCCGAGCAGAAGACGGTCACCGAGAAGGGCGGCACCATGCGGCTGGGGCTGTATCCGGCGGTCATCCGGCCGGGGACCCGGACCCACCAGGCCTACGGCACCGGGCGCATCGCCGAGCGGCACCGGCACCGGTTCGAGTTCAACAACGACTACCGCGACCGGCTTGCGGCGGCCGGGCTGGTGCTGGCCGGGCTGTCCCCCGACGGGCGGCTGGTGGAGATCGTGGAACTGGAGGGCCACCCCTGGTTCATCGGCACCCAGTACCACGGTGAGCTCACGTCGCGGCCCTTCCGGCCGCACCCTCTGTTCCGGGAGTTCGTCCGGGCGGCGCTCGAGTACCGGCTGGCCCGCCAGCGCCGGCTGGGCGAGGCGGCCGCCCGGATCACCGGGGGCGCCCGGCGGGAGGCGACCCTCGGCGCCGCCGAGTGAGGCCGGCTTCCCCGCTCACCCGACCACCTGGTGGCCCCGCCGGCGGTAGGCCCTCATCAGGTCGTCCCTGACCCGCTCCCGCACGTCCAGCCAGCCGCGGCCCACGGCGGGCCTGGCGAAGCGGCGGCCCGAGGCCGGGCACTCCAGGAGCTGCGACCCCACCTCGAAGAGGCGGCGCCCGCAGCGGGGCTCCGGGCAGAGCGGTCCCTCCAGTTCGAGCCGCGGGCCGCGGGGGCCGGGAACCACCCGGTGGCGCCACCGGACGCCGTGGCGGAAGAGGGTCCGCCAGGCCTCCGGCGGGCCTGAAACGGCGACCGCCGGCGCGGCCCACCGGCGCCAGGCCCAGCCCAGCAGGAACAGCACTCCCGGCACCAGCAGGAGTCGGGCCGCTTCCAGGTACCGTGGCGGTGGCACGCCGTCGAGCATGGCCAGGAGCCTTTTGCCGCCGGCGGGCCGGGTTCCTGCCTCGCGGTCCCGGCCCGCGGCCGCTGCTTCGGCCTGGTCAGGCGGCGCCGTGCGCCACCGTGCGGGTCCGGCCCGCGGTCAGCACGGCGGTCCAGGCCGTGGGCGCAGGTCATCCGGTCGACCCGCTGGAAGCCGTTGTTGTGGCCGCCGGTGATCAGCGCCTCCAGTTCCTCCCGGACCGCCTCGGGGCTGGCGATGGACTTCAGGTACTGGTAGCCGGCGAAGCACTCGTCGCCGCCCTCGCCGCAAAACACGGTCCGGAAGCCCGCCGCCCGGGCGACGGCCCCCGCCAGGTGCTGGGCGGCCGAGCGCCTCGGCCACCTGCCGGGCGTGGGGCAGGTCGCGGCTCTGCCCGGTGCCGGCGGCAAAGGCGAACGGGCGCTCCCGCGGCCGGTGCTCCACCAGGGCGCAGGCGACGGCGCTCGAATCGATGCCGCCCGAGAGGTAGAAGCCGACCGTCTCGCCGGCGTCCCGGCGCCGGCCAGCGCCTTCAGTTCGGACGCCAGCCGCTCCTCGCCGGGCCGGCCCGCCAGGTAAAGCGGCTTCAGGCCGAACGGGTCCCGCGCCGCCGCCCGGCCGCCTAAGCCGCCGCCGGCCGGCATACCGTGGGTACCGGCCGGCCGGCGACGGGTGGCGCGGCGCCTCGCCGGAACGGCGCCGGCGCGTGGCCGGCGGCTCCGGAAGGAGGGGGGCCGGTAGGCCGATGCTCTGGTGGACCTTGCGGCTCCCCGCGCGGCCGGCGCTGCGGCTCGCCCTCGTGGTGTCGCTGGTGGTCTACGGGGTGCTGGCGGCCGTGGCCGTGGTCGACCGTGGCCGCCGGGTGGCGCTGGAGGCAGGGGGCCAGGAACTGGCAGGGCCGCCGGCGCCCGTCGCCGGCGGCCGGGCGACGGCCGTGCCCGGCACCGTCCGGGTCCCGCCGGTCACCGGTCCCGTCAGACTCCGCCTGGCCAGCGCCGAGGCGGGGAGCGCCTGGTACCTCCAGGCGGCGGCCGTCGCCGAGGCGTTGCGGCGCGGGTTGCCGGCCGGTTCCGCCGTCGAGGTGCTGCCCTTTGCCGGGGCGGTCGCCAATCCCGACCAGGTGGCCGGGGGCCGGGCCGAGCTGGCCCTGGCGCTGGACGCCACCGCCCGCCGGGCCTACTCAGGCGGCGCGCCCTACGGCCGGCCCCGTGAGAGGCTCAGGGGGCTGGCCGGGGGGCTCGGCCGGGTCTACGCCGTGGTCGCCGTGGCGGGGCCCGCCGGCACCGCCGGGGAGTGGATGGCCCGGGCCGCGCTGGCCGCCTACGGCGCGGGGTACCAGGACCTGGAGGACTGGGGCGGCCAGGTTACCCACGCCCCCGACCAGGTCGTCGCGGGGCTGTTGCGGGACGGCCGGGTGGATCTCTGGATCCACGTGGCGCCGGCCGGCGACCCGACCCTGGTGGAACTGATCGGCGGCGGCGGGTTCCGGCTGCTTCCCCTGGGGCAGCGGGCGGTCCGGCAGGTGGCCGCGGCCACCGGGTTCGAGCCCGCCCAGCTTCCGGCCGGAGCCTATGGCGGGCGGTCTGGCCCGCTGCCCACCGTGACCGCCCACACCGTGCTCCTGGCGGACGAACTCCTTCCCTTCTCCGTCGCCTACGCCCTCACCCGGGCGCTGGCGGACGCCTGGGACCGGGTGGCGGCGGCCGCCGGCGGGGCGCCGGTGGGTCCCGACGGCGCCTGGCGCCAGGCCGTGCTGGGGGTACCGCTCCACTCCGGGGCCGAAGCCTACTACCGCGAGCGGGGCTGGTTCCGGCCGGAGTATCCGGATGTCATCTCCGAAGAGCCGTAGCCCGGGCCGGGTGGCGGCGCTGGCCCTGGCCTGGGTCCTGGTCCAGCTTTTCTGGGCCGTGGCCGGGCCGCCGGAGGTGCTGGTCCAGCGGGCCGTCCACCTGGCCCTGGCCCTGGCCGTGGCCGCCCGGGCGGCGCCCGGACGCCCGGGCGCGCCGCGGGACGCCCTTGCCGCCCTGGCGCTGGGCTTTGGCGCCTACGTGTGGTGGAACGCCGGCCGGCTGGAGGGCCGGGTCTGGTTCGTCGACCCGCTGGCCCCGGCCGACGTCCCCCTCGGCCTGGCGGTGCTGGGGCTCTTGCTCTGGACCGGCTGGCGGCTGGTGGGACCGGCGCTCTGCCTGACGGCCCTGGCGTTCGCCGCCTACGGCCTGGCCGGCCCGTGGCTGGGCGCCCTCGTCCCCGCCCTGGGGCACCCCGGCGCGTCGGTGGCCCGCCTGGTGGAACTGCAGGTCTTCACCCCCAACGGCGTCCTCGGCCTGCCCACCGGCGTGTCGGCCGACTACGTGTTCTACTTCGTCCTGTTCGCGGCGGTGCTCGAGGCGGGCGGCGGGCGCCGGGCCTTCGCCGCCCTGGCCGGCGCGGGCGGCCGGGTGTCGCCCGTGGGCGCGGCCAGGGTCGGCATCGGCGCCGCCACGCTGATGGGCACCGTCAGCGGCAGCGCCCTGGCGACGGTGGTCTCCACCGGCGTGGTGGCGCTGCCGCTCCTGCGCCGGGCGGGGTACTCGCCCCGCCTCGCCGGGGCGCTCATGGCGGTGGCCGCCACCGGGGCCCAGCTGATGCCGCCGGTGATGGGGGCCGGCGCCTTCGTCATGGCCGGCCTGACCGGGATCCCGTACCGCGCCATCATCGGGGCCGCCGTCCTGCCGGCCCTGGCCTACTACGCGGCCCTCTACCTGGCGGCGGTGTTCCGCGCCCCGGCCGCGGCGCCCCCGGGCGGTGACGGCCCGGCGCCGGCGCCGGCCGGCGGCGGGCCGGCCGGACGGACGGGACGGTCCGGCGCGGGACCCGCGCTGGGCCTGACCCTGGCGCCCATCGGCGTGCTGCTCGCGCTGGTCCTGGCGGGCCGCCCGCTGATGGTGGCCGCCCTGTACGGGCTGGGGGCGGCGCTGGCCGCCGGGGCTCTCTCGGGCTGGGCCGGCGCGGACGCCCGTCCGGGCGCCGGGTTCTGGGCGGGCCAGGTGCGGCCGGCGGCGGCCGCCCTGGCCGCCGGGGCCGAGAAGGCGGTCATGGTGGCCGTACCGTGCGCCATCGCCGGCACGGTGGTGGGGGTGATCTTCTACACCGGCCTGGCGCTGAAGCTCACCGGCTTCATCCTGGCCTGGTCGGGCGGCCGGCTGCTGGTGGCCCTGGTCCTGGCCATGGGGACCTGCCTGCTGCTGGGCATGGGCATGCCCACCAGTTCGGCCTACATCATGGCCGCGTCGCTCCTGGCCCCGGCCCTGGTGGCGCTGGGGCTGGAGCCCCTGGTGGCGCACCTGTTCATCTTCTACTTCGCCATCCTGTCCATGGTCACGCCGCCGGTGGCCCTGGCGGCCTACGCGGCGGCGGGCCTGACCGGCGCGGGGATGATGGCCACCGGCTGGGAGGCGTTCAAGCTGTCGCTGCCGGCCTTCCTGGTCCCCTTCGCCTTCGCCTACAACCCCGCCCTCGTCGGCCTGGGCACCCCGGCCGAAACCCTGTGGGCGGCGGCCACGACCCTGCTGGGAGTCGCCGCCCTGGCGGCGGGGGTGGCGGGCCGGCTGCGCCGCCCCTGCCGGGGCCTGGAGCGGCCGCTCTTCTTCGTGGCGGCGGCGGGGCTGATCATCCCGGGTAAGCTCGGTGACCTCGGCGGGTTGGTAGGACTGGTGGTCGCGTGGCTTTCTCAATCACGAAAGACAGAACACAAATGTCGATAAAGGGGTCAACGCGAACCCTCGCCGCAGGATTTTGGAACTATGAACAACAATTACCAAGTGTTGCGGGAGGTACCATGAGATCTAGGGGCGGTAATAGCTGGGAACTTGTTCGCAAGGAGGGGGAGCATGGTTGCCGCGGCACGGGAACCGCGGACCCTTCAGGATCGCGAAGAGAAACTCTTGGCCCTTCTTGCACGTCTGGGCTCGGTATCGGACGAGCTTCGAGCCCACTGTCTTGTGTACGTAGCCCAGGAAGTCGGTCTCTTGGAGTCTGTCTACGACTTCAGGTTTGATTTGACTGTTCCCTTCAGTCCTGAACTGGAACTAGACCTCATGCGGCTCGAGGCATTCGGTATGCTGAGGAACACCAATACAGCTGCCTCGCTCGTCGTTACTGAACGGGCTAGGTCGTACCCGCATAGCAAGAATGTAGAAGCATCTCCCGCGCAACTGGAGCTGCTCCGCCAGTCTGATCTTCCCACTGTTAGCCGAATCCTCTACGTTAAGGCGTCTTACCGTACTCGTGATACGGCAGAGCTACAGCGACTAGCCCAGGCCAACTTTCTCGTGACATCTGAAGGAATTCGCAGGGGAATAGACGTTCTGGAGAAGCTAGTCGGCAGCTGACATATGGGACTAGACACGGGGAGCGAAACATTAGACCCTCGGGGCCAGCATGACTTCGTCAAGGACGCAGTCCACGGATACATAAGATTTACGAAGTCCCAGCCAAGCGAGGTCGCTGAATCGGACCTCCTGGATTCTCGATGGCTGCAGCGGCTTCGCCGCATTCGCCAGTTACAAAGTGCCTGGGTTGCTTATCCTTCTGCCGACCACACCCGGTTTGTCCACGCCATTGGCGTCATGCACTTGGCGGGGCATTTCGCTCGGGCCGTGTATCAGCCCTTTTACCAGCGTCACAGAAATGACTTTGGCGATCCGCTACCAGAACCTGACCATGTGGTAGAAACGTTCCGGATCGCAGGGCTGTTACACGACATAGGGCATGGGCCGTTCACCCACCTGGCAGACGAGGTGTATCTTTACCCTCAGTTCGGCGTCACCCACGAGACTATCGCCGCACAGATCATCCAGACTGAGCTGGCCGACGAGATCAGAGCGATCAGGAGATCTCCGCAAGGTGCTTTTGATGACCGCTTGGACCCTCAGATCATCGCCCGCCTGATCACAAGGGGCGGCGAAGTCGAGTTGCCCCACGTCTGGCGCGCGTTGTGCCAGATCATGCGTGGCGCCTACGATGCCGATATCGTGGATTTCTTAGTTAGAGACTCTCTGCTGTGCGGCATGCCTGGCTTCAGCTTGGCCGATGGCCACCGACTCATGGAAACGAGTCTCCTTCACGAGGGCGCTTTCTGCCTTCACGAATCATCCCTGCCGGTTCTCAGCTTGCTGTTGCGGCATCGCCTTCACATGTTCGACGTTGTGTACTACCATCGGACAGCCCGCGCTTTTGAGCTGAGCATACGCCAGCCTCTGGCAGAACTCATGAGGCGCCTGTTGCCTGATAACCCAACACACAATCTTGAGGCCTATTACCGGTTGGACGAGTTCCAGTTCCTCAGCGGGGTCTTCGAGTTGGCTAGAACAGAACCCGATGGCCCCGCGGCGGAGATGGCCCGGGCTCTGGAGCGCCACTTGACCTGGAAGGAAGTCTTCTATGCCGGCCGGTACGACGAGCGGGCTGCGGCGTCTTACCTCTTTGACTTGCCCAGGACTTCTGAAGAGATCGAATGGTTGATCGGCAGGCAACTTGCGGCCCAAGGAACTCCGGTCAACAACACGAACCATGCGGTATTCTTGGTCGACTTGCCCACGGTGACTAACCCTGCCGTCATCTACGCCGGGGGTTCGCCCTTTGACCCGCCACCGCTCATGCTTTATCGCCCGCCAGGAAGGCTTATACCTACCGCGCAGCTGTTGACCAGAGAAGTGCCATTCGGCCGGCGGGCGTTGCGCGTGTATGTCAGGGATACGGTGGCAGAACCCGTTCGTCACCAGATCAGAGAGGCTATCGAAGGCCCGAGGTCCGCTCCATCAGACCACGGGCAGTTGACAAACTACTGACGCCGCCCTCAGTTCTCCCTCAGTTCCCGCGTGCCCATGCCCAGGCCGGCCAGGAGCACCAGGAGCACGCCGCCGGTCAAGAGCAGCCACCGGGGGTCAAGGGGCGTGGCGGTGGCGACGAGGGCCACCGTCAGGCCGGACAGGCCGTCGCCCGCCCAGGCGGTCAGGTCCCAGAGGCTGTAGACCCGGCCCAGCTTTTCCTTGGGCACCCGCTCCTGCATGAGCGACGCGCTGGGCACTTCCATCCCGGCCATCGCCAGGCCGCCGAGGAACCCGCCCACCAGGAACACCCCGAGCGTGGGGCTCAGGGCCATGAGCACCATGGCCAGCCCCCACGCGCCGAACGAGGCCACCGTGATCCGGGACCTGTAGGGCACGCGGGGCGCGGCGCCCAGGGCGGCCATGCCCAGGATCACGCCGGTCGCCGCCACCGTGGTGAACAGCCCCAGGGCCTGGGGGCCGGCGCCCAGCACCTGCTTCAGGTACAGCACCCGGCCCACCGAGAACGGCCCCACCGCCACCAGCAGGCCCACGGCGAACAGAAGGATCAGGCTCCGGACCACCGGGGTCGCGACGGCGTAGCGGACGCCCTCCACCGCGCCCCCCCAGAAGCTGAGGCTGGGCGTCGCCTCCGGCGCCTCCCCGGGCCCCTCGGGCTCCCGCCGCTCCAGGGGGCCACCCAGGGCCAGCACCGCCGCGGACGCCAGGTGGAGCAGGCCCAGCAGGCCGAAAAGGGCCGGCGTCCCCGCCCGGGCCATGAACCAGCCGCCGGCCAGGGGAGCCGCGATGGCGAGCCCCTGTCCGGCCAGGCTCATGAGGGCGTTGGCCGGGAGCAGCCGCCCGGCGGGGACCACCAGCGAGAGCATGGCGAACCGGGCGGCGGAAAAGGACGCGCTGGCCACCGACAGGCCGCCGGCCACCATGAGGAGCTGGACCGCCGTCAGGTGCCCCAGGGCCGCCGCGGCCGGGAAGGAGGCGAAGAGGGCCGCCCGGGCCAGGTTGGCGGCGACCATCAGCCGGCGGCGGTTGAGCCGGTCCACCACCACCCCGATGACCAGGCCCAGCACCACCGGAGGAAAGGCGCGGGCGAAGCCCACTGCCCCCATCAGCGCCTCGGACCCGGTGACCTCCAGCACCAGCCACAGGAGGGCCATCCGGTAGAGCACGTCGGCGGTGTGGTCCGGGACCTGGCTGGCCAGCAGCCGGCGGAAACCGGACAGCGCCAGGAGTTCCGCGTACCTGGCCCTGGTGGCGGCCAGGCCCGGCCCCGCGGCCGCCCTCACGCTCAAGGCTCTTCCCCCTCCGGCCCGCCCTCGGGCCCGGATGCCGGGCACCAGGTCCATCATGCCGCCCGACCGACTTCGACAGCCTTCGCCGGCCGGGACGGCCGGCCCCTGTCGCCCGCCACCATGTACAACGTTTTTCACAAGGTGCTGGACCGGACGGGGCTCACCCGGCCGGGGCCGACCAACGGGTGTCGCCCCACCCGGAGCGGGACGTTGCCCTGTTCACCCTTTACCTCCCCGCCGCGCTGCGCCGCTCCGAGGCCACGTGCCTCAGGCTTGGCGATCTGAACCTGGCGGAGCGCTCGCTGCGGGTGATGGGGGCCTACCAGCCAGGCCGGCGGGCGCGGGGCGACCCCGGCTCCGGGCCTGGCATTGCCGGAACGCCACGGTAAGCCTAGAATGAAGTAGCCGACGTGATCCTGACATCGGAGGCCGGGGGTGGCGGCGGTGCGGGACGAAGTGCGCAACCGGTTTCGCCAGGCTGAAGCGGAACTGCTGGCCGCCCGCGACAACGTGCCGCTGGGCCACTACTCTGTGGCGGCCTTCGCGGCGCACCAGGCAGCCGAAATGGCCCTCAAGGCCCTCATCATCCACCGCCACCGCCGCATGCCGCTGAAGACTCATAACCTGCTCGGCCTTGCCGAAGACCTGGGAGACGTCCCGGACGGAGTCCTGTCCGACCTGAGGCTCCTGAACCCGGAGTACGCCGTCTCCCGCTACCCCGCTGCCGCCAACGGCGTGCCGGCGGAGAATTACGATGCCCCCAAGACCCAACGCATCATTGAAGCTGCGGAACGGGTGTGGCAGTGGGCCGCCTCGGCGTTGACCTGGCCGGCCTGAGCCGGTTCCTGGAACGGGTCCACCGCCGCTTTCCGCTGGAGCGGGCGATCCTCTTCGGCTCCCGGGCCAGAGGCACCGAGCTTGAAGAGTCCGACTACGACGTGATCCTGGTCTCCGAGAGCTTCGCCGAGGTGTCCTTCACCGAGCGGATCCGGGCGGTGCAGGACGCCTGGGACCTTCCCGAGGCGCTCGAGGTCTTCTGCTACACCCCGGCCGAGTTCCGGCGCCAGCAGGGGCGCATCTCCACCGTCGCCGAGGCCGTTCGCGAAGGCAGGTCGCTCCCGCTGCCCCGGGCCGAGGTATAGTGCCATGCCACGCTCCCTCGCCAGGCCCGGCTACTCCGTCACTTCGTTGACCAGATCGAGAGCGGCGCGCGCGTCCTCCCAGGTGACGTTGCCGCCTGCTCCCGCGTCCGCCAGCCGATCCATGGCGACGCGTACGGGAACGTCCAGCCACTCGGCCGCCTCGCGAAGGCTGATCTGCCCGACGGCGAATAGCTGGGCCACGTAGCGATCCAGGCCCACCGAGACGATCCGGCGTAGTGCCGTGGAACGGTCGAGCCCCTCGCGCTCCGCTACACGCTTGACCGCCGCGGCGATTGACTCAGGCAGACGGACTGGCACCACTTCCACGAGCCTTCAGTCTCCCTTCCCTTCATAGGCGGCCAGCGCCATCCGGCATGACTCGTACTCCGCCGCGCTCACCATGGGCCGGAGGGCTTCCAGCCAGCCACGGGCTTCCTTTGTCGCAGCCTTGCCTTGGCGCACCGCCAGCACGAGGAGGGCACCAGGTGTGATTCCCCGTACGCCCAAGAGCAGCAGGCGCTGGAGCACCCGGTGGTCGTCGGTGACGAGCCAGCGCCGCTGCCCCGCCAAGCTCTTGAATAGCCGGTAGACTTCCCGCTCCCCTCCTTCAGGCAGAGCGGCTTCTTCCGGGGTAGGCTTGGCTTCGGTCATGACGCGAATCCGGCCCGCGTCTACGTTACGCTTCAGGACCGCGGCATCATCGTAACGATGCCTCAACCCCTCGACGATCGCCTCCCGGTGCACCGCTTCCGGAATGACGATGTTGAAAGCTGCGGTTAGCCGGCTCTTGGCCCCGCAGCGGGTCAGTTTGATCAGGGCATCCGTGTCCGCGACTAACCGCATCGTATACCCATCATAGCACAGGTATACTTGGCGTGCTCAGGGAATCCTTAGGCTTTCAATGGCCCAGTGCCAATTACCGGTGCATGGGCCAGCTGCCCTGAAGCTTCCGGAAGAACAAGATCTGGGCCGCGTGGTAGCTGTCGTGGAGCGCCGCGCCGTAGACCAGGGCGGCCCGCGGCTCGGTGCGCCCGGGCTGGGGCGTAGCCAGCGCCTGGTCGCCCAGGGACTCGGCGTAGGCCCTGAACTCCCGGTGCAGTTCGCGGAAGCAGCTGACCGCCGCCTGCCAGCCAGCCTCGTCGGCCGGGTCGGCGTCGGTTTCCCAGTGAAGCTCCTCGGGCTGGTTGCCCGTCACCCGTTCCCCCCGCAGGTTTCTGAGGGCCCACTCCTTCCAGTAGATCATGTGGTGCACCACTTCCCAGATGCACCGGTGGTCCGGGCCGGGCCGCCAGGCCGCCTGGGCGGCGGTCAGCCCCTCCACCGCTTGGCCCGCCGGGACGTGCCAGGACTCCTTCTCGAAGGAGTGGTCCAGACTTCCCAGGACGACGCCGGTCACGCCGGTCGCGCGCAACTCATCCACCGGGCTCCCTCCCCGCAGGGGATGCTCCAGAGTTCGGGGTCGCTTCGACCCGGTAATACGCCACGAAACAGACGTTCCCTGGCTTTTGGACTTGTCGTGAGCAGCCTGGAGCTTTTTCGCAGGGCAGCTACCGCCTGCTTGCAGGCCGACCAGCCCGAGGAGGGTTTCGACTCCGGCGCCGGGAATCTGGCCGCCCATGAAGGCCCACCCGAGGCGTGACGCCCGACAGGTCGAATGGGAAGCTCTCCGGCAGGCCATCATCGGCTGCGAGGCCTGCCCCCGGCTGCGGGCACACTGCACCGCCGTGGCGCGGACAAAGCGCCGCCAGTACCGCGACGAGCCTTACTGGGGTCGGCCGGTGCCGGGCTTCGGGGATCCGGACGCGCGGCTCCTGGTGGTCGGCCTGGCTCCCGCGGCCCACGGGGCCAACCGCACCGGCCGGATGTTCACCGGCGACGCCTCGGGCGACTGGCTCTACGAGGCGCTTCACCGGATCGGGCTCGCCACCGCGCCCACCTCACGCCGTCGCGACGATGGCCTCCGGCTCAGCGGCGCCTACATCACCGCCTCGGTCCGCTGCGCGCCGCCCGGCAACCGGCCCACCACCGGTGAGCGGGCCAACTGCCGGCCGTTTCTGGAGCGGGAGCTTGACCTGCTCCCGAACCTTCAGGTCATCGTGTGCCTGGGGCACGTGGCCTTCGAGACGGTGACGAGGCTCTTGGCCGAACGGGGGCACGCCACCCGTGGCCTCGAGTTCCGCCACGGCGCCGTCCACCGTCCCGGCGCGGGGACGCCGGTCATCGTGGCCAGCTATCACCCGAGCCGGCAGAACACCCAGACCGGCCGGCTGACCCGGGTCATGTGGCACGAGGTGTTCGACCGGGTGCGGGAGTTGCTCGCCGCTCGGTAACGCCACGGCCTGGCTCCTTCGTGAACGTGGTGCCAGCTGACCCGCGCCCACCAGATTCAGCCGGCCCCGGCAGGTAGTCCCGGGGCCGGCAGACCAGCACCCCCTGGACGCGGCGGCCGAAGTAGGGTCCGAAGTGCTGCCGGTCGCCGGTCACAAGGTGGGTTGCCCCCGCCGCCACGGCCGCCAGGAGCACCAGCCGGTCCGGCTCCGGAAGGGCGACCGGCGTAGGAGTGGCCGGGTCGGCCTCGCCCACCTGCTCCACCGAGGCCAGGAGTTCCTCCAGATGCTACACCATCGGCGCACCGCCCGCCGCCCGGGAATGCTGCGCGCCCCCGGGCCCACCCCTTCGCTGGCAGCGATAGGGAAAAAGCGGGCCAACCCCGTATAGACATGGCGGCAGGGGAAGGGAGGGCGGTTCAAGTGGCCAGTGAGTGGTTTTCCCAGGCGTGGGCCGAGGAGTGGTGCCGGGAGATAAACGCCAGCGAGGCCTACAAGAAAGCGGCGGCCACGTGGGAGTGGCCCCTGGTGCTGTCGCTCATGGCGGATCCGGGCGTGGGCGTGACGGAAGACCGGGCGGTCTGGGTCGACCTCTACCACGGCGAGTGCCGCGGCGCCCGGGTGGCCGGCCAGGCGGACCTGGAAACGGCCCCCTACGTCGTCGCGGGTGATCCCTACACCTGGAAGCAGGTGCTCGACGGCAGGCTCGAGCCCCTCGCCGCCCTCATGCAGGGGCGGCTGAAGCTGGTGAAGGGCCAGGTGGCCAGCCTGGCGGCCTACGCCGTCGCCGCCCGGGAGCTGGTCATCGCCGCCCGCCGCGTTGACACCGCGCTGCCCGAGGGACTCTAGGAAGGGGGCGCGGGCCATGCGGGCCATAACCTACCAGGCGGTGGAGGAGGTCAGGGTCCAGGACGTACCCGAACCGGCCGTCCAGGACCCCACCGATGTGGTCATCCGGGTCACCCTGGCGGCCATCTGCGGCTCCGACCTCCACCTCTACCACGGCAGGATCCCGGGCCTGGTGCCCGGTTACGTGCTGGGCCACGAGTACGTGGGCGTGGTCCAGGAGGTCGGCCCGCAGGTGCGGACGCTGGTGCCGGGCGACCGGGTCACCGGCGCCTTCAACCCGGCCTGCGGCGCCTGCGGGCCCTGCCGGCGGGGCCAGTACAACCTGTGCCCCAACGGCGGCGTCCTCGGCTACGGACTGGCGTTTGGCAACCTCGGCGGCACCCAGGCCGAGTATGCCAGGATTCCCTTTGCCGACACCACGCTCCGAAAGGTTCCCGACCACGTCACCGACGAGCAGGCCATCTTCACCGGCGACGTCCTCACCACCGCCTACGGAGCCGTCAAGAACTCGGGCCTGGTCCCCGGCGAGACGGTGGCCGTGATCGGGGCGGGCCCCGTCGGCCTGATGGCCGTGCAGAGCGCCCGGGTCCGCGGCGCCGGCCGGGTCATCGCCGTCGACCTGATTCCCGAGCGGCTGGAGCTTGCCGAGCGGCTGGGCGCGGTCCCCATAAACGCCGCCGCCGCCAACCCCGTGAGCCGGGTGCTCTCGCTCACCGGCGGTGACGGCGCCGACGTGGTGGTGGAGGCCGTCGGCGGCACAAAGACCATCCTCATGGCCTTCGACCTGGTGCGCCCGGGCGGGCGGGTCATGGCCGTCGGGATCACCTCCGAGGAGACCCTCGAGTACCCGCTCATGGCGAGCCTGTCAAAGGACGTGACCTTCCGGATCGGGGTGGCCAACGTCGTCCGGGACATCGACGAGACCCTTTCCCTGGTGGCCGCCGGCCGCATCGACCCCACCGCCGTCGTCAGTCACCGGCTTCCCCTGGCCGAGGTGCCCGACGGCTACCGGCTCTTCGCCGAGCGGAAGATACTGAAGGCCCTGGTCGTGCCGGACTGAGCGGCGCTGCCCCACGGATTTCAGGAAAGGCAGGGATACATTCGGTGCCGGAGCGAGCCGAGGACTGGCTGAGCCAGGCCGAGCGTGACCTGGAGCACGCCAGGCACGCGCGGGAGGCCGGGCACCACGAGTGGGCGTGCTTCGCCGCGCAGCAGGCGGCGGAGGAGGCGGTCAAGGGCCTGTTCCAGAAGCTCGGGGCCGACGCTTGGGGCCACTCGGTGTTCGGTCTGCTGCAGTCGCTCCCGGAGCAGGCGCGGCCGCCGGAAAGGCTGTATGATCTGGCCAGGACCCTGGATCGGCACTACGTGGGCACGCGGTATCCCAACGCCCATCCGGAGGGACCGCCGTACCGCTACTACACTCGGGAGGACGCCGACCGTGCGCTCAGCCAGGCGGAAGAGATCGTCGGCTTCTGTGCGGGTCACGTTTCTGGACCGGGCTCAGGTCCTGAGGGCCCTGGCTGAGCGCGTGGCGGAGCTGGCCGCCCGAGCGCCCGAGCTGGAAACCGCGGTGCTCTTCGGATCGCTGGCGCGGGGCCGGGCGGTGCCCGGCAGCGACGCCGACCTGCTGCTCGTCCTCAGCCACAGCGACCTGCCCTGGCTGGAGCGGCTTTCGCGATACGCCGTTCGGCCGGCGGCCGGCGTGGCCGTGGAAGTCTTCCCCTACACCCGGGCCGAGCTTGACCGGATGCGGGCGGAAGGGAACCAGTTCGTCCGGCGGGCGCTGGAGGAGGGGCAGGTCCTGTTCGAGCGGGCAGAGCGGTTACCGTAGCGCTTGCGGGTTGTAAGGAAATCGGAAGGGCTGCAGGACCGGAAGGAAGGCCTCGGCATGGGCCACGTACTCGTGAGGTTAAGCGGCAGAGGCCGGATTACGCAGTCGGGATACGGCGGCAGCTCACGCTCAAGGCCGGAGACTATCTGGCGGTGACGGTCGAGGGCGAGGAGGTCCGCCTCAGAAGGGTCGCGCCCATCCAACCGCTGTCCGATCAAGATCCGATCTGGTCACTCATCGGGGTCGGCGAGAGCGGCTATGCCGACGTGTCCGAGGCCCATGACCGTCACCTGGCGGAGACAGAGATGGATCGATGGCGAGAGTCCTGACCGATACCAGCGCCATCTACGCGTTGCTTGACCGGAGCGACGCGAACCACGGCCGGGCCCGGGCGATCCTTGAGGCCCTTCGCCAGGCCAGAGCTCAGGTCTTTCTGACCAACTTCATTGTAGCCGAGGCCCACGCCCTCCTGGCCGGCCGGTTGGGGCACCGGGTTGCCCGGCAGTGGCTGCGTGGCCTGGCATGGCCTGTCGAGCGTGCCACCGAGGCCGATGAGGCCCGCGCCAGCGACATCATCTATGCCCATGCGGATCAGACATGCTCCTACACCGATGCTGTAAGCTTCGCCGTCATGGAGCGGCTCACCGTGTCCGAGGCGTACGCCTTTGACCGGCGTTTTCTCCGCTACGGTTTTCGGCTTGCGGGTGACTAGCCGCGACTGTGCACCTTCCCAGGACGAACCTGCTTCATGCCGCCCAGGGCGCCGACCTTTTAGGGCGGCATGCAGATTACTCAGTATCCTGAGTAAAATCACTCAACGAGATGAGCAATAGTATCGGCAGCGCGTCCCAGCACGCTTTCAGGCGTTGAAGACTTCCTCCTGACGCCGCCCGGACACTGGGTCCGCGACCGAGGCGGTATCCCTCCGCTGGTACTTCTCCAAACAGGCGCTGTTCGTCTTCAGGATAGAACCACCGCACGGCAGACCCTCCAGATGTTTCCGGTCCGGAACACCGAGAAGTCTCCGGCGTCGAGGGTGAACACCGTGGTCAGGCGTTCGCGTTCAGCCACTCGCCCGAGGCTGGCGTCGGCGCCGCGCCGTTTCCACGCAGCGTTCATGGTCCTGGTCGTCCCGGTGGACCAGGGCCCCTCCACGAGATCTCAGTTCGGGAATACCTGTTGCTTGATCCCAGCGGACCGTGCGATGGGCCATATAACCGCCGTTGGATGCTGCGAGAAAACCTGCCTGTTAGGACTGGCTGATGGGATCTCAGAATGCGTTCAACCTACCAGGTACCGGGCATCCAGGTGGCTGCCAGGCACGTGAAGAACCTTAGCTTCCGGCCGGACTACGACCGAGACCATTTTCGCCTGGCCGGGGGTGGGACGGCTGCTGGTGCAATCGGTACTCAGCCGGGACATCCCGGTGGTGCAGGCATCGGTCTTTGGCGTCGCCCTGTTCGTGGTGGCGGTTAACCTGGTCACCGACCTCACCTACGGCTGGCTGGACCCGCGGGTGAAACTCTAAGGCAGACGGGGGATGCGGCTTGGCAACAGCGGACGCGGTGCGGGAACTGCCGGCCGTGGAGGCGCGACCGCGCCGACGGCTCCGGCGCTACGTGGTCTACGGCTGGGTTCTCCAGCGTGCTGCTGGCGGGTACCCTGGGCACCATCATCGGCGTGGTGGGTGGCTACTGGGGCGGCGCCGTCGATCAGGTCGTAGTCTTCCTTTCGGACGTGCAGATGTCTTTTCCGTTCCTGTGCCTGGCGGTGGCCCTCGTGGCGGTGCTCGGACAGGGGCTTCTGAACATGGTTGTGGCCCTTGGCGTGGCCGGCTGGGTGCTTTATGCCCGGGTAGTGCGCATGGAGGCGTCCCTCAATTTCCTCGGGCTGGGCGTACCGCCCCCGCGACCGGTTCGACCCGCACATCACCGACTGAGCGGCGCACGGCCGGCCGAGTCGCGCGCCCCGACGGGAGGCTTCCATCATGCCATCGACTCAAGACGGGCTCACCTGGAACCGCCACCTCACGGGCCTCCGCTGCATCCACTGCGGCCACCTGCACCAGGTAGGGCCCCTGACCGCCGGCTGCCCCCGGTGCCGGACACGGGAGTTCGTCGCCAACCTGTGGCTCGAGTACGACCTGGCCTCGCTCCGGCACGGCCTGCAACGGACAACCTTTACCGACCGGCGGGCGGGCCTGGCCGCGTACAACCCGTTGCTGCCGGTGGAGGACGCGTCCGGCGAGCTTTCACTGGCCGAAGGCAACACGCCGTTGCTACCCGCTCCCTACTTGCGGCGTGCCTTCAGCCAGGTCTGGCTCAAGGACGAGACCCGCAACCCCACCTTTTCCTACAAGGACCGGCTGTGCTATACCGCCGTGTCGGCGGGCGCGCTGTTGGGGCGCCGAGTCGCGTGTGTAGCTTCCTCCGGCAACCACGGAGCCGCCACCGCCGCCTATGCCCGGCGGGCGGGCATGGAGTGCGTCGTCATCGGGACCGGAACGCCGCTGCCCGTGATGGCCGCGCAGATGCGCGCCTACGGGGCGAAGCTTGTCCGGGCCGAGGACACGGAGCGGTGGCGGGTGCTCCGCCGGTGCGTCGAGGAGTATGGCTGGTGGCCCACGGGCAATTACACCTGGCCGCTGGCCAGTGGCAACCCGTTCGGGCCGGAAGGATACAAGACCATCGCCTACGAGGTCTGGCGCGATCTGGGCGAACGGGTCCCCGACGTGGTGCTGGTCCCGGTAGCCCGTGGTGAGGGGCTGGCCGGGGTCTGGAAAGGATTTCTCGAACTGGCCGAACTGGGGCTCGCGGACCGCCTGCCGAGGATGGTCGGCGTGGAGCCCGAGGCCGGCGGTCCGCTGGCGCGGGCCTGGCGGGCCGGGCGGGAGCTGACGGGGATGGAGATGCTCACGCCGGGCAGGACCGTGGCGGTATCCATCGGTGGCGGCGTTTCCAGTACCCAGGCGCTGCTAACGGTGCGGGACTCGGGTGGACATGCCCTCACCGTCAGTGACGAGGAGATCCTGGCGGCCCGCGCCCGACTGGCGGAGGAGGGGCTGCTGGTGGAGGCGGCAGCGGCCACGGCGGTGGCGGGGCTCAGCCGACTGGAACGGGAGGTGCCGGCCCTGGCGGCCGGCGTGGCAGCCGTCGTGCTGACCGGCTCGGGCCTGAAGGATGCCATCCCGCTGGCGGTGGATTTCGAGCCGGAGTCCGTGCCCGTAGTGACGGCGGACGATTTCGCCCGGACGTTCCGGGATCGGTTCGGCGTTGATCCGTCAGAGCTGGGGGTCGGGTGAGCCGTCGTCGCCGTTGCAGGCACCGTGGCGCCCGAACCGGGTTCGGGTGCTCGATAGAGGAGTTAGAAGGCGGAACTTCTGCCTGTGCCGCCGCGTCTATCCACCGGATCCGGGTTCTGGCGACGGGGGCCCCTCGACCGTGGAGTCGCTTAGCTAATCATGCAAGTGGCAAAAGCCCTGATAACCGCAGGAATTTTCGCCGATAATTTCTGTGCGGGCAGCAGGAATCCGAAACTGGATGGCGTATCTAGGCTCGCGAACGACAAAATCCCAGGTTTACCGCACCTTGACAACCAGCCGGCCGGCCGGGCAAGGCCCTCGGAGGCCCGTTTACCAGTCATTGACGGCCCTGGAAAGCCGGTGCTATAATTGGCAGCGGCACTGCACCCAAAAGGGCCAGAGCAAGCGCAGGCGGGCGGGATCGGAGTTCCTGCCGAGCACCCACCTAAAGGGAATGGGTGTCCCGAAGATACTAGCGGCGGGACCACGGCAGGAGCATCGCGGCAGCAGAGAGAAAACCCACCGCCGCTTGAGAGCGAGGTCGAAGCCAGGGAAGGGAATTTCCGGCCTTCCTTGGTTTTTGTAAGAAACCACCAGCCCCAGGGGGTGATCAACGGGGAGCGAGGGAGACCCACAAAGGCAACCGGAACCAAACACACACCTAGAACCAAGTTCCACCGCAGAGGCAAAGGAGGATTGAGGACTTGAAGAAGCTGAGGAAGCTGTTCGCCGTCGCGACGGTGACAGCCATGCTCCTCACGCTCATGGCCAGCGGGGCCGCAGCTGCTACGGTAGCCGCGCCGGCGTTCCCCGACATTGCCGGAGTGGATCACGCTGACGCGTTGACGCTTCTCAATCTCCGGGGAATCTACAAGGGCTATCCTGACGGCACGGCCGGTCCGGATCGGCCGATCACCCGCGCCGAGTTCGCGGCAGTGGTCGTGCGGGCACTCGGCAAGGAGACCCTCGCTAGCGCGTTCGCCTCGACCACCCCGACGTTCACCGACGCCGACGCGACTTGGGCGTGGGCGTGGGGCTACGTCAACGTGGCCACCAACGCCGGCATCATCCAGGGTTACCCCGACGGGACCTTCGGTCCCAGCCGGAACGTGACCCATGCCGAGGCGCTGGCCATGTTGATCCGGGCCATTGGCCACGAGGGTCTGGCCACCGGCATCTGGCCGATGAAGTACATTGCGTACGCGTACGACATGGGCCTCAATGCCGGGGTCGACATCATCGCCAACCTGCCGGCGACCCGCGCCGAGGTAGCCCGGCTCGCGGTCAACGCCATGCGAACAGGCATGTGGAAGGGCGCCAAGGACTCCCAGGGCAACCCGGTGTTCGTGGCCTCGCTGCTCGGCGACTACGAGAAGACCGGCACGGTCAGCAACGTTACCGGCACCACCATCACCCTGACGGGTGCTGGCGCCGGGACCTACAACCTGGCCAGCCAGGTGCAGCTGTTCGGTGTCGACCGCCTCGATGCGCTCGTCAACCTCAGCGTCAAGCTGGTCTTTGACAAGAAGACCACCGCTACCGACCCGAAGGTTTCCTTCATCGAGGTAGTAACCGTAGCCAACACCCTGGCAGGCACGTTCGAGAAGTACGTGGCGCCGACCGCCACGGACACGAACGCATACGTGCAACTGTCGGACGGCTCCAAGCACCCGCTGAAGCAGGGCACTGGGGGCGCCGTTACGGCTACGTTCTCGGTCAACCAGTCGGCTCCCGCGACCGTGGACATCGCGGCCGCGACCGGTCTCCGGGTTCAGAGGCTTGACTCCGTCGTCCTGACCTTCGACAGCGGCCGGGTGACCTTCATCAACGCCACTCGCGTTGACGCGAAGAACCTGATCGTGTCGTCCCGGGATACGACTGCTAAGACCGTGACGACGACCACCACGTACCCAGGCGTTACCGGCATCACCTACGGGGTCTTCAACGTCGCTAACGCCGCCATAACCATCAACGGCGCGGCGGCCGCGTTGGCCGACCTGAAGGCCAACGATGTCGTGAACATCACCACCCAGGGCGCCGGTACGGTGGTAACCTCCGGCGGCGGCTCCTTCGTGACCTTGAAGGTCGAGGCCACGCGGAACACCGTCCAGGGAACGGTGACCCAGGTCGTTACGGCTAGCGACGGTACCCGGACGGTAACCGTCAAGCTGGCAGATGGTACGACCAAGGACGTTGTCCTGTTGAGCCAGGTGACCACTACTCCGTCCGTCAACACTGTGGTGAAGTACGGCCTCAACGCTGACGGCAAGGCTGCCGTGGCCATCGGCATCACCGATCCGGCGGCCGACTTCGTGAAGGTGACCAACAGCAGCAAGATCGTGGCGACGACGACGACCTACACGATCACGGTGGATCGCGGTGGCTCTGCGTACACCTACACGCTAGACAGCACGGTGTTCCCCAACGGCTATACTGGTAGCCTGAACGTCGTCGGCAAGCTGCAGATCAGCGGGACCACCGGCAAGGTGACCGCTTTCGACACGGTGGCTGCGCTTGAGACCGCTGGCGCCTTGGCGAGTGCCTACGGCAAGGTGTACTCGGTCGACACGGCCAACAACGTGATCACCGTCGATCAGTGGAATGGCGCTGACTTCCTGAACTCCACTGGTCCGATCCGTGTAACTGCTACGGCCTTCGCCTCGTACACGGATAGCGACACTGCAGCCACGGTGGCGGTCGGGGCGTTCCGCGCGGTCAGCGACTACGCTGCCGGTGACAAGGTCCTGTACTACTGGGACACCACCACGAACAAGATCGTCTACATCCTGAGGCTTACCCCGCAGTAACCCTGCAGGCCAGCCTCTAGCGTAGAGGATCGAGCCCGGGCGCCCATAACGGGCGCCCGGGTTTCTTCTTCCGCCCTGAGGTCGTGCATGTGCTGGCGCGATCTACCTGTGGGGCAACCGAAGGAGGATGTCACAGCCCGCCAGAAGTGGTCATCCCGGGACCTTGGATATTGCGGGGGGCAAAGGGCGGCGCCTATGACCCGAAGGAAGAAGCACGAGCGCAAGATGGCTTCAAAAAGGTCGATCCAGTCTACAGATCGAGCCTCTCTTCGCGGCGCTGGGAATAGGGTTGTAGACCTGACGATTGCCCTGGGCTTGGTCACCCTCCTGGTTGCAGCGCCCTGGTTTCGCGGCCTCTACTTCATTGCCGAACAGCTAGTAACCACGATGGCCGTCAGCGTCTTGGTGATTGGCTGGGTTCTCGGTGTCAAGGGGCGCGATCGACCTGGGTTGACGTCATTGGAAGTGGGAGCTGGGCTGTTGGTCCTGGCTTTCATCATCTCGACTATCGTGGCTGTCAACCCGCGGGAAGCCGTCCAGGCTGTATTGCGACAGGCCGCGATGTTTGGCCTACTGACTGTAGGCGTCGGCCTTGCTCGATCACGGACTCTACCGCCGGGTACCTGGCTGGCAGCTCTGAGCCTACCCCCGACCCTTACGGCCCTGCTCGGTGCTGCGGCGGCGGCGGGCGTCTTTCAGTACCGCGACGCCCTCCTGGGGTCACGAATTGCCTCTACCCTGCAGTATCCGAACACCCTGGCCGCCTTCCTCACCGCCGGCGCCATTCTGGCTACCGCCCTGAGCGTAGCGTACCGCGATCGGCCAAGTGATCGTACCATCCGGTCGGTAGCATCCGCGGCTGCGGGATTGAATCTACTAGTGCTCATTCACACGCAGTCCCGCGGCGGCCTTCTGGTTCTACCCGTCGCCTTTGCTCTGTTTATCGCTATAGTTCCTCGCCAGGTACGTTTGAGGGCCACCCTCGCCGCAGGCACCGCGGTAGTTGCGGCACTGCTGGCCACTCCTCTAATGGGCAGGGGCATTGTCGAGAAAGAGCCCCAGATGGTTTTTTTGTCTCTCTTGATAACCGCTCTAGCCTCGGTGGCTTTCAACAGCCTGACCGATTCCATAATGACTCGAGCCACGAAGCTGTCGATGCAGTCAGTTATTGTGGCAGTTGTGGTCCTCTTCATGGCCGCCGTGGCGGCCACGGCCCGCTTTGCCCCTACCGCGCTGGTCACGCGCCTCGCCCGAGTGGGCCTGGCGGAACGGAGCGTCCTTGAACGGCTGACGTGGGCTCGAGACGGGCTCGCCATCCTTCAGGATCACTTGCTCTTTGGCGTGGGCGGTGGGGGCTGGGCATCTCTCTACTTCCAGTATCAGCAGTTCGAGTATTGGACGTCTCAGGTTCACAACGACATTGTTCAGGTAGCACTTGAGACGGGCCTCATCGGGGTTGCCGCCTTCAGCTTCTTCTTAGTGGCGGTGGTCCGCGCCTTGAAGATTGAGCCTGAAGGCGTGAGCGATGACAGGCACCTGGCCGCCAAGGCCCTGTTGGCGGCGGGGCTCGCCATCATTCTGCATAGCGCCATCGACTTTAACCTCTCCTTGATGGCGATCGGTCTATTCACGTGGACCGCCCTCGGCGTGGGTTACGGACTTCTGATGCCTGGGACATCAGAGAGCAGCAGACGAGCGAGGGACTCGGTGGTTGCTCTGACACTCTGGCATTTGATTCCTGCGCTCGTTGCCCTTGTCGCTGCGGGTACACTCCTGATCGCCGACAGGCATGGAGAGAAGGCGGTGAGCGCCTTAGAGCAAGGGGACCTCTCGGCTGGGCGAGAGCACTTTGAGGCTGCAATACGCTTTGACCCGTTACGGGCCTCTTACCGCATTGATCTGGCTCAGATCTACGGCAACGTTGCCCGACAGACCGGCGACGGCCAACTTCTCAGCGTCGCCTACCAGCAGGCGCGACGCGGCCTTGAACTGGACCCTCAGAACCCGAAAATCGTCGGCGCTTATGGAGTTGTAGCGCTGCAGAACGGTTGGATCGACGAAGGGCTTTGGGCCTTTCGCCGAACACTTGACCTACACCCCTATTACATAGCAACGTATGAAAATGCGGCCCGTGCCTTCATGACAGTGGCGCTGCACTTCCTGGAAACCGGCCGGAAGACCGAAGCTGCCGATCTTCTCACGGAAACCCAAGCCCTGCAGACACGGCTTCAGGAGCGCAGCCAAAGCATTCCCCCTGACGCGCCCCGGTGGCGGCAACTAGTGAACAATAGCCCCGGCCTAGCTGTATGGGTTGGCCAGGCCAAGCTCCTGGCTGGTGATCCCGAAGGGGCACGTCGCGAGTTCGAAGTGGCACTCGGAGGGCCCCCAGGTATCAAGGCAGGGGCGCTGGCCGGCCTCGCCATCCTGTCCGCTCTCGACGGAGATGAGACCAGGGCCAAGGAGTTGCGCGACGAGGCTCTTCGCTTGGACCCAAGAATTGAACCTGATTTCTTGCGACTTCAGGCACTTGTTCTCCCAGAACGTTAGGCGGACTGAGTGTTCGCCGCGCCGCAACCTGGTGGCGGGGAAACGACAGGTTGTGAGCGATCCTGGCCACGAGGGTCGCGTGATAGGTGGTTGTTCCCTGCCCGAGATGCACACGAATCGCCGGGTAAGACGCGGAACCGCGAGGCCGGACCAAGTAGCTGATGAACTGGGGTTGGAGCTGGGCGACCGTCCACATCCGCCGGGCGGTGCAGGCGGGGCTTTTCCGGGGCGACAACCGGGGGCACTTCACTCCCGACGCCGGCATCACCAGGGCCGAGGCCGTGGTGGTCCTGGCCAGGGTCCTGCGCATGCCAACGGTCGCGGTGACCACCCTGACGCCTGAGCGGCGGAGTTTCCGCCCCGCCGATCCCGCGAGGATAGCCGCCGAACCCGAGACAGGTGCCCTGTTGGTGACGGGCGAGGTCGTGGTAGTCGCGACACCGGGCACCTCGGCGGCCGTCGTCGCCGCGGCCGCGGAACGGGTCGGGGGAAGAGTCGTCGGGTCGCATCCCGCCCTCGGCCTCTACCAGATCGAGATCGCCGCCGAAGGGGTCGCAGGGGTGGAGGAGGCGGTCGGGCGGCTGACCGGCCTCCCCGGCGTTGAGTGGGCGGTCCGCAACATAGTCATCGGCGGCAACGTGCGGTGTCCCCGCGACACCTACTGGCTCCGGAGAGACGACGGCGAGGCGGCGCCTTGTCGGCCCGCCGGAGATGCCAGGCTGTGGGGACCCCTCATGCTGAAGCTCCCTCAGGCGTGGGGGCTCCGGACCGGCGACAGCGTGACGGTCGGGATCATCGAAGGTGATTTCCCGGCCTATCATCCGGACCTGGCAGGGCTGCAGCACGTCCGGCTCCGGGCGGACACACCGGACACAGGCGAGGCCGACCACGGCGCTCATGTGGCGTGCATCATCGGGGCCCGCGGCGAAAACAACGAAGGCATGGCCGGCGTGCTCTGGAGACCGAACCTGATTGGCTACTCAACGGCCACCTTTCTTGACATTGCTGAAGCCCTTGAGGCGCTGAGCGAGCACGCACGGGTGATCAACATGAGCCTGGGAGTCGGCTGGAGCGACCCGCTCCTGCTAGCGGGCCTGGCCCTGGGGCCGGGTCCTCCCCACGCCAGGGTCGTTCGCGAGGCCAACGAGACCATTCGCTCGGCCATGCAGCGGGCGCTGAGCCGGGGAGTCCTCGTGGTGGTGTCGGCGGGCAACTACGGCTGGCCCACGGCCTTCGCGTCACCGGCGTCTCTCTCTGCCGTGTTTCCCAACGTGATCACCGTCGGCGCCGTTGACGTCCAGGGGAATCGCATGCGGGTCCTGGCGCTGGGTGGCCGAGACCTGGCAGCCTCGAACTACGGGCCGGAGGTGACCATCGCCGCGCCAGGTGTCAACATCTTCAGTTGCGTGGATCCGGCGGGGCCGGGCAGGAAGAACCGTTCCGACGCCTGGTACGACTACATGACCGGAACCTCCATGGCGGCGCGCTTTGTCGCAGGCGTGGCGGCGCTTATCTGGAGCGCCGACCCCGACCTCACCTACGCCGAAGTCAAGAGCATCCTGGTCAGGACCGCGGCCCCGGCCAGTTTCGACCGCCCTCTCGGCGCGGGCATCGTCAACGCCGAGGCCGCCGTCGCCGCGACGGCGCTGGGCCTGATCCAGAAGGCCCAGCGGGAGATGGACCTGGCCGAGACGCGGGAAGGAACCGCCCGTCGGGCCCACCTCGTGCGAGCGATTCGCGAGCTTGACAAGGCCTTGCGACTGAACTGGGAGCCGGCGGCAAAGGCCGTTGCTCATGTCTTGCGGGCAAAGGCCAGATACGAACTGGAGGACTTCGCCGCCGCCATCGACGACTGCGACAAGGCCCTCGTACTGAATCCGAACCTCGCCCCCGCTTACCATATCCGGGCGGCGGCCAGGTTCGCGGTTCCTGGGTGATCCGGACGGGCCAGGTAACCCCCTCCCTCCGCGAAGAGGCGCAGGCAGTGGTCGCGGACGCCACCCGAGCCGTCGAGCTCGCACCCGGCGAGCCTCACTACCATGAAATCCGCGGCCGGGCCCTGGTCGCGCTGGGCACGCCATTCTTGACTTCAAAGCCGCCGGAGAACCCGACCCGTCCGACGTCGACGCCCTGCTCTGGCGGGGCACGGCCCACTACTACCACGGTGCCTTGACCGAGGCCCTGGAGTACTACACCAGGGTCACCGAGCGGGCCCAGGAGCCCTGGAAGCTGGCCGAAGGCTGGCTGGGCCGCGCAGAGAGCTTGTTCCGTCTGTTGCGCTTTGCCGAGGCCATCGCCGCGTATGACCGGGTCCTGGAGCTGAATCCGGCCAGCGTGTTCGCGCTGAACAACCGTGGCGCGGCGAGGGAGAGCCTGGGTCTGTACGAGGCGGCGCTCCAGGACTACGAGCAAGCCTTGCGCCTGAGACCAGACGACCCAACCGTACGCGGTAACCGTGACAGGGTGCTGCGGTTGCTGGAGGGCGGCGGGGATTGAGACCAGCGGCTGTCGCAGGTAGGGACCAGGGATTGGTCCGGCACAAAGCCATGTAAGGACCTGAAACTCCGCACTGGGGCTTCTGTCCGTCATTCCCACAACTGTGTCAAATTAGGAGGAAGCACCTTGAATGCGGCGAATTTGGTTTAGCGCTGCATAACCAGCCGTCGTGCGACGGACACGTGGGTAACTATCTCACGCCCCAGGATGGTGCGAGTCGCGGAGGCCTTAGCCAGTGAAACTGTCCATTAACGGGCAGCTAGGCCGCAGGCTGCTTCTCATGGCCTACGACCTGGGTGCCGTCAACGTTTGTGTGTTATTGGGTCTGATGCTTCGCTTTGATGGTGCCTTGCCCGATCGGTACCTGGGCATCTACGCGCAATTTGTCTTTCCGTATTCGACGCTGTCATTGCTCGTCTTCTTTCTGAATGGGCTATACCATCGCCTCTGGCAGTTCGCCAGCATCGGCGAACTGTGGGTGATTCTGCGAGCCGTCCTGATGCAGTCGATGCTCTTCGCAGCACTGGTCCTCTGGTATCCTGCGGCCCGTGGCTTCCCGCGGAGCGTCGTCATCTTTACGGGGGCCCTCGTTCTGCTGGCGGTGGGGGGCTTCAGACTACTGTGGCGCATGACGAGATACCTTGATTCCGTGACTCGCGGCCGGGGTGCTGGCCACCGTCGCGTTCTCATCGTCGGGGCAGGCGAAGCCGGAGCCACGGTGGTCAAGGAACTCAGGAACCACCCGGAAGTAGGGATGTTTCCCGTCGGTATCGTGGACGATGACCCCCGTAAGCGAGGTCTGCGGCTCCATGGCGTAAAGGTAATTGGGTGCGTCGAGGAACTCCCCAAGCTTGCGGAAGAACACGACCCCAACGAGGTGGTGTTCGCCATACCCTCGGCGCCCCCGAGCAAGCTGAGGGAGGTCATGGGCCACTGCCAACGCCTAGGGTTAAAGCTAAAGACCATGCCAGGACTGTACGAGTTGCTGGGAGGCCGAGTTACAGTCGATCACATCCGGCCCGTTCAACTGGAAGACCTGTTGGGCCGTAAGCCTGTTGAACTGAACCTAGAACAGATAGCAGGTTACCTGGGCAACCAGACGGTTCTCGTCACCGGTGCCGGTGGCTCCATCGGCTCCGAGCTCTGCCGACAGGTGGCCCGTTTCCGGCCAGAGTTGCTAGTGCTGCTTGACCATGATGAGAATGGGGTATTTGAGACGGCGCTTACTCTCGACGCCGACATGCCAGACGTCAGGAAGAAGATCGTGATAGCGGATATCAGAGACCGGACCAAGATTGCCCACGTCTTCGCCACCTACAAGCCAAGCATCACCTTCCACGCGGCTGCCCATAAACACGTTCCTCTGATGGAAGAGCATCCTGACGAAGCAATAAAGACGAACGTTCTCGGTACACGGAATGTAGCTGAGGCCGCACGAGAGCACGGCTGCAAGCATTTTGTGCTTATCTCGACTGACAAGGCTGTCAACCCCACCAGCGTCATGGGTGCCAGCAAGCGGCTCGCGGAAATCACAGTCCTTGGAATGAATGGCGATGACTGCGGCACGCGGTTCGTGGCGGTGAGGTTCGGAAACGTGATCGGGAGCCGCGGCAGTGTGGTGCCCATATTCCAGGCTCAGATTGCCCGTGGCGGGCCGGTGACTGTGACCCACCCTGAGATGACCCGTTACTTCATGACGACTCCGGAGGCGGTGCAACTGGTCATCCAGGCAGCAGCCATGGGTAAGGGCGGCGAGATCTTCGCTCTTGACATGGGTGAACCGGTGAAAATAGTGGACTTAGCTGAGAACATGATACGGTTGTCGGGATACGAGCCCGGCAAGGACATCCCCATCGTGTTTACGGGCATCCGGCCGGGCGAGAGGCTTTCGGAGAGTGTTTTCTCCGGCGCAGAATCACTCTCGCCCACGGCCCACCCGCGGATCTGGCAGGCTGACGGTCTATCCGGCCAGCCGGAGCACATCGGCCAGCTCTTGGCTGAAGGCCTGCAGAGCTTGGAGAGGCTCCTCTTCGGCTCGACAACTGAGGTCGCAGCCGGGCGGCTTGAGAGAGAACTGCACGCCCTTGTGGCCTACCCAGTGCGGGCAGCAGACTAGAAATCCGCTCGACTGTCTTGGCGGCCGAAGTCATAGTTCACGCCGGATGGGGCGTACAGCCCACGCCTGTTTAGCAGTACCGGGATTGTTCGAAGCACGATGCAGAGATCCAGCCAAGGCGTCCAGTGATCAACGTACCAGACATCGTAGCTGATCCGTTCCTCCCAGGTAAGCGCATTCCGGCCGTGTATTTGGGCCCATCCGGTTATCCCCGGTCTGACTTCCAGCCGCCGCCTTTGGAAGTCGTCATAGGCAGCCACCTGGTGGGGAAGGGCGGGCCGCGGGCCCACAAGACTCATTTCCCCAAGCCAGACGTTGATGAGTTGGGGCAGCTCGTCCAATCCCCAAGAACGCAGGAGCCGCCCTACTCGAGTTATCCTTGGATCGTTGGCAGCTACATTCAGTCCGAGCCCCGTCTGTTCTGCCCCATGGATCATGGTCCTGAATTTCCAGATCCTAAAGGGCTTGCCTTTCATGCCGATACGCAACTGCCTAAAGAAAACGGGCCCGGGAGAATCAAGGCGGACTATGACCGCCCCTATCAGGAACGGAAGCCCCAACGCTACCAGCAAGACGCTGCTCAGCGTGAAATCAGTCATTCTTTTTACGGCAGAATACAGAGCCCTCACGGGTAACACCCTCAAGAAGCCTGTCGTCCGGTTTGGGCGTCCCCTTGCCGGTGCAGGCATGCGTTCAGGCATGCGTTCTGAGGGCGTAGCTCAGCCTGTCGACCACGTAGTCGATCTGGCCTTCGGTCAGGTTGTTGTAAAAGGGAATGGCAACACTACAACTACCCAGTTGCTCGGCTACCGGGAAATCGCCCTCCCGGTATCCAAACATCTGGCGGTAGAAGGGCTGCAAATGGATCGGCGTGAAGTAGGGTCGACACTCAACACCGGCTTCAAGTAGAGACTCCATGACAACGTCACGGTTAATGCCCTTGTCCAGCCTTATCACATAAACAAACCAGGACATCGTGGTTACCTCAGGGGCGACGTGGGGAATACGTACGCCTGCCAGGCCGGAGAGCCGCTCGGCGTATATCTTCGCGACGCGGGCCCGCTTGGCCAGTAGTTCGTCTATGCGCTGCATTTGAGCTACGCCTAGTGCGGCGGAAAGCTCATCCATCCGGTAGTTGTAACCGAGGCGGTCGTGGGAAAGCCACGGTCCGGATTCCATCCGGCCCTGGTTACGCAGGCTTCGGCAGAGCCGGGCGACCTCGGAATCGTTGGTGACGATCATGCCGCCCTCACCGGTGGTGATTTGCTTATTCGGGTAGAAGGCGAAAGCGGCAGCGTGAGCATAGGTAGGAGAACCGCATCGCTTCCCCTTATACGCGGAGCCGAGGGACTCGCAGGCATCCTCGATGACCACCAGTCCATGCTTGTTCGCGATCTCCCGGATCTTGTCTAGCTCCGCCGGATGCCCAAAAGCGTCAACAGGCAAAATCGCCTTGGTCCGTGATGTGATGGCTGACTCAATGAGAGCGGGATCGATGTTTCCCGTTTCTGGTTGGACGTCCACGAACACGGGCTTGGCATGCTCATAAAGAATGCAGTTAGCCGAAGCCACAAAGCTGAAAGGGGTGGTAATCACCTCGTCCCCGTCGCCGATGCTGAATGCCCGGATGAGTAGATGCAACGCACTGGTTCCGCTACTGACGGCGATACCAAAGGTGGCACCTACGAAGGTTGAGACTAGTCGTTCCAATTCCTCGGCACGCGGTCCAAGTGCCAAGAACGGGCTCCTCAGAACGGACAAGACAGCTTCCACTTCAAGGGCTGTTATGTCAGGTCTGGACAGAGGAACAATCATGGAAGAGGCACTCAACGTTCTATTGAACGAACTGGCTTTGCTGGCACACCCACTGCAACCACCCCTGGCGGTATATCTCTAACCACTGCTGCGCCCGCGCCAATTACGCTCCAGTTACCCACAGTAACCTTGTTGATCACGCATGCGTTTAGTCCAAAGTAGCAGCCTTCGCCCACTACGACCTCGCCCGCTAGGTTCGTCCCCGGCATTAGACTCGCAAAATCGCCGAGGACGGTGTCATGTCCGACGCGACACCCCAAGTTTAGGATGCCATGCTTGCCAATGTCTATGTTGGTTGTTAAGATGCATCCAGCGCAGATGATACTGCCAGCCCCAACTCTTACATGCCGCGACATGATGACAGATGGGTGGATTAGGGTCGCAAATTCCATACCCTGCGTCTCAATGTCTGCAACCATTTGACTCCGGAGCCTCGGATCCCCTATGGCGCAGGAGACAAAAGGCTTAGGTGACATCCTGTACAGATAACTACGGTCACCGAGGATCGCGTATCCCTCTACTGTCTTTCCATGTACGTGATCGTCTATGAAGCCGATGAGATCCCAGGTTGGATTCGTGGCATTAAGATCCCGAACAAGCCAAGCCACCTCTCGGCCGAAGCCTCCAGCCCCGACGACTACGAGGGGTTTGACGTTCCTACCCTTAGGCATCCCTGATCTTGTCAACCCCCAAAGTATTAAGGTAGTCCGTTCCGTGCGCTGGTAGCAGGCCACCAGAATGGGTTTTGGACTGACCATAACCTTCTGGCAAACAGCGGCTTCCCCAGGGAATTTGGCTACTTATTGCGGGACCACCCGTTTGGTCTGAGGCCAATTGCAGATTCCGCCCTAAAATTGACCCCTTTTTCGCCTGAAAACTGACCCCTCCCACGAGCCTCAGCAGGATTCGGGACCAGAGCCGATCAGTCCTGGCGATCACCCCGTGCGGGCGGCTTCCAGTTGAGCTTGTCCTTGAGGCGATAGCTTGGGCCGTTGATCGCGAACACGATGCTATGGTGCAGTAGCCGGTCCAGGATGGCGGCGGCGATGACCGGGTCGCCGAAGACCTGGGCCCATTCCTGGAAGGGCCGGTTGGTGGTGATCGCCAGGGACATGTTCTCGTACGGCCGGCTGATGTTTGAAAGAACAGGTTCGCCTTGGTCGGCTCCGACATCGGCAGATAGCCCACCTCATCGATCACGAGCAGGTCCGGGCGCGTCAGCGTTGTGAGCAGTCGGCCAAGGGTCCGGTTGACCGATGCGGCCAGGAGTTGGTCGAGCAGGTCGGCCGCTTTCACGAAGAGCACGGTCTTGTGAGCCTCGCAGGCCTTTATGCCGACGGCTATCGCCAGGTGGGACTTGCCGGTGTTCGGCGGACCGACCCACACAAGATTGACCGCTTCTTGCAGAAAGCCCAGCGTCGCCAGCTCGCGTACCGCGGCGGCATTCAGCCACGGCTGAAAGCTGAAGTCGAAGGCCTCGAGGGTGCAAAAGGCGGGAAAGTGGGCCCGAGCGAGCCGGGCCCGGATGGACCGGTCTGTCTTGGCCGCCGCTTCCAGATCGACCAGCCGACCGAGGTAGGCCACAAAGCTGCTCTGGCTCTTGGCGGCCAGATCGGCTTCCGCCTCGAAGGCGTCGGCCATGGTCCGCAGCCCGAGCTGACGCAGCTGGACGCGGACGCGCTCGATCTCGGTCATCGGGCATCACCAGCCTCAGCCTGGACCGCGCGGTCGTAGTCCCGCAGGTCGCGGTACACCTGGATGCAGGGGACCTCGATGCGGCCGTTTGGCTCGGCCGCCGGAGCTACGGTCTCGAGCGCCACGCTGGCGAGCAGGCTGGCGATGAACCCAGGCGTGAGGGCGCGGTACCGCATGGCCATCCCGAAGGCCCAACGCATCGAGTCGGCAGGATAGACCGCAGCCAGGAACAAGCACCGCCCGCAGCGCGTCGGCCGGCTTTCGCACCTGCGCCTGACAAAGCGCCTCCAGGAAGGTAGAATGGCCACCGCAGTGGGCAGCATCACCGGTGACATAACACGTTCCCTACGAAAGCTCCCAAAAGATCATGACCGCGCTTAGCAAGAGCGGAGCGCGGCATGAGTCGATTCCTCCGTTAGCTCCCGCAGGATTTCGTCAAGTTTGCTAACAAGCTGGTTCAGCGCGTGGTATTTCTCAACGTACCGCCTACCACGCAACCCCATCTCCCGTCGCTCTTCAGGGGACATCTCTGCCAGCTTACGAATGGCCTGGGCTAAGTTCGAGGGGTCTCCCGGTCCGACGGTCACACCTGCTTGGGCTTCTTCAACTGGGTTGAAAGGTGTACTTACGCAAAACACCACCGGCCGCGCCGAAACCATGTAATCGAACAGCTTGTTCGGGCTAATTCCCCAGCGAAACAGGGGTGAATTCTGTAGCACCATCACAAAGGCATCCGCTTCGGCTAGAAGCTTATAAACGTCCTGCTTAGGTAAAGCGTGTTCAAAACTAACATTGACCAGTCCTAACTCTTGTGCTCTTCGGATCAGGGCAGGCTTCTCGGGACCATCTCCGACCAAGCGGAACCGGATGCGTTCAGCCCATCCGTCTTGCTGAAGTAGGTTTGCTGCCTCAAGGACGAGACCAAGCCCGTTCGCCAAACTATGAGCCCCGGCATACATTACAGTGAGCACCTCGCTCTGTCGTGGGGGCCAGAGGTTTGAGAGGTTTGGAATCAAATGCAGGTCGATACCGTTAGGGATCCAAATCACCTTGGATGGGTTGACACCTTTCTCTTCCATGTGGCCGGAGGCCCCTGGAAGAAGCGTGACGATGCGTCTTGCACGGCGGTACAAGTAGCGCTCGATGCCCTCGAGCATGGCGACAAAAGGATGATAACGGGGAAAATTGCCCAGATCAACGAGGGTCTGCGGCCAGATGTCCCGCACTTCTAGCACGAAAGGCACCGCGTAGCGCGCGGCAAGGCGTTCGGCGGCCAGTGCTGCGAAGAGGTGGGGGCTCGACCCAAGGATCACATCGGGTTTGCCCAAGACCTTATGGGTCGCCGTACGCCAAACCTGGTGCGCAAAAGCAATCATGTTTCGGACCCGCGCTGAAGTGTTACCCGCATAAGGCGGTGTGCGTAGCCAGAGGAAGCGGACGCCCCGTACGTCTTCAAGTTTGTAGCGCTCGCCTCGCTGCAAGTGAAGCTCTCGCCGGGCCGTGTGGTCAAAGCTCGAGGCCACGAGGGTCACGCTGTGACCCCGCCGAACAAGTTCCTTGGCTAACGTATAGTGTCTGGTGCCTCCGGCTAGGTTTGGAGGGACGGCGTAATGATTCACAATCCAGATGTTCATGCCATCTCTCCACTCAGCCTGGCCACGATCAGCCGTGCAGCTGTCCCGTTTCCGTAAGGAGTGGCCTCGGCCCCTTTTTTCCCCACCATTTCTAGGATGGCATGGGCCACCACGGTCCCACTCACGGGAAGGCAGAGCCGGTTCCAACCCAGCTCCACAAGCTCAACCCACTCGGTTTCCCCACGCAGGGTCACGCAAGGGACACGATAGAAGAAGGCTTCCCTTTGCACCCCACCCGAGTCGGTGGCAATCAGGCGTGCGTGCTTCTCCAGCATTACCATATCTAGGTATCCTACGGGTTCAATCAACCGTAGACGGGCACCAGTGAGCCCAAGGAGCCCCTCTGCCTCAAGGGCCTTTCGAGTGCGAGGATGCACGGGAAAGGCCACCGGTATCTCCGCAGCTACCTGGGCCAGCCCCTCCACTATTGCCCGAAGGTGCTCAGGAGCATCTGTGTTCTCTGCGCGGTGTACCGTAGCCAGGATATAAGTTCCCGGCTGCAATCCCAAGTGATGAAGAATCTGGCTTCTCCCGTCGGCCTTTTCCCCGTAATAAAGCGCTGCATCGTACATCACGTCGCCCACCAAATGAATGCACTTTTCAGGAATCCCCTCCTGCCGTAGGTTGGCCACGGCGTTCTCAGTGGGGGCAAAGAGCAACTCCGAGACATGGTCAGTAAGCACGCGGTTAATCTCCTCGGGCATGCGCCGGTTAAACGCCCGGAGTCCAGCCTCCACGTGAGCAACAGGTGTGTGAAGCTTGACCGCGGCCAGCGCTCCGGCCAGCGTCGAGTTGGTATCGCCGTAGACCAGCACCCAGTCAGGTTTCTCTTGCAGCAGCACCTGCTCGACCTTCTCCAACGTCCGAGCAGTCTGAGCCCCGTGTGTGCCGGAGCCTATTCCGAGGTTGTAGTCCGGTTCGGGGAGTTCCAGTTCCCGGAAGAACAACTCAGACATATTCTCGTCGTAGTGCTGCCCCGTGTGGAGCAATACCTCCATCACCCCTGGCGCGGCTCGCAGCGCCCGCGAAACGGCCGCCGCCTTGATGAACTGGGGCCGGGCGCCGATAACGGAGACTACTTTCATGCTTTTGGCCTCGCACAGTCAGCGAAACGCAAGGCCAGCTCGGCCACGACCTCTCCGAGGTTGAAACTTTGGTGCACGCGCTGCCTGCCGGCCTCCGCCACTTGTTGTCGCAGCGCCGGGCCCCGCGACAGTCGATCTATGGCCTCCGCCAAAGCTGGCGGGTCCTTGGGCGGCACCAGCACCCCTGCGCCCTCTCCCAATAGCTCGGGGATTCCTCCGGTGTTGGTGGAGATGACAGGGATCCCGCAACTCATGGCCTCCATCAGGGAGACGGGGATGCCCTCTCTTACACCAGCCTGGGCCTCTATGCTCGGTAAGACCATCAGGTCCCATGCTCCGGCCTGTAGCTGCGCCATTAACCGCTCGTGGGGAACAGGACCTAAGAACTTGACCTCTTCCTCCAGTCCATAATCCCTTACCTTACGCTCGATGGCAGCTCTCAAGGGCCCGTCCCCCGCCAGGTCCACACGCACCCGCACACCCCGGCCACGTAAAAGCCGCACTGCCTCAACCAGGTACACGTGCCCCTTTTTCTCGACGAAGTTCGCAGCCATGACTGCACGAAAAGCGTCACTGGCCGCCGATGCGCGGCCCCGCCCCGTGGTCGGCGGGAGAGCCACGCCCATGTGGATGACGTACGGCTCCCAGTTAGGCAGGTTAGCGAGTGCTGCGAGTTCCTGCGCCCCGGGGCGGTCGATGGCTCGGGCGAAGGCAGCCCGGCGGGCCTTCAGGGCTATAAGGTTGTTCTCCGCGATGTCCCAGCGGTGGGCGGTAAAGCTCCACGGCACCCCGGCCAGCTCGCCGGCCACCAGAGCCATGGTGGCGGTGGTAGTTGCCCAGTGGGCATGGATATGCTCCGCCTGCCACTCCCGGGCCATAGAGGCCAGCCACAGTCCCTTCGGATAGACCACAAGGTTCTTGGCCAAGATGCGCAAGCTGCCGCTCCGCCATAAGAGGGCAAGCACGGAAAGGGCCTTCAGTGGCGCTAACGCCAGGATTCTCAGCGCGGCCCTCATGATCTCCCATGACAGCAACGGCTCCGTGTGTGTGCAGGCCCGCAGGGTCTTGGCCTCTTCGTGGAACACCGCCCCTCTGGGATACATGGGCACCAGCAAGACCTCGTGTCCCTGCCGCTTGAGCTCCTGGATTTCGGGAATAATGAACGCCTCTCCCGGCCCATAAGGTAGACTTGAGGTAACATAGATAATTCTCATCGCAACACCACCTCCGGCGGCCGGCGCAGTTTCTGATACACCTTCAGGGCCACTGCCTTTGTACAGTTCAGGCGCGAAGCAGCCTGATGCTCGAAGAGCTGCCGCCACCACCTGAGGCTTTCCGCGTGTTCTGGGAATGTCAGCTCAAGGGCCTTGAACTGAGCGATATGCAACTGGTGATAAAAGGGACTGGCAAGGTTGCCGGATGTATCGTAATAGGACCAAAAGCCAGCGTTAAACTGCGGCAGGCAAGCCACCAGCGCCCGTAGACTGGCCTGAAGCGCTGCCTCCACCCGGCAGGCATCCTGCGTCCTGGCCTTGGCCGCTAGCAGATAGTCGTAAAGTCCGTAGAGCGCAAATATCCAGCCGTTGAGTATGGTGTTATGGGGTTCCTGCGGCGCCTCTTCCAGCACCAGCCCCTCCGGGCATACCCGGCAAGTCCCCCCTTGCTGTACAGCCGCAAGCAAGGGGCCCAGGGCCCGTCGTGCGCCTTCCAGGTATTCCTCCCGTTGAGTCAGATGATAGGCGCGTACCAACACCGAAATGCCCTCGCCCTGGCTCATGGCCGAATGGGGGGAGGCAGCCTTAAGCCCCACCAGGGGCCAGATTGGGTAGCCGCCATTTTCGTCCTGTGCCCTGAGCGCCCAACCTGCCAGCTTGAGAAAGGCGGCCCGATCGGCCTCATATGTGCGCCCGCTCTCCAGCCACCTGTCCCAGTGGCCCAGCGCCTTTTGCAGCAGGGTGGTGGGGAAGTAAATGAACCTACCCTGGACATCCTGGTTTAGTGGCAGGCCATCGCCATCCACCGGACCTGTCCAGTGCGCCTTGGCTGTTAAGTCATTGTAGTAGCCCAGGAGCTGCCCGGGGGCAAACTGCCGGCCCAGCCCCTGTTCCGCGTGCCAGTAGCTGCGGCCAGCCACCATCCCTCCCCAATGGCGAATTAACCTGGCGTAGAGTTTAGCGCGGCGCCAGTAAGTTCTCATAAAGCTCTTCATACCGTTTGGCCATCACCTTTACACAAAACTGTTCTTCTGCTCGCTTGGCAGCTGCCATGCCCAGCTCCCGTCGCCTAGCTGCATCGTGCAGCAGAACAGACATTGCCACAGCGAGGGCTGCGGGATCGCCCGGAGGGACAAGCAGACCCGTAGCGCCGTCTACCACCAGTTCCGGCACACCTCCCACTGCCGTAGCGATCACCGGGTTTCCCGCAGCCATGGCCTCCATCACTGCCAGGGGATTCCCCTCCCAGCTGGAGGAGAGCACAAAAACATCGCAAGCGCCCAGTATCTCAGGGATATCGGTCCGTACCCCCAGAAAACTCACCCTGTGACCCAGCCCCAGAGCCTCAGCCTGAAGTTCAAGCTCGCGGCGCTTCTCACCATCGCCCACCAGGAGAAGCCACCCCTTCTCCTTGGCGTCTGGCACGCGGGCAAACGCATCAAGGAGCAACTGCTGGTTCTTTTGCACTGTGAGGCGCCCTACACACGCAAACACAACTTCTTCGGCCCCGATGCCCTCCCGCCTCCGCCACTCTGCCCGTGTCATCGCGGGAGAGCGGTAGGCCTGGAGAGGAATGCCGTTTGGAATGAGCGGCACTCTTGTGAGCCGGTAGACGCGGTTGAGACTGACCGCCACCTCCGAGGCGATGGCTACCGGAACCACTCCGAGGCTGAACGCCAGGCGGTGGACCAGCTTCCCGGGAGCGTCCACCTCTTTTTCAGCCAGATTATGCACTGTGTGCACCTTTCCCCGAATCCGCCGGTAAACCACCGGCGGCAAGACATAGCGCAAGACGTATCTATGAGTGTGTACGATGTGGGGACGAAACCGGCGGAGCACGGCATCTATCCGGGAGTACATCCTCGGATCGAAACTGCGTCTCTTCCCCAAGTACCACACGGGAATGCCGCTCCGTTCCAGGATGGCCTCCAGGTCAGACCCCACCCGGTCAAACATGCTGACCGCCGCCACCTCAAAACGTTCCCGGTTGAGACTCTGCATCAGGTGCACGGCCATGCGCTCGGCCCCGCCGGGGCCGAAGTTGGGTAGGATATGAAGGGCGCGCAACCTTTTCACGAGGCGCTCCTCAGCCAGCGTGTTCATGTCTGGTTTTCTTTTGGTATGACTGGGAACAAAGACTCAAACTCAGACCAACAAAAGCCCAGTACCATTCCTGGAGGCGTAGAATGAAAAAGCTCGGGCTTCCAACACCTGTGGCCAGCAAGAGAAGAGTCCACAAAAGAAGCATCCAACAGATCTTACCTGGTATGCCTCCCTGACTTCGGTTCCGCCATGCATGTTTAAGAATGCTGTAGACCAACCAAAGGAAAACACCCAAGCCGATAATTCCTCCCCTGTAGAGCACGGATATATAGATGGAATCGCCCACAAAGGCACCCTCGCGCTCGGTAAGTCCCCATCCGATGACCGGTCGATGTTGAATAGCTTCATACGTTCCCTTAAGTATACCACCTTGTGCGTCATACCGGGTATAGAAAAGCGTACCAGAGAGGATCCTATTAACCTGGTAACCGAGGCTTCCCGCAAAAGTTGCTTGTTGCGTAAAATACAGCAAGCCCACAATAACAAATGTGCCAGCAACACCAGCACTACCTATAGCGAACCGAAAGCAATGCCTGGGATATCGGTATCCCACAAGGAGCACCAACGTCGCCATAACAAGCACTGCCCCCGCGAGAAAGGTGGTCGTGAGCGTTGTAATGCCAGTTACAACTGCTAATCCGAACACCAAATACAGAAACCATTTGCCCCCGAAGGTGGGTGAGCCAGTCAAGAGACCGAATCCCGCGGTTGTCAATACCAACAGCCAATAAACGGCATTGTAAACAGGCGATTCGAAAACGCCTGTGCTACGAATAATTACACCTCGCTCTTCCAAAAGCCTAAACACCGGCGAGCGACTCGGAGAAGTGTATCCCTGCAAGGTAAGTTGCTGAGTGATATCTACGCCCAGCGTTTGCCCGATGCTCAGGAGAGCGATAGGAATGCTAAGCCAGAGGAATGCTCGCGAAACATGCGAGGCGAGCTTCTCATCAATCGAGACATTGAGGACCAGAAAGGCGACAATCAAAGGGCGAAGTAGGCCATAGAAAGAAACCATAATTTGCCCTAAAGAACCTTCAGCCTCACCATTCAAAAGTGCAAAAACCGCGGACATGCTGATGATCCCAAGAAAGAGCACGTACTTTCCTAATACTGAGTGCCCCCTAAAGGCAAGCCCCGCGACGGATTTGCGCAGGAAAAGCAGAAGAAAAAGCCACAAGCAGTAGATCAGCTCAAATCGCACAGCCGCCGTTTCTCCGAGCCACAGAGCAGGGAAAATAAGGGCACCGACAAGATAGAGAATCATCCCCAAGCGCAACGACAGCAGCGCTATTCCCATCAGGGCGGCCAATGCCAAGAACCAGAGGACCTGCATTCACCACCTCTCCCCGAGAATGGCGTTAAGCAAAGCGAGACCCTTGCTCTCCGCTTCCTCTCGAAGCTTTTCAATCATCAACAAAATCGCTTCTCTGAACAAAACGTGGTTTTCGAAAATGTCCTGTATCTTTGATTTCATACTCTCCACATTCAGGTTATTTATATCGAAAACAAATCGCTCCAAGCCCAAGCTTTTCATAATTCCAAACGTCTTCGGTCCAAAATATGAGATCGCTATCACCGGCGTGCCGCTCAACAGCGCAAAAATCACTGAATGAAACCTAGTGCCGATCAGCAAACGCGCAGAAGCATACAAGCGGATCAAATCATACGCAGTCAATCCTTCAGTATCAAAGGCCTGTACATTCTCTTTTGCCTCTATCATTCGATATAAATATTGGACAGCGATGCGATCATCTTCTTCCGGAGTTGGCCCTATCGTATGGCTAACCAACCAAATTTTGTATCCCTCCGCAGACAGCCATGTTACAATAAACGCCATTGCTTTCATATAATTCTCAAATGTGTTCCGGTTATCAAAGCCCCACTGTCTTGGCGTTATAATCACGGGACGTTGGTCAAAGGCCAATTCTTTCCCTCTACCATCTCGCGATAAAATAAACGCTGCATCAGCTATGAGATGAATCGGTCGTGTTACACCGAGGTTCTCTAAAGACCGTAGCGAAATTCTCTCTCGAACAGAAAGGACGTCCAAGCGGTTGAAGAACCACTTTGCAAGGAGCTGGCAAAGCCTTCCGCGAAATGGTCCGACCGATTGAGCATACAAGGCTGTTTTCTTCCTCAGTCTGGCCCCCAAAAGCAGAGGGAACGCATGTTTAAAAAAGCCGTACATTGCCTGGAGTGAACACTGAGAGAAATAGAAGACATGTCCCCCTTTGCTCAATAAAGCATCGCATTCGATAAGCTTCCTCCAGGTTTTGCCCTTCGCTCCACGGAACAAATAATGTCCCATTGCTGGCACCGCCAGCACTGCGCACGAGATCACAAACGTCAGCATCGCGTTTATCGCTTTCTGGATTTTTCTTTCACCTTTTGGATAGGGAAAGAGCGCTGGCAAAATCTGCACCTCAGGATGATGCAACCTGATAGCCCAGTAGGAGGATGCGAATCTGGCGTCCGCTTCGCCAAATTCGGACATCACGCATATAAAACAATCCGGAAGATGCTTTCTAATCAACCATATCATTCCCAATAGAATGGCACTATCTCCCCTATTCATGTCTGACCAACCATTAACGATGACAAATTTGGCGTTGCCGATTTTAACCATCATTACGCCCCTTGTGTAAAAGCCACAGCACCTCACCCTGAAACCACCTTGTGGCTTGCCGCAGCGCACCATTGAAGGCATTTAAACCGCTCTTACCACTCCGACCCAAAGCAAAATTAGGTACTTCGTGTAGATCTTCCACCAACTCTAAGGGAACGCCGTTCAGATCCGATGATACATCAAGAACCATCAAGGCGAATATTTTCCACAGCTGGTGCGGTAAAAGAACCCTCTGTGACAGTGTTGCCTGAAGCCTAGATACATCAATGAGTTCGGGAAGCTCTCGAGTGTAACGGAGAAGCAAAGGAATCAGAACCTCCATGGTGACAGCAAAAGCATTCGGCTGAATATAGAAGCCGCGCTTTCGCTGGAACCATTGGATGTAAGAAGGTACACGATTATCGTCAATGATCTTGCGCGAAACGTATTTCGACCACCCCTCATGAGTTAAAAGCAGGGGATCCGCATTATGGGTGAGTTCTACGAGGCGGTGATCCAGAAATGGTGGACGGATCTCCAGACTCCACCGCATTCCGTTGCGATCCGCGTCACGAAGCAACGAGGGGAGCTCCCACAGGTAAAGGGCTACCTGTTGACGATCGCGCCATGTACACGCACTGGATGCTGCAAGCAGCACATCGTTCCGGTGGGGAAGCAGGAGTCGATTATGGCGAAGCAGCGCAACAAGATCACGATCGTAGCGCAAATAAGGGTTGCGAAACTGCCTTCCTAACAACCACATTCTTATAGGGGTGGTGTTCCCATTCTGCAAGGTCCCGGTCAGCCATGGTAGCAATTCTCGGTAACGGCGCTGCTGCACAAACTGGCAAAGGACGGGATAGTAGAGCCAAGGATACCCCAAAAAGACTTCATCACCACCTTGTCCATCCAAAACGACACGAATGCCATCCTGGGCGATCTGCCTGTAGAGAATATACTGGACCACACTCCCCGGTGAAACCAGTGGCTCTTCGTTCGTCAAGACGAAAGCCACCATATCTTGCGGAGTGAGCTCAGTCGGAAGGGAGACCACTTTTAGCCGAAGGTTATTTCTTATTGCTACGTCCTGCGCAAATTCCAGTTCGTTTTCGTACAGTGGGCTGGGGTCCAATGTATAAGCAGTAAGTTGTTGTTTCCCTGCCAGCCATCGCGCGGAAGCCGCTGCGATATTAGTTGAATCAATACCCCCGCTCAGGGTTAGCGCTAGAGGGGCATCGCTCCTCAAGACCAAACGCACAGCGTCCATGAAAGTCTCCCTTGTTGCTTCCACAAGCTCCTCGGGAGAAGCGGTTGAGCTGTCCTGAATACAATAATAGGATTTGTCAGTAAGCGCTCCTTGGCGATATCGAAGCATGGTAGCGGGCGGAACCTGAAATATGCCATTGTAGAAGGTCAACTTGCCCCCCGCTGTAGGGATCCCGTAAGCCAAATAGTATTCCACAATCTCTCGAGACCAAGCTTTCCTCACCAAGCCTGAGGCAAAAAGCGCTTTAATCTCCGATGCGAACAGCAGCCAATCTCCGACGATAGTGTAATACAAAGGCTTAATGCCAAAACGATCCCGACAAAGGACCAGTTCTCGCCTTTGTGGTGAGAGCAAAGCAAAGGCCCACATGCCTATCAAAGAGGCCAGACACTTCTCTTCTTCTCGCTCCCACAACTCTAAAAGAACTTCGGTATCCGTGTCTGATTTCCAAGCCAAACCGGGAGCTACCTGCTTTAGCTCTATGAAGTTGTATATCTCCCCATTAAACGAGATCCACCACTGCCCAGAGTGAGACCTCATAGGCTGCTGACCAGCGAGCGACCTATCTAAGATGGAGAGTCGCCGATGACCAAGCGCCGCCCAACACGAATCTGGCCGTCCATGCACCTCATTGGAGCACACCAGCTCTGGAATACCGCTGAAAGGGAATAACACGATGCCCTCATCATCTGGACCACGATGAGCCAATGCCCGATGCATTCGCAAGACAGCATCCAAGGGAACGGGTCGACCTGTTAATGTAATCATACCGCTAACCCCGCACATAAGTGTTCCCTTCACCTCTTATATGATCCGTGAAAGCCACATGCGTTTACACATACCCCCCAGGACAATCACGCATCCATAGACGATCGCAACGCCCAATGCTCCGAACTTACCAGCCGCTAAGAAGGCCACAGCAACGAGGAGTACCAGTCCCAGCAAATTGATAACAGCATCAATATCCGGTCTCATCAAAGTGTGCAAGAGCATCGTTTCCAAGTATAACAGCACGGATATCGCGAATGCACCAGCTGTAACCATAAATACCGGCAATGCCGCGCGGTATTCTCTGCCTAAGACCAACCACTGTAGGAATGCCAGGGCTACAACCCCTACGGCTGCAACCCCAAGATAGTGTGGCGCGATGTTCCTAAGTTTCCTTAAATATGTCTTCATCTTTTCTCGCCCCTCAAGAGCGGTCACTTGAGGGAAGAGGACCGCTTGTAACGCTGTGTTCAGGGTCGAAAACGCCACGGTGAAAGTCATGCCCGCAGAGAAGATCCCCACCTCCGCTACAGAAGCGCGTATGGCAAGAATGAATCGCACAAGGTAGGGCATCGCTGTATAGGCAATAACCGACAGTGCCACCCACTTGCTGTATCCGAGCAACTCCCTGAGGGCGTCCAGGCTCGCCCCAGGTCGCCTGAGGGGCAGTGCCATCATCTCACGCCCTTTGGGTGCCACCCCAACGATGACCAAAATCATCAGGGGAACCGTATAGGTTGCAGCAAGCCAAGCCAGCGGATCTTTGGGGAAGAGGCTATAAGCTGCGATTAGACACAGGAAGCGAAGACCTGAGTAGGCCCAAATAAGCATTGTGAGCCGCTTAAATGAGCGATATGCTTGCAAGTACGATTGGAGGTAGGTCCAGAGGAAAAGGAGTCCTCCGCTGAAACACGCAACCGCGAAAAGCTTCTGAGCTTGAAAGCCGACCCCCATGTAACGAACCAGGATGTCGCCAGAGGGAAAGGATACGATAAGTACAGTAACGAAGAAGAAGATCTTGAATCCTAACGCAGAAGCCAGGATCTCAATCTGTTTCTCCGGTTCGGACTGATACTTGTTAAACAAGCGAATCACGCTCAGGTTAAATCCCAAATCACCTATGACCCCGACCAGAGTAGCCACCGAAAAGGCCAACGAAAAGATCCCGAAGCCTTCAACGCCAAGTTTTCGGGCTGCCATAATGCTGATAATAAAAGCCAGGAGGTTGTTCGCCGCCATGGCTGCGGCAATAGAAGCGATGGGGGCTGCATAAGCACGTAAAGATAAGAAAGAACCCAGAGGTCTCGCCCTCCTAGAGGAAACCAACCTGCTCAAACCCATTTTCCGCTTTAAGCCGTCGGGAATCGCACGGCACGGCAGCCGCAAGGCAAAATTTGCCGCGGCCAGCAGGAATTCGGCCGGGAGGCGCGAAATTGTCAGTAACGTATCAGAGGCGTCTTCTCTATGCCTCGTCGATTTCGCTCCCAACCTCCCCCACCGCCACCCCGGTTCGCTCGCATGCTCAATGCCGTCGGCATCCGCCACCGCATCGTCAAAACCATTGGCTCCATCATCTTGCTCAAGGCCATGGCCGAGCGCATGAATCTGCGCGCCATCGTCGATACCACCATCCCCATGCAGCGCCACAGCGGCTTCACCCACGGCCAGCTCGTCGAGGCCCTGGTCATGAACCGCTGCCACGCTCCAGCTCCCCTCTATCAGGTCCAGGAGTGGGCCAACGAATCCGGCACGGCCGACCTCTACGGCCTGCCCGCTGAGCGGTTCAACGACGACCGTCTGCGCGATACCCTCGATGTGTCGCCCGCCTACGAAAAAGACCTCCAGGGCCTCATCGCCGTCCGCTTGCTCAGCGACTTTGCCGTGCCGGCCGACGAAGTCCTCTACGATATCACCTCCCTCTATTTCGAGGGGGGCTACGAGGAATCCGCACTCATCCGCTACGGCTATAGCCGGGATGGGAAACCCGACAAAAAACAGGTGAATCTGGCCCTGACCACCTCCAGGCAAGGCGGCGTGCCCTTGCAGTCGCAGATCTCGCTCCCTGGCAGGCGGCTACCGCGTTGTTGGACGCGCTCCAGCAAGCCCACGTCCACTGGGCGGAACTGCCCTATCGAGGCGCCAGCGGCCAGAGCCGCTATTGGGCCTGCGAATGGGGCATCCCCGTGCTCTACGAAGAACCTCTGCCCAACGAGCCCCCGCCACTGCGGGCGCCCGGCCAACGGGGACGCCTGCGCTCCCAGGCTGTCCGCCGCCACGTCTACTGTGAGCGGACCATCGTCATTCGCTCTTCGAGCAAGCAGAGCCGGGATGAAAAGACGCGCATCAAGCGCTGCCAGAACATCGAGGTCACCGATGTGTACGCAGGCGCGGTAGGCGGCCAGGGCGCCGGAAAACAACCGATCCAACTTGGCATGCACCTGCTGGCGCGTCTTGAGCTGGGGCCGATTGAGGCCGGCCTGGATGGTGTTCAAGGAGCTCAGCGGTGCCGATGGCCAGATGGAGATGAGCTGGACCTGGAACCAGCCGGCCCTTGAGCGCCTCATGGCCCGGGAAGGCCTGTATGAACTGCAAGATCCGACCCCTGTTCGTGCACACCGACGCCCGGGTGCAGGCCCTGGCCTGGATCACTATGGTAGCCCTGCAGCCGTATTCGCTCATCGAGTGGGAGGCGAAAAAGGACGCAAGAGACCTGGACCACTCGCTTCCTCCGCCGGGTGTTTGCCAAGGTCAGTATTCTGCAGACCTTGTACGAGGATGGTTCTGTTGAAATCGAATGGTGCAACTGGCTGCCCGAGCATCGGCGCGTCCTCCAACGTCTCGGCTTGCGTCTCATCGACCTGCCTGAACGGCTCGAACCCTTTCCTTGACCCTCGCACTTGGCGTTCTGGTTACGGTCCCGTCCAACTGCCTGTGCCCTTAGAGCGGAAAATGGGTTCAAAGCAGCATCAATCCAGTGCTTCACGGTTGCTGTTCGTCCCCATATCGGTTCGCCTCAACCCAGCTCCCTCTATTCAAACCCGATCAGAAGCACCGTTTTAGCTCACTTGCTACATAAACCATCTTTTCCTCAGTCAACCCGGGGTATATCGGGAGAGAGGCAACCTCACGGCTAGCCCTCTCCACCTCCGGCAAGGCGTATCTCACAGGGGCGTACACCGGGAGTCTGTGCACCGGCACCGGGTAGTACACCATGGTCCCAATCCCTGCCTCCGTCAGCCTCCGCTGCACCTCGTCGCGCTTCCCGTCCAGGATGCGCACCGTGTACTGGTGGTAGACGTGCTTCGCGTAGGGCGCCTCATAGGGGGTCACCACCCCGGGCACGTCCTTCAGGAGCTCATTGTAAGTGCAGGCCGCCTTTCGGCGGGCCTCGTTCCACCCGTCCACGTACCGGAGCTTGACCCGCAGGATGGCCGCCTGAAGGGCGTCCAGCCGGGAGTTGTAGCCCAGCATTTCGTTGTGGTACTTCCTCCGGGCCCCGTGGGCCCGCAGCATCCGGGCGGTCTCGGCCACCCGGTCGTCGTCGGTGGCGATGAGTCCGCCGTCGCCGTACGCCCCCAGGTTCTTGGAGGGGAAGAAGGAGAAGGCCCCGGCGTGGCCGATGGTGCCGAGCTTTCTGCCCTTGTACTCCCCGCCAAACGCCTGGGCCACATCCTCCAGCACCTTGAGCCCGTATTTCTCGGCAAGCCCCAGGATCGAGTCCATGTCCGCGGCCTGCCCGTAGAGGTGGACCGGGAGGATGGCCCTGGTGCGGGGGGTAATCTTCTCCTCGATCAGGCCCCGGTCGATGGTGAAGGTATTGGGGTCAATGTCCACGAAGACCGGCGTTGCCCCCACCAGGCTGATGGCCTCGGCGGTGGCGAAGAAGGTGAAAGGGGTGGTAATGACCTCGTCGCCTGGGCCTACGCCTAGGGCCCTAAGGCCGATCACAAGGGCGTCGGTGCCGGAGTTCACCCCGATGGCGTGCTTCACACCGAGGTACTCCGCAACCTCGCGTTCAAAAGCTTCGACCTCTGGCCCCAGGATAAATCGCCCCGAGCGGAGCACCCGCTGGGTAGCCGCGTTCAGCTCGTCCCAGAGCGCCTCGATTTCGGCCGAAAGGTCCAAGATTGGGATTTGATGCTCGGGTCGGTTCATCACGCCTCACTCTACCCGGCCAACGGAATCTTCACCTATCTTCTCATACCTCTTACCGCACTCGGCGCACACCGCGCGGTTCCCCTCGAATTTCAGGGAAACCCCACATTCACAGGTCCAGCCGGTAATCCGGGCCGGGACCCCGGCCACGAGCGCATACGGCGGAACGTCCTTGGTCACCACCGCCCCGGCCGCCACGAAGGCCCACTCTCCGATGGTCACGCCACAGACGATGGTCGCATTGGCGCTGATGGTGGCACCCCGCTTCACTTGGGTCGTGACGTAGTCAGCGGAGGTATTGCGGGGAAACGCGCTGCGAGGGGTCTTCACGTTGGTAAACACGCAACTTGGGCCGCAGAACACGTCGTCCTCAAGGATGACGCCTTCATAGACGGACACGTTGTTCTGGATCTTGACGTTGTTGCCGATCTTGACATTGCGACCGATGAACACGTTTTGCCCGAGGGAGCATCGCTCCCCGATCTTCGCGCCTGCCATCACATGGGAGAAGTGCCAGATGCGAGTACCCCGGCCGACATTGGCCCCCTCATCGACGTAGGTGGACTCGTGCACGAAGTAGTCCCGTTCTGCTTGAGCTCCGCCCCTCAACTGTCGCTCCGCCTGCTCCAGCACCCGCAGCACCTCAACCCCTGATTCGCCGTCTGAAACCGGACGCTGACGTGACCGAACCGCTTCTAAGTAGTGCTCACACTCAAGCCGCAACGGCTCGCCATCGCCCTGGTAGACCACCTCGAAGCCTTCGTCGCGGTGCTCGAGGGTCGAGCTGATACGCTTACGGTGGAGGGTCACCCTCTGGGCGAGCTCGTCGTAGACCACCATGGCTTCCGAGCCCACGATGGTCAGGCGTCGACGCTTCTCCGGCCAAAGCCACGAGACATGCAGATGGGCCTGCACGTCTCCGGGGAAGCGAAGATGCACGTAGATGTCGTCCTCGATGCCGGGCTGCAGCACCCGCTGGCCCGTCGCGCTCACTAGCTCGGGCGGCCGACCGACCAGGTAGAGCAGCACCGCTACGTCGTGGACGCCCAGGCTCCACAGGACGTTTTCGGCGGAGCGAACCCGCCCTAGGTTGAGCCGCTCCTGATGGAGGCTACAGATTCGGCCAACCAGCCCCTCTGCCAGGCGCTCTTTGAGCCACCGAATGGCCGGCTGGTACAGCAAGAGATGGCCCACCATCAAGATGCGTCCCTGGCGGCGGGCCAGCTCGACAAGTTCGGGAGCCTCGGCCACGGAAAGCGTCAAGGGCTTCTCCACGAAGACGTCCTTGCCGGCCAGTAGCGCCTGGCGGGCCAGCTCGTAGTGCGTGGGAACCGGCGTGGCCACCACGACGGCCGGTATCGTTGAGCGCCACACGGGTTCCGGGCCGGCGAAAACCTGCACGTCCGGGTATTGAGCTTGAAGCCATGCCCGGCGCCCGGCGTCGACCTCAACCACGGCTGCCAGCGCGCCGAGCTCGTGGAAGGTGCGGACAAGATTGATGCCCCACTTTCCGGCACCCAGGACGGCGACCTTTACTCCTTCGGACATGTCGGCCTGTTTTTGCGCCCCCGTCATGCGCTGCGTTCGAGCAACTATAGCAGCGTGATCTTCTCCCGGTGGTGCCGGACATTACGCGTGGCGTTGCGGGTGTCGAACACGTACCGGGCGTGCTCGACAACCCAGGCGTAGTCAATGTTGCTGTGGTCGGTGGTGATGATGACCAGGTCCGCTCCGGCCACGAGCTCCTCCGAAAGCAGCTGGCTTGCCATCTCGAGGTCGGGCTCCCGGAAGACCGGAACGTACGGATCGTGGTAGACCACATTGGCACCGTCCCGGCGCAGGAGGCGGACCACCTCGATGGCGGGCGACTCCCGGTAGTCGCCCAGGTCGCGCTTGTAGGCGACGCCCAGCACGAGGATGCGGGAGCGGGAGGGTGCGACGCCGAGACGGTTGAGCACCCGGAGCGCCTTTTCCCGCACGAACTCGGGCATCTTGCGGTTGATCTCGCCCGCCAGCGCGATGAAGTGCGTGTTGAAGTTGACCTCCTTGGCCTTCCACTCCAGGTAGTGCGGGTCGATGGGGATGCAGTGGCCGCCCACGCCGGGGCCCGGGTAGAAGGGGAGAATGCCGAAGGGCTTGGTGAACGCGGCATCGAGCACCTCCCACACGTTGAGCCCCATGCGGTCGCACAGCATCGCCAGCTCGTTGACCAGCGCGATGTTGACGGCCCGGAAGGTGTTTTCGAACACCTTAACCAGTTCGGCCGCGGCAGCCGAGGAGACAAGGACGACGTGCTGGATGGTCTGCGAGTAAAACGCCAGGGCCACCTCCCGGGAGGCCGGGTCGGTGGCGCCGACGAGCTTGTTGGTGTTTTTGGTGGTGTAGCGCTTGTTACCGGGGTCCACCCGCTCGGGGGAGTGGGCCAGGAAGAAGTCCACGCCGACCTTCAGGCCCGAAGCCTCCAGGATGGGGCGTATAACGCCGTCCGTGGTGCCCGGGTAGGTGGTCGACTCGAGGCTGATGAGCTGGCCGGGGCGCAGGCGACGGGCGATCTCCCGGGTCACGTGCTCGACGTACTGCAGGTCGGGCGTGAGGTTCTTGGTCAGCGGCGTCGGCACGCAGATCACGATGACGTCAAGCTCGGGAACGACGTCAAACGTGCTGACGGCCCGCAGGCGGCCGTCCCGAACCAGTTGGGCCAGCTCCTCGTCCTGGACGTCCGGAATGTAGTTTTCGCCGCGATTGATGGCAGCAGCCCGCAAGGAGTTTTGCTCGATGCCCGTGACGGGGAAGCCCACCTTGGCCTTCTCGACCGCGAATGGGAGGCCGACATAACCCAGGCCGACGACGCCAACGTGGGCGGCTTGGGCACGGATGCGGGCGATGAGGGTCTCTCGCACCTCAGTCGCTGCAAGGCTCAGCGCACGAGCTGTCACAAGAGAACGCCACCTCTCGCTGTGTGGCCATCTCAGAAAACCAGGAAGGCCTGCCCACCCCGGAAGTCACGCATTACGAGCGATCCGCCCTGCTTGAGGCTCGCTACACGTCCGGCCTAAGTGTAGATAGCCATCAGGCCGCGGAGCTTGTCGTGCCCCTGAGCTTCGTGTCTCTAGGCCCCCGACCGACGGTCGGCCCCTGCCTCAGCACAACGAGGCTGAACTTCGCTCACCTCATCTCCTGGCTTGAAGACAAGCTGCGAGATTCGCCGAGAAAGTCCTGCCCGGATGTGCCAGGACCGTTACGCCCAAGCCCTGGCCTCGTTGCCCCGCTGTTCGGCGGAGCGGTTATAGGGGCCATCGAAGCAAGGTTCTCCTGGCTTCGGGGTAGAAACGGCGTCGACACAAACCGATATCACCATCGGCCTCGGCCTTGCGCAATCGCTCCAACCATGAGCCGCTATCCATAGCCACCGGCGTACCGGCCGAAGGGGGGTCCGGCTCCCCCTTTACGTTGGTTGGTCTACCGAACGCTTAGGAACCACGCGGTGTCTCTCCTGTTCCGAAACGCCTTTTTACCCCCACCTGCGACTCGAACGACCCGTCCACCGCCAGATGCGTGCTAACACGTGGTCACGTGTGCGGGTTGTGCGTGATCACTGCACACCGCCGGCCCTTCCGTACGCATCTTCAAGCCGGACAACATCATCCAATTCGGGTGTTGACACTTCAACGGCTGTCAGGTCTGTTAGTGCGACGATCCGGTGGACAGTTCCCGGCTGGACATCGACAACGACTCCAGGATAGGCGGGCAGCAAGTCCTCGCCAATTTGGATGTGTCCCTCACCGGCGAGGAAGAGAAGCGTTTCCACTTTGGACTCGTGATACTGCAAGCTCAATTTGTGGCCGGCCCCCACATCAAGGAGCTTTCCACAGTATCTGTCGTGTACGGCCCACCATACCTCACGACCCCACGGTTTTGCGACGACCCGAACGTCCCCAACGGGTACCCGTGTGAATGTCCGAGTGGAAACTGCGGTCCACCCACCGCTTGCCTCAAAGGGTCTTGTCGCGCCGGATTGCCCGCCCAGAGCGGAGACCGCCTCGATTACTGAAGCGGCTCGATCTTTTCGTGTGACCAATACGCTGCGCGCCCAGCTGCGATCACTAGATCGCGCATGCCTAATGCAACAATTGGCGTGTCATTTCAGTATATCAGATTGGGAAGCAATCATCGAGGAATACTGGGCCCCTCACAACAACGCTGCCATCCTTGTCTGGTCGCGTGTTTCGCTCCAGTGCCATCCAGGAACCTAGGTCATCCCAGGCAAAGGTTACAGGAGTGGCGACGATATTCTTTGCATGCTCCATGACGGCATGGTCCACGGAGATGGACGGCAGTTCGTCCCATTCGGCGCGCCAGTCCTCGCCGCCGTGCAACGCACGGAGGTATACGTTCTCGTATAGCGCAGGGGCTGTTGCCTGCAACGCTGCTGCCAACGTGCTGTTGCGCCAAGCAAACATCCCGCCATTCCACGCATAGTTCCCTGCTTCCAGAAATGTCTGGGCTGTGCCAGGGTCTGGCTTTTCGCCGAACCGCCGGACCTTGATCATCCCGTCAAGTGAAGGGCCACCAAGCTCCATGTAACCGTAGCCGGTTTCTGGGCGCGTGGGCTGAATCGCAAAAGTCACGAGCACCCGATTCTCCTCGGCCACCCGAAGGGCGAGGTCCGCCGAGGATGCGAACGCCCGCTCGTCCGGGATGTAGTGGTCGGCCGGGAGCACGAGGATGGCGGCGTCGGTGAGCTCTCGGGCGATCAGGCCAGGTGCCAGGGCCAGAGCCGGCCCAGTGGTCTTTCCTGACGGCTCAACGATCAAGCGCTCCGGTGGCAGCTGCGGCAGGACGGCACGGGTTCGCCGGGCATAAAGCTCCCGGGTAACAACCCAGACGTCTTTTACGCCAGGCGCCGATAGAGCCCGCCGCCACGTCTGCTCGAGGAGTGTGGTCCCCCCGAAGAGCCGGAGAAATTGCTTGGGTTCTGCCTCGGTGGTGGCAGGCCACAACCGCTTTCCTTCGCCACCCGCCAGGATGACGGCCGCTCGGTGCAGCCGGTGGCCGCGCCCCACCCGATAACCCCCTCATGCCGCGTGAATCCTCTCCTGAGCGGCCGGCGTCAATCCTGTGGTCGCGTCAGCTTCAAGTCCCTCCAAGGTCGTGATGCCTGCAAGCCGGTTCGATGAGCGTATGGCTGGTTCTACAGAGTTCGGCAGGTTCCTGCCATTGTCAGGGACCACCGCCTCGCCGGAACCCTGGTGGCTGACCGCCGCACAACGCGGGTGCGCCGGACAGGGATTGACCCTCCCCGCCGCAGCGGGGCCACAAGGGGCGGGTCCCGGCCGATCAACGCGCGAACCGCCTCGGTGTGGATACCCATCAGGTACGACAGGTCCGCGTAACTCAGGTACGCTCCCTGCCGCTTGGCGGCGGTGCTGTAGCGCAGGATCCGGGCCCGCTTGAGGTCCCGCACCCGGTCGAGTTCGGGGTTGTCGGCGGTTCGTGCCAGGTCTTCGTCCTCCCAGTAGGGTATCTGGACCGGCACCAGCCGGCAGGCCCCGAGCGGTTTGCCGGCGGGTTCGTTGGCCGTCCCGGCCCAGTAGACGGGGCTGCCCGGGGGCCGTGCGGCGGCCAGGCTCTGCAGGCACTCCTCGAGCACCTGGCCCTGCCCGCGCCCGCGCCGGCGCAAAACCGAAGTGCGACGCCAGCTCCGAGGCGAGCTCGGGCCAGCTTCGGACCGCCGGAGCCACCGCAGGCGCCCCGACCTTGCCCGGACCAGCACGTCAAGGTCCTCGGGCCCCACCGCGGTGAGCTTCACGGGTTTGCTGGGCCCGCCCGCACGCCGGCGGAAAGACTCCCGCCCGGCGAGACACTGTATCACGATCTGCTCCGGCGCCCGGACCGCCGCCTGGACCTTTACGTAGCGGTCCAGCCTGGCCGCCACCAGTTCAGCCTCGGCGGCACTCATGCCCAGCTCCCGCTCGAGCGTGACGACCAACTGCTGGGCTAACGTCTTCTGGCGGGCGGCGTGCACCTGGTATGACAGCCGTTGCCGGTACGCTCTCGGGCGGCCCATCTGAGGCACACCCCCATCTCAGAAAGCTCTGGAGCTCCAGCACCGATCCTTTCGGCAGCCCGGCCGCCGCGGCCTGTTGCTTGTCCTAGCCGCCTGGACGCAGCCGAAAGAGCTTCCGCTTGTAGATCTCGGGGATCGGGCTCTCCTTATCCCCGACATCCAGCAGCGCTGCCGACGCGTACCTCATCGGGCGCCACCCCCGCAGCTGCTGCCGCATCTCCCGAAAGCTCCAAGACCCCTCCTCCCGGCCCAGAGACTGCAGCACGCGATGGCGTATCCCGGCTCCCGTGCGGCTGCTCTCTACAATGTGCAGGTACACATGACCACCAGCCCGTACCCGGCGATAGAGTGTACATGCAAATGTTGAAGTTGGGGCAGACCCAAGGCCCTTGAAGAATCGAAGAACGCGGCTTCTTCGTAGCTGGCACTTGTCTATTTGTGGCTGCCTAGAGACTATTATCCATTCCCGCCGCCGCCCAGCAGGAACCATGATCGGTTTAGCGAATTCTACAGTCCCATCCCTTTCAGGGCTAGGGAGGTGAACCTGGTGCGATCCCTGCTGCGTCAGACTTGGACAGGAAGCTTGTCACTACTCTGCTTGGTAGCGCTCGTCCTACTTGTCATAGTTCCTTTTCATTCGCATTTTGCGTGGGCGCAGACGCCGCAGATCACTCTCCCGTCTCCGGGTCAGATCTCGATCACCTTGACACCGCTAACCAACCAGTATGTCTCAGTCGTCTCCCTGAGGGCCGCGGGCCAACCGGTGCCAGGGGCTGACGTGCGGTTCAGCCGGATCCACGAGACCGTCTACGTGGACGTCTACCAGGTTCCGCTGACCATCTGGCTCAACTTGACGCCCCAGAATGTCCTGGTTACCGTGAGTGGGCAGGTTTATGTCACCGTTTACGTGGACATTCCCGGGCCGCCTCCTGTCGTTCCGCCCGTGCTGCCGCCGCCGGTGGTCGGTCCGCCCACCTTTGAGACCCCCGCCGCCACGGTAACGGTGGACCCGGCCACCCGCACCGCCACCGTCCGCGTCCTCACCGATCGGGTGCAGGTCTTCATTCAGACTCAACCCCACGTGCCGGTGCTGGTGGTGGACATCCCGCCTGAAGCGGACGCCCTGGCGGGTCGCTTTGTGTTTCCCACGGCCGGTCTGCGGGCCCTGGCTGACGCCCGGCGAACCCTTGAGCTTCGCGGGCCATCGTTCAGCCTCCGCGTGAGCCCCGCGACCTTCCTGGCGTCTCTGCCCGAGGAGGCGCGCCTGGCGCCCGACCTGGCGCTGGCCGGGGCGCCGCTCACGCCCCAGCAGGTGTCGGCGGTGCTGGCGGAGGCGCCGGAGTTCCTGGAGGGGCTGGTGCACGCCGGGCCGATGGTTGACCTTGACCTGGGGGTCGAGACTGCTCCGGCTGGCCTGCCGCTGACGCAGTACCCGCTGGTGCTGGGTCTGCCCTTCGACCGCGACGCCCTGGGCGACGTCTCTCCGCTGAAGTTGGGCGTCTACCGGCGCGACGAACTGACCGGCGGCTGGCACTTCGTCGGTGGGCAGGTCGATGTCGAGGCGGGCGTCGTTTATGCTCGGCTGCCCAGCCTCAGCACCTACACCGTCATGGCCTACGACAAGACCTTCGCCGACGTGATCGGCCACTGGTCCCAGGCCGACGTTGAGGTCATGGCCTCCAAGCACATGGTCCGCGGCATGACGGCGGCCACCTTCGCGCCGGACGCCAGGATCACCCGGGCCCAGTTCACCACGTTGCTCGTGCGGGCCCTGCGGCTCGGCGAGTTCCTGTCGCCCGCGGCCACCTTCTCCGACGTGCGGCCGGGCGACTGGCACTACGGCTACGTGGAGGCGGCGGCCCGGGCCGGGCTGGTTATGGGTTACCCGGACGGGACTTTCCGGCCCGACGCCCCGGTGACCCGGCAGGAGATGGCGGCCCTGGTGGTGCGGGCGGCCAGGGCGGCCGGGCGTGAGGTGGTTATCACGCCGGCCCAGGAACTGCGGGCCCTGTTCCGCTTCCTTGACCGCGACGCCATCGCGGAGTGGGCCCTTGGCGCCGCCGCCCGGGCGGCCCACATCGGCATCATCACCGGGCGCACGCCGGTCGAGTACGCGCCGGCGGCCGACGCCACCCGGGCCGAGGGCACCGTCATGCTCCTGCGCCTGCTGAGGTACCTCGAAGAGCTGTAAGCCGCGAGCGGTGCGAGGTCGTGGTGTGAGGGGCAATGGCGGGCCGTTGTCCGGACCGTGGCAGCGGCCCGCCCGTGCTGAAAGGAGGGCGTCGTGGCCCGGGCGCAGGCGGTTGCGGAACGCGGCCTCTCCCGCCCCGCGGCGGCCGTGGACCTCCGGGCCCCGGTCGTGGCCGGCCTGGCCTTTGTGCTTTTCAGCGGGCCCTACCTCCGGGGCCTGTTCTTCCGGCCCGAGCTTTACCCGACCCTGCTGGTGCTGGCCGTGGTCTTTGCCGTGGAGGGCTGGCACGCGCTCCTCCGGCCCGTGGCCGCCTTTCGCTGGCGGCTGCCGGACGTTGCCGCCTGGGCGCTGCCGGCAGCGTACCTGGTGGCGCTCATCGGCGCCGTGGACCGCCGGGAGGCCGCCGACGGCGCGCTGAAGCTCCTGGCCTACGCCATGGTCTACTGGCTCGCCGCCCGGGTGTCGGTGGACGCGGGACGTCGCCTGCTTCTTGCCCGTACCCTGGTGCTGGCCGGCTTCGGCGTGGCGGGCGTCGGGGTGGCCGCCGCCACCGGCCTCGTGTACTACCCCGGCGCCTTCACCGGCCGGGAGATCCTCTCCACCCTCCAGTACTCCAACGCCCTGGCGGGGTACCTGGTCACCTGCCACGTGCTGGGCCTGGGCCTCTGGAGCCGGGAGCGGGGTCTCGGCTGGGATCTCCTGCACTCCGCCGGTCACGCCACCATGCTGCTGGTGGTGCTCTCGACGGCGTCGCGCGGCGGGTGGCTGGTCTTTCCCCTGGCGGTGGGGCTTGTTTTCGCCCTGCTCCCGCCCCAGGTCCGCTGGCGGGCCTTTTACCTTGAAGCCGTCGTCCTGAGCGCCGCGCTGCTGGCGGGCACCCGGTTCATCCCCCTCATATTCGGCGGAGAAGGGGTGGCGGCCCGGGGTGCCTACGTGGCCGGGGTGGCGGCGGCCGTGGTCCTGGTGGGCCTGTACCGGGTGGCGTCGGGCCTGGTGGCCCGGCTCGACCGGCGCTCGCCGGCGCTGGTGTGGCTGCGGGTGGGGGCCCTGGTGTACGTGGGGCTGATGGTCGTGGCCTACTTCGGCTACGCCTCCAGCGCCCTGCCGGTCCCGCTGGCCGCCGTCATGCCGCCGGAGGTCATCCGGACCCTGCAGGCCGTCGGTCCTGACGAGAACAGCGTGCTCACCCGGCTACACGCCAATGCCGACGCGATGAAGATCGTCCGCGACTACCCGGTCTTCGGCGCCGGGGCCGGGGGCTGGAACGCCCTTTACCACCGGTACCAGTCGGTGCTCTACTGGACCACCGAGGTCCACAACCACTTCATGCAGGTCTGGGTGGAAGCCGGCACGGTCGGCTTTTTGCTGTTTGCGGCCCTGTGGGGTGGCGCCCTGTATCTCGGCTGGCGGCGGTGGCAGGCTTTGCGGGCCCGGGCCGAGGGCTCCGCCCTGGAACCGCCGGACCAGGAAGCCGCCCTTGACTGCGCCCTTCTGGGCGGGCTGCTGGCGGCCGGGCTGGCCCTCGCCGTCCACAGCGCCATGGACTTCGACCTGAGCCTGCCGGCGGTGGCGATGACCGGCTGGGCCGTCCTGGGGCTCGTCCGGGGGCTGGTTTCCCGGGTCGAAGGCCGGAGCCGTCAGGTCCGGCACCGGTTGCTGGGCTCGCCGCTGGTGGCCACCCTGCTGGCCCTGGCCCTGTTCGTTCCCACCTGGCGTTTTCACGCCGCCGGCGCCACCGGCGGCCGGGCGGCCGAGGCCATGGCCGCCGGCCGGCTGGACGAAGCGGAGTCCCTCTACCGCCGGGCCTGGGCCCTGGACGGGCGCACGGCCACCTTCCCGGCCGACCTGGCCCAGATCGCCACCATCCGGGGCCTGCAGGCGGGCGACCAGGCGGTGCTGGCCGAGGCCCGCGAGTTGCTCCGGACGGCCATCGGCCTCCAGCCCTACAACCTCGCCGTCCGAGCCCGGGCCGTCGACCTCTTGCTGCTCCACGGCGACCCGGAGGCCGCCCTGGAGCAGGCGGCGGCCGTGGCGGAGCTTCTGCCCCTCGACGTCAGGGCCCGGGAAGCCTGGGCGCGGGTGGCGGTGGGGACGGCCCTTGCTCGCCTGGAGGCCGGCCGGGGGGCCGAGGCGGCGGAGCTCTTGCGGTCCGTGGTGGCGCTGAGAGACGAACTGGCCGCCCGGGCCGAGGCCCGGCGCCAGCCGTTGCCCGGGCAGCGGTCGCGGCGGATCGCGGAGGTCCCCCACGCCCTGCGGGCGACCCCCAGCATTGAACTGGCCGCCGTCCAGGCCACGGCTCTGCTGGAGGGCCCGGCCGCCGCCCGTGAGCCCCTGGACCGCCTGCTGGCGACGGCGCTGCGGGGGAAGGGTGAGGCCCGCGGCGAGGGCCTGGCCTGGCTGGCGGCCGTCCGGGCGGCCGTGGAGCCGGGCGGCGACGTGTCTTGGCTGCTGGCCGAAGCTGCCGAGATGTTTCCTCCCGCCCCGGCGGTGTACCACCGGGTGCTGCGGGCGCTGACCGGATTCCGGTGATTATTCCGACGTTTGTGGTGAACCGGCAGGAATGGAAGGAACTGGCGTCGAACCTGTTAAACCCTTCTCTCCCTCTGGCCGGGGGGCGGTGCGCGTGAACGGCGAGGCCGAGATCGACCTCCGACAACTGCTCAAGGTCCTGCGCAAGCGGGCCTGGCTGATCGGCCTGGTGCTGGTGCTGGCGGTCACCGCCGCCGGCGCCCTGAGCCTGTTTGTGCTGCCCCCGGTGTATGAGGCGGAGGTCACCCTGATGGTCTCCCGGCTTCAGGCGGCGGGGACGCGGACGGCGGCCCGGGAGACCCTGGAGACGGCGGTGGATCCCCTGGCCCGGCTGCCCCAGATGACCCTCAACACCTACATCGCTCAGCTGACCAGCCCCCGCCTGCTGGAGCAGGTGGCGAGAGACCTGGGCTTCGACACCGCGGTGTGGACGCCGGGGGTGCTGGCCGGGATGATCCGGGCCGAGGCGCCCCGGGACACCAACCTGATCCGGGTCCGGGTCCAGAGCCCCGACCCGGCCGTCGCCCGGTCGGTGGCCGACGCGCTCACCCAGCGGTTCATGACCTTCATCTCCGAGAACAACCGGGCGCAGCTGGAGAAGTCGGTCGAGTTCCTGACCCAGCAGGCCGAGGCGGTGAAGGCCGACCGCGACCGGGCCGCCGCCGAGCTTCACCGGCTGCAGGCGGAGCCCGGGGCGGCGGCGCTTCTGGCCGAGCAGGCCCGCACCAGTTCGTCCATGTTGGCCGCGTACCGCTCGGACCTGTTGCGGGCCCGGGTGGAGGCCGACGCCGCCCGCGCCGCCCTGGACCGGCTGGACCAGCAACTGGCCGCCATCCCGGCCGTGCTCGTGTCGGAGCAGGTGACGGAGACCAGGGAGCCGGCGGGGGAGGGGGGTCAGACCTCCGGGGCGACGGCCGAGGCGCGGGTGGTGAGCCGCAAGGAGACCCTCAACCCGGTCCACCTCCAGCTCTCGCAGCTCAGGCACCAGAAGGCGGTGGAGGTGGCCGAGCGGCAGGCGCGCGTGGCCGCGCTGACGGCCCAGGTTGCCACCCTGGAGCAGGCGGTGGCGCTTCTGAACGCCGAACTCACCCGGCGGCTGGCCCGGGAGTCGGCCCTGGAGCGGGAAGTGGCCCGCCTGGAGGGCACCTACCAGCTTCTCACCGAGAAGATCACCGAGACCCGGATCGTCAAGTCCCTGGACCTCGGGCAGTCTGACATCTGGGTGCTCTCGCCCGCCACCACCCCCGGCTCGCCGGTCCGGCCCAACGTGCGGCTCAACGTGGCCGTCGCCGGCCTGCTGGGGCTGATGGCCGGGTTCATGCTGGTGTTCGCCGTGGAGTACCTGGACAACACGGTCAAGAGCCCCGACGACGTGGCGGCGGCCACCGGCCTGCCGGTGCTGGGCCAGATCCCGCGGTTTCGGCCCGGCGGCCGCCCGTGGCTGAGGAGGTGGGCCCTTGGCCAGTCGTGACGCCGTCGGCCCGGTGGTGACCTACCGCTACCCCCGCTCGCCGGCGGCGGAGGCCTACCGCATGCTCCGGACGAGCCTGAGCTTCCTGGCGCCCCAGGAGGGCCTGCGGACAATCCTTGTGACCAGCGCGGGCATGGGGGAGGGGAAGACGGTCACCGCCGCCAACCTGGCCGTCGCCCTGGCCCAGGCCGGGCGGCAGGTGCTCCTGATCGACGCCGACCTCCGCCTCCCGGGCCTGGGGAACCTGTTCGGCGTGCCCCAGGCGGTGGGGCTCAGTAACGTCCTGGTGCGCGCGGCGGGAGCTTCCGAGGCCGTCGCGCTGACCGAGGTGCCCGGCGTGGACCTCCTGCCCTCCGGGCCGGTGCCGCCGAACCCCGCCGAGCTTCTGGCCCGCTCGGACTTCGAGGCCCTCCTGGCGGCCTTCAAGCGGGAGTACGACCGGATCGTCATCGACACCCCGCCGGTGCTCACGGTGTCGGACGCGACCACCATCGCGGGGATGGTTGACGGGGTGCTCCTGGTGGCCGAGGCGGGCATCACCCGGCGGGAGGCCCTGGCCGACGCGAAGAAGGCTCTGGAGCAGGTGGGCGGCCGGGTGGTGGGTGTCGTGCTGAACAAGATGGCGCGCACCGCGGCCGGCGGCCACTACGACTACTATGGCTACTACGGCGCGGCCGGCGCGCGGGCGCGGCCGGCGCGGGCGGCCCGGGCTCCGGAGCTTCCACCGGAAGCCGGCGGGCCAAAACCAGCGGAAGAACGGGTGGCGGCGAGCCATGTTCGATCTGCACTGCCACGCCTTGCCGGGCTTGGACGATGGGGCCAGGACCTGGTCCGAAGCCTTGGCCATCGCCTCCGAACTTTCGGACCGGGGCGTGCGGGTGATGGCCCTGACGCCCCACTTCCACCCGGAGACGTGGCCGCAGGACCCGGCGGGCATCCTGGCCCTGACCGAGGAGTTCCGGGGCCGGCTTCAGGCCGCCGGGATATTGCTTGAGGTGCTCGCCGGGGCCGAGGTAACGCTGGACCCGGCGGTGCCCCGCTGGGTGGTGGCCGGCCTGGCCCCGACGCTGGGCGACGCCGGGCGCCACCTCCTGGTCAGCCTGCCCCAGGCGGAGGTCCCGCTCTGGGCGCGGCAGGTCCTCTTCCAGCTGCAGCTATTGGGGGTCAGGCCCATCCTGGCCCACCCCGAGCGGAACGCCGCCATCGCCCAGAACCCCGCCCTGGCCTACGTCATGGCGACCCACGGGGCACTCTTGCAGGTGGACGCGGGCAGCCTGGTGGGGCGCTACGGGCCCGCCGCCCGCCGCGCCGCCGAGATCCTGGTCCGGCAGGGGCTGGTGCACTGCCTGGGCTCCGACGCCCACCGCCCCGGCCATGCCGGGGCCGACTGGGCCGCCGCCGTCGGCCGGCTGGAGCGGCTGGCCGGCGCCAGGGGCATGGAGCGGATCACCCGCAGTACCCCGGCCCTGGTGGTTTCAGGGGCCCGGGTCCCAGCCGAGCCCACCGCCCGTCGCCGCCGGTCTAGCGCCGCCCGGCGAGCGCTGCCGTGACCTTCGGCCGGCCGGTCACCGCCGTTCCCCGCGCCACGTAGAGCCGACCGACCTCACCGGCCGGCCATTCGGCGGCGCTCATGGCGGTGCCGGGGGCCGGTGCCGCCGTCCAGAGGGCCGGGTCCGTGGGGCGGGGCGGGGTTCCCGGCGGCGCCGGCGCCCGGTCGCTCCAGGCCGCCATGTAGGTGGCCCGGCTCTCGGCCCGGCCGGGCGCGGGTCCCGCCGGGCCTTCCACCCGGCCGCCGGCCCAGGTCACGCCGGCCAGGCGGACGGCCAGCGGGGCGTGGCCCGGGCTGAGACTGGCCACCCCGACGGCCACGGCGGTCGCGCCCGCGGGGTCGACGGTCAGCCGGGTTCCCGGCGGCAGGGGTGTCACGCTCACCCCGAGTTCGGGGCCGAACCGCGCGACCCAGAGGCGCGCCGCGCCGGGGTCGGCCGGCGGCTCCCAGGCGAGTTCGATGCCGAGCGGCCCGCCGGCCGCCCGGGCCGGGTCGAGCCGGACCAAGAGCACGTCGGCGGAGAGGGGCTCCACCCGGCCCGCGCCCCGGGCGATCATGACCGGCTCCGGCGCCGGTTCGAACGGGTCGCCCGCGCTGGGCCCGTCGGTGTCCCTCAGCCAGGCCTGCAGGAGCAAGGTGAAGAGTTCGTCCCGGAAGGCGGCCCGGCCCACCAGGGTCTCCAGGTTCCCGATCATCTCGTCGGGTCCGGCCGCCCCTAGCTCCATCGCCCGGCGCACCAGGTCGGCGCCGTGGCGGTGGGCCAGCCGGGCCACGAACAGGGCGGCCGGGTACGGGGAGACCAGGGGGCTCGTCAGCCCCGCGTTCAGCCGCTCGCCGTAGCGCAGGGCGGGCGCCCGCCCGACCCCCGGCCGGCAGCGGGCGAACCACTCGGCG
>DYFQ01000054.1 GCA_020725105.1 Symbiobacterium thermophilum
GAGTACGGCCCAGACGACGCTGAACTTGGGGTTCGTGAAAATAGTCCGCACGGGAGCCTCCTCCTCGTCGGGGCGGGCTCGGGTCGCGTGCCCGCCTCGGGGCTCACGAGCTTTTGCCAGTTTTAGGATATCGGAACATGCAAAACCGCGCATCGTAGCCAGGCCTGATTTTCGGGGGCTTGGAAGATAAGGTCTTCAGCCTAGTCCTGGTTCAGGATAGTCCGTTCGGCCTATTTTTCACCGCGCTGACCCCCGTGGCCCCAGGACGCGACAACCGGGGCCAGAATCCACACCGCCGAAGGGGGCTGTTCATGGACGCTTTCTTCTCGCCTCGGGGCATCGCGGTGGTGGGCGCGTCGCGGGAACCCGACCGGCTGGGCCACCTGATCCTGCGAAACCTGCTGACCGGGGGTTATCGCGGCCCGGTTTCCGCCGTCAACCCCCGAGCCGATGCCATTCTGGGCCGGCCGTGCCATCCCGACCTCACCTCCGTGCCGGAGCGGGTGGAACTCGTCGTTCTGGCGGCGCCGGCCGCGACGGCCGACGATTTCATCGCCGACCTCGAGCGCCGTTCCCGGGAGCGGGGCGACGTGAAGGCCCTGGTGGCCGTGACCGCGGGGTTCGCCGAGGCCGGCGCCGAAGGCGCCGGGCGCCAGGCGCGGCTCGTGAACGCCTGCCGCCGGCTGGGCGTGCGGCTGGTGGGGCCCAACTGCATCGGGGTCATGGACCGCCGGACCGGGGTCAACACCACCTTCCTCGACCTGGAGGGGCTCCGGCCCGGCCGGACGGCGCTGGTGACCCAGAGCGGAGCGCTCGTGGCCTGGCTGGAAGGCCTCTGGCGGGAGGAACCGTCGGCACCGGCGCTCGGGCGCCTGGTGAGCCTGGGCAACGCCGCCGATGTGGAGGCCGCGGAAGTCATCGCCTGGCTCGGCCGGGACGCGGAGACGGCGGCCATCGGCCTGTACCTGGAGGGCACCGGCCACGCCAGGGGACTCCTGGACGCCATCGCCGGCGCGGCCGCGACCAGGCCGGTGGTGGTGCTGAAGGCCGGGCGGTCCGAGAGCGGCAGCGCGGCCGCACGAAGCCACACCGGCGCCATGGCCGGACCCCGGGCCCTGTGGTCGGCCGGCCTGAGCCAGGCCGGTGCGTGGCAGGCGGAAGGGCCCGAGGACTTCGGGGCCTTGCTGGCGGCGGCGGAACGCCTGTGGCCCGCGCTGGCCGGGCTCGACGCTTCCGGCCGGCGCGCCCCGAAGAGCCGGTGGCGGGTGGCCGTGGTCACCAATGCCGGCGGCCCCGGCGTCATCGCCTCGGACCTGCTCTTCGGGGCCGCCGGGAACCACCCGGCTTCGCCCCTGGCGCCGGCCACCCTGGCGGCGGGAACCGAGGCGGCCCTGCGGGCGTTGGCCCCGCCGGCCAGCGCCGTCGTGAGGGAGCCCGCCTACGCCGACCTGACCGCCGCCGCCACCGGACGGCAGCAGGCGGCCGCGGTCATGGCTGCCGCGAGCGACCCCGGCGTCGACGTGGTGGTCTGGGTCTCCCTGCCGACCCCGTTCAACCCTTCCGACGCGGTCGCGGCCGCCTACCTCGAGACGGCGGCCAGCCGGGGCGGCAACCTGGCTCCGGTGGTCTGCGTGCTGCCGGCCGGCCCGGTCCAGGCCGCCGGACGGCGGGTCCTGGCGGAGGCGGGGGTGCCCGCCATGGCCACCGTGGCGGGGGCCGCCCGGGGCCTGCGGGCGGCGGCCGCCTACCGTCACTGGCTGGCCACTCGCGGCTGGGACCGTACCTGGCGCCACCCGGCACCGGCCGGCGACGCCGGTGACCCGGGTCCGGCCACCGGTGACCTGGTGCCCGACTGGGACGCCGCCCTCGCTCTTTCCGGGTGGGGCGTTCCATTTCCGCCGGCCCGGCTCTGCCGGACCCTTGCCGAGGCACGACAGGCCGCCGGGGCCGTGGGCTACCCGGTGGCGCTGAAAGTGGTGTCCGGCGACATTGCCCACCGGACCGACGCCGGGCTCGTTCGCCTTGAGCTGCGGGGACCGGCGGCACTGGCCCGGGCCTGGCGGGAACTGAGGGACCGGGTGCGGCGGCACGCGCCGGGGGCGCGGGTCCGCGGCATCATGGTCCAGGCCATGGTCCCCGGAGGCGTGGAACTGATCGTGGGCGGGTTGCGGGACCCGGCCTTCGGTCCGGTGATCAGCGTCGGGGTGGGGGGCATCTTCACCGAGGTGTACCGGGACGTGGCGTGGCGGCTGGCGCCCGTGACACCTGGCGAGGCCCGGGAGATGCTGGAGGGGCTACGGGGTTATCCGCTGCTCACCGGGGCCCGCGGCAGGCCGCCCGTGAACCTGGCCGCCGTGAGCCTGGTGATCGCCCGGGCCTCGGTTGCCGTGGCCCGGTGGCCGGACCTGCGTGAACTGGACCTCAACCCGGTCGTCTGCACCCCTGACGGCGCCTGGGCGGTGGACGCGCTCATCAGGGTGGGCGGTTGACAGCACCATCGTGGCCGCTACGATGGGTTTCCCGGGCCCGCGCCGCGCTTGACAAGCCACAGGCCTTGGAGTACTGTTGAAACGACGCGCGGCGGAGGGATGGCCTGAGGGGGCCGGCTCCGCCGTTGCCGTTTCCGGCGCTCAGAATGAGCGGTGCGGTTTTGAGGGCAGGTTCGTGCCACCGTGTGTCCTTCCCGGGTGGCGCGGCCGGCCGCTTTTCGTGCTCGGCCCGGTTCACCCGTCAGGCCGCCGTGGCTCCAGCCTCCGGCCCCGTGCGTTCCAGCGCCGGGCCTGGAGGGACTTGCCCGGGAACCCAACCCGGGTAACGCAGTTGGCGGGCGTGGCCTCAGCGGACAATTGGACTGAAGGGTCTCGTGGAGGTGGACTTGAGTGATCACCAGAGAAGGCCCGCCGGCCGTCGAAAAGCTGCTGGCGAAGGCCCGGCTCCCCGCCAAGACCGCCATGCGGCGGCATCCCCTCTATCACGGCAAGATCCAGGTGGTTCCCAAGTGCTGCGTCAAGTCCCTTGATTGCTTCTCCATCTGGTACACGCCCGGCGTCGCCGAGCCGTGCCGGGCCATCCAGAAGAACAAGGAACTGGTGTACGAGTTCACCAACAAGTGGAACACCGTGGCGGTGGTGACCGACGGCACCCGGGTGCTGGGGCTGGGGGACATCGGCCCCGAGGCCGCGATGCCCGTCATGGAGGGCAAGGCGCTGCTTTACAAGTTCCTCGGCGGCGTCGACGGCTTCCCCATCTGTCTGGACACCAAGGATCCGGAGAAGTTCATCGAAACGGTCAAGCTCCTGCAACCGTCGTTCGGCGGCATCAACCTGGAGGACATTTCCCAGCCCAAGTGCTTTGACATCCTGGACCGGCTCCGCGCCGAGATGGAGATCCCCGTCTGGCACGATGACCAGCAGGGCACGGCCACGGTGACGGTGGCCGGGCTGCTGAACGCCCTGAAGATCGTGGGCAAGGACATCGGCGACGTCGGGATCGCCGTGATCGGCGCCGGGGCGTCGGGGATCTGCACTGCCAAGCTGCTCATCAAGGCCGGCGCCGACCCCGGCCGGATGGTCATGACCGACACCAAGGGGATCCTCGGCCGGCACCGGCCAGAACTCAAGGCGACCCACCGGCAGAAGTGGGAGATGGCGGAGCTCACCAACGCCGAGGGCCGGCAGGGTGGCACGGCCGAGGCCATGCGGGGCATGGACGTGGTCATCGCCCTTTCGACCCCCGGTCCCGGGACCATCTCCCGGGAGTGGGTCCAGGCCATGGCTCCCGATCCGATCGTCTTCGCCCTGGCCAACCCGGTACCCGAGCTCTGGCCCTGGGAGGCCAAGGAGGCCGGGGCGGCGGTGGTGGCCACCGGCCGCTCGGACTTCCCCAACCAGGTCAACAACTCCCTCGGCTTCCCGGGCATCTTCCGGGGCGCCCTGGACGTGCGGGCCAGCACCATCACGGACGAGATGTGCCTGGCGGCCGCGGCGGAACTGGCCGCCTGCGGCGAGGAGCAAGGCCTGGACCCCGAGCGGATCCTCCCCTCCATGGAGGACTGGGAGGTCTTCGTCCGGGAGGCCGTGGCCGTGGGCATGAAGGCCATCGGGCAGGGCATCGCCCGCACGCCCTTCAACGAGCAGGAACTCTACCGGCGGGCCGCCCGGATGATCAACGAGAGCCACGCCACGGTGAACCTCCTGATGGATCACGGGTTCATCTTCGTGCCGCCCGAGGCCGCCGGTGACGGTCACGGCAGGCACTGCTAGCGGGTACGGTTAACGCTGATCCGAGCCGGGGCCGGCGGCGCCTGGCGCGCCGCCGGCCGGAGCCGGTCGGACTGACGGGGTGAACCGATGAAACTGGCCGTTGCCGGCAAGGGTGGGGTGGGCAAGACCACCCTCACGGCGCTGCTGGGGGAAGCCCTGGCCGCCCGGGGGTTGCGCGTGACCTGCATCGACGCCGACCCCAATCCGACTCTCGGTCCGGCTCTCGGCGTGGCGGCGGACGGGATCCGGCCCCTGGTCGAACTGGCCGACCTCATCGCGGAACGGGTGGGCTCTGACGGCGTGATCCGGCTCAACCCGCGCGTGGACGACCTTGCCGGCCGGTTCGGCGTGGTGCACCGGGGCATCCGCCTGGTGGTGGCCGGCGCCATCCCCCGGGGCGGGTCCGGGTGCGCCTGTCCCCAGAGCGTGCTCCTGCGAAGACTTCTGGAGCACCTGATCCTGGAGGCCGGCGAGGCGGTCCTGGTGGACCTGGAGGCGGGGCTCGAACCCTTCGGCCGGCGGACCGCCCAGGCGGTGGACGCGCTGCTGGTGGTCACCGATCCCAGCCGGGCCGGCGTGGAGACGGCGGCCCGCATCCGCCGGCTGGCCGCCGACATCGGGGTGCCCCGCGTGGTGATCGTTCCCAACAAGGTACGTGAGGCGGCGGACGAGGCCTTCATCACCGCCCACCTTCCCGGGGAGGAGGTGGCGGCCGGGGTCCCCTACTCGCCGGCCGTCACCGACGCGGAGCGGCAAGGCCGCTCCGCCCTGGCTGGCGACCCCCGGGTTGCCCGGGCGGTGGCGGCCCTGTGCGACGCCTTGGAAACCGGAAACCACGGGAGGTCAGGCGATGAGCGTCCCTGAGGAGCCGAAGGTTCGAACAGATCCAGCCAGCTTGGCGGTGCGGGAGCGGGCGGCGGCGGAGGGTATCTCCACCATCTGGGACCGCTATCAGGCGCTGACCCCCCAGTGCCGCCTGGGAGAGCTGGGCATCTGTTGCACCATCTGCCACCTTGGCCCGTGCAACCTGGGCCGGCCCGGCACCAAGCGGGGCCAGGTCGGCGTGTGCGGCGCCACGGTGGACACCATCGTGGCCCGGCGGCTCGCCCGGGACATGGCCGCCGGCGTTGCCGCCCACTCCGACCACGGCCGGGCCGTGGCCCACCTCCTGCTCCTGGCGGCCCGGGACGAGGCCCCGGGGTACGAGATCCGGGACGAGTTGAAGCTGCGGGCCCTCGCCGCCGAACTTGGCGTGGCGTCCGACGGCCGGCCCGCCAGGGCCGTGGCCGAGGACGTGGCCCTGGCGTGCCTGGCCCAGTTCGGCCAGCAGGAGGGCGAGGTCGTCTTCGCCCGCCGGGCGCCCGAGGCCCAGCAGGAGACCTGGCGGAAACTGGGCATCTTTCCCCGGGGCATCGATCGCGAGGTCGTCGACGTGATGCACCGGACCAACATGGGCACCGATGCCGACTACAAGAACCTGATCCTGGCCGGCATCCGGGCGTCCCTGGCCGACGGCTGGGGCGGTTCCATGATCGCCACCGACCTGCAGGACGTGCTGTTCGGCACCCCCAAGCCCCTGCGGGCCCAGATCAACCTGGGGGTGCTGCGGCCCGACGCCGTCAACCTGGTGATCCACGGCCACGAACCGTTGCTGGCCGAGGCCGTGGTGGCCGCCGCCGCCGACCCGGAGCTGCTGGCGCTGGCCCGGGAGTACGGGGCCGAGACCATCAACGTCTGCGGTATCTGCTGCACCGCCAACGAGGTGCTCATGCGCCGGGGCGTCCCGGTGGCGGGCAACTTCCTGCAGCAGGAACTGGCCCTCATCACCGGCGCCGTCGACGCCATGGTGGTGGACGTCCAGTGCATCATGCCGGGGCTGGTCGAGGTGGCTGCCTGCTTCCACACGGAGATCCTGACCACCTCGCCCAAGGCCAGGATCCCCGGCGTCACCCACCTGGAGTTTCACGAGGACAACGCCCCGGTGGCGGCCCGCGCCCTGGTGAGGGGGGGGGGGGGGGGGAACCCCCCCCCCGCCGCGACGGGGCCCGGGTCCAGATCCCCGACCACAAGATGGACGCGGTGGCCGGGTTCACCACCGAGATCATCCACCGGATCCTGGGCGGCACCTACCGCGGCACCTACCGGCCGCTGAACGACGCCGTCGCCGCCGGCCGGATCCGGGGCGTGGTCGGGGTGGTCGGCTGTGACAATCCCAAGATCCCCCAGGACGAGGGTCACCTGGGCCTGGTGTACGAGCTTCTGCGCCACGACGTGCTGGTGGTGCAGACGGGCTGCTCGGCCATCGCCTGCGGCAAGGCCGGCCTGCTCCGGCCGGAGGCCGCCTTCCGGCACGCCGGCCGCGGGCTGCAGGAGGTCTGCGAGGCGGTGGGCATCCCGCCGGTGCTCCACGCGGGTTCCTGCGTGGACAACAGCCGGATCCTGACGGCCTGCGTCGAGATGGTCCGGGAGGGCGGCATCGGCAAGGACCTGGCCGAGTTGCCGGTGGCGGCCGCGGCGCCCGGCTGGTGGTCGGAGAAGGCCATCACCATCGGCTTCTACGCCGTGGCCTCGGGCATCTTCACCGTCTTCGGGTCGCCCTTGAACATCCTGGGCAGCGACAACGTGACGAGGTTCGTCACCGAGGAACTGGCGAACCTGGTCGGCGGGTCCTACGCCTTTGAATCCGACGCGGCCAGGGCCGCCGAGTTGATTGTCAACCACCTTGACCGCAAACGCCAGGCGCTCAAGCTCCGGCCGATGCTGTACCCGGTCACCCGGGCGGCATCCTAGGCCGCGGGCCATCAGGAGGGACGGAAATGTCGCGCCTCATTGCCAGTGCAGCCATCAGGGGTGCCCACCGCTACGTGGGCGAAGCGGAGGACGCCCTGGCCAGGGCCATGGAGGCCAGGGGCGGCAGCTTCAGGGTGGAGTTCCCCAACACCGCCTTCTACCTGCCCCTCATCCTGGCCCTGACGGGGCTCAAGATCACCACCCTGGAGGAGATGCGCGAGCCGCTCCGGATCGCCCGGGACCTCCTGCCGCCCGAGCCGGCCGACCGGGTGTGGCTTCCCTACCTGGGCGACGCCCTGGACGCCGGCATCGCCACCCTGATCGCCCAGGAGTGCATCGAGGCCATCAAGTACGCCACCACCGGGCCACCCAACGGGATCTGGCTCGGCTTCACCGATGACGCCATCCTGCGGACCCAGGGCATCAAGCTGGTGGACGGCCGGATGCCAGGGTTCGCGGCCTGCGTGGGGGCGCTGCCCACCGTGGAGGCCGCGGTGAAGCTGGCCCGGGAGTTGCAGGAACGGAACATCCTCACCTTCATCGCCAGCAGCACCAACGGGGTCAGCATGGCGGAACAGCTGGCCGAAGCCGGCGTGGAGATGAACTGGGACACCTACATCGTGCCCTACGGCAAGGAGACCAGCGCCGCGGTGCACGCCCTGAACTTTGCCGCCCGGGCGGCCATGACCTTCGGCGGCCTGTCACCGGGCGACATGGCCAAGGCCAGGAAGATCCTGCTTTACAACAAGGAGCGGGTCTACGCCTTCGTCCTGGCCCTGGGCGAGGTGGACGACGCCAAGTACGCCACCGCCGCCGGTGCCATCAACTTCGGCTTCCCGGTCATCGCCGATACCGACATCCCCGAGATCCTGCCCACGGGCATCTGCACCTACGAGCACGTGGTGGCCAGGGTGCCCCACGAGCGCATGGTCAACCGGGCCGTGGAGGTGCGGGGGCTCCGGCTGAAGATCACCAAGGTGCCCATCCCGGTGGCCTACAGCGCCGCCTTCGAGGGCGAACGGGTTCGCCGGGAACAGCTCCACGTGGAGTTCGGCCGCCAGATCTCGCCGGCCTTCGAGTTCCTGCAGGGCCGCGAGCTCCACGAGATCGAGGACGGCAAGATCACCGTGGAAGGGCCCGACCTGGACTCGGTGGAGCCGGGCGGCACCATGCCCCTGGGCATCCTGGTGGACGTGGCCGGGCGCAAGTTCCAGAAGGACTTCGAGCCCATCCTGGAGCGACAGGTCCACCGCTTTTTGAACGGGGCCATGGGCGTCATGCACATCGGCCAGCGGGACATGCCGTGGATCCGGGTGTCCAGGGACGCCGTGTCCGCCGGCTTCCGGCTGGAGCACTTCGGCAAGATCCTCCACGCCAAGTACCACGACGAGTACCCGGCCCTGGTGGACAAGGTGCAGGTCCACATCTCCACCGACCCCGACTGGATCAGCTCAAAGCTCGGGGAGCTCCGGAAGGTCTGGGCCGAGCGGGACGCGCGGGTGGCCGGGCTCACCGACGAGACGGTGGACATCTACTACTCCTGCACCCTCTGCCAGTCGTACGCCCCCAACCACGTCTGCGTCATCACGCCCCAGCGGTTGGGCCTGTGCGGCGCCTATAACTGGCTGGACGGCAAGGCCAGCTACGAGATAAACCCGGCCGGACCCAACCAGCCCATCGAGAAGGGCCGCTGCCTCGACGCCACGCTGGGCCAGTACGAGGGCGTCAACCGGTTTGTCTACACCAAGTCCAACCAGTCGGTGGAGCGGGTCAGCCTCTACTCCATGATCCACGACCCGATGACCTCCTGCGGGTGCTTCGAGTGCATCATGGCCGTCGCCCCGGAGGTCAACGGCGTGGTGGTGGTCAACCGCGAGTACGGCGGGATGACCCCGGTGGGCATGACCTTCAGCACCCTGGCCGGCATGGTGGGCGGCGGCGTGCAAACCCCCGGGTTCCTGGGGGTCGGCCGGCTCTACCTGGCCAGCCCCAAGTTCATTCCGGCCGATGGCGGCCTCAAGCGGCTTGTATGGTTGCCCCACGAACTCAAGGAGGCTCTCCGCGACAAGCTCCAGGAGCGGGCCAAGGAGATCGGTGACCCCGGGTTCGTCGACAGGATCGCCGACGAGACGGTGGCCACCACCATGGACGAACTGGTGGCTTTCTTGAGCCAGGTGAAGCACCCGGCGCTGGAGATGCCGGCGCTCCTGTGAACAAATCCGCCCCCGGGGGTGAACGGCCATGGCGTTAACCGCCCTGGACATCTACAAGCTCCTGCCCAAGACCAACTGCGCCGAGTGCGGGTTCCCGACCTGCCTGGCCTTTGCCATGCAGCTGGCCACCAAGAAGGTGGCCATCGACGCCTGCCCCTACGTGAGCGAGGAGGCCAAGGCCAGCCTGGCCGGGGCCGCGGCGCCGCCCATCCGCCTGGTTACCCTGGGGCCGCCCGATCGCCGGATCCAGCTGGGTAAGGAGACGGTGCTCTTCCGGCACGAGGAGACCTTCTACCACCCGCCCGCGCTGGCGGTGCGGGTCTCGGTGGACGGCGCCCCGGGCGGCCTCGAAGCGGCCCTGGACGCCATCGACAAGCTGGCCTTCGAGCGCGTCGGCCAGCAGCTTCGGGTCGAGATGGCCGCCCTGGACGACCGGGGGGCCGGCCCCGAGGCCTTCGCCGCCGCCGCCTCGGCCGCCACCGGGCGCAAGCTGGCCCTGGTGCTCATGAGCGACGACCCGAAGGTGCTGGAGGCCGCGGCCGCCGGGTGCAGGGAGGCCAAGCCGCTACTGTACGCGGCCACCGCCGAGAACTGGGAGGTCATGGCCGGCGTGGCGAAGACCACCGGCTGCCCACTGGCGGTCCGCGGCAAAGACCTGGACGACGTGGCCGACCTCACCCAGAAGCTGGCCGGGCAGGGCGTTACCGACCTGATCCTGGATTCCGGGGCCCGTGGCCTGTCGCGGACCCTGGCCGACCTGTTCCAGATCCGCATGCTGGCCCTGAAGAAGACCTTCCGGCCGCTGGGTTACCCGGCCATGGCCTTCGTGGCTCCCGGCGAGCACCCCATCGACCCGGTGCTGCACGGCTCGGCCTTCATCTGCAAGTACGCGGGACTGGTGATCTTTGACTCCCTCGAGGCGTGGCAGGCCATGGCACTCCTGACCATGCGGCAGAACATCTACACCGACCCGCAGAAGCCCATCCAGGTCGAGCCCGGGGTCCACACCATCGGTGCGCCGGACGCCAACTCGCCGGTGCTGGTGACCACCAACTTCTCCCTTACCTATTTCACCGTGGAGGGCGACACGGAGGCCAGCCGCATCCCGTCCTGGGCGGTGGTGGTGGACACCGAAGGCCAGTCGGTGATGACGGCCTGGGCAGCCGACAAGTTCAACGCCGAGACCATCGCCAGGGCGCTCGAGACCTCCGGCATCGCCGAGCGGGTGGCCCACCGCCGGGCCATCATCCCCGGTGGCGTGGCGGCCATCAGCGGCAAGCTGGAGGAGCTGTCCAGCTGGGAGATCCTGGTGGGGCCGCGGGAGTCGGCGGGCATCCCGCAGTTCTTGCGGACCAGGTGGCAACAGGTGGCGGCCAGCAACTGAACCGTGGTGCGCGGGCATGACTGAGTACCGGGTGACCCTGGAACCCGACGGCTTGACGGTGGCGGTCGCCGAGGACCGGACCCTCCTCGACGCGATAGCCGCGGCGGGCGTTTCCATCCACAGCCTCTGCGGCGGCCGCGGCATCTGCCAGCGCTGCCGGGTCCGGGTGCGTTCCGGCCAGGCCCGCACCGAACCGGGTGGCCGGGTACCGGGGGAGCCCCACGTCCTGGCCTGTCTCACCAGGCCCGCCGGCGACCTGGTGGTGGAGGTGCCGGCCACCTCCCGGCTGGAGGCGGAACAGATCCTCACCGGCGAGGCCCGGTGGGACGGGGTGTTCACGCCGGCCGAGTCGGCGCCGGACACCTCGGCCCGGCTGTTCGTGGCCAGCCCGCTCGCCTTCAAGCTCTACCTGGAACTGCCGCGGCCGACGCTCAACGACTCCGTCAGCGACCTCCAGCGGGTGCTGAGAGAACTCCGGCGCCAGCGGCGGCTGGAACCGGTGCACGTGCCCCTGGAGGTGCTCCGGGGCCTCAGCGGCACCCTGCGGGACGCCGGCTGGGACGTGACGGTCAGCATCACCAGGGCCGACTCCGGCTACGAGGTCATCGACGTCGAGCCCGGCGACACCAGCCACCGGGCCTTTGGCGTGGCGGTGGACCTGGGCACCACCACCGTGGTGGCCCACCTGGTAGACCTGGGCTCCGGCCGGACGCTTGGCGCTTCCGGCATGGTCAACCGGCAGGCGGCCTATGGGGAAGACGTCATCAGCCGCATCATCCACGCCGGCGAGCCCGGCGGGCCGGGGCGGCTGCGGGCGGCGGCCCTGGAGAGCATCAACGGGGTCATCGGCGACCTGGCCAGGGCCCACCGGGTGGAGGCCAGGGAGATCGTGGGCGCCGTGGTCGCCGGCAACACCACCATGATCCACCTGTTGCTGGGCCTGGAGCCGGCGTACATCCGCCGGGAGCCGTACATCCCCGCGGCCACCAGCCTGCCGGTGCTGAGGGCGGGCGCCTGTGGCCTCAGGATCCATCCCCGGGCCCTGGTGGCCATCATGCCGGGCGTGGCCAGCTACGTCGGGGGCGACATCACCGCCGACGTGCTGGCGGCGGGGCTGGACGACCGGGACGAACTGGCCATGCTCATCGACGTCGGCACCAACGGCGAGACCGTGGTGGGCAACCGGGAGTTCCTGGTCTCGTGCGCCTGCTCGGCCGGACCAGCCTTCGAGGGGGGCGGGATCACCTGGGGCATGCGGGCCGCCAGGGGGGCCATCCAGCGCGTCTCGCTCGACGAAGCCGGCCGCCTGGCCTGGTCCACCGTGGAGGGCGCGCCGCCCCGTGGCATGTGCGGCTCGGGGCTGGTGGACCTGCTGGCGGCCATGTTGCGCGCCGGGATCGTTGAC
>DYFQ01000055.1 GCA_020725105.1 Symbiobacterium thermophilum
GCGGCCGCCGCTCAGATCGAACACCGCACCGGTGGTGAAGGAATTCTCCGCCGACAGCAGCCAGGCCACCATCGCCGCGATCTCATCCACCGCCACGAAACGGCCGCGCGGTATCTTCGACAGCATATAGTCGATATGGGTCTGCGTCATCTGGTCGAAAATCGCGGTTTTCGCCGCCGCCGGCGTGATGCAGTTGACCGCGATGTCCTGTCCGGCCAGTTCCTTGCCCAGCGACTTGGTCAGCGCGACCACCCCGGCCTTGGCCGCCGAATAGGCAGAGGCATTGGGGTTGCCCTCCTTGCCGGCGATGGAGGCGACGTTGACGATGCGGCCATAGCCGGCCGCCTTCATCAGCGGCACCACGGCGCGGCAGCAATGGAACACCCCAGTCAGGTCGATGGCGATCACCTGGTGCCAGTCGGCCAGCGGATACTGGTCGAGCGGCGCATTCGGCCCGGCAATGCCGGCATTGTTGACCAGCAGATCGATGCCGCCCAGCGCCGCCCCGGTCTGTGCCGTCGCCTGCTCCACGCTGGCCCAGTCGGTGACATCCACGCTCACCGCCTCGACGCGGCCCAGCCCGGCCAGGTCGCCGGCCATGACGGGCCCGGCCAGGAGAAAGACGTCCACCGGCGCCTCGGGCACCCCGGCGTCCTCCGCCGCCCGCCGGAGCCGGGCGGTCGGGTCCGCCGGAGGAGCTACGGGCGCCAGGCCGGCCGTGGCCGCGGAACGCACCGCCTCCACGAAGCCGGCCCGGCCGTCGGTGTCGAGGGCGATGCCCACCAGGTCGCCGGGAGCCAGACTCCACCAGGCCACCGGGCTGCCGTTCAGGTAGACCCTGACCTCGGGCGCGACATCGTAAGTCTGGCTTTCCTCCCGATCGCCCACCGCCAGCGTCAACCGGGAGGCTTCCCGGCCCACCTCGAGCACCCGGCCCGCCACGTCGACGGCGACGGCGTCCAGGGCCATCGCCTGGCTGGTGGAAGCCGACAGCGCCAGGTAAACCTGGTCGCCGGGCTGCAGGTCCCCGAGACCGGCCCGTAGCCCGTTCCGCAAGACGAGGGCGCCGGGAGCCAGGGCCACCGTCAGGTCCCGGACCCCGCCGGCCGGCCGATAGACGAGCCGGCCCGCGGCGGGGTCGGCCGTCACCACCCGGCCGCGGTCCTCGCCCTGGAAGGCCTCGATCCAGGCCACCTGGCCCTGGCGGTCCAGGATCACCAGGCCCTCGTCCAGGGGGGTCAGCGACTCCAGGCCATCCGGCGCCCGGTTCCGGTAAACGACCGCGTCGGGCCGCACCGCGAGCCGGAGGAAGCCGGTGGCCGTGACCAGGTCCAGCGTTCGGCCGGCGGGGTCGAATCGCCCGACCCGCCCGCCCAGGTCGAAGAGGTCGCCCCGGGCCTCCAGGACCCGGCTCACCAGGGCGGCGGCCTGTGCCCGGCTGGTCGGGGCCAGGGGCCGGAAGGTCCCGTCTTCAAACCCGAACACCAGGCCCCGCCCGACGGCGTCGGCCACCGCCTCCGCCGCCCAGGCCGGGATGCGGGCGGCGTCGGCAAATGTCGGCGGCGGCACCGGCCGGCCGGATGGGGCCAGCAGCCGGGTCAGGACGACCGTCACCTCCGTCCGGCTGATGGGCCGCTCAGGCGCGAAGCGACCGTCGGGGTAACCCTGGAAGATGCCAAGCTCCCACAGGGAAAGGATGCTGCCGCGGGCCCAGTGGTCCGGATCCAGGTCGGTGAAGACGGCCACCTCGGCCGGGTAGGACCGTGGCCCGGCGGGGTCCTCGAGGACCGCCGCCAGCATCCTGGCGAGCTCGGCCCGGGTCACGGGCTGATCGGGCCGGAAGGTCCCGTCGGGAAAGCCCGACAGCACGCCCCGGGCCACCAGGCGGAGGATCGGGACCTCGGCCCAGTGGCCGCCGGTGTCGCCGAACCCTGCCGCCGCGGGCCGGGTCCAGGCGAAAAGCGCGAGGCTCGCCAGGAGCGCCGGGCCCGCCAGCCAGGCGTGCCGGCGCGCTCGCCCCATCATCGAAGTGGCGGTCCCTCGCCCTCGCGGCTCATTCGGTCCCCGCCGGCTCCTCCAGGCGGTAGTACGAGGTCTCGTTGCTCACCCGTCCGGCGTCGGTGACCGGGTGGTTGGTGCTGGTCACCATCACCCGCCGGTCGGCGGAGACGGCGGCGTCCACGTTGTAGCCAAGCGACAGGCGCCACTCGAGCCGGCCGTCGCCGCTCAGGCGCACCAGCACCCGCTCCTCGCCCGCCTGCTGGTCATGGTTGCCCCGGTGCACGCCCAGCAAGACCAGGAGTGCATCCTCGCCGGCGGTGAAGGCGACCCACTGGACGTGAACGTCACCCCTGGACTCGTCGAACAGGAGGCGCCACCGGGGCTCCAGGGTGCCGGGCGTCCTGGCGTCACCGGTGGGAAGCGGCCCGGCGGGCAGGTCAAACCAGTAGATCCCGGCCCGCTCGCCCACGTCGAAGACCACCAGCTTCCGGCCTTCGGGAGAGAACTCCAGCCGGCTGGGGCCCCCGGGCAGCAACCGGGCGCTGCCCACCGGCCGGCCGCCGCCGTCCAGCAGGTAGAGGGTATTGTCGGGTTCGCCGGTGGTGGCCGCCAGCCAGCGGCCGTCCCGGGAGATGGCCACGTCCCGCCGTACGGTGGCGGGGAAGTTCTGGGAATGCACCACCAGCCCGTCGCCATCCAGGAGCAGCACCCGGTCCTCGTCCACCACCAAAAGCCGGCTCCCGTCCCTGGTGAAGCGGGCGGTGGCCCGGGGAGAGACAGGAAGGCGCGCCAGGACCTTCCCGCCCCCGTCCAGGAACATCAGGTCGCCGGACAGGTGCCCGACGAGGGCCACCCGCGTCGCCGAGGCCGGCGCCACGGCGGTCACCGGTCCCCGGATGCCGCGGGTCCAGAGCACCCGCCCGGTGGGGTCGAGGAAGTAGAAGGTGCCGTCATCGTTGTAGGTGAGCGCGTAGGCGCCCACCACCCCCCCGTCGCCCAGGAATTCGGCCCGGCCGGAACGGAAGCGCGCCCCCGACGGCCGGAAGTCCCAGAGCACCTTGCCCTCGGCGTCCAGGACCGACCACCCCACCCGCCGGGACCACTGGTCGGCCACGACGGTGGACACCAGCACCCGGGTGCCGTCCGCCGAGACGCTGGCGGCGATGACCTCGGGGTAGACCCGGCTCCAGGCGGGTTCCAGGGGTCCCGCGGGCGCCTCGTCGGCCCGGGCTTCGATGAACAAAGGCGGGGCCGCCTGGGGCGCCGCCTCGGTCCGCCCCGGCTGGTCGGGCAGGGACGGCACGCGAATGCCCGCCGGCTGCCGTCCGTTGCCGCACCCCGCCAGCAGCACTCCCGTCAGGACCGCAAGTCCGGCCAGCAGGCTCAGGCCAGCGCGGCCGGCCCGAGCGGCCGGCCGGGCCCGGCCGGGCCCGGCGGCACTCCGGCGGACCCGGCCCCGGTGGGTCCAATCCGAACGAGCCCACGTCGGCGACCGCACGCGCCCACCCACCCAGAAAGGAGTCTCGCGGCACCGGTGTCACGGGCAAACAGGGGCGGCAACCCCGAGCTCGGACCGCCGAGCTAAGCCGTGTGCGGGTTCAAGCGGCTGGACCTCTCGCGCCAGCAACGGCAAGCACGTCACGGCCGCGCCGGAGGGGTCGAACCGGTCGGACTCATCTGTCCCCCGGCGCGCCCCCCAGCCAAACCGTACAGGATCAGCACCGCACCCGAAACCTGGTATGACACCCCGTTCGCCACGAAATAGCCCAGTCCTGCCTGAGGAACAGCAACAGGTGTCCTGTCTCGAAAGGGTCCGCGCGACGGGTGGCCGGCGCGCCGGGAGATACGAGCGCCTGGGGCCGGGGGACGTCCCCCGGCCCCGGGTTCTTTTTGCGCGGTCCCCGGCCCCAAGGCCCGGTACCGGTCTGCCCGGTACCGGTCTGAGACCGGCCTAGCGACACCGTTCCGACAGCGGCGTGCACCCGGCCGGAAGGGTGACGGGGAGGGTGACCGGACCCGTCAGCCCGGCCGGCGCCTCCCCAACCTGCTCCCCGACCTCGGTAACGGGATCGGTGGCAAGCTCAAGCATGTTGCGAACCAGGCTCTTGACCGTCTCCAGCAGGCCCTCCGCCCGGTCAACCTGCGGAACGCCCGCCGGCACCGGAACGCCTGCCGGCTGCCCCTCGCCGGCGCCCTCCACCGAACCCGCGCCGGCCGGCGCCAGCAGGTTCTGGAGGATCTGGTAGCCGCTCCACGTCACGGCATAGCTGGCCAGCCCGTGCGGGTGGTAGTACCGGTCGGTGGGATCCGGCAGCAGGGCGCCGATGATCCGGATCAGGCCCCGCTCGACGGGAAGCTCACCCAGCACCACCCAGCCCGTGTCGGCGATGCCGGCCGTGCGGCCGCCCAGGGCCTCCCACGTGGACTGCTTCACCCGCCACACCGGCGCGGTGCTGGTCAGCGAGTAGCCAAGCGGAACAGGCTCGTAGGTCTGCCGGCGGTTGCCTCCCACGGCACCCTCGGGGTTTAACCCCGCCGCCAGGGGATCGTCCGGGGACAGCAACTGCACGTAGCCGGCATACATGTTCCGCGGCGCCACGTCACCTTCGGTGCGGATCAGGCCGACCTGGTGCAGAAACCGCAGCGCGCTGTCGGTCAGGACCAGGATCCCGCCTTGCTTGACGTACTCCAGCAGGGCGCCGGCGGACTTGTCGTCAACCTTGTGGTTGGCCAGGATCACGGCGTCATACTTCCGGAGCACCTTCGCCTTGAGTTGCTGGGTCGCGAGCCGGTCCAGCGGGCCGGCGGCGTACCGGCTCAGGTCGCTGAAGAAGTCCATGTTGCTCACCGAATAGGGGGCCTGGGGCGGCTCGTCCCACGCCAGCTCGTCGGTGAAGCGGACCTCGCCGTGAATCACGGCGGGAGTCGGGGTCAGGCTGTGCCCGACCACCACCTTGTACCGCCCCGGCGTGGGGCCGTTGTAGCTCAGGCCCGCCCCGGCCTGCAGGAACAGGTTGCCCCCGTAGCTGCCGGAAGTAGCGACCTTCCGCCACTGGTCGCCCTCCCTGTGCCAGAGTTCGATGGTGGGCGCCACCGTCGACAGGCCTCGCACCCCTGAGGAATTCACGGTCACGCGAAGCCCGACGTTCAACACTCCGTCAGCCTCACCCAGCACGTCGAACTCGAACGATTGCTCCACCGGATACAGCAGGCTGAAGGTCACGGGCTTCTGGGGCGGCAGGGCGGGACGCGGGGCCTTCGGGGCGCCCTGGTGCACGAGCCTGTCCGGCCGGAACACGTAGGCTACCCGGCCCGCCAGCGGAAACCTGGCCTCCTCCGGCGTCAGGCCCCGCATGACCGCCTCCATCTGGGTGAAGATCAGGCTCTTGTTGGCCTCCACCTGAGTCTGAACCAGCGTGGGCTCAAAGACGTTGTTGGGCACCAGGTGGCTCAGGGCCATCTCGTTATCGACGGCCAGCCCGCCCAGACCTATCGGGCTGCCGATCCACTCGCCGAGCGACCCGGTGGTTGTGTAGCCGATGGAGTCCCAGACAGTACCCCATTGCTGCGGGTACATGGTCCCCGGAGGCCTCGGGCCGTCAGGGGGAGCGATGAAGGGCGACCACGACAGCCGCCGGACGGCGTCCACGTACAGCGCCTGCGCCAGCTTCACCATGTGCTTGTTCCTGGCCCAGTCGTGCTGGCCGGCCGTGAGCATGCTGTAGGTGAACGCGCTGGCGGTCAGCATGCCGTGCAGGTCCGCCCCTCCGGCCCAGGCCGGCCGGACGTCTTTCAGCGCCCGCGCGAACCAGCGGGTCTCGGGCTCGGACAGGGGGGTGTACGGCAGGTAGGTGTAGCCGTGCGCCGGCCAGTTACGGTTGAGGTCCACGCCGTTACCGTTCAGCCGAGAGTATAACAACCCGGCCTCGGTGACGTCTCCCCGCTTCCAGCCGTCCGGGTTGGTGAAGATGAAGTAAACGACCAGTTGCCGCAGGGCCTCGTTCATCGTCGGGCTCGATGGGTCCAGCGTCAGCCGGTCGTCGGGGCCGGCACTCACCAGATCCTCGATGGCCCGGACCCCGCCTTCCACCCCGGCCCGCTCGATACCGTGCATGCTCAGGCTGAACACCACGAATTTCTTGTCCTCGTCCGGCACACGCCCGTCAGTCACCCGGACCATGATCAACGGCAGCCGCGTCCGGTTGCCCGCACTGTCGGTGATCCCGGCGGACATGGCGTCCGCTCCGTACGCCTGGTCCAGCTGCACGACCCTCATCCGGTCGGCGTACTTCTTCTCGAGAAACCGGATGCCGGTCAGAAACTCGTTGAACTGAAGGAAGGATACCGCGGGCACGTTGCCCCTCGCGAACGGCGACACGCCCGGCCCGGGCGGAAGGCCGCCTTGGGGATCGGGAAAGACTCGACCGTACAGCTTGTACTCCAGTTCATTCCTGGCCACGGGTGCCGCAAGCGCCGGCGCCGGACTCCACAGCAGGGCGGCCACAAGCGCAGCGGCAACTGTCGCTCCCATCAACCTGGTCACCGGCCGTGCCGCTCCTGACCGCATGCTCCCTGACATCACCAGCAGCCCCCTTCCCCTCATAACCCCCGTTCATCATCATCCCGGACGCCACGCAGCCACGTGACGCCACGCCGCACTGCATGGACCCGCCCGGGAGGGCGGCCGCGGGAGACACCCCACCCAAAGTGACCATACACAACCTCTGGATCGGGCCAGGGGGGTAGCTTGAGCCCAAATTCTGAAGTTCCGCCCTGTGCCTGGGCCGCTCTCCAGAAGCGGCGCCCCCGGCCGGGACCGGGGGCGCCTGAGTTGAAGGCCGGGCTAGAGCCGGCAGCCCTAGTCAATGGGTCGGCGAGGTCTTCACCTCGCCGGGCAGGGCCGAGGCGACGTGCCCGAGTTGCCGGACCAGCGCGTCAAGCTGGGCCCGCAGCGGCCTCAGGCCGCCACCACCCACTGGCCGGGCCGCGCCGTCGGATGGTGCGGGCTGGCGGCTGCATGCCGCCGCCTCCCGCCCGTTCACCCGCCCGTCAAAGCTCCTCGACGACCACGTCGTCGAACCAGACCGTGCCCCGCCCCAGAAACTTCAGGTAGAGCTCCAGCCAGGGCTGGCGGTCGGGGGGGATCTCCACCAGCAACATCACCTGGCGCCACTCGAAGGTGCCTTCGACGGGCTCCTCCAGCCGCCGGTCGACCATGACGTAACTCTCGTCCCGGGTCGACCGGAACCGGGCCAGGAGGATCACGGTCCCGTCCCGTACGTCGTGGCCGCGGACCCAGGCGGTGATCCGGTAACGGGTGGCCGGCCGGGTGGCCACCGCCTGCAGGGCGTGGGCCCACTCCGAAGTGATGGGCCCGGTGAACCGGACGGACCAGCGTCCCGTCCGGGCCACGGTGTCGTCCAGCCGGACCTGGGGGTTCCCGAGGAGGGACCATCCCGCGGGTTGCCCGCCGGTGAACTGTTCGAAGCTGGTGTTGATGTTCCTGATGAGGCCCACCGGGGTGATGGCCCTGACCTCAACCTCCCGCGAACCCCCGTCCACGGCCAGCACGCCGTCGCCCTCGGCGAGGCAGCCCGCCGCCCGCGGCCGGGTCGGCGGCTGGACCAGGGTTGTCATGGCCACCGTGTACGTGCCGGGCTGGGCGAACCGTAGCTCGACCTGGAGTTCCTGCGCCACCAGGCGCTCGGTCTGCCCGGCGGGGTCGGTGACGGTCCACTGCCAGCAGAACCACTTGCCCGGGAGCCCGGTCCTCCCCGGGTCCGGCAGGACCGCGGGCGGGTCGGGCACGAGCTGGACCCGGTAGCCCGGGACCACCGGCCCGAGACTCTCTTGCGGTTTGCCGTCGGGGCCCACGAACCCGAAGCCCTGGCGAACGGTGACCTCCTTCGGTACGGCGACGGGCGTGCCTTCCAGCAGCACGTGGAACCGGTACCGCCCGACGGCCGGCGCCTCGAAGGTGACCATCGCCCCCCGGTACGTTCGAAGCACGGTGTGGGGACGCTGGACGTCGTACACCTCCCACACCAGTTCCTGGCCGGGACGCACCCGGCGCTCGGGCAGGTTGACCTGGAGCAGGATCCTGTCGCCCAGGAGCATGTCCTCGGCGCCCAGTACGGGCACCGGGGCCGCCTGGGCTGCCAGGTAAGCCTCGTACTGCCGGTAGGCGTACACCCCGCCCACGGCGGCCCCGCCAACCACAGCCGCGAGGATCAGGAAGGCCGCCACCCGCTGGCCCCAGCTCCAGGCGGCAATCCGGGCGCCCACCGACCGCCGGCGCCTGAGCGCGGCCTCCACCGTCCCCCCGGCCTGCTTCAGTTCCAGATAGGCAAGGAGGTCCTGCTCGAGGGCCTGGAACGTCGGGTACCTGGCCTGGGGATCGGGGTCCATGCACTTCTGGATGATGGCCCCCAGGTGCCAGGTGGGTTGCCGGGCCCGCCGGCGCCGGCCCGTGGCGGCCTGCGGCTCGGGCGGCGGCTCCCCGGTGAGCATGAAATGGAGCGTGGCACCGAAGCTGTAGACGTCGCTCCGCTCGTCGCTTCTCAGGTTCTCCCGCTGCTCGGGCGCGGAATAGTGCTCCGTGTAGGCGTGGATCGAAGCGCCCCTGCGCCGGCCGCCCAGCACCCGCGCGATGCCGAAATCGATCAGCTTGACCTGGCCCCTCTTGTCCACGATCAGGTTGGCGGGCTTCAGGTCCCGGTGGATGATGCGCCGCTCCTGGCCGTGCAGGTAGGCGAAGATGCTCGCCACCTGCAGCGCGTAGTCAAGGGCCTCGGCCTCGGACAGGCGCCCCCGCTGGCGGACCAGGAGGTCCAGGGGCGTGCCCTCCAGGTAGTCCATTACCAGGTAGTAGCGGCCGCCGGCCTCGAAGAAGTCGTAGATCTTGGGCAGGTTCGGGTGGCTCAGCTGGAAGAGCAACTGGACCTCGGTCTTCACGTCGAGGCTGGCCACGGCGGCGGGGTGCAGTTCCTTGATGGCCAGGGTCACCGGCTCGTCGATGCCCAGCCGCTCGGCCAGGTACAGGGTGGCCGAACCGCCCTGCTCGTGCTCGCGGAGGATCCGGTAGCGGTCCTGCAATACGGTGCCCGGCGCCAGCCGGCCGGTCTCCGGCTGGCGCTGCTGGCCTTCTGCCGTCCCACCAGGGGCGGTCCGGATGCGCTGTCCCTCTGTGCCGCCGTTCATGGCCCTCCGCTGCTCCCGGCCGGCGTACCCCGCGGGGGGGGTCCCGCGCCACCTTGATCATAACAGCAATTCGAGGCAAAAAGAAAAAAAGTTCCCGCTACAAGCCTTATCAGGTCGCCTCCGGGCTCGGTAACCGGTTCCCCGACGCCGGGGACCAGCCGGCGGCCCCAGCCGTCTCTATCGGCCGGCCGCCGATGTCGCCAGCCGCTCCTTGAGCACGTCGAGGGCCCGCTCCAGTTGCAGGTCCCCGGTTTCGACCTCCTTCGCCGGCGAACCCGCCGCCTGACCGCGGATGAGTTCCATCACCGCCTGCTCGAGCGCCTGGAGCCCGGCCTCATCGAGGGTCCCCGTGACCGGCAGGCCGCGGCCGGACTGAAAGGCCCGCAGCGCCGCCTCGGTCTGCGGGCCGAAGACGCCGTCGGCCGGTCCGGGCGGGTGGCCCAGCGCGGCGAGCCGTTCCTGCAGGGCCAGCACGTCCAGGCCCACCACGCCCCGGCGAAGCGTCCGGGTGAACCGGAGCGGGGTCTCGATGCCCAGTTCCGGCGCGGGCTCGGGCCCCGGCGCCTGCTCCGTCCGGTGGACCACCACGTCGGGCGACAGCCCGGTCCCGTCGATCACCCGGCCGCCGGGTGTCACGTACCGGGCCGTGGTCAGCTTGACGGCCCCCAGGTTGCCGCCGTTCAGTTCGTACAGGCTCTGGACCGAGCCCTTGCCGTAGGTGCGGGTGCCCACCAGCGGGCCGACCCCCCGGTCCTGGATGGCTCCGGCGACGATCTCCGAGCCCGACGCCGTCCCCTCGTCCACCAGCGTGACCACGGGATAGGGCCGTCCCGGCGAGCGGGAGGCTATCGTCTCGCGCCCCTTCTCCTTCCAGTCCACGTGCACCACGGGGCCGGCCGGCACGAACAGTTCCGCGACCCCGACGGCCTCGTGGAGCATGCCGCCCGGATTGCGCCGGAGGTCCAGGACCAGCCCGACGATGCCCTGGCGCTCCAGCAGTTCCAGGTTGCGGCGGACCTCGCCGGTGGTGCCGTCGTTGAAGGAGATGATCCGCAGGTAGCCCACGGGGCCCGAAATGCCGCGGCCTTCGCCGGCGATCACCTCGGCCTCGACGGTGTGGATCTGGATGACCTCACGCACCAGCTCTACCTGGAAGGGCTCGCTCACCCCCTCGCGGCGGATGGTGAGGGTGACGGTGGTCCCGGGCTCACCGCGGATCCTGGCCGCCACCTGGTCGAGGGCCAGGTCTTTCACGTCTTCACCATCCACCGCCAGGATCACGTCGCCGGCCCGCAGCCCGGCCCGGTCGGCCGGGGTGTTGGGGAAGGGGGCGATGACGGTGATCTCCCCGTCGGCGTTGGTGCCGATCTGCATGCCCACCCCACCGTAGCTCCGCTGCAGGTCGGATGTGAACTGGCGGAACTCCTCGGGGGTGAAGAAGACCGAGTGGCGGTCGCCCAGCGCCCCCATCATCCCCCGCAGCGCCCCCCGGATCAGGTCCTCGGGCCGGGCGTCGCCGGCGTAGTGGCGGCGGATGAGGTCGAAGACCTGCAAAAGGATCTGGGGATCCTCCAGCCCCGCCGGAGCCTGCTCTTCCGCGGCCAGGACGGCCGGCGTGAGCGCCGGGGCGGGAGTCACAAGCGCCATCCAGAAGACGACGGCCGCCACCAGCCAGGCGACGGCCAGCCGGCCAGGCAGCTTCAGGCGGCCCGGGGCGCCGGTCCGCCCGTCGGGCCTCAGTAAGACCGGGCCGATGAACCAGCGTCGTTTCAGCACGGGGAACACCTCGTCTCCGACGGTCCGGCAACGGCCGGCAAGAGTTCTATTTTTTTCTCGGTCCCTTCAACGGGTTCCTTTACCTGGTTGAGCTGGACGGGGGGGCCGGGCCCCCAGGCAGGAAATCCCGGTCCGGGACGGAAAGCACGGTTTGACGGGTGCGCCCGCCGGGAGGTGAGCGCTTGGGCGACCGCTCCGCCACCATGCAGGCGTGCAGGGACGTCCTGCAACGCTGGCGGCTCAGGCTCTTGCGCCTGCCGAACGTGCTCGGCGTAGGCGTAGGCTACAAGACCGTAGGTGGTAAAGGGACCGACCGGCCGGCCATCGTGGTGATGGTCCGCAAGAAGGTGCCGGCCGGCACCCTGCAGCAGGCGGAACGCGTGCCCCCCGTCATCGAGAGCGTCCCTACCGACGTGGTGGAGGTCGGCGACCTCCGCCCCCTCTCCGGCACCGTTCCTGAAACGTAAGCATTCATCCGTAAATGCCTGCTCACGACGCCGGGCGAACAGTGTTCCCGGCGGTT
>DYFQ01000056.1 GCA_020725105.1 Symbiobacterium thermophilum
CGACGCCGTGCAGCGCCCCCTCGGCGCCCACCCCCGCCTCAGCGCCAGCCCGGTCAGGGTCCACAGGGCTTCGCCCACCGCCCGGCGTCGCCGGACCGCGTCCACCCCAGGTTCGCCGGCCAGGGCTGCCAGGCGATCCACCGCGGCCCGAGCCCGCCCGACCCACACGGCCGGCGGCGCCTCCCTGGCGGCGGTCAGGGCCTGTTCGGCCCGGACCAGGGCCGGGACGGCGCGCGGGCTACCCGGCCGCCCCTCGGCCGCCTTGAGCGCGGCCCAGTGGCGTTCCACGTCGGCGGGCGTCCGGGCGCTCACCGTCCCGAACACGTGCGGGTGGCGGTGAACGAGCTTCCGCCGGATAGCGGCGACGACGTCCCCGACGTCGAACCGTCCGGCCTCGGCGGCGATGGCGGCGTGGAAGACCACCTGCAGCAGTAAGTCTCCCAGTTCTTCCCGGAGTTTATGCCCGTCGCCCGAGTCAATCGCCTCGGCCACCTCGTACGCTTCCTCGATCACGTACGGCCGCAGGCTCTCGTGGGTCTGGGCCCGGTCCCAGGGACAGCCGCCGGGGCCCCGCAGGGCCTGGAGCACGTCCACCAGAGGGTCCAGCGGGTACCGTGCCCCGGCCTGCGAGGAACGCTCAGGTGCCATTGCCTTCGCCCCCCTCCCGGAGCAACCGGAGCCGGCGGCCCCACCCGGCCAGCCGGGGCCCGACCCGGGGAATCATTTCCAGGTCGCGGGCGGTGATCCCCCCGACCGCCAGCAATACGCCGCCATATACCACCACGCCGGTCGCCACCGCCAGCAGCGTGGCCAGGGACGGCCGGCCCAGCGCCCCACCGACGGCGGAGAAGACCGGGGGAACCACCAGGCCCATGGCTGCCGTGGCCACGGCGGGCCTGGCGACGGCGCCCCGGATATCCAGGCCGGCGCCTGACAGCCGCCGGACGGCAGTCAGGTTGAGGCTCGAGGCTACCAGGAAGCCGGCCACCGTACCGTAGGCGGCGCCCCGGATGCCCAGGGCGGGGCCGGTCAGCGCCCAGGTGATGGCCAGCTTGACCAGGGCCCCGGCGGCCAGGTTCCTGGCGGGCAGGTCGGTCCGGCCAAGCCCCTGCAACACGCCGGACGTGGTCTGCTGGAGGGTGAGAAACAGCACGCCGGCCGACATGGCCGCCAGGGCCGGACCACCGCCTGGGTCGCCGAAAAGGAGCCCGGTGAGGGGGGCGGCCAGCAGGTACAGGCCGACCACGGCCGGCAGCGCCAGGGTCACCGTGAGCCGGACGCCGGTGGCCGCCCGGTGGCGGACGAGGGCCATCTCGCCGCGGGCCGCCGCCGCGGCCACGGCGGGCACCAGCGACAGCTGAATCGCGTAGGTGATCACCGTCGGCAGGTTGATCAGGGTGAGCGCCATCTGGGTGAGCCTGGCGAACTCCACCGAGATGGCCGTGGCGTCGAGCCCCGTGGCGGCCAGCCGGGCGGGGACCACGTAATCGGCCAGCTGCATGACGCTCACCGCCACGCCGGCCACGGAGATGGGGATGGCAAACCGGACGATCTTGCCGGCGATGGCCAGGTAGGGTTCGGGTATGGCGCCGGCCGGCCGTCTGGCCGGATCCAACCGCATGTCCGGGCGCCGGACGAACCAGGCCAGGATGACCAGGGCCGCCAGGGCGCCGGTGGTCGCGCCGGAGGTGGCCCCGGCCGCCGCGAAGGGAATGCCCAGGGGCAACAAGAGCCAGGCGAAGGCGAAGATGCTCAGCACCCGGACCAGTTGCTCGAAGACCTGGGAGTTGGCGGTGGGGGTCATGTACTGCAGGCCCTGGAAATAGCCGCGGTACGCCCCGAGGATCGCCACCAGGAAGACGGCGGGAGCCGTGGCCAGGATGGGCCAGAAGGCGCCCGGCGTGTGGAGCAGCCTGGCGGCGGGCGCCGCCGCCAGGGCCAGCGCCACCGAGAGCGCCAGGCCTACGCCGGCCATGAGGGCGAGCGCCGCCCGGAACACCCGGAGCGCCCCCGCCTCGTCGCCCCGCCCCAGGTGCTCGGCCATGAACTTGGAGATGGCGATGTTGACCCCGATGGTGGAAAGGTTCAGGAGCATGCCGTACATGGGGTAGGCCATGCCGAAGAGGCCAAGCCCCTCGGTGCCGATGATGCGGGGGAGGATGAACCGGTACACGGCGCCGATGGACCGCGACAGCACCCCGGCCAGCGCCAGAACGAAGGCCCCTTCCAGGAAAGACTGCCGCGGGGCTCTTTGCTCTGGCTGGGTCAGTGCCGCTCCCTCCCGAGGCTCGGTCCGCTCACGGGGACCGGGGCACAGGCCTTCTATACGTGAGCCGTGGAGCCTGTCCCTCCACCGGCCAACAAAGAAAGCGAACCCGGCGGGTTCGCTCGGCCATCGCGCCCCGGTGCGGGCGTCGGCTTACTGCTCCATTTGCTTGGCCAGGAAACCGGCGGCCGTCTCGGCCAGCTTCAACTCGAGGGTGGTCATGGCCGCGTCGGGTTCCTTGGTGCAGATGATGACGGCGCCGATGGGATCGCCCCCCGAGATGATGGGGGCGATGACCTGCGAGGTGAACTTGCAGCCTTCGTCCTCGTCGACGGCGATGGCGCAATCCTTGGCCGCCGGGCGGTCCAGCACCAGCGAGCGACGTTCCTCCATCGACCGCTCGACGGCAGGACCGATGGGCTTGTTCAGGAACTCCTTCTTCGGAGCGCCCGCGACGGCGATGATGACGTCCCGGTCGGCGATGAGGGCGATGTGCCCGACCGACTCGTGGAGCGAGTCGGCGTACTCCTTGGCAAAGTCTCCAAGCTCGCCGATGGGCGAGTACTTCTTGAGGATGACTTCCCCTTCGCGGTCAACGAAGATCTCCAGCGGGTCTCCCTCGCGGATGCGCAGGGTGCGTCGGATTTCCTTGGGGATTACGACCCGGCCCAGGTCGTCGATGCGCCGCACGATCCCCGTAGCCTTCACGAACCACCCCTCCTCAAGAGCGGTGCTGGAGCCGGTGTCCGGCGGCGCTTGTGCCCGGCCAACGGTGGCGCCGCGGTGGACGGTTCCGGGGCGCCTGGGAAAGCCAGGGCGGAACCCGTCCAACGGCAGTGATAGTATATAACTGCGCTTCCGCCTTTATTCAGCGCTCCCGGGGAGCTGCGGCCACGGGCGTCTGGCCGGGTCTGTCGGCCTCTGGCGCCGCCGTGCGGCGCCATTCGTCCAGGAGCGCTTCGAGAAAGCCCAGCAGCTTCCCGTCGCCCAGGCCGCGGGTCAGCACCCGCAGCGCCGGCCTGTCGCCGCCGGTGACGAACACCTGGCCGGCGTGAGCCTGGACAAAGCGCGCGAACCGCTCGGGGTCGACCAGGGCCCGGTCGCTCAGGCGCAGTTCGACGGTACGCTCCTGCTGGACCAGGCTCACCACCCCGACCTGGGCGGCCAGGGCGCGCAGCCTTGCCACCTGGAGCAGGTTCTGGACTGGCTGCGGCGGCGGGCCGAAGCGGTCCGAAAGTTCGGCGGCGGCTTCCTCGACCTCGTCGCGGGACTGGACCCCCGCCAGCTTCTTGTAGACCTCCAGTTTCTGCCGGGCGTCAGCCACGTAGGCGTCGGGGATGAAGGCGTCCACCCGTAGTTCCAGGGTGGGGGTGGGAAGCTCCGGCCGGGCCTGGCCCTTCAACCGGGCGATGGCCTCCTCCAGAAGCTGGGCGTACAGGTCGAAGCCCACGGCGGCCACGTGTCCGTGCTGCTCGGGCCCGAGCAGGTTTCCCGCCCCCCGGATCTCCAGGTCGCGGAGGGCGAGCTTGAAACCGGAGCCCAGTTCGGTGAAGTCTCTGAGCGCCTCCAGCCGCTTCTCGGCCGTCTCCGTCAACAGGCTGTCCCGGCGGTAGGTGAAATAGGCGTAGGCCAGGCGGTTGGAGCGTCCGACCCGCCCGCGAAGCTGGTAGAGCTGGGCCAGGCCCAGGTGGTCGGCGTCTTCCACCACCAGGGTGTTGACGTTGGCCATGTCGAGGCCCGACTCGATCACGGTGGTGCAGACCAATACGTCGTGGGCGCCGCCCAGGAAGTCCACCATCACCTGCTCCAGCCGGTCCTCTTCCATCTGGCCGTGAGCCACGGCGATCCGGGCCGCCGGCACCAGCCGCTTCACCCGGGCCGCCGCGGCGTCGATGGTCTGGACCCGGTTGTGGACGTAGAACACCTGGCCACCACGGTCCAGTTCGCGCCGGATGGCCTCGGCCACCAGTTCGTCGCTGTACTCGGCGACGTAGGTCTGGACCGGGTAGCGGTCCTCCGGGGGCGTCTCGATCACCGACATGTCGCGGATGCCCGTGAGGGCCATCTGCAGCGTCCGGGGGATGGGCGTGGCCGAAAGGGTCAGGCAGTCCACGTTGCGCTTCATCTGCTTCAGGCGCTCCTTGTGGACCACCCCGAACCGGTGCTCCTCGTCGACGACCAGCAGGCCCAGCCGCTTGAACCGCACGTCCTCCTGCAGGAGGCGGTGGGTGCCGATGACGATGTCCACCGTGCCCTGACGCAGGCCCTTCAGCGTCTGGGCCTGGCGGCGTCTGGACCTGAACCGGGAAAGCAGGTCGATCTCCACCGGGTAGCCGGCGAAGCGCTCGCGGAAGGTGTGGTAATGCTGCTGGGCCAGCACCGTGGTGGGCACCAGCACCGCCACCTGGACCCCGTCGTTCACCGCCTTGAAGGCGGCCCGGACGGCCACCTCGGTCTTGCCGTAACCGACGTCGCCGCAGAGGAGGCGATCCATGGGCCGGGGCCGCTCCATGTCCCGCTTGATCTCCTCGACCGCCTGCAACTGGTCGGGCGTCTCCTCGTAGCGGAAGGTGGCCTCGAATTCGGCCTGCCACGGCGAGTCGGCGGCGAAGGCGTGGCCCACCTCGGCCTCCCGCGCGGCGTACAGTTCCAGCAGCTCCCTGGCCAGCGCCTCGACGGACTCCTTGACCCTGCCCTTGGTGCGGCTCCAGTCGCGGCCGCCCAGGCGGGAGAGGCGGGGTTCCTGACCCTCCACGCCCACGTAGCGCTGGACCTTGTCCAGCTGGTCGGTGGGCACGTAAAGCCGGTCGGCGCCGGCGTAGCGGACGGTGAGGTAGTCGCGGCGCTGGCCGTCGACGGCCAGGGTCTGGATCCCGGCATACTGCCCGATGCCGTGGGTCACGTGGACCACGTAGTCGCCGACCCTGAGTTCCCTCAGGGTGCCCAGGCGGGCACCCTCCTTGAACGCCCGCGGCCGCGGACGGCGCCTGGTCCGCCCCAGGAGTTCCTGGTCGGTCAGGCACACCAGTTTGAGCCCGGGAAGGACAAAGCCCTGGGCGACGGTACCGACCAGCACGGCCACCTGGCCGGAGACCAACCTGGCGCGGTCCGGGTCGCCGTCGGCCAGGGTCTCCGCGGTGATGGGATAGATCTCCTGCTGGACCAGGCACTCCCGCGCCCGGTCGGCCCGTTCGGGCGTGGGGGCCAGCAGCACCGTGCGGTAGCCCTGCCGCCGCCAGAGGCCGATCTCCTCGCCAAACGCCCCCCAGTTGCCGTGAAACAGTTGCACCTGGCGGGCGGGAATGGAGGTGATCCGCTGGGGGTCCTCGTCGGGCAACCGGCGCGAGAGGAGCGAGCAAGCCACGACCCGGTGCTGGCCCGGTCCCCGCCTGGCCGCCGCCCAGAGCGCCTCGAAGTCCGCCAGGGCCGCCTGCTGGCCCGGCAAGACCCGGCCGCGGGCCAGTGCGTCGGTGAACGACTCCTGGGCCTGGCGGACGGACTCGCGGGCCGCCTCGGCCAGGCGCACCGGCTCGTCCGCCACGACCAGGCTCCGCGGGCAAAGGTAGTCCACCAGCGTGGCCAGGTGATCGTAGGCGTAGGGGAGATAGAGTTCGAGCGCCTCCGGGGACTGTCCCTCGGCGAGAGCCTCCAGGTGCGCGCAGACCCGTTCGTCGAGCCGGCGGGCCCGCTCGCGCAGCCCCGGCTGGCCCTCCAGCCGGCGAACGGTAAGCCCCAGTTCTCGCCTGATCCGGCGCTGGGCCTCGGCCGACGCGGCGGCGTCCCACACGGCCTCCCTGGCGGGCGGGATGAAGCACGCCTGGAGCCCCCCCGTGGAGCGCTGGGTCTCGGCGGAGAAGCGGCGTACCGATGCCACCGTGTCGCCAAAGAACTCGAGCCTTAGCGGCTCGTCATCGGGGAGCGGCCAGACGTCGACGATGCCGCCCCGCCGGCTGAACTCCCCGGGCCCCTGGACCATGGCCTCGGGCTCGTAACCGGCGGCCGCCAGCCGGCGGGCCAGTTCTTCGGGATCGCCCCACCCGCCGGCGGCCACCTGCACGCAGGCGCGGAGAAACGCCTCGGGAGGCGCCAGCCGCCGCAACAGGGCCTGGACCGGGGCCACGACCACCGCCGGCTCTCCCCGGACCAGCCGGGCCAGGACGGCCAGGCGGGCCGCCCGCAGTTCGGGACTCTGGGCCAGCAGCTCGAAGGGCAGGACCTCCAGGGGCGGGAACACCACCACCCGATCGGGCCCCAGCCAGGTGCGGAGGTCGTCGGCGGCCGCCTCGGCCGCCCCGAGGTCTGCGGTGACGATGAGCGCGCCCGAGGCCAGGCGGCGGACGAGCCCCGCCACCAGGAATGAACGCTGGCTGCCTGAAAGGCCCGTCACCAGCTGGTAACGGTCTCCCATCTCGAAGGCGCGCACGATGGCCGCGAAGTCGGGCGCGTCGTCCCACAGGCGGAGCAGCGCCTCCACCGGATTACCTCCTGCCCGGGGTCGTCTGTCATCCCGGAACGGGGGCTCGATGGGCAAAGCCCGAAGAGGGCTCTTCCCCGACGAGGGGGGAGCCCTGAGCTTTGCGAACCAGTGTCATCATAGCCGGCGGCCGGCTGGCCGGTCAATTCCGCCCCGGTCAGGACCGCCCCTTGCCGGCCGGCCGCATCACGGCCCGGTTCCAGGCCGCGTGGACGAGGGCCGCCGCGGCAGGCCGCGCAGGCCCCTGGCGGGGCTGGCGCCGCTTGGGCCGCGGCTCCCCGCGGGTGGCGGGCGGTCTCACGTGGGAGCGCTCCCATCGGATGGAGGCCACGGATTGTAGCGGTTCATGGCCGCCTCGACACCCTGGCTCACCAGGGTGTCCACGGCCTCGGCGGCCCGGTCGAGGGCCGCCTCCGCCAGAGCAAGCTCGCCGGGGGCGAAGGGTGCGAGCACGTACTCGACGGGGTCCACTCCGTCCGGCGGGCGCCCGATGCCCACCCGCAGCCGGGAAAAGGCGTCCGTTCCCAGGACGGCGATGACCGACTCGACGCCCCGGTGGCCGCCGGCGCCCCCGCGGGGCCGCAGCCGCAACTGGCCCAGCGCCAGGTCGAGGTCGTCGTGGACCACCACCAGGGCCTCGGGGCCCAGCCGGCAGCCGGCCAGGGCGCGGGCCACCGCCTCGCCGGAGCGGTTCATGTAGGTGAGCGGCTTCAGGCAGCCGGCCCGCCGGCCGGCGAGGTCCACCACGGTCCAGGCGCCGCCGTACGCGGCAACGGGCCGCGGCGCGCTCCGGGCGGCCAGGAACCGGTCGAGCACCATGAAGCCAGCGTTGTGGCGGGTGCGGGCATACTCCGGACCCGGGTTGCCCAGCCCCACCAGGAGCCAGTCCACTGGCGGCTCCTTCCGACCGGCCTACTCCTGGTCGACTTCGGCCTCACCCGCCCCGGCCGCCTCGCCCTCGGCCGCCTCAGCTTCGGCCTCGGCCGGCTCCTCCTCGATCATCCGTGGCGCCAGCACCGCCACGACCACCTCGTCGGGGTCGTTGAGCACGGTGACGCCTTCGGGCACCTTGAGCTCGCCCATGGTCAGGTGCTCACCCACCGAGAGGCCGGCGACGTCGACGTCGATGGCGTCGGGGATCTCCGTCGGCAGGCACTGGACTTCCACGTCGCGGGCCTGATGCTGGATGATGCCGCCGGCCTTGGTCACGGCTTCCTCGCCGACGAAGTGCAGCCGCACCCGGGCGGTGACCTTCTCCTTGAGGGAGATCTGGTAGAGGTCCAGGTGGAGCGGGCGCCGCCGCACCGGATCGACCTGCACTTCCTTGATCATCACCGTGCGAGGGTTGCCGGCGTCGCCGTCCACCTCCAGGCGGATGACGGCGTTACGGCCGCCGGGCTGGCCCAGCAGGCGCTCGACGTCACGGGCGCTCAGCCGGACCGGCCGCGCCTCGGCGCTCCGGCCGTAGACCACCGCGGGGAGATATCCCTCGTTGCGGGCCCGGCGGGCCGGCCCCTTGCCGGCTTGCCGCGGTTCGGCCCGCAAGGTCACCTGTTCCATCTGAGAAGCTCCTTTGCGGGAAAAGTCCGCCATCCAGTCTAGCGGGCGACCGGTGGCGTGTCAAACCCGCCGGGCGGCGCCGGGTGCCGGCGGAGCGCGGCGAGGCGGGACGGCCCTCCCCGGGCGGGCCCGGGTCAGTAGCTGACCCGGCCGTCGAAAAGTTCCGAGACCGAGAGGTCGTTGTGGATCCGGCCGATGGCCTCGGCCAGGAGGGGCGCTACCGAGAGCACTGTCAAGCGCTGGGGGCGCTGCTCGGGCGGCACGGGAATGGTGTCGGTCACCACGATCTCGGACAGGGGTGCCTCATCGAGCCTGGCCCTGGCCGGCCCGGAGAAGACCGGGTGCGTGCCGCAGGCAAAGACCTGGGTTGCTCCCTGGTCCACGAGCGCCCGGGCCGCCTCGGCGATGGTACCGCCGGTGTCGATGATGTCGTCCACCAGGATGGCCACCTTGTCCCTGACCCGGCCGATGATGTTCATGACCTCCGACACGTTGGGCTCGGGACGGCGCTTGTCGACGATGGCCATCCCCGCCCCCAGCCGGTCGGCCATGTCCCGGGCCCGGGCCACGCCGCCGGGATCGGGCGACACCACGACCACGTTTTTCAGCCGCTTCTGACGAAAGTGGTCGACCAGCAGAGGGACGGCCGACAGGTGGTCCACCGGGCTGTCGAAAAAGCCCTGGATCTGGCCGGCATGCAGGTCCACGGTGAGCACCCGGCGGGCCCCGGCCACGGTGATCAGGTTGGCCACCAGCTTGGCGGTGATGGGCTCCCGGCCGCGGGTCTTCCGGTCCTGGCGGGCGTAGCCGTAGAAGGGGACCACGGCGGTGATCCGGCGGGCCGACGCCCGGCGCAGGGCGTCGAGGAGGATCAGGAGTTCCATCAGGTTGTCGTTGACCGGGTGGCAGGTGGGCTGGACCACGAAGCAGTCGGTCCCCCGCACCGACTCCTTGACCAGGCAGCGAATCTCGCCGTTGCGGAACCGGCCCACTTCCGCCTGGCCCAGCTGGATGCCGAGTTCCCCGCAGATGGCGGTCGCCAGCCGCGGGTGAGCGTTGCCCGTCAGGACCTTGAGCTTTTCGTCACCGCGAGTGGGGGCCATGTCTGGTCTTGACCTCCGCCGTCTGAGCCCGCCCCCGCCTGCGCGGGCCTGGTGTCCGCCTAGCCCTTCGAGCCGGACTCCGGGTTTCCTTCCTGCCCTCCCGGCCGGGCAGGGGACGTCGCGGGCGACCGGCCGGTGGGCGGTCCTGGCTCCCGGGCCCGCCGCCGGGCCCAGCCGGGCTTGTTCTCCTGACGGGCGCGGGCGATGCCGAGCGCCTCGGCAGGCACGTCCCGGGTCACCGTGGACCCCGCCGCCACGAAGGCCCCTTCCCCGACCTCGACCGGGGCTACCAGGTTCGCGTTGCAGCCGATGAAGGCCCGGTCGCCGATGCGGGTGCGGTGCTTGTGCCTGCCGTCGTAGTTCACCACCACCGCCCCGGCGCCGAAGTTGACGCCGGCGCCCATGGTGGTGTCCCCGACGTAGCTGTGATGGGGCACCTTGGACCCCGCGCCGAGGCTGGAGTTCTTGATCTCGGCGAAGTTCCCCACCCGCGCGCCGCGCGCCAGGCGCGAGCCCGGCCGCACGTGGCTGAAGGGCCCCACCGTGACGCCTTCCTCCAGTTCGCTCTGGGCCACCACCGAGTGGCGCACCTGGACCCCGTCGTGGAGGCGGGCGTCGATCAGGTGGGCCCCGGGGCCGATCACGCAGCCGGCTCCCACCTCGGAGCGTCCCTCCACCACGGTGAAAGGATGCAGCACGGTATCCCGGCCGATCCGGACCCCCCAGTCGACGAAGGTGGTCGCCGGGTCCATCACGGTGACCCCGTCGTCCATCAGGGCTTCAAGAATCCGCCACCTGAGGCGCGACTGGACCTCCGCCAGCTGCCGGCGGGTGTTCACCCCCAGCACGGCCAGGGGATCGGGCGCCCGGACCGCGGCCACCCGCCGGCCCAGGCCGAGAAACACCTTGATGACGTCGGGCAGGTAGTACTCACCCTGGCGGTTGCCGGGGCTGAGCCGCTCGAGGGCGGGAAACAGGGCCGGAGCCGAAAAGCAGTAGAGCCCGGTGTTGACCTCCCGGATGGCCCGCTCGGCGTCGGAGGCGTCGGCTTCCTCCACGATGCCGGCCAGTTGCCCCTGGGGGTCCCGGAGGATCCGGCCGTAACCGGTGGGGTTTTCCAGCTCGGCGGTGAGCACGGTGGCCGCCGCCTCCTGGGCCTGGTGCGCGCCGACCAGAGCCACCAGGGTCTCGGGGGTGATGAGGGGCGTGTCGCCGTACAGCACCAGCACGTCGCCGGCGAAGTCAGCCAGGACCTCCCGGGTGACCAGGACGGCGTGGCCGGTGCCCAGCTGCTCGTGCTGGGTCACGTACTCGACCGCCGTCCCCAGGCAGGCCTTGACCTCTTCGGCCTGGTAGCCGACTACCACCACCACCCGCGGCACGCCCGCGGCCCGCACCGTCCGGACCACGTGCTCCACCATGGGCCTCCCGGCTACCGGGTGCAGCGGCTTCAGCTTTTTGGACTTCATCCGGGTGCCCTGCCCGGCGGCCAGCACCAGGCAGGCTACGTCCTGCATCGCACGGACCTGGTTCAAAAAATCTACCCGAATCGGATAGACCGGCCCCCGACCAGGCCTTCGCCTCCTCTCGG
>DYFQ01000057.1 GCA_020725105.1 Symbiobacterium thermophilum
TCGGCGGCCCTCTGGACGGCCGCGGGATAACCATCGCCATCATCGACACCGGGGTGGACCCCGCGCACCCCGACCTGAGCCTGACCACGGCCTGGCAGAAGAAGATCGTGGACTGGCAGGACTTCAGCGGGGAGGGGGACGTGGACACGTCCCTGGCCGTCCGGGCCGACCGCGGCACCCTCAGCACCCCCTCCGGGCTTCTGGTGGTGGGGCGCATCACCAGCGCCGGCGGGGTGTACCAGGTGGGGCTGTTCCCCGAGTCCCAGCTGGACGCGGGAGGCCCTCTGGAACGGGACATCAACCGCAACGGCCGCGCCGACGACGAGTTCCCCGTGCTGGTGGTGGACAGCCAGGAGCCCGGGGTGTACGACACGGTCTACGTGGACACCAACCGGAACTTCGACTTCACCGACGAGCAACCGCTCCGGGTCTTCCGGGACCACGGCGACGTGGCCTACTTCGGCCGGGACGACCCGCGAACGCCGGTGGTGGAGCGGGTGCCCTTTGTGGTGACGGCCATCGCGCCCGACGGGCGCTGGATCAACCTGGGATTTGACGGCAACGGCCACGGGACCCACGTGGCGGGGGTGGCGGCGGGCGCCGGCGGCTTTCGCGGCGGAGCGGTCGGGGTGGCCCCCGGGGCCCAGTTGATGGCCTTGAAGGCCCTGGGGTCGTCCGGCGACGGTTCGTGGTTTGACATCGCGCGGGCGATGACCTACGCGGCGGAGCAGGGCGCTCAGGTGATCAGCCTGTCGGTGGCCGCCCTGGCCGAGCGGGCCGCCCTGGCGGCCGAGTCGGAACTCATCCGCCGGGTGGCCGCCGAGTACGACGTGACGATCGTGGTGGCGGTGGGCAACAACGGTCCGGGCCTGGGGAGCGCGGTGGTGCCCGGCCGGCCGGAGGACGCCCTGCTGGTCGGGGCCTGGATGACGCCGGGCATGTGGGCGGTCCACTACGGCTACCAGGTCCCGTCGGAGGGTCCGTGGCTGTTCACCTCGGTGGGGCCCCGGGAAGACGGCGGCCTGGCCCCGACGGTGCTGGCGCCGGCCGCGGCCGTCTCGTCGGTGCCCCGCTGGCACGCCGTGGGCGGCTACGCCCTGTTCGAGGGCACCAGCATGGCCGCGCCCCACGCGGCGGGCGCGGCGGCCGTGCTCTGGCAGGCGGCCCGCGACCGGGGGATCGAGGTCTCCGGCTCCCGGGTCAAGGCGGCGCTGGAGGCCGGCGCCCGGCCCCTGGCGGGCTACCAGGCGGTGGAGCAGGGTTTTGGCGCCATCGACCTGGCGGGCGCGTGGGCCGCCCTGGCCGCGGGCGTCAAATCCGTCGCCGTCGAGGCTTTCCGGCGGCAGGGACAGACCACCTCAGGCCCGGGGCTCTACGACCGGGAGGGTCTGACGGCCGCCGCCGGGTTTGAGGTGCGGGCCGGTGGGCCGGACCCCGTCAGGTTCGACCTGCAGGCGACGGAGCCGTGGCTCAAGCCGCGCCAGTCCCGGCTGCTCCTGCCCGGCGGCGGCGGGGGGCGGCTGGACGTCACCCTGGACCGCGGGACCGGGGCCGGGCTCTACTCGGGCCTCCTGCGGGGTCTTACCGAGACCGGCGCGGCGGGCCTGGTGGTCCCCGCCACGCTGGTCCGGCCCCTGGAACTGGAGGTTGGCGGCGAGCCGCTGGAGGCCGGCGGCCGGCTGGAGCCCGCGGCCTTCGCCCGGCACTTCATCCGGGTGCCCCGGGGAACCACCGCCATGCGGTTGGTCCTGGAGGTACCGGAGGGTGAGGACGGCCGGGCGCAGGGACGGGTGCGACTCCACCTGTTCCGGCCCGACGGCCGCGAGCTGCTCTACACCGACCTGGTGGGCGCCGCCCTGCCCGGCGACCCGGCCGGGCCCCGGCGGGTGGAACGCACGGTTCACGTGCCCACCCCCGGTGTCTGGGAAGCGGTGGTATACAGTTCGGCGGCCCTGTCCACCCTGAACCTCGAAGCGTCCGTTTACCGGCTCCAGGTGGCGGCCGAAACGCTTGGGCTCACTCCCGGCGAGTGGGTGGCCGCGGCCGAGCCCGGCGCCACCCTGAGCCGGACCTTCGAGGTGCGGGGCGCCCCCGAGACCGGGCTCACCGCCCGGGCCTACGGCCTGAGTGACGTCTGGGTGGAAGGCAGCCCTCTGCCGTTGACCCTGCTGGAGGGAGAGACCTTTACCCGTTCCCTGCCCGAGGTCCCGCCCGGGACCGCCCTGCTGCACGTGTCGGTGGCCAACCCGGGCCAGCCCGGGGTGGACCTGGATCTTTACCTTTACCGGTTTGACCGGGCCGGCCGGTCGTGGGTGGAGGTGGCGTCGTCGGCCGTTCCGGGGGCGAGCCACGAGGTCGTCGAGGTTGAGTCGCCGGTTCCCGGCGAGTACGTGGCGGTGGTCGAGGGGTATCATGTGGTGGAGTCCACGGGTTTCGAGTTTCACCAGCTCATCCTGGCGGACCCCGGCCACCTCCGCGTGGAAAAGAGCGAGCCACCGGCCGTACCCGGGGCCCCCTGGCGGTTCACCGTCACCGCCCGGGCGCCGGCGGCACCGGGAGAGTACTTCGGGACGCTGTTGCTCCGGGATGCCGGGCTCCGGCGGACGCTGGCCACCGTGCCGGTGGCCGTCAGCGCGGGCCTGCCCCCACTGGAGGTGAACCTCCTGCCCCGCGTGCTCCTGGAGGGAACGCCGGCGTCGCTGGCCCTGACGGTGCTGGACGCCGCGCGGGCCCGGCCGGCCGCGGTGGAACTCGAGGTGGCCGGCCGGCGGTACCAGCTGGACGGGGGCCGGCTGGTGCTGTCCGTGGTTCCGGCCGGTGACTGGCTGGAGCTGCCGGTCCGGGTCAGGGATCCCCGGTTCAGCCCGCTCGAGGCGGTCCTGCGCCTGCCGGTCTATCCCGACCCCGGCGCGGTGCCCGTATGGGCCGCCGGTTCGCCGGACCCGGCGCCCGGGGACCGCGGGCTCGACGACCCGGGGCTGTCCCGTACCCGGCTCCTGGACTGGCTCGCTACCGGGCGGTAGCCCGGGCGCGAACCCGCCGGGGCGGCCGGCCGGTTAACGAGAGCGCCGGCCGGACCGAAGCATAGAGTGGGTTGGCGCGCGGCCGGGAAGGGATTTGGCGTTCGGGGGCGAGAAATAACCCTTCGGCCCGGCCTACCCGGGTGACCGGGTAACCTGAGGAGGCGTCCGTTTGGCGGTTAGCCGGAATACCAGCGCCACCGTGGGCCTGCGGTGCCCCAGTTGCGGCCGGCTCGACTTCCACCGGGTCTGGCGATTCCGCCTGGCGGCCGGGGGTTCGCAGACCATCGAGTGTAGCTGCGGCGAGCCGAAGCTGGAGCTCGGCGGCCGGCGGGCCGGACGCGACGGGCGCCGGAAGTCCGGCCGGGAGACCGAGTACTGGCTGCAGTTTCCCTGCGTCGTCTGCGAGGCCCACCACTTCCTCACCGTCAGCGGCCGGGAGTTCTGGGGTCCGGGACTGAAGACGCTGAGCTGCCCGGAAACCGGGCTCGAGCTTGGTCACCTGGGTCCGGAGGCCGACGTGATCCGGGCGGCCCAGGAGGAAGCGGAGTCCCTGGAAGACCTGGTGGCGGGCGCCGAGTCTGACGACTACTTTCTCAACCCGCCCGTGATGTATCAGGTGCTGTCACACCTCCATGACGTGGCGTCCAACGGGAAACTCTATTGCCGGTGCGGCAATCCCCACCTGGAGCTGAACATCTTTCCCGACCGGCTGGAGCTGCACTGTCCCGGTTGTGACGGGACCAGCATCATCTTCGCCGAAGACGAACGGGACCTGGCGCTGATGAAGCAGACCCGCGTCATCGAGATGTCGGAGGGCACCTTCTCCGTGGTGCATCTGACCCGGGAGCCCAGGCTCCGGCCGGTGGACCGGGGCGCCGGCGGGCGTCAGACGCAGAAGACTTCCGGCAGGCGCGGTTCGTCCCAGACCAGGCGCCGCCGCCTGAAAGGCCGGCTGCCCCAGGACGACTGAACGGCGGCATCGGTGGGAGGGTCAGGGTTGCGGCTGTTTCTGGACACGGCCAACCTCGACGAGATCCGCGAGGGCGTTAGCTGGGGAGTGGTCTCGGGCGTCACGACCAACCCAAGCCTGGTGGCAAAGGAAGGTCACGCCGACTTCCACGGCTTCATCCGCACTCTGGCCGGACTGGTGCCGGGTCCGGTCAACGCCGAGGTGGTGGCCACCGAGGCCGAGGGGATGGTCCGGGAAGCCAGAGCCCTTGCCGCGCTCGGGGAGAACGTCGTGATCAAGGTGCCCATGGGCAAGGAGGGCCTGAAGGCGACCAGGGCCCTCAGGGAGGAAGGCATCCCGGTCAACGTGACCCTGGCCTTTTCGCCCAACCAGGCGCTCCTGGCGTCCCTGGCCGGGGCGACCTACGTGAGCCCGTTCCTGGGCCGCCTGGACGACGTGGGTCACGACGGCATGCAGGTGGTCCGGGACACCGTGGAGATCTTTTCCCTTTACGGCCTGGACACCTACGTCCTGGCCGCCTCCATCCGCCACCCGCTGCACGTCACCGAGGCGGCGCTGGCCGGCGCCGACATCGCCACCATGCCCTTCAAGGTGCTGGAGCAGATGCTCAGACACCCCCTGACCGACCTGGGGCTGGAACGGTTTCTCGACGACTGGCGGAGCCTGGAGCAGGCACGCCCGGCGCCGGTGGGACGCGACGCCCGCCGGGGCGCCCGTCGGAGCTAGGCGTTACGGCCACGACCCGCACTTGAGTTTTCGGGTGAAATCACTTAAGATAGGAGCGGCCAGGCAGCATAAGCTTCCATGGAAGTCCCGGCGAACGCCCCCTGTGGATTGAACCTTTGGTGATCGCTTTTCCCCGACGTCCCTTGAGAAAGCGGAGTTACACCATCCCTGGACGCGGCCCTCACTGTGCCGGTGGCCGGCTGCCGCGAAGGGTGTCAGGGTTGGAAAGGAGGAGGGTGGCGCGGCCTGACCGCGCCGAGGCGCGTGACCTTAGCTGAACTCGAGAGCAAGACCCTGGCTGAGCTTGGTGAGATCGCCCGGAACCTGGAGATCCCCGGCTTCAGCCAGATGCGCAAGAAGGAACTGGTCTTCGAGATTCTGAAGGCCAGTACCGAGAAGGACGGTTACATCTTCGTCGAGGGCATCCTCGAGATCATGCCGGAGGGCTTTGGTTTTCTGCGACCCATGGGTTATTTGCCCAGCCGGGAGGACATCTACGTCTCCCCGTCGCAGATCAGGCGATTTGACCTGCTCACCGGGGATTTCGTTTCCGGCCAGGCCCGGTTCCCCAAGGACAGCGAGCGGTATTTCGCGCTGTTGCGGATCGAGGCCATCAACGGTGAGGAGCCGGACAAGGCCAAGCGCCGGGTGGCCTTCGACAACCTGACACCCATCTTTCCCGACCGGCGGTTCGTGCTGGAACACAGCCCGGAGGAGATCTCCACCCGCCTGGTGGACCTGATCGCGCCCATCGGCCGCGGGCAGCGGGGCCTCATCGTGTCGCCCCCCAAGGCCGGCAAGACGATGCTGTTGAAGAACATCGCCAACGCCCTGGCCAAGAACCACGACGACATCCACCTGATGGTGTTGCTGGTTGACGAGCGGCCCGAGGAAGTCACCGACATGGAGCGGTCGGTGGACGGCGAGGTGGTTGCCTCCACCTTCGACGAGGTGCCGGAAAACCACATCAAGGTCTCCGAGATGGTGCTGGACCGCGCCAAGCGGCTGGTGGAGTACGGGCGCCACGTGGTCATCCTGCTGGACAGCCTCACCCGGCTGACCCGGGCCTACAACCTGGTCCAGCCGGCGTCCGGACGCACTCTGTCCGGCGGTATCGACCCCGCGGCCCTGCACAAGCCCCGCCGGTTCTTCGCCGCGGCCAGAAACATCGAGAACGGGGGCAGCCTGACCATCCTGGCCACCTGTCTCGTGGACACCGGCAGCCGGATGGACGACGTGATCTACGAGGAGTTCAAGGGCACGGGCAACCTGGAGCTTCACCTCGAGCGGAAGCTGGCCGAGCGCCGGGTCTTCCCGGCCATCGACCTCAAGCGTTCCGGCACCCGCCGCGAGGAACTGCTGCTCACCCCGGACGAGCTCGAGGCCACCTGGGCGCTGCGGCGCCTGCTGAACCAGATGGACACCGTGGAGGCCACCGAGCGGCTGGTCGAACAGCTCAAGAAGGTCAAGTCCAACCGGGACTACCTGCGGCGGATCTTGAAGGAGATCCATTGACCCCGAGCCGCTGTGTTATAATCTAGCCTGTGCCGGCGGGAAGGACGGGCCGCCGGGCGGCCGGTCCACCGCCACTTTCAGGCTCTGAGGTGCGCCCTGATGAAGCCAAACGTTCATCCGGCTTATCACCGGACCACGGTGACCTGCGCCTGCGGCGCGGTCTACCACGTCGGGTCGACCAAGCCCCGGATCCGGGTCGAGGTCTGCGCCCGGTGCCATCCCTTTTACACCGGCCAGCGCAAGATCGTGGACACCGGCGGACGGGTGGAGCGGTTCATCAAGAAGTACGGCTACGAGGTCCAGTAGCTCACGGTGGCCGAGGACCGGGACGGAGCAGAGCCGGACGGGCTCTGCTTTTCGTCGTTGCCGGCGGGGAGGATGCGCTTGCGCCCGGGCGAGGTCCCGCAGTACGGTGGCCAGGCGGTCATCGAAGGCGTGATGATGCGGGGGCCGTCGGTGGCGGCCGTCGCGGTCAGGCGGCGTGACGCCGCCATCCACCTGGAGCGGCGCAGGCTGACCCCGCCCGGCGGGCGGCCCGCCGGGCTCAGGCTGCCGGTGGTCCGCGGCGTCGTCGCCCTCTGGGAAGCGCTCTCCCTCGGCGTCTGGGCCCTGTGGCAATCGGCCAACCAGAGCCTGGAAGAGGACGAGCGGCTTTCCACCGGGGAGATGGTGCTCACCCTGGTGCTGGCGGTGGCGCTGGCGGTGGGGTTGTTCGCCCTGGCGCCGACGGCGGCGGCGGGCGGGCTGAAGCGGCTGATCGGGGCCGGCTTCTGGCTCCACCTGGCCGAGGGGCTCATCAGGGTGGCCATTCTCATCGCCTACCTGGCGGCCATCACCCGGCTGCCGGACATCCGCCGGGTGCTCGCGTACCACGGGGCGGAGCACAAGGTGATCAACGCCTACGAGGCCGGCTGGGCCCTGGAGCCGGACGCGGTCGGCCGGGCTTCCCGGTTCCACCCGCGGTGCGGCACCAGCTTCTTGCTGTACGTGGTGCTCTTGTCGGCGCTTCTGTTTTCCTTCTTCGGCTGGCCCGGGCTGCTCTTCCGGGTGGCCATCCGCCTGGCCGCGCTACCCGTCATCGCCGGGCTGGCATACGAAATTCTGAAGTGGTCCAGCCGGTCCCGGTCGCCCGTCTCGGTCTGGCTGGCGTGGCCGGGGCTGTGGCTACAGCGGCTGACCACCCGAGAACCAGACGAGGCCCAGCTTGAAGTGGCCATTCGGGCCCTTGAAGGCGTGCTGGAGGAGGCCGGGGACGCCCCGGCGGTGAGGTGAGGTGACATGGTTGAACAACTGGAGGTCCTGGCGGCGCGGTATCAGGAACTGGAGCAGCTTCTGGCCGACCCGGCGGTCATCGCGGATCAGGCGCGGTTCAGGGAACTGGCCAGGGAGCACGCCCGGCTGGAGACGACGGTGGCCCGGTACCGCGAGTACCAGAAGGTCCAGCGCGAGCTGGCCGAGGCCAGGACGCTCCTGCGCCAGCCGCAGGAACCTGAGTTCCGGGAACTGGTGGAGGAAGAGGTCAGGCGGCTGGAAGCGGCCGCCGGGGAACTTCAGGCCGAACTCCGGCGCCTGCTGATTCCCCCGGACCCCGACGACGACAAGAACGTGCTGGTGGAGATCAGGGCCGGCACCGGCGGGGAGGAGGCCGCCTTGTTTGCCGCGGACCTCTTCTGGATGTACTCCCGTTACGCCGAGCGCAACGGCTGGGACGTGGAGGTCACGTCGGCCCACGAGACCGACCTGGGCGGGTTCAAGGAAGTCGTCTTCCTGGTCGAGGGCAAGGGCGCCTGGCGCCGGCTGAAGTTTGAAGCCGGGGTCCACCGGGTGCAGCGGATTCCCCGCACCGAGTCGGGCGGCCGGATCCACACCTCCACCGCCACCGTGGCGGTGCTGCCCGAGGCCGAGGACGTGGAGGTCGAGATCGACCCCGACGACCTGAGCCTCGACTTCTTCAGGGCCGGGGGCGCCGGCGGGCAGCACGTGAACAAGACCGAGTCGGCCGTTCGCATCATCCACCTGCCGACGGGGATCACCGCCGAGTGCCAGGACGAGCGGTCGCAGCACAAGAACCGCGAGAAGGCGATGCGCGTCCTTCGCTCCCGGCTCTCCGAGTTCTTCCGGCGACAGCAGCAGGAGGAGCTCGACCGGGCCCGCCGCGCGCAGGTGGGTACCGGCGAGCGCGCCGAGAAGGCCCGGACCTACAACTTCCCCGAAAACCGGGTGACCGACCACCGCGTCGGGCTGACCCTGTACAAGCTCAACCTGGTGCTCGAGGGTGACCTGGAGGAACTGGTCGATGCCCTGGTCGCCGACGAGGAAGCCAGGAAGCTCGGGCGCGCCTCGGTCCACTGAGCCCGGCCGGCCCACCGTGGGTCAGGCCCTGGACCTGGCCACCGCCCGCCTGCGGGCGACCGGGGTGCCGGAACCCAGGGCCGACGCGGCCGTGCTCCTGGCCTGGGTCCTGGGCGTGCCCCGGGCCCGGCTGGCGGTGCTTCGCGACGACCCCCTGCCGCCCGAGATCCAGGCGCGGTTCGGCGCCGCCGTAGCGCGGCGCGAGGCCCGGGAGCCGGCCGCCTACATCACCGGCGAGCGCGAATTCTTCTCCCTGCCCTTCTACGTCGACCGGCGGGTGCTGATCCCGCGGCCCGAGACCGAGTGTCTGGTGGAAGCGGTGCTCCAGCGCCTGCAGGGCGGGCCGCCGGCGGTAGGAAGTCCGGGTCCCACCGGCGAAGCCGCGGGCGGGGGCTGGCTGGTGGACGCCGGAACGGGATCCGGCGCCGTCGCCGTGACCCTGGCCAGCCGCCTGCCGTGGCTGAGGGTCCTCGCGGTGGACCTCTCGGCCGGCGCCCTGGCGGTGGCCCGGCGCAACGTGGAGCGCCACGGGGTCGGCGGCCGGGTGCGGCTGGTCCAGGCCGATGCCCTGGAAGCGGTGGGGGCGCCGGCGGACGGCGAGCCTTCCGTCACGGCGGTGGTGTCCAATCCCCCCTACGTCGCCCGGGCCGAATGGGCCGGGCTACCGCCCGAGGTGCGCGACCACGAGCCCAGGCTGGCGCTGGACGGCGGCGGCGACGGGCTGGTGGTGGTCCGGAGGGTGGCCGCCGGCGCGGCAAGGGTCCTGCCGCCCGGAGGGTGGCTGGCGCTGGAGGTGGGCGCGGGTCAGGCGCCCGCCGTGGCGGACATCCTCCGGGAGGGCGGCTTTGGCAAGGTTGAAGTCCTGCCCGACCTGGCCGGCATCCCCCGGGTGGTGGTGGCGCGCCGGTCGGGGCCGGCGTGAGGTGGTTCGCGGCCGGGGCGCGGGCCGCGGGCCGCGGGGGTGGAGGAGATGGGTCGTGGAAGTGCTGGCGGTTGACCCACAGCGCCCGGACCCCGGGTTGATCGCCCGCGCCGCGGCGGTCATCCGCCGGGGCGGCCTGGTGGCCTTTCCCACGGAAACCGTTTACGGCCTGGGGGCCGACGCCCTCGACCCCCGGGCGGTGGCCCGGATCTTCGCCGCCAAGGGACGCCCGCCCGACAACCCCCTCATCGTCCACGTGGCCGGCGCCGAGGATGCCTTCCGGCTGGCCACTCGGGTGCCGCCCGCGGCCCGGCGGCTGGCGGCCGACTTCTGGCCCGGGCCGCTGACCCTGGTGTTACCCCGCTCGGACCTGGTGCCCCCCATCACCGCCGGCGGCCTGGACACCGTCGCCCTGCGCATGCCCGACCACCCGGTGGCCCTGGCGCTCATCCGGGCGGCCGGCTGCCCGGTGGCCGCCCCCAGCGCCAACCTGTCGGGACGCCCCAGCCCCACCACGGCCCAGCACGTGCTGGAAGACATGGCCGGCCGGGTGGCCCTGGTGGTGGACGGTGGGCCCGCCAGG
>DYFQ01000058.1 GCA_020725105.1 Symbiobacterium thermophilum
GCCAGATCGCGCGCCTGCGCGCGGCCGAGTGCGACCTGGTGGTGGAGGCCATCGCCGAGGACGCCGCGGAGAAGAAGCGGCTCTTCGCCGAACTCGACCGGATCTGCCCGCCCCACGCCATCCTGGCCTCCAACACCTCGTCCATCCCCATCATCCAGATGGCGGCGGCCACCCACCGGCCCGACAAGGTGCTGGGGCTTCACTTCATGAACCCGGTACCCATCATGAAGCTGGTGGAGGTGGTCCGGGCCATCACCACCAGCGACGAGACGCTCCAGGCCGGGATCGCCTTCGCGGAGCGGCTGGGCAAGAGGACCATCGTGGCCAGGGACCGGGCCGGCTTCATCGTCAACCTCCTGCTGGTGCCGTACCTCCTGGGCGCCGTCCGCATGCTGGAGCGGGGCGACGCCACCAAGGAGGACATCGACACCGGCGTGGTGCTGGGGCTGAACCACCCCATGGGGCCCATCACGCTGCTGGACTTCGTGGGGCTCGACACCGTGCTCTTCATCGCCGAGGTGCTGTACGACGAGTACCGGGACCCGAACTACGCCCCGCCACCGCTGCTGAAGCAGATGGTCATGGCGGGCTACCTCGGGCGCAAGTCAGGCCGCGGCTTCTACGACTACGGCGCCGAGGGAACCGGCGGGAGCTAGCCGTTTCCACCCGCCCGCCGGGACGTCGAGGTCCCGCGGGCAAGTTCAGTCCCATCCCCGCCGGGGCGGCCGGTCTGCAACGGCCTCAGCCCGTGGGGCCCTTGCCGGCCGGGGCGCCCCGGACGTTCGTGGCGGGAAGGAGTGGCTCGATTGAAGGTTTTTCTGTCCGTCGACATGGAGGGCATCAGCGGGGTCGCGGTGTCAAATCACGTCAGCCCGGAGCACAAGGAGTACGAGCGGTTCAGAAAGCTCATGACGGCCGACGCCAACGCGGCCGTCGAGGGAGCCGTCTCGGCCGGCGCCACCGAGGTGCTGGTGGTGGACTCCCACGGCCCGATGACCAACATCCTCATCGAGGAGCTTGACAGCCGGGCCCGGCTCATCTCCGGCTCCAACAAGTACTACTGCCAGATGGAGGGCATCGACGGCTCGTTCGGCGCCGTGTTCTTCGTGGGCTACCACGCCCGGGAAGGGGCGTCGGACGGGGTTCTGAACCACACCTTGCTGGGCCGGACCGTGTACGAGCTTCGCTGCAACGGAAAGCCCGTCAACGAGGCCATCCTGAACGCCGGCATCGCCGGCGACCACGGGGTGCCGGTGGCGCTGGTCACCGGCGACGACCAGGTCTGCGCCGAGACCCGCGAGGCCCTGGGCGACGTCGAGGCGGCCGTGGTCAAGCGGGCCGTGGACCGCTTCACCGCCGACTGCCTGCCGCTTGAGCGGTCCCGGGCCCTCATCCGCGAGGCGGCCGCCCGGGCGGTGGAGCGGGCGCCCCGGCTCCGGCCCTACCACGTGCCCGGCCCCGTCACCTTCGAGGTGGACTTCAAGGGCACGGCGGAGGCCCACATGGCGGCGGTGTTCCCCTTCGTCAGGCGGGTGGGCCCCCGGACGGTGGCCGTCACCGGCGAGAACTACCTGGAGGCCTTCCGGCTCCTGTGGGGGACGCTGATCATCGCCCGGGCCAGCGCGGCCGGGGTGATCTAGCCTCGGCGGGACCATGGTGGAGTTCGGCCTCGAGCAGCTGAGGCAGGCCTTTCGCAGCCTGCCGCTGCCCGGTGTGGCGGCCCAGCTCCGCATGGCGGCGGCCTACCGCCGGGAGTTCCCCCTTGTCCGCCCGGAGGGGGCCCAGGAGGCCGCCGTGCTGGTGCTCTTTTACCCCCGTGGCGGGAGAGGGCTCTGCTTTCCCCTCACCCGCCGCACCGATCGGGTGGAGTACCACCGGGGCCAGATCTCGCTCCCCGGCGGGGCGCGGGAGCCCGGCGAGTCCCTCGAGGCGACGGCGCTCCGGGAAACCCGGGAGGAGCTGGGCGTCGAGCTTTCCGGCGCCGAGGTGCTGGGTTCGCTCACCCCGCTTTACGTGCCGCCGAGCGGCTTCCAGATCACTCCCTTCGCCGCCTGGCTGCCCCGGCGGCCCGTCTTCCGGCCCGACCCGGCCGAGGTGGCCGAGGTGCTGGAGGTGCCGCTGGCGCTCCTGTTCGACCCGGCCGCCCGGCGCGAGGCGGCCAGGGAGCACGGCGGCACCCCGGTCCAGGTGCCTTACTATGCGGTTGGCGAGCACCAGGTCTGGGGCGCCACGGCCATGATCCTGAGCGAGCTGGCGGCGCTCCTGGCGCCAGAGTGGTGCGGAACGTGAACCCGCTCCGCTCCTCGTCGCCTGCCTGGCCCTGGTCCTCACCGGCCGCCTCCACTTCCCGAGCGAACACGTGGGCCGGAAGGTGCCCGGGCCTCGCCGCAGCCCTCCCAGTCGATCGGGGCCACCAGCACCGGCTCGGGGAGGGAGATCTCCACCGCCAGTCCTCGGGCACTGGCGCGGAGGCAGTCCCGGGCGGGGGCTCGCGCCGGGGCAGGGCGTCGCGCAAAAGCCCGGGGATCCAGCCAAGCGACCGGGATGGGAGCGGGTGACTGTTCCATCCGAGCCACGACGAGCATCAGGCGTCCCGCAGGCATCCCCGTCCCGGCGGCGAAGAGGGGGACCAGACCATGGCGGGCCGGGCCCTCGGCGCGCCCCGGCCGCCGGCGCCGCGGTCCGCGGCCGGCGGACGAGCCGGGGGACCCGCGAGGGGGGAAAGCCGCATGGCGGACTACCAGTACCTGATCGTCGCCAGAGAGGGCCCGGTGGGTCTCATTGGCCTCAACCGGCCCGAAGCCCTGAACGCGCTGAGTCCCGGGCTCATGCTGGAACTGGTGCGGGCGCTGGCGGAGTTCGAAACGGACCAGGAGGTCCGGGCCGTGGTGATCCACGGCAACGACCGGGCCTTCGCCGCGGGGGCCGACATCCGGGAGATGGTCGACGCGACCCCCGCCGACATGCTGGGCCGCGCCTATATCGAGGCCTGGGACAGGCTTCGCCGCTACCCCAAGCCGCCCATCGCGGCCGTCCCCGGCTGGTGCCTGGGGGGCGGCAACGAAGTGGCCATGGCCTGCGACATGGTGGTGGCCGCCGAGAGCGCCCGTTTTGGCCAGCCCGAGATCAACCTGGGCATCATCCCGGGGGCCGGCGGCACCCAGCGCCTCACGCGGCTGGCGGGCAAGCACCGGGCCATGGAACTCATCCTCACCGGCCGCCACATCTCGGCCGAGGAGGCCCAGCGGATGGGGCTCTGCAACCGGGTGGTGCCCCAGGAGGTCTACCTGGAGGAGGCGAAGCAGTTGGCCCGGGAGGTGGCCGCCAAGGCGCCGGTGGCCGTCCGCCTGGCCCGGGAGGCCGTCCTCAAGGCGCAGGACACCACGCTGGAGATCGGCACCGACTACGAGCGGCGCGTGTTTTACCTCCTCTTCAGCACCGAGGACCAGAAGGAAGGCATGCGCGCCTTTCTTGAAAAGCGCAGGCCGGAGTTCAAGGGCCGGTAAGGGGAGTGAGCGCGGTGTATGAGACGGTGCTGCTGGATCAGGCCGACGGGGTGGCCACCGTCACCCTCAACCGGCCCGACGTCCTCAACAGCTTCAACGCCACCCTTCACCGGGAGCTTGAGGACGCCCTCAAGCGGGCGGAGCGGGACGCGGCGGTGCGGGCCGTGGTCGTCACCGGGGCCGGCCGGGCGTTTTGCGCCGGCCAGGACCTGAAGGCGCACCTCGATGAGACCGAGGGCCGTTCCCGCACGATCGCTCACGTGCTGCGCGAGCAGTATAACCCCCTGATCCTTCGCCTGCGCAACCTGGAGAAACCGGTGCTGGCGGCGGTGAACGGGGTGGCCGCCGGGGCGGGGGTCAGCCTGGCCATGGCCTGCGACCTCCGGCTGGCCAGTGACAAGGCCAGCTTCATCCAGGCCTTCGTGGGGGTGGGGCTCATCCCCGACGCCGGGGCCACCTGGTTCCTGCCTCGTCACGTGGGGCTGGGCAAGGCCTTCGAGCTTGCGTTTCTGGGCGATCGGATTTCGGCCGGGGAAGCCCTGGCCCTGGGGCTGGTCAACCGGGTGGTGCCGGCCGACGAGTTCGAGGCGGCCACCCGGGAACTGGCGGGCCGGCTGGCCCGGCAGCCCACCCGGGCGCTGGGACTGATGAAGCGGGCCTTCAACCGCGCGTTGCGCACCGACCTGGCGGCGGCGCTGGACTACGAAGCCTTCCTGCAGGGGGTTGCCGGGGCCACCGAGGACCACGCCGAGGGCGTGGCGGCCTTCCTGCAGAAGCGGCCGCCCCAGTTCAAGGGCCGGTGAGCTGTTTCGGGCCAAGAGGAGCGGGTCAGTCATGCCCCGACACGAGGCAGTGATCATCGACGCACTCCGGACGCCGGTGGGCCGCTACGGCGGCGCCCTGGCAGCCGTCCGTCCCGACGACCTGGCCGCCCTGGTCATCCGGGCCGTGGTGGACCGGGCGGGCGTGCCCCGCGACGCCATCGAAGACGTGCTCTTCGGCTGCGCCAACCAGGCCGGGGAGGACAACCGCAACGTGGCCCGCATGGCGGCGCTACTGGCCGGGCTGCCGGTGACGGTGGCCGGCTGCACGGTGAACCGGCTCTGCGCCTCGGGCCTGCAGGCCGTCATCGACGCCGTCCGCGCCGTCTGGGCCGGCGAAGGCGACTGCTTTGTCGCCGGCGGGGTCGAGTCCATGAGCCGGGCGCCGCTGGTCATGGCCAAGCCCGAGGAAGGCTTCCCCCGCGGCGACCGGACCCTTTTCGACACCACGCTGGGCTGGCGGTTCACCAACCCGCGGCTGGCGGCCCAGTACCCGCCCTACAGCATGGGCGAGACCGCCGAGAACGTGGCCGAGCGCACCGGCATCTCCCGCCAGGCCCAGGACGAGTTCGCGCTTTCCAGCCACCAGAAGGCCGTGGCCGCCCAGCGGGAGGGCCGCTTCAAAGACGAGATCGTGCCGGTGACCGTGCCCCAGCGGCGGGGCGACCCGGTGGTGGTGGAAGCCGACGAGGGCCCGCGGCCCGACACCACCCTGGAGAAGCTGGCCCGGCTCCGGCCCGTCTTCCGGGAGGGCGGCACCGTGACCGCCGGCAACAGTTCCAGCATCAACGACGGGGCGGCGGCGCTGCTGGTGACCAGCGCCGAACGGGCCCGGACACTGGGACTGGAGCCGATGGCCCGGGTGGTGGCCTGCGCCGTGGCCGGCGTTGACCCGGCGGTGATGGGCCTGGGACCCATTCCCGCCACCCGCAAGGTCCTGGCCCGGGCCGGACTCAGCATCGACCAGATGGACGTCATCGAGCTGAACGAGGCCTTCGCCGTACAGGTGCTTGCCTGCGTGGAGGAACTCGGCATCCCCCTCGACAGGCTGAACCCCAACGGCGGCGCCATCGCCATCGGGCACCCCCTGGGCTGCAGCGGGGCCAGACTCGCGACCACTCTGGTCCACGAGCTGAAGCGCCGGGGCGGCCGCTACGGCCTGGCCACCCTCTGCGTGGGCGTCGGCCAGGGGGTGGCCGTCGTGGTGGAGCGGGTGGCCTGATGGCGCCATGGTGATCCGTGACCCGGTCCACGGCGACGTGGAGTTCACCCCGCTCGAGCGGGCGGTCATCGACAGCCCGGAGGTGCAGCGGCTGCGGGGCATCAAGCAGACGGGCACCGCCAACCTGGTCTACCCGGGCTGCGTCCACACCCGGTTCGACCACTCCCTGGGCGTCGCGGCGGTGGCCAGGCGGATTCTGGGCCAGCTCAAGTCGGGCGGCCACCCGGTCGACCCCCGCCTGGAGCGGGTGGTGGGGGTGGCCGCGCTGCTCCACGACGTCGCCCATCTCCCCTACGGGCATACCCTGGAGGACGAGCGGCGGCTCCTGCCCCGCCACGACCAGGGCGACCGGCTCCGGCGGGTGCTGGCCCGCGGCCGGCTGCAGGAGTTTCTGACCCGGGAGGGCCTCTTCGACGACGTGCTGGGCGTGCTCGGCCGCGACGGCCGGCGGGCCGAGCCGTGGGCCTCGGAGGTCATCTCCAGCACCATCGACGCCGACCTCCTGGACTACCTGCGGCGCGACTCCTACTTCGCCGGTCTCTCCCTGAACTACGACGACCGGATCTACCGTTACTTCACGGTGGCCGGCGGCCACCTCTGCATCAACATGGTGAAAGACGGCGCCGACCGCCCCGACGCCAGGTCAGAGGTGCTGCAGCTGCTCAGGATGCGCTACTTCCTCACCGAGCGGGTCTTCTACCACCACGCCAAGGTGGCCTCGGGGGCGATGGTGGCCAAGGCGGTGGAACTGGCCATGGCCGACGGGCTCACCGAGGAACGCCTGCTGGAATTGCGGGACGACACCCTCCTTGACACCCTGGCCCGCTGGCCGGCCCCGAGCCTGGTCGAAAACCCCGTCCGGGACTTGGCGCACCGGGTGCTCGGCCGCCGGCTGTACAAGCGGGGCTACGTCCTTTCGGCCCGCACCCTCGGCAAGAAGGAACGCCTTGAGTTCGTGGAGCGGCTGCACCGCTCGCCCCAGGGGCGGCGGGAGGCCGAGGCGGCCCTGGCTGGGACGCTGGGCTGCCCGCCGAGCGAGGTCATCATCTGGTGCCCCGACCTGTTCCTGATGAAGGAGGCCGAGGCGCTCGTGCGCACCTCGGCCGGAGTCACCCGGCTGAACGCGCCCCGGGAGAGCCCGCCCCTGGACGTCCGGGCGCTGGAAGACCAGTACGAGGCGCTGTGGCGAATGGTGGTGCTGGTGCCCGAGGAGCGCCAGGCGGCCTGCCAGGCCGAGGCCGAGGCCTACTTCGGCTACCCGTCGGAGCACCGGCCCGCGGGGACGGAGGACGCCCCGCCGGCGACCGGCGATGGCGGGCCGATCCTGCCCGCCGGAGGCGGCCCACCGACCGGAAGCCGTCTGCCCGCCCGAGGCCGCCCGCCCGCCGGAGGTCCCGCGTGAGCGCCGTCCCCGTCGAGACCGAGCTCAAGTTCGCGTGCCCCGACCCCGGCGCCTCCGGGGCCCGCCTGGCGGCGGCCGGAGCGGTGTTCGAGGGCGCCCGGCTGGAGGCCGACACCTACTACGACGATGCCGCGGGCAGTTTCGAGGCGGGCGACCGGGTGCTCCGGCTCAGGCTTTCTGCCGCCGTCGAGCCCTCCCGGCTGCTGGCCGAGGCGGCGCCCGGCCGGCCGGCCGGGGTGACGGCGGGGCCCGGGGCGGCGGGGCGCCGGTGGTGGGAGGAAACCCCCCGGGGTGACGGCGCGGGAGGCGTCATCACCTACAAGGGTCCCCGCCGCCCCGACGGCCGCTACAAGACCCGCCTGGAACTGGAAGTTACCGTCGGCGACGCCCGGGCCGCCGGGGCCGTCCTGGAGGCGCTGGGCTTCCGTCCCCGGGCCCGGGTGGAAAAGGGGCGGCTCGTCTACCGGCTGGGCGAAGCCCTCGTCACCCTGGACCGGCTGCCCTTTCTGGGCTGGTACGTCGAGGTTGAGGCCCCCGGGCCGCAACTGGAGGCCGCCTGTCGCGCCCTCGGCCTTGACCCGGCCGGCGGCTCCACCGCCAACTACCTGGAGCTCTTCGCCGAGCACCGCCGCCGGTGGGGCCGGCCGGCGGCGGCGGTGCCGCTGACCTTCGCCGCCGAGGCGGGCCAGGCTAACCGCGGGACATCCTAGGGTCGGGCGGCCAGGCGCGGGCCGGGGTGCCGTCCGGCCGGCCCGACCGGACAAGCGGGTGAGGGGGGAACGACGGTGACCAGTTCCAAGCAGGTGCTACTCTACACTTCCGCCGGCTGACAGGCCTGCCGGGAAGCGAAGGAGTTTCTTTCGCGGCGGCAGGTGCCCTACACCGAACTCGACGTCTCGCGGGACCCGGCGTCGCTCCGGGCGCTGAAGCAGTCCGTGGGCGACGTGGTCACCCCCGTGGCGGTGGTCGGCGACCACCTGGTGGTGGGGCACGACCCCGAGCGCCTCGGCCGGCTCCTGGAAGAACTGGGCCGCGGGCCGCGCTGACGCGGGCGGCGCCCCGGCGTTCTTGCCGGTCGCGGGCGGGTCCGGTATCATTGGGGCTGCTGGGACGGGAGGTGCCCCGATGGCGTCGTCCCCGCGGCAGCAATACCTGCGCCGGATACCCGCGGTGAGCGCCCTGCTGGAGGCGCCCGCCGTGCGGGACCTGGCCGGCCGGCTCCCCCGGACCGTTCTGGCCGCGGCCGCGGCCGGGGTCGCCGAGACCCTCCGCCGGGAGATCCTGGCGGCCCCCGACGAGGCCGCCCTGGCCGGCATCGCCCTCGACCTTGACGCGGTGGCCGGCCGGGTGCGCCGCCGGGCGCTGGCCCAGGCCGAACCCCGCCTCCGCCGGGTGGTCAACGCCACCGGCATCATCGTCCACACCAACCTGGGCCGGTCGGTGCTTTCCCCGGCGGCGGTGGACGCCCTGGTGCGGGTGGCCACGGCCTACACGAACCTCGAATTCGACCTGGAATCGGGGGAGCGGGGCGAGCGGCACGAGCACGTGGCCGACCTGCTGCGGCGGATAACCGGCGCCGAGGCCGCCCTGGTGGTGAACAACAACGCCGCCGCCGTGCTGCTGGTGCTGTCGGCCCTGGCGAGGGGCCGCGAGGTGGTGGTTTCCCGGGGGCAACTGGTGGAGATCGGCGGCGCCTTCCGGATCCCCGAGGTGCTGGCCCAGTCGGGGGCCACCCTGGTGGAGGTGGGCACCACCAACAAGACCCGGTTGGCCGACTACGAGGCGGCCGTCACCGAGCGCACGGCGCTATTGCTGCGCGTTCACACCTCCAACTACCGCATCGTGGGCTTCACCGAGACGGTGAGCCTCCCCGACCTGGTCGCCCTGGGCGAGGCCCGGGGGCTGCCCGTCGTCGACGACCTGGGCTCGGGGTTCTTTGTGGACCTGGCCGCCGGGGGCGTGGGCGACGAGCCCACCGTGCAGCAGTCGGTGGCCGCCGGCGCCGCCGTGGTCACCTTCAGCGGCGACAAGCTGCTGGGCGGCCCCCAGGCGGGGATCATCGTCGGCCGGGCCGAACTGGTGGACCGGATCCGCCGCCACCCGCTGGCCCGGGCCGTCAGGGTCGACAAGTTCACCCTGGCCGCCCTGGAGGCCACGCTTCAGCTCTACCTCGAGGCTGCCTCGGCGCTGGCCGAGGTGCCGACGCTGCGGCTCTTGACCCTCACCGAGGCGGCTCTGGCCGCCCGGGCCCGGCGCCTGGCCCGGCGGCTCCGCCGGGTGGCGGCCGACCGGGTGGCGGTCGCCACCGAGCCCGGGGTGTCCCAGGTGGGGGGCGGGGCGCTCCCCACGGCCGAACTGCCGACCCGGCTTGTGAGCCTCAGGCCGCGGGACATGAGCGTCAGCCGGCTGGCGGCGCGGCTGCGGGCCGGCCCCGTGCCGGTGCTTGGGCGCGTCCACCGCGACGCGCTGCTGCTGGACCCCAGAACCCTCCTGCCGGGCGACGACGCCCGCGTCGCCGAGGCGCTGGCGTGGGCCCTGGGCGAGGGCGGGCGGGAGCGTGTACAATGAGGCGCGGCGCCGCCCGACCCGAGGCCGCGCCGGGCCCCGGCGCGCGGCCCGGCGGCCGCGCGGGGCTCCGGCCCGCTGGTTGACGGCGGCGC
>DYFQ01000059.1 GCA_020725105.1 Symbiobacterium thermophilum
GAGTACGGCCCAGACGACGCTGAACTTGGGGTTCGTGAAAATAGTCCGCACGGGACTGCCTCCTCCTCGTCGGGGCGGGCTCGGGTCGCGTGCCCGCCTCGGGGCTATGGGCTGTCCGCCAGCCTCAACGTATCTGAACCCGCTGAGATGCCGCATCGTGGGCCGGACCGATTTTGTACTAGGGTCGCAACCCAACCTGCCGTCCTTTCCGGCTCTTGCGTTACTTGCCGCACCCTGTCTGACTCAGCCGGCCGCGGGCGATATTTCCTTCCAGAAAGAGGTAACCCCCGGTGAGACGGCGAATCCACTTCTCACCACGGGAGGAACCGATCTTCTTCCGCCTCGTCCGACCTGCGCGCCTCCCGTAGCGGGAGGCGACAGGGATGCGACGCCCCACCGTCCACCTGGCACTGGCCCTTGGCGCCGGACTTGCCGCGCTGCTGGCCGCCGCTATCGCCCCTGGCTGGGTATGGCTCTCGCGGTTAGCGCCGGACACGTACGCCCTGATCCTGGTCGGCGTGGAGGAACCCCCCGCGGCTCATGGGGCCAGCCCGTCCGCCGGTCCACCGGCCGGCGCCCGTGGCGCGCCGGAGTTTCCCGAGGCCGGCTTCTTGCTTTCGCGCACCGCGATGACCGCGGACCTGCGGGCCATGGACCCGCCCCTGCCCGACGGCGTTCGGGTCGTGGTGCTCGGCGTCACCCGGCCGGCCGGGCTGGCGGACCACGCGTGGGGCGGCTTCTGGAAGCCGGCCGGTTGGCTTCGCGGCTGGCAGGGCGTTTTCTTCGGCCGGAGCCCGCCGGGCACGGGCGGCATCGAGGTTCTCGGTCTCGACCGCTCCGGCCGGGTGCGCCTGGCCGTGCGCGGCCGGCGGGCGCTGCTCGGCCCGGGAGGCGCCTGGGGGCTTGACGGCCCCCTCGGAACCGTGCGGGTCTGGCACCTCGGGCTCTGGCCCGTGGCAGGGCTGGTGACGGGCGCCGGGCCCGGGCCCGCTCCCGCTGCCGAGGCCGGCGGGAGGGGCGGGCCGTGATCCGGCGCGTGGTGGCCCTCGGGCTCCTGGCCGCGGTCGCCGCCGGGCTCTGGTTGGAGGTGGGCAGCCGCCGCGGCCCGGCCGGCGGCAAGGTCATCGTGCTGCTGGTGACGGAGACCAACCGGTCGGCCCTGGCGTACGCTCCCTCGGGAGACAGGCGGGCCAGGTGGCGACTGGAGGAGGACGAGTCGGCCCAGCTGCGGCTCCGGCTGCGGCCCGAAGACCTGCCGGGTCCCGGGACCAGGTTGCTGGTCTTGCACCACGTCTCGGGCGCCGGCGTTCGACTTCACCAGGCGGTCTACCGGCTAGACCGACTGCCCGCGGTCGTCCCCGTCGCCCGGGAGGTCCACTGGTCGGGGACGGTCCTCGACGGGGGCCGGCTGGTCTCCGTCAATCTTGTGAACAACGCCACCCGGGTCGTCGCGGGGGACCTGGCGATCGTGGCGGTGCTGCCGGAGGGGACCGTGGAGTTGAGCTACGGCGGCCAGACCTTCCGGCTGCCGCCCGAGGACCTCTGGGAGCAGCTTCGCGTCCGCGAAGACGGCGGGGTGTCGGTCTTTGGCGACGGCGGGCCGGAGTGGTCGGCCGCGCTGCGCCGGGCGATGGCGTGGGGGTTGCCCGCCACCAAGCTCAGCGTCGAGCACCTGGGAATCTGGGACCGCTCCCGGATCGGGGCCGGCGGGCCGTGACGTCCCGGCGACGGTGGGCGGCGGTAGTCCTGAGCATTGCCTTGCTGTGGACGGCGCTTTCCCTGCCCGCCCGGGCGGCTACCTCACCCGCCGGGTCACCCGGCCCGGGACCGGCTGCGTTACGTACCAGCCTGGTTCCCGTTCTCCTCGTGCACGGGCTGGGCGCGTCGCCCTCGGTCTGGGGCGTCCCAGCCCCGGGCGAGGCGACCGGAGCCCGGGGCAGCCTCCACGCCCGCCTGCTGGACCTGGGTTACGAGCCGGAGGTCACCCTGTTCGTGGTGGACGGCCCGCCCGGGGACTACCTGGCCGACGTGACCGGGCGGCTCCTGCCCGCCATTGACCGGGCCAGAGCCGTGTCCGGCCAGCCGAAGGTGGACGTGGTGGCCCACGGCAGCGCCGCCCTGGCCGTCCGCTACTACGCGGCGTCCCCGGCCTACCGCAGAGACCTGAGGACCGTCGTCATGCTGGGGCCGCCCAACGCCGGTTCGCTGGCGGCCGAAGCGCTGTACCGGCTGGCGCTCCTGGACGCGGTGAAGCCCGACGCCGTCCTGGCCGTGGCGGGCCGCCTGGCGCAGGCGGCGGGCACCCGGCCCCGAGACCTTCCCGTTCCCTTCACCGATCCCGCCACCTACGTGAAGGCCCGGGCTCAGGAACTGTACCTGCCGCTGTACCACGAGTTCAGCCAGGCCGGTATGGATACCGGCGGGCGGCCCGCAGGACGCGGGAGGTCTCGCGCGGCCGCCAGTCTCGCCGAGTTCGAGAACTGGCTGCGCCAGCGATACCCTGGTTTGCTGGAAGCCCACCTTGGCGCCGGCAGGGTGCCGCGCGACGAGTACTACCTCGACGGCGACGGCCCCTTCGGGCGCCCGCCCCTGGCCGGCGAGGACCTGACCCTCGCCTATTACGAATGGACGGCGATGGCGGCGGCCCGCCACGCCTATCTGCGGACGGTGGCCGACCGCCCGCCGCTCACCGCGGTCGACGACGAGGCGCTGGAGCGGGCGGCCCGGACCGCCCTGGAAGAGCTCATCGCCGCGCTCCTGCGGCGGTCAGGGGGTGGCGGGGCCGCGCGGGAAGCGCTCCTGCGGCTGCTGACGGCCGCCGGCCGGTGGCTGGGGGACCGGGCCCGCGCCGTCGTGACCGACGCCGTGTGGACGGTCTGGGAAAACGTGGAGGACGACGCCGGCCGCCGGGCGCTCCTGTGGGCCGCCGCCCGCTGGCTCGGCGTCGGGGCGGACGACGACACCGTGCGCCGGCTGGTGACCGAGCGGGTTCCCCTGGCCGGTCGGCGGACGGCCGAGGCGACCGCGCCGCTGGCCAACTACTTCCTGCACACCTGGAGCGCCGCCGAGGCCGCGGCCCGGCGGGAACGCTCGGCCCGGGCCCGGCGGACCGGGACCGATCTCCCGGACCCCGTGCCCCGGTTCGTGGTGCTGGCCGGTCGGGCGCTGAACCTCTGGGGGGTGGTGGATCCGGACGCCGGCGCCGGTGACCTGGGCGTGGAGGTGGCGGCGACGCTTTTGCCCATGGCCGAGAACGACGAGTTCCAGCTGTTCGAGGGTCTCATCTCCGCCAGCCACGTCACCCTTCCGCGCCACCCGGCGGTGGTGGACTACGTGACCGAGGTCCTGTCGCGGTACCACCGGGTGGCCTCCGTTCTGGCCCCCAGGGCCGAGGGGGCGGGAGCGGTGTGGGAGGGCCGGGCGCAGGGGTCGGCCGGGCTCTGGGCGCCCCAATACCAGGAAGTGTCCGGGCGGTCGCTCGCGGGCGGCCACGGCCGGCTGGACCTGACGGTGGAGGTGGCCGCCCCCAGCCAGGCCAGGGGGGAGGTGGGAGTCGCCGTAGCCGGCTGGCTCTACCGGGAGACCCCCGACGGCGACCGGGTGGACCGCGTCCCCCTGGCGTTTTCCGGCTCCGGCCGCCGGCTGGCGGCCACCGCCTCGGTGCCGGACTTCGGGCGGGGAGTGGGGCGGGTGCTGGTGGGGCTCCGGTTGGTCCCGGACGGGTCCCGCACTCCCGCCGGGCTGTTCGAAGCCTGGGCCGAACGGGGTATCGGCCCCCGCCTGCCCTACGAGGTGAGGGCGAGCTTCGCCACGGCGAAGGCCGGCCGTCCGGAGGCCGGTCGCGGCCCGGCGGGTCCGGGGGACACGTCCGGTGCCCCGGCTGCACCCGGCCAGGAGGGTGACCGGAACGCTGGCGGAGCCGGGAAGGCTGGTGGGAGCGGCGAGCAGGGGGGCGGCCCGGGCGCCGGCGCGCCTGAAGACGCCGGAGAACACCCCGCCGGGCCCGGCGGCGGGGCGGGCGGGCGGCCCCCGGCCGGCCAGGAACCCGCGCCGCCCGGCGCCGTGAGCGGTCCCACCGGCGGCCGCGAAAAGAGCATCACCGTCACCCTCCGGTCGAAGCGGACCACGCTGAAGCGGCCCCAGGAATGGGTCCACCAGCGGTGGGTCTGGGAACGGCAGGGTCAGCCGCCGCTGGAGGACCCGGACCCGGCCCACCGGGTGGGATCCCTTGTCCACGTCTTCGAGCCGGGCGCCGCCTCCCGGGTGAAAGTCACGGCCCACGTCGGCAACGGCGCGTCGGAACGGCCGCTCAGGACCGCCGAGTGGTGGTATACGGGCAGCCGCCCCGCCACCGCTGAACTCCGCCTGGAGTCCATCAGCCCGCCCCACGTCCGCGTCCGGCTCGACGGCCCGGGCTCCTGGGTCACGGGCCGGCCGGCCCGCTTCACCGTGAACGTCGAGGCCGTGCCACCGCCAAACGGGCGGGTGACGGTGGTCTCGGTGGATCCCGGGCCGGCTTTCCTGGTTACCTGGACCCGGGCGGGGAGCTTCCAGGTGCTGGCCGCGGTGACGGTCAGGGTCAGCTACGAGTATCCAGCCAGTTCGGGCTGCGTGTCCCTGGAGGACGGGGAACTTTGCCACCGGGCCCCCGCGGCGCGCCTGACGGTGTACAACATCTACGTGGCCTCCCGGTCCATCAGGGTCCTCACCACGACCCTGGGTGACTAGCGAGGCGATACCGGCCGGTCCCAGGTCGCCATGCCCTTGCGGCGCCAGCGGAAGACCGGAGGTAGCCGCCCGGCGGGCTTCCAGATGCCGCATCGGCTGACGCAGGGATCGTCCAGGTCGATGCTGCCGTCCGGGTCTGAGCGGCCGCCAGGGGCCCTCGTGCCGCCGATTCCTGCCAGGCGGCCGGTGTGGCGCGATGGCCAGGTTCCAGACATGGCAACTCCAAGGAATCTTGTGCAGGTGATGCCAACATGATACTCGGAGAAGAGGGTCCCGGACTGCCCGGGGTACCGGGAGCGTAGGGGGGGCGACCAGTTGACCGGCCCTCAGGTTGCGCCGTACGGCGCGTGGAAATCACCCATCACCGCCGACCTTATCGTCTCCGAGGTCATTGGCCTGGGGCAGCCGTGCCTCGACGGGCCGGACCTCTACTGGATCGAGATGAGGCCGGGGGAGCGCGGGCGGCAGGTGGTGGTGCGCCGGACGCCGGACGGCAGCACCGTTGACGTGATCCCGCCTCCTTTCAACGCCAGGACCCGGGTGCACGAATACGGTGGTGGCGACTACGCCGTGGTGGACGGCGTGATCTACTTCCAGAACTTCGCGGACCAGCACCTCTACCGGGTGGAAACGGGCGCCGAACCGACACCCGTCTACCGCCGGTCGGGCCACCGCCACGCCGACTTCGAGCCTGACAGGCGCCGGGGGCGGCTGCTTTGCGTCAGGGAGGACCACACTGCCGGCGGTCGGTATCCCGAGAATATGCTGGTCGCCCTGGACCTGGCCGGCGGCGGCAGCCGGGTCCTGGCGGCGGGAAGCGACTTCTACGCCTCGCCCCGGCTGAGTCCCGACGGCAGCCGCCTGGCCTGGCTTCAGTGGAACCACCCCAACATGCCCTGGGACGGGACCGAGCTATGGGTGGCCGAGGTCCGGCCCGACGGGTCGCTCGGCCCGGCCCGGCGCGTGGCGGGCGGCCCGGAGGAGTCCATCTTCCAGCCGGCCTGGTCGCCCGACGGCGTGCTTCACTTTGTCTCCGACCGCACCGGTTGGTGGAACCTCTACCGCCAGGAGGGTGGGGAGACCCTTCCCCTGGCGCCCGTGGAGGCCGAGTTCGGCCAGCCCCAGTGGGTGTTCGGCATGTCCACCTACGCCTTCGCGTCCCCGGAGACCATCGTGTGCGCCTACGGCGAGGGTGGGACCTGGTACCTGGCCAGCCTGGACCTGCGCACCCGGTCCCTCCGCCGGCTGGAGACGCCCTTCACCGCCATCGGCGCGGTTCAGGCGAGCCCGGGACGCGCCGTGTTTGTCGGTGGGTCGCCCGCGGAACCGACCGCCCTGGTCAGCTACGGTCTGGCCGCGCAGAGCTGGGAGGTCGTGCGCCGCTCCACCGGAGTGACCGTCGACCCGGGTTACCTGTCGGTTCCCGAGGCCGTGGGGTTCCCGACCGAGGGTGGTCTGACCGCCCACGGCTTCTACTACCCTCCCCGGAACCGGGACTTCACGGGACCGCCCGGCGACCTGCCCCCGCTGCTGGTCATGAGCCACGGCGGGCCCACCGGCGCCACCTCGCCCCGCTTCAACCTGATGGTCCAGTACTGGACCTCCCGCGGCATCGCCGTCCTGGACGTGAACTACGGCGGGAGCACGGGGTACGGGCGCGCCTACCGGGAGCGGCTCAACGGCAACTGGGGCGTGGTTGACGTGGACGATTGCACCAACGGCGCCCACTACCTGGCCGGACAAGGGCTGGTGGACGGAAAGCGCCTGGCCATCCGTGGCGGCAGCGCCGGCGGGTTCACCACCCTGGCCGCGCTCACCTTCCGCGACGTCTTCCGCGCGGGAGCCAGTTACTACGGGGTCAGTGACCTGGAACTGCTGGCCAGGGAAACGCACAAGTTCGAGTCCCGGTACTTCGAGCGGCTGGTCGGCCCGTACCCCGAGCGGCGGGACGTGTACCGGGCCCGGTCACCCATCCACTTCGTCGACCGGCTATCCTGCCCCGTCATCTTCTTCCAGGGGCTCGAGGACAGGGTGGTGCCGCCAAACCAGGCCGACCTCATGGTGGCAGCGCTTCGGCGCAAGGGGGTGCCCGTGGCTTACCTGGCCTTTGAAGGTGAAGGCCATGGCTTTCGCCGGGCCGACACCATCAAGCGGACTCTGGAAGCCGAGCTTTACTTCTACAGCCGGGTTTTCGGGTTTCCCCTCGCGGACGCCGTTCCCCCGGTGGCCATCGACAACCTCTGATGGCCGGAAAACCGGCGAGCGCTCCTCGGTGTCGTGGTTTGCGCTCAGGCACTTACTCGGCTACCCCAATCCGTCGCTGGCCTGGGCACCTGTCCTCAAGGCGCCCCGGTCGGCCCCGGCTGACCCGCCGCCACCGGCAGGGTCACCGTGAACCGGCTCCCGCGTCCGGGCTCACTCTCAACGGCGATGGTGCCGCCGTGCTGCTCCGCGATCCACCGGCCGATGGCCAGACCGAGGCCGGTGCCGTCGGTGCCGCTGGCATCGGGGGCCCGGTAAAAGCGCTCGAAGATGTGGGGCAGGTGTTCGGGACGGATGCCGATGCCCGTGTCGGCGACGGTCACGCGGACCTCGCGGTCACCGCCCGCCACTTCCAGCAGGATGCTGCCTCCCGGCGGGGTGTACTTGGCCGCGTTCTCCAGCAGGATGAGAAAGAGTTGCACCAGATAGTCACGGTGTCCCGCCACGACGCGGCCTTCGGCCGCCTCCAGGCCGGCGACCCGGAAGCGGCGCCCCTGGGCCAGCCGGCGGCCCTGTCGGGCGGCCTCATCGAGGACCTCGGCCAGCGGGACGGGCTCTCGGGCCAGGGGCTGGCCGGTTTCGGCCCGGGCCAGGGTCAAGAGGCCGTCCACCAGGCGGGACAGGTGGGTGGCCGCGGCGTGGGTGTCCTCCAGCGCCGCCTCGAGGGCTGGCTGCTGCCGCGATGGGCTTTCCCGCCGGGCCCGGCGTATGAGTTCCACGTTGCCCCGGATGACGGTGAGGGGGCTCCGCAACTGGTGCGACACGTCGGCCAGAAACCGGCGCTGAGCCTCGTAGGCCGCGTTGAGCCGGTTGTAGGCCTGTTCCAGCCGCTCCAGCATGGCATTGAAAGCGGCGGCGAACCGCCCGACCTCGTCGGGGGGTCCCCGGTAGTCCACCCTGAGTCGCAGGTCGCCGGAGGCTTCGATATCCATGGCCGTCCGGGTGATGCGGGCCAGGGGATTGACAAAGGCGCTGGTCAGCCAGGCCACCACCGCCGCGCTGACAAGCACCATCAAAAGGCTTCCGGTGACCAGGGCCCGCCGCAGGCGCCGCAGGGTGAAGTCCACGTCCCGCAGCGAGCGGGCCGTCTGAACTATCAGTGCCGGCCGCTCGTTCACAAACAGCGGCACGCTGTACATCCGCAGCCGGACGCCGTCCACGCTGGCAGTCACGTACTGACCCTGGGTGGGCAGGGCGCCGGCCGGCGGCAGCAACCGGTCGCCGAGGTTGGCTGACCTGGCGACAGGGGTTCCCGCCGGGTCCAGGACCTGGATGAACAGGTCGGGGGCGCTGAAGACCTCCACGTTGGGCAGGCGGATGAGCCGTGCCTGCAGGTGGGCCCGGGGAACGACGCGGACGAACCGGGCCACATCTGCCGCCCGGCCCGCGATGTCCCGGTCGACCTCGCGGTAGAGGGCGTAGGCCATGCCGGCGTACAGCGCCGCCGAAAACAGTGCCAGCATCAGGGCCAGGGTGCCTGCGAAACCCAGGACGACGCGGGTTCGGAGGGTCAACGGTTCACTCCTTCAGCACGTAGCCGACGCCCCTGACGGTGTGGATGAGGCGGGGCCGGCCCCCCGCCTCCAGTTTCTGACGGAGGTAGCCCACGTAGACCTCGAGCACGTTGGACTCGCCACTGAAATCGTAGCCCCAGACCCGTTCCATGATGAAATCACGGGCCAGCACCTGGCGGGGGTGCCGCAGGAACAGCGTCAGCAGGTCAAATTCCTTGGCCGTGAGCCTGATGGGCTCGCCGGCCCGGCTCACCTCGCGGGTCCGGACGTCCAGTTGCAGGTCGCTGTAGCGAAGGACCTCCGCGGCGCCGGCGCCGCGGCGGCGGAGAAGCGCCCTGACCCTGGCGATCAGTTCCTCGAAGGCGAAGGGCTTCACCAGGTAGTCGTCGGCACCCAGTTCGAGGCCGGCAACCCGGTCGGCCACCTCGTCCCGCGCGGTCAGCATGAGGATGGGTACGTCGCTCGAAGCCCGCAACCGCCGGCACACCTCGAAACCGTCCAGCCCCGGCATCATCACGTCCAGGATGACCAGGTCCGGCCGGCCGGCCTGGGCCAGCGCCAGTCCCTGGGCGCCGTCCCGGGCCGCCGCCACCTCGAAGCCCTCGTACTCGAGACCGCGCCGGAGGAGCGCCGTGATCCTGGGGTCGTCATCGACCACGAGAATGGTGGGCACCGACCTCACCCCTGCCTGGCCGGCGCCATAGTTCGACGACGCCGCCGCGGCCTCCCTGGCCGGTCCCGCATTTCTTATCATCCTCTCAGGTGATTCTCAGGCTATCATCAGCCGGTACGGCTAGCCTTTACGTAGGCGGCGGCCCCGCCCGCGCGGCGACATCGGACAGCACGGCACGAGGAGGACGTGACCTTGCTCCAGCGAACGCTGCCCCAGAGCCTGACGCGCTGGCTGGTAGTCATCGCTCTGGCCGGCCTGCTGGCCACCGGCTGCGCGGCGGGGCC
>DYFQ01000060.1 GCA_020725105.1 Symbiobacterium thermophilum
GTTCGCCATCCGGGAGGGCGGCCGCACCGTCGGCGCCGGCGTGGTCACCTCGATCAGCGCCTGATACGGGTCGGTGCGTGACCCGCCGGGCCCCACCGGCGGGACTGACGAGGCCGGGACCCTGAGGGAAGCTCGGCTCCAGGTCGAGCTTCCCTCATGCCCGGCGGCGGAGCGAGAGGTTCGGGAAGGAGGCAAGAGGTCGTGGCGACACCCGCCATCCGGATCAGGCTCCGGGCTTTCGATCACAAGATCCTGGATCAGTCGGCGGAACGGATCGTGCAGACGGCGCGGCGGACGGGAGCCATTGTTTCGGGCCCGGTGCCCCTCCCGACCGAACGGAAGCTTTACACTGTTCTGGTGGCGCCCAACGGGGAGAAGGACATCCGGGAGCAGTTCGAGATGCGCACCCACAAGCGGCTCATCGACATCGTGCAGCCGACGCCCAAGACGGTGGACGCGCTGATGCGCCTGGACCTTCCGGCCGGTGTAGATATCGAGATCAAGCTATAGCCGGGGCGGAGGCGGTCGCCCCGGTAAAGGACGGATCGCTGATGGCCAGAGGAATTCTCGGCAAAAAACTCGGCATGACCCAGGTCTTCGACGACACGGGCAACGCCGTGCCGGTCACGGTCGTCCAGGCCGGCCCGTGCGTCGTGGTGCAGGTCAAGACCCCTGAACGTGACGGTTACGAAGCCGTGCAGATCGGACTGGAGCCGGCCAGGCGGGCCAACCGGCCGCGGCGGGGGCATTTTGCCCGGGCCGGGGTGGAGCCCCTCAGGTACCTGCGGGAGTTCCGGTTCGAGGGTGCGGCTCAACTGGAGCCCGGCCAGAGTATCACGGTGGAGCTGTTCGAGCCGGGGGACCAGGTCGACGTGACCGGCATCTCCAAGGGCAAGGGGTTTGCCGGCGGGGTGAAGCGCCACGGCTTCGGGCGCGGGCCGATGACCCACGGGTCCAAGTACCACCGGGGTCCCGGTTCCCTCCAGTCGCGGGACGCGGCCCGCGTGTTCAAGGGCCGCAAGCTGCCCGGCCGGATGGGCGGGGCGCGGGTCACCGTGCAGAACCTTGAGGTGGTCCGGGTCGACCCCGAGCGTCACCTGCTGCTCATCAGGGGCGCGGTGCCCGGGCCCCGCGGGGCGCTGTTGCAGGTCCGGGCCGCCAAGAAGGTCCGCCGGACGGCGAAGAGGTGATGGGCATGCCGACGGTAACCGTGTTCAACCTGCGGGGCGAGCGGGTCGGCGAGCGGGAACTCTCCGAGGCCGTGTTTGGCCAGGAGCCCAACGAGGGCCTGCTGCACCAGGTTGTCGTCATGCAACTGGCCAACCGCCGGGTCGGGACGGTCAAGACCAAGACCCGGGCCGAGGTGCGGGGCGGCGGCCGCAAGCCCTGGCGACAGAAGGGGACCGGCCGGGCCAGGCACGGCTCCATCCGGTCGCCGCTGTGGCGTAAAGGTGGCGTGACCTTCGGGCCCCAGCCCAGGGATCACGGGTTCACCATGCCCCGCCGGGCGCGCCGCCAGGCGCTCAGGCAGGCGCTGTCGGCCAAGGCGCGGGGCGGTGGGCTGGTCCTGGTGGACGCCTGGGAGGTCGCCGAACCCAGGACCAGGCGGGCGGCGGAGGCTCTGGCCGCGCTGGGCCTGGACGGACCGGTGCTGGTGGTCACCGGTGCCCATCAGCCCCACCTGGTGAAGTCCGTCCGCAACCTGCCGGGGGTCCGGGCCCTGGTGGCCGACGATCTCAACGTGTACGACGTCCTGGCCCACCGGTCGCTGGTGATGACCCTGGACGCGGTCGATCGGGTGGAGGAGGTGCTGGGGGCGTGAGCCGCGACCCGCGGGACGTCGTCATCCGGCCCATCATCACCGAGGAGACCACCGGCCAGATGGCGCTGGGCAAGTACACCTTTCAGGTGGCGGTTGACGCCACCAAGCCGGAGATCAGGCGGGCGATCGAGGAGCTTTTCAAGGTCAAGGTGACCGCCGTCAACACCATGCGGCGGCGCGGCAAGCCCCGGCGTTTCGGCCGGTATCAGGGCTACCGGCCCGACTGGAAGCGGGCCGTGGTCACCCTGGCCGAGGGCCAGCGGATCCAGGCCTTCGAGGCCCTGCGCTAGCCCGGGATGGAGTGAAGGGCGAATGCCGGTAAAGCATTTCAAGCCAACCACGCCGGGCCGTCGCCAGATGACGGTACCGACGTTTGAGGAGATAACGCGGGAGGAGCCCGAGAAGGCGCTGGTCCGGCCGTTGAAGCGCAAGGCCGGGCGCGACCAGCGGGGACGGATCACCGTCCGGCACCGGGGAGGCGGCGCCAAGCGGGCCTACCGGGTCATCGACTTCAAGCGGGACAAGGACGGTGTGCCGGCACGGGTGGCCCACATCGAGTACGACCCCAACCGGTCGGCCAGGATCGCGCTGTTGCACTACGCCGACGGCGAGAAGCGCTACATCCTGGCCCCCGTGGGCCTGCGGGTGGGGGACCGGGTGGAGTCCGGTCCCGGCGCCGACCCCCGGCCCGGGTGCGCGCTGCCGTTGCGGAACATCCCGGCGGGCACCTTCGTGCACAACATCGAGTTGCACCCCGGGCACGGCGGTGAGCTGGTTCGGGCGGCGGGCGCCGCCGCCCAGCTGATGGCCAAGGAAGGCGACTTCGCCCACCTCCGGCTGCCTTCGGGGGAGGTCCGGCTGATCCCGGTGGCCTGCCGGGCCACCATCGGCCAGGTGGGTAACGTGGAGCACGAGACCATAAAGCTGGGCAAGGCCGGCCGGGCCCGCTGGCTCGGCCGGCGGCCCACCGTCCGGGGGGCGGCCATGAACCCCGAAGACCACCCGCACGGCGGTGGCGAGGGCCGGGCGCCCGTCGGCCGGCCGGGGCCGCTCACCCCCTGGGGCAAGCCCACCCTCGGGTACCGCACCCGCAAGCGTGGGAAGCCGACCGACAGGTACATCGTCAAGCGGCGCAAGTAGGGAACTGGAGGTTCAGGCCGATGGGCCGTTCGCGAAAGAAGGGACCGTACGTCCACCCGCGCCTCCTGGAACGGGTGCGGGCGATGAATCAGAAGGGCCAGAAGCGCGTGCTCAAGACCTGGTCCCGAGCCTCCGTCATCGTGCCGGAGATGGTCGGCCATACCCTGGCCGTCCACGACGGGCGCAAGCACGTTCCGGTGTACGTCACCGAGGAGATGGTCGGGCACCGCCTGGGAGAGTTCGCGCCGACCCGGACGTTCCGGGGCCACGGCCACCACACCGAGCGGTCAACCGCTCTGAAGTAACGTGGCCCGCGGGCCGGGCGTCTGACCGGAGGGCCGGCCCCGGCGGGGGAGGATTGTCATGGAAGCCAAGGCCACAGCCAGATACATCCTGATCTCGCCCACCAAGGCACGGCTGGTCGTGGACCTGATCAGGCGGAAGCCAGTGGAGGAAGCCCTGGCGGTGTTGCGCTACACTCCCAGGCGAGCCGCCCGGGCGGTCGAGAAGGTGCTCCGCTCGGCCATTGCCAACGCCGAGCACAACCGCAACCTGTCCCGCGCCGACCTGGTGGTGGCTGAGGCCCGGGTGGATCCGGGCCCCATCCTCAAGCGGTGGCACCCCCGCCAGCGGGGCATGGCCTTTCCCATCCTCAAGCGGATGAGCCACATCACCGTGGTGGTGAAGGACGGGGGCGCGGCATCCGGCGATCGCAAGGCGGCCGGCGCGGCCAGGGCCAGACCGGTGGCCAGGAGAGAGGCGCCGGCCAGGGCGGGCGCGGCAAGACCGAAGGCCGGAGCTGGCGGGACCGCGGCCAGGAAGGGCGGAACCACCGCCAAGGCTACCGCGAGCCGGGCCCGGCCCAAGGCGGCCGGAGCCGGCGGGACCGCGGCCAGGAAGGGCGGAACCACCGCCAAGGCTACCGCGAGCCGGGCCCGGCCCAAGGCGGGCGGGGCCGGCGCGGCCGCCCGGGCCAAGAACGGCACCGCGAAGAAGCCCGCGGCGAAAAGGACACGCCAGGGAAAGGAGGGTTAGCGTGGGTCAGAAGGTCCACCCCAAGGCGCTTCGGCTGGGGATCATCAAGGACTGGGACGCCAAGTGGTTCGCCGGCAAGAAAGACTTCACCGAGCTTTTGCAGGAGGACATGCGGATCCGCCGCGAGATCGAGGGCCGCTTCCGGCAGGCCGGCATCTCCCGGGTCGAGGTGGAGCGCGCGGCCAACCGGGTGAAGCTGACCATTCACACCGCCAAGCCCGGCATGGTCATCGGCAAGGGCGGCACGGGGGTGGAAGCCCTCCGCCAGGACCTGGAAGCCGTCACCGGTAAACAGGTCAACATAAACATTGTGGAGGTCAAGACTCCCGAACTCGACGCAAAGCTGGTGGCGGAGGCCATCGCCGGCCAGCTGGAGCGGCGGGTCTCCTTCCGCCGGGCCATGCGCCAGGCGGCCGGCAGGTGCATGCGCATGGGGGCCAAGGGTGTCAAGATCATTGTGGCCGGCCGGCTGGGCGGCGCGGAGATGGCCCGGCGCGAGAAGGTGATCGAGGGGACCGTTCCCCTGCACACCCTCCGGGCCGACATCGACTTCGGCCTGGCCGAGGCGTTCACGACCTACGGCCAGATCGGCGTCAAGGTCTGGATCTACCGGGGCGACGTGTTCCCCCAGAAGGGCGGCGACGCGGGGGAGACGGCTCAGGCGACGGCCGGCTAGGAGGAAGTCGAAGATGTTGCAGCCCAAGCGGGTCAAGTGGCGGAAGCAGCACCGCGGCCGGATGACCGGCAAGGCGAGCCGAGGGGCCGAGGTGTTCTACGGCGAGTACGGCCTGCAGGCGCTGGAGCCCGGCTGGGTGTCCGACCGCCAGATCGAGGCCGCTCGGGTGGCGCTGACGCGGCACATCCGCCGTGGAGGGAAGGTCTGGATCAAGATCTTCCCCGACAAGCCCGTCACCAAGAAGCCGGCCGAGACCAGGATGGGCACCGGTAAGGGATCACCCGAGTACTGGGTGGCCGTGGTCAGGCCCGGCCGGGTCCTCTTTGAACTGGCCGGGGTTGCCGAGGACGTCGCCAGGGAGGCCATGCGGCTGGCCGGCCACAAGCTGCCCGTCAGGACCCGCTTTGTCCGGCGGGACGAGTTGGGTGGTGAGGGTGGATGAAGCCCGAGGAGCTCAGGGAACTGCCCGACCTGGAACTCGAGCGCAAACTCAGGCAGTTGAAAGAAGAGCTTTTTAACCTGCGCTTTCAGGCGGCCACGGGGCAACTGGAAAACCCCATGCGCATCCGGCAGGTCAAGAAGGGCATCGCCCGGGTGAAGACCATTCAGACCGAGCGGAAGCTCGCGGCCGAACGGGCCCGGGCCTGACCTGCGCCGGGTGCCTGGGAAGGGGTGCGCGATCATGGCCATGGCAGAAAGAGACAGGGGGCGGCGGAAGGTCCGGGTGGGTACCGTCGTCTCCAACAAGATGGACAAGACGGTCGTCGTCGCCGTGGAGCGGCTGGTGGAACACCCCCTCTACGGCCGCCGCCTGAAGCGGACCAAGAAGTTTGTCGCCCACGACGAGGAAAACCGCTGCCAGGAGGGGGACCGGGTGCGGATCGCCGAGACGCGGCCGCTATCCCGGACCAAGCGCTGGCGCGTGGTGGAGATCATCGAGCGGGCGAAGTAGGGGGAGCCCAGGATGCTGCAGCAAGAGTCCCGGCTGGTCGTGGCTGACAACAGTGGCGCCAAGGAGATCCTCTGCATCCGGGTTCTCGGCGGCAGCCACCGGCGATTCGCCCACGTGGGAGACGTGATCGTCGCCTCGGTCAAGCAGGCGGTGCCCGGTGGCGGGGTCAAGAAGGGTGACGTGGTCCGGGCGGTGGTAGTCCGGACCCGCCGGCCCCGGCGCCGGCCCGACGGCAGCTACATCCGGTTCGACGACAACGCGGCGGTGCTGCTCAAGGAGGACCGCGAGCCCCGGGGGACCCGTATCTTCGGGCCCGTGGCCAGGGAGTTGCGGGAGAAGGGTTTTCTGAAGATCATTTCCCTCGCCCCGGAAGTCCTCTAGGCGGGCAGAGGGAGAGGGTGGCCGAAGATGGTACGGCTGGCGGAACAGAAGCGGCCCAGGCTGCACGTGAAGAAGGGCGACACCGTGCTGGTGCTCTCCGGCAAGGACCGGGGCAAGCGGGGCAAGGTCATCCGGGTCGTCCCCGACGAGCAGCGGGTGGTCGTTGAAGGCGTCAACGTGGTCAAGAAGCACGTCAAGCCCACGCGCCGGATGATGCAGGGCGGCATCGTGGAACAGGAGGCGCCCATCGCCAGTGCCAAGGTGATGGTCATCTGCCCCCGCTGCAACGAGCCCACCCGCCTGGGCCGGGCCGAACTGGAGGACGGCCGGCGGGTACGCGTGTGCAAGAAGTGCGGGGAGCAGGTCGACCGCTAGCAAGACCGGGGGGGTACGGGTCCGTGACCGGGCCAGCGCCCCGTGGCGACGGGAGGCAAAGCGGAAGTGGCAAGGGCAAAGGAGGCGCCGCAGAAGGGTAAGGCGCCCGCCAAGGGCAAGGCGCCGCAAAAGCAGAAGGCGGCCGCCGACGGTAAGGCGCCCGCCAAGGGCAAGGCGCCGGGAAAGGCCAGGGGGGCGGGGGAGGCCGCGACGCCGGCCGCTCCGGCCGCCGAGCCCGCGGCCCTCGGGACCGGCGAGCGGTTTGTCCCCGAGTTGAAGCAACGGTACGTGGAGGAAGTCGTTCCGGCGCTCAGGGAGGCATTCGGGTACAAGAACCCGTGGCAGGTACCCCGGGTCGAGAAGGTGGTCGTCAACATGGGCGTCGGTGACGCCATCCAGAACCCCAAGGCGCTGGACGCCGCCGTCGGGGAACTGGCGGCCATCACCGGGCAGCGGCCCATCGTTACCCGGGCCAAGCGGTCCATCGCCAACTTCAAGCTCCGGGCGGGGATGGCCATCGGCTGCAAGGTCACCCTGCGCGGCGACCGGATGTGGGACTTTCTGAACCGGTTGTTCAATGTGGCGCTGCCTCGGGTCCGGGACTTCCGGGGCCTTTCGGCCCGGTCCTTTGACGGCCGGGGCAATTACACCATCGGCATTCGGGAGCAGTTGATCTTTCCCGAGGTGGATTACGAGAAAGTCGAAAAGGTCCGGGGGATGGACATCACCATCACCACCACCGCCCGGACCGACGAGGAAGCCAAGGCGCTCCTGGCCGGGCTGGGTTTACCCTTCCGGGACTAACCGCGGCTGATCATTGGTTCGCCGGCCCGAGCTGAGGGGCGGCGGCAGGGGTGGCAAGGAGGGCGAGTGCCGTTTTGGCGACCAAGGCCTGGATGGAGAAGACCAAGCGCACCCCCAAGTTCGAGGTGCGCCGTAAGCATCGCTGCCGGATCTGCGGCCGCTCCCGGGCGTATCTGCGCCAGTTTGCCATGTGCCGGATGTGCTTCCGGCATCAGGCCCATCGGGGTCTGATCCCCGGCATCAAGAAGGCCAGCTGGTAACGGGAGCGGTGCCGGAAGGCAGGAAGGGGGCAGGATTCGTGCCCGTGTCCGATCCCATCGCGGATATGCTCACGCGGATCCGGAACGCCACCATGGTCCGGTCGGAGCGGGTGGAGATGCCCGGGTCGCGGATCAAGAAGGCCATTGCTCAGATCCTGAAGGACGAGGGCTACATCCGCGACTACGACTGGCAGAACCAGGACGGACAGCCCGTCTTGCGCCTGTACCTGAAGTACGGGCCCGACCGGGAGCGGGTCATCAACGGCCTCCGGCGGATCTCCAAGCCGGGGCTCCGGGTGTACGTGAAGAAGGAAGAGGTGCCCCGCGTCCTGGGTGGCCTGGGCATCGCCATTCTCTCCACCCCCCAGGGGCTGATGACCGACCGGGCCGCCCGCGAGCAGGGTGTCGGTGGCGAGGTGCTCTGTTACATCTGGTAAACCGGGGCCTGCGGGGACGTTGACCCGGGGGCCGTACGGGCCGGTGAACGTGTAGACCGGGAGGTTCGAGGGATGTCGCGCGTCGGCAAGAAGCCCATCCCGCTGCCCAGCGGGGTGGAAGCCACCATAGACGGAAACGTCGTGCTGATCAAGGGACCACTGGGCAGTCTCTCGCGGACCATCCCGGCGCCCATCCGCGTGATGTCGGCCGGCGGGGCCCTGGTCGTGGAGCGCCCGTCCGACGCCAGGGAGCACCGGGCCCTGCACGGCCTGGTCCGCAGCCTGGTGGCCAACATGGTCGAGGGAGTCACCAGGGGTTTTCAGAAGGGGCTTGAACTGTCGGGCGTGGGCTACCGGGCCACCCGCCAGGGGAAAAAGCTCGTGTTGACGGTGGGGTATTCCCACCCGGTGGAGATCGAGCCGCCGGAGGGTATCGAGATCGACGTGCCCACTCCCACAGTGGTCACGGTCCGCGGCATCGACAAGGAGGCCGTCGGCCAGCTGGCGGCGAGGATCCGGGCCGTCAGGCCGCCGGAGCCTTACAAGGGCAAGGGCATCAGGTACGCCGGGGAACGGGTCCGCCGCAAGGTCGGCAAGGCGGGCAAGAAGTAGCGGGTCACGGGGGAGTCCGAGCCATGATCAAGCGAGAGTCCCGAAACGAGCGGCGGAAGCTTCGCCACCTGCGCCTGCGCAAGCGGGTCAGGGGGACGGCCGAGCGTCCCCGGCTGAGCGTGTTTCGCTCCAACCGCTACATTTACGTCCAGGTGGTCGACGATGTGGCGGGGCACACCCTGACCGCCGCGTCCAGCCTGGAGCCCGAACTGCGGCGGCGGCTGGCCGCCGGTGGTACCTTGGAAGCGGCGCGGCAGGTGGGCGAACTGGTGGCCCGGCGCGCCCTCGAGCGGGGCATCCGCAAGGTCGTCTTCGACCGGGGCGGCTACAAGTATCACGGGCGGGTAGCCGCGGTCGCCGAGGGCGCCCGCAGCGCTGGCCTGGAGTTCTGAGTCGGCTCAGGAGGGTTGGGGTTGCCAAGCAAAGTGGATCCGGCAGTCCTCGACAAGCTCGAGGACAAAGTGGTGGCCATCAAGCGGGTGGCCAAGGTGGTCAAGGGCGGCCGGCGCTTCAGCTTTTCCGCGCTGGTGGTCGTCGGCGATCACGACGGCCATGTGGGGGCCGGCCTCGGGAAAGCGCGGGAGATTCCCGACGCGGTGCAAAAAGGCATC
>DYFQ01000061.1 GCA_020725105.1 Symbiobacterium thermophilum
CTTGGCCTTCTGCTCATGGGAGCAGACGCGCCCGTGGATGGCAAGCACCCGCTGCCGGAGGACCGGGGTCTCGCCCCGGAGGCGACGGATCTCCGATTCCGGGATTCGCCGCTTCCCGCCGGGTGTACGCAGGACTCGAATCTTCCCCTGCTGTTCCCAGCGGCGGATGCCGTCGGGGGATGCCCATGAACACCCATGAAATGCTTGAACTGCTGACAACCCCCGTATGGGCTGGCAGTGGCGGCTGGCGCCCACCCGGGCGAGGAGGTCCCGGAAGACCGGGGAGCGGTGGGTGTGGGCCAGCCCGTCGGCCAGCAGGAACCAGTGGCAGTTACACCGGGCCGGAGAACGGGCGGCCGAAGGCCTGGCCGGCCGCGACCTGGACCAGGGCTTGCAGTTCGGCCCGGGTCACCGCGGCAGGCCGGCTTTGACCCTCGCCACCTTGTCTTGCATGGTCGCCCGCTTGTCGCGCCGGTCGTCGATCTTGATGAGGGTTGAGACCCGCTGGGCGCCGGCGGCAAACACGGCCTCCTGGCCGGCCCGGACGGCGGCCCAGATGGCGTCCAGGTCGCCCTGGAGGATGGTGCCCATGGGGGTCACCTCCAGGGCTTCGATCCCCGGTTTACCCAGCATGGCGGCGACCGCCTGCGACACGTAGTCTCCCACGCTTGTACCCGTGCCGAGGGGCGTGATGGTCACGTCAGCGATGGCCATGGCTTCTCCTCCCGCTGGTTCTTTCGCTCCACCTGGCTGGCCTCCTGCGGAAACCCGAGGGCTCTCGCCGCCTGCCGTCTTGACCCCGGAAGGGTCCGGCTGCGACCGCAACCTGCCGGGGCAGACGCATGTTCGACAAACGCGGCCGGAGGTGGTATAATAACCGCAGCGGCGGCCCGGCCGCCCATCACCCCCCCGGCCGGAGCCCCAAGCCCTACGGAGGGGGATTTTTCTTGTTCAGCTTCCGGGTGGAGTACGAGTCCGAACGGGACGTTCACGAGGGCGCCCGGCGCCTGGAGCGCATGGGCGTCACCGGCGAGGTGGGCATCCGGCCGACCCCCGGCGGCACCTGGCTGATGGAGGTCATCGCCGAGCGGGCCGTGCGGCAGCAGGCCCTGAAGCAGCTGGGCGGCCGGCCCGTGGGAGAGGCGGCTGTCGCTGGCGGCGAAGAAGAAGAGGAAGGGCCGGTGGCGGCAGCCGACTGACACCACGCCGGCAGTTCAGGCAAGCTCATCGCCCCGGGCCCACCACAGGCCCGGGGCGCCGATTTCTCCGGTCGCTCGGTTACCCCACCCTTCGCCAACCACAATCGCCAACCACAATGGCGGCCTGGTCAAGTTCGGTCCCGACGGTGACCTCTACTTCGGCCTGGGCGACGGAGGTCCGGCGGGCCGACGTGGGCCAGAACGCCGTGGAGGAGGTCAACTTCCAGCCCACCTCCAGCCCGGGCGGCGAGAACTACGGTTGGCTCACCGCGCCCGGACGGGCGGTCCACCCGCGGCTGGCTGGATCCTCCTGGTCCGGAAGGAATTCACAGCCGGGCGACGAACCTTCCAGCAACCCGTCCGAAGGGGGTGGTCCGGCCTCAAGACGTGAGACAGTCCTTGGAGCGATCAGGCGACCGTGAGCCGCGAGTCTGTGCTCCCACGAGGAGGTGACCGTCGTGACGACCCCGTTCTGGTTCGTCGTGCTGGCCCTCGTGGCCTACGCCGTCGCGTACTGGGGATACGGCAAGTGGTTTGACCGCAACATCTGGAAGCCCGACCCCAACCGCACCACCCCGGCCCACATGTATACCGACGGCGTCGAGTACTTCCCGGTGAGTCGCTACGTCCTCTGGGGCTACCAGTTCAAGAGGGTGGCGGCCCTGGGACCCGTCCTTGGCCCGTTCATCGCCATCCAGTTCGGCTGGGCGCCGGCCCTGGTCTGGCTCATTCTGGGGAACTTCTTCATCGGCTGGGTCCAGGACTACAGCTCCATCATGGTCTCCGTCAGGAACCAGGGCCGGTCCTTCGGCCCCATCACCTACGAGTTCACCGGCAACGCGGGCCGTAACACGCTGCTGGGCTTCATCCTGTTCTACCTGCTCATCATCTCGGCGACCTTCATCTTTCTCGTTGCCAATTTCCTGAACGTCTTCCCCGGGTCGTTCATCGCCACCGCCGGCATCCTGGGCACGGGCATCCTGGCCGGCCAGTTGATCTACAAGCGGCGGGCCAGCATTGTCACCGTCACCGTGCTTTCCCTGGTCCTCATGATCGTGTCCTTCGCCCTGGGCACCATCCCGGCGCTGCAGTGGAAGGCCCCGTTCGGCGCCTGGAACCTGGCCTTCTGGGCCGCGCTGACCTGTGTGTTCCTGTGGCTGGCGTCAGTGCTGCCCCTGCCCACCCTGATCCAGCCGGTGAACTACATCTCCTTCTTCCCGACCTTCGCCGCCATCGTGCTGATCCTCATCGGCGCGCTCATCACCCCGGCGACGGGGGTTGCCCTGGCCCAGCCGGCCTGGCTCGGGTTCTGGGGGACGGCGGGCAACCCGCTCTGGCCCATCCTGTTTGTCGCCATCGCCTGCGGCGCCATCTCCGGCTGGCACAGCCTGGTGGGCTCGTCCACCACGTCCAAGCAGCTTGACGTGGAGACCGACGCGCACCCGGTGGGCGCCGGGGCCATGCTGTCCGAGGGCCTGCTGGGCCTGGCGTCCCTGGCCTGCTACATGGTACTGAGTATCGAGCGCATCCGGGAGCTGGGCAACGCCAGCGTGGCGTCGTGGGTCTTCGGCGCCAAGGTGCTGACCGGGCCGTACCTGGGGCCCATCATCGGCGAGGCGGGGATGACCATCTACTTCTCGGTGGTGCTCATCATCTTCGCCATCACCGTGCAGGCGCTGGTGACCCGGTTCTGGCGGCTGGTGTCGGCCGAGGTGTTCGGCGAGTCCATCCTGGCCCAGAAGCACGTCTCGACCTTCATCGGGCTGGCCATTCCCTGGCTCTTCGCCGTGTCGGGGGCCTGGAACAACCTGTGGCTCTACTTCGGTGGGTCCAACCAGCTTCTCGCAGGCCTGGCGCTGATGCTCATCACCATCCACCTGGCGCGGGTCCGGGAGATGACGCAGTACACGCTTTATCCGGCGACCTTCATGATCGTCACCACCCTGGCGGCCCTGCTCTGGCAGATCAGGGTGTTCTACCGGGCCGCCTCGGCGGGCCCAGAGAAGACCCTGGTGGTCGGGGTGCTCAAGCAGTACGGCGCCATCGCCAATGCCCTTGACTGGGTGTTTGTGTTCGTGGGCGTGGCCCTGTTCGTGCTGGGGCTGATCATGGCCGCCCGCACGTACATGGCCTACAGCCAGGCCATGCGGGGCCAGATCCCGCAGCCGCAGCCGGCCGCGGGCGACGACTGATCCGCCTGACCATGTGACCGGCTCGGGGGTGTGGGGGCCGGACCGGGGCGCCGGCCCCCGCCTCCTTGGGCGGGCACCGGACGTTGCCGGGCGGCTTCACAGATGTGGGGTGAGGGCAGTTGATCTTCAGGCCAAAGAAGCCCGAAGCGGGGGAGGGGTCGCCGGAGGCCCGGGGACCCGGCGGGGCAACCCGGGCCGGGTTCGGGACCATGCTGAAGGGCGTGCTCTACGGCATGGCGTCGCACGGCAACGTGACGGCCGCCCTGCGTACCCGGATGCACCTGGAGCACCTGTTCATGTTCATCACCCTCGGGGACATGCTCGGGATTCCGGTGCTGCCGCCCTATTACTCGCTGCGGATCCTCCCGTACGCGGTGCCCAACGTGGAGTCGTGGAAGCAGCGGGTCTTCCGCGAGCGGGACTTCACCGACGCCATCTACTAGGCAGGAGTACAGGCTCCGCGGCAGACCCCGGAGGTGATGGACATGCCGGTCGTTCAACCCCGCGGGCTTGCCCGCTACTTCGAGGAGCACCCTGGCGTCGAGATCGTCATCTTCGCGGGCAAGGGCGGGCTCGGCAAGACCACGTCCAGCTCGTGCCTGGCCTGGTACACCAGCCAGGTGCTGAAAAAGCGCACGCTCCTCTTTTCCACCGACCCGCAGGCGTCGCTCTCTGACATCTGGGAGCGTGACTTCTACGGTAAGGGCGAGGTTGAACTGCTCCCCAACCTCTACGTGGTGGAGATCGACGCCGACCGTCGGGTGGCCGACTACCAGGCCTCGGTCAAGCAGAAGATCAAGGACATGTACGGCCTGGACGAGATTCCCCGGGAGATCGACGAGTACATCGACTCCACCTCGGCCGAGCCCGCCATGTACGAATCGGCCACCTACGACGCCATGGCCGAACTGGTGGCGGCCAGGACCTACGACATCTACATCTTCGACATGCCGCCGTTTGGCCACGGCGTCCGGATGGTGGCCATGGCCGACATCCTGTCCAGGTGGGTGGAGAAGATCACCGAGGCCCGTTCAAAGGTGGCGGAGTACGACGCCATCGCCGCCACCCTGCGGGGCGAGAAGGGCCACGAAGACGAGGTCATGGCGGAACTGGTCGACATCCGGAACAAGATCAAGTCCTTCACCGACCTGATCACCGACGCGCGGCGCACGGCCTTCTTCATGGTGCTCATCCCCGAGATGATGGCCATCCTGGACACCGAGCGCGCCCTGGCCATGTTCGAGTCGCTGGGCATGCAGATGACCGGGCTGGTGGTGAACCAGGTGTACCCGGCCGACCTCCTGGCTCGCGAAGGGACCAGCCAATACCTGAGGAACCGGGTGGAGATGCAGCAGCGGTACCTGAAGGTCATCGCCGAGAAGTTCCGCGACCGGGTCAAGACCGTGGTCCCCATGCTGACCCGCGAGCCCAAGGGAGCCGAGCTGATCGAGCAGGCCGCGGCGCACCTGATGAACTGCCAGATCTCGCTGGCGTACTGAACGGACCGGGGAAGGCTGGTGCTGCCTGGTGACCCATATCGAGACGTTCCTGCTTGAGCGGCCGAACCTTCGCTTCGTGTTCACCGGCGGTAAGGGGGGCGTGGGCAAGACGGTGGCCGCCGCGGTGCTGGCCTACCGCTTCGCCCAGGAGGGGAAGAAGACCCTCATCGCCTCACTCAACCCGGTGCACTCCCTGTCCAGCGTCTTTGACCAGGACCTGAGGGGCGGCAGGATCAGGCCCGTCCAGAAGGCGCCCAACCTCTTCGCCGTCGAGGTGGAAGCCTCCGACGTGGTGGAACGGTACCGGGTGAACATCGCCCAGCGGGTGCGGGAGTTCTTGAAGTACGCCGACATCCCCGTGGACTCCCGGCCCTTCGTGGACATCGCCGTTACCAACCCGGCCTTCGAGGAGTCCGCCATGTTCGACAAGATGGTGGACATCATCCTCAAGGAAGGCCAGGACTTCGAGCGCCTGGTGTTTGACACCGCCGCCGTGGCCAATGCCGTGCGCCTGATCGGTCTTTCCAAGATCTACGGCCTCTGGCTCCAGCGGATGATCCAGAGCCGCAAGGAGGCCCTCTCGCTGCGGGTACAGCTGTCCTTCCGCAAGGAGAGGATCATGGAGGAAGTGAAGAAGGACCCGCTGCTGGCGGACCTCCTCGGCATGCACGAGCGGTTCACGGCGGTGAAGAAAATCCTGGTCGACCCCGAGCAGACCGCCTTCTTCTTCGTCACCCTCCCGCTCACGCTGCCGATCTCCGTGGTCACCCGCTTCATCAAGATGGTGCGGGCCTACGACATCCCGGTGGGTGGCGTGATCGTGAACGGCGTGATCCGGGGGGAGGAGGCCGAGCGGGCGGCAAACGACGAGTACCTGCAGAACCAGTTCCAGGAGCAGGCCGGCTACCTGAAGATGATTCAGGAGCAACTGGGCCCGCTGGTCAGGACCTACCTGCCGCTCTACCACTCCGAGATTCACGGCCTGGACATGGTCCGGCACGCCTGCGAGGACATGTTCCAGCCCGACCAGGAGTGGGCCCTGGCGCTGACCCGTGTTTGAGCCACCCGACCCCGGGACGCGGGCCCGGGCCGCCCCCGAGGCGGCCCGTGAGGCGGCCGCGCCCGGACACGAAACCGCCCCGCAGTTGCTGGCGTGCAAGAGCTTCATGATGGGCACCTGCAACCTGCTGGTGATCGGGCTGCCCGCCGGCTCCCGGGTGCAGAGCGGGCCGTTCCCGCCCGAGGTCGACCGCTGGCGGCTGCGGGGCGAGGTCAACTGGGCCACCAGTGGCCGCACCTCCTTCCGGGCCTTTGTCCCCTCGGCCGGCGGCTCACCCGCCAGGCGGGAATGGCTGCGGGTGGACGGCCGCGTGGAGATCGAACCCCAGGGAACCCGGGCATCCGCCGCCCTGGCGGACCCTGCCCGGGTCCTGTCCAGCGTCGTCCGCCAGGGCGAGGTCACGCTGGGCGGCCACCCCGGCCGGTGGGCCTCGGGCACCGTGCGGCGGGGTAGCCTCCTCCGGCCCGAGGCGGCGCCCGCCCTGGCGGTATCGGTGCTCTGCCCCGGGACACGCCGGCGGATCCGGATTATCATGGAGGCAGACGCCGAGTCGACCCTGGAGGCGCTGTTGCCGCATCTCGAGGCGTGCCTGGCCTGCCATTAGGGGGGTGGGGAAACTGACCCGGCCGCTGCGCGTGGAGATCGTGGGGCTGTTCCCCGAGTTCTACCGGCTGTGCCCGAAAGGTGTGAACTACCTGGACGCCTGTGGCCTCGAGCCCGACGACAGTCAGGTGCGGGACTACCCGGCGCGGGTCCAGGCCATGGGCCGGCGGCTGCAGGAGACCTACGTCCGGCTGATGCGGGAATTCGGCGACCGGCTCTTCCCGGTCAGCGTCGGGCTGACCTCGCTGCGGGGGCTGTGGCTGGTCTGGAAGCACCGGCTGTCCAGCCAGGAGGTGTACGTGGTGGTCGGGGACCGGGCGATCCCGACGTCGCTGGGTTACCCGGTGGTCCGGGAAGCCGTCCGCTCGGCCCTGGCCCGGGCGACGGCCAGCGCGAACCCGGCCGCCGCCCGCTAATCGTCCTCGCTTTCCCCGCGGGCCAGGCGTCCCAGCCAGCCAAAGGCCCGCGCAAGGTCGTCCTCTTCCCCGGCGCCCACGGCGAAGGCCAGGTGCACGTGGGGTGAATCGGGCTGTAACCGTAGCGCCGCCAGCCGGCGGAGGCCGAGTTCCCGGCCGGCCGACGGGTCATCGCGCAGGTCGCGCGCCCGGCCGGGGGGCTGCTCCAGTTCCGCCTTGACCACGAAGCGGTCCCGGTACCCCCGCAGGCGCAGCCACAGCCAGGCCAGGGGGAAGTCCCGCGCCTCCAGCAGGCACAGGATCTGGACGGAGCGCAGCCCCCTGGCGGGCCGGTCGACCTCGATGTGAAAGGCGCTGGAACCGACCGGCCGGATGGACGCCCGGGAACCCACCGGTTCCATGGCGTGGTACACGGCCCGGGCCAGCTGGTTGGCCCGCCGGCGGTTGAGCCGCGCGCCGGCGAAATACCACGCCGCCAGGGCGATGGCCAGCCACAGGACCACCTGGTTCAGGCTCACCACGGCACCTCAGTGGATGTGGGGGCCGTGCTCCACCAGGTCGAATTCCTCGAGCTGGCGGTGCTTCCACGCCGGCAGTTCGGGCAGGGCGTACGGCAGGAGCCGCAGCCCGACCGAGGAGTTCATCAGCGGAATGCCCAGTAGCTCGCCGAAGAGGATCAGGTGCATCACGTCCCGGTACCTGGCCCGCTCGTGCTGGAGTTCGTGATACCACTCGAAGAAGAGGAAGCCCCACACGAGCTGGCGGAGCTTCCCCCAGAAGGTGGTGGGCCGCTTCATGAGGCGAGCGTGCTCCCGCCTGGCCACCCACAGCCCCGCCCGGCGCTCCTCCGGCGAGTGGGCGTGACCGTGAGCGCCGTGGGGGCGGCCAGGGCGTTTCCCGTGCCCTCGCTGGTGGCGGCTGTCGCTCACGGGCGTCCACCTCCGTCGGCGGCCACGAGGGCCGCCAGCCCCGTCCGGTGCAGCCGGCTCCGCTGACTTCGCCCGCCGGCTCCCGGCTTCCTGCCGGGCCGGCGGAGGCGGCCGGTTTCGGGCCCGGGATCCTTGCATCCCCCGGCTCGCTCTTCTACAATGGTGAAAAGCCTGGTAAGGATGTGGGACCGGTGCTGGTCATTGGCCTCACCGGGGGTATCGCCAGCGGCAAGAGTACGGTCTCGGCCATCCTCCGCGACCTGGGGGCCACCGTCATCGACGGCGACGCCATCGCCAGGGCCGTCACTCGGCCCGGCGAGCCGGCGTACCAGGAGATCGTGGCCACCTTCGGTCCGGGGATTTTGAAGTCCGACGGCTCACTTGACCGGCGGGCCCTGGGCCGGAAAGTCTTCACCGACCCGGACCTGCGCAGAACCCTGAACCGCATCACCCACCCCCGCATCATCGCCCGGATCGCCGAACTTGTGGACCAGGCCAGGGAGCGCGGCGACCGGGTCGTGGTCATCGAGGCCCCGTTGCTCATCGAGGCCGGGATGCAGGACATGGTGGACGAGGTGTGGGTGGTGCTGGTGGACGAGGAGACCCAGGTCGAGCGGCTGATGGCTCGCGAGCGCTACCCAGAGGCCGAGGCGCAGGGCAGGGTCGAGGCCCAGCTCCCGCTGGCGGAGAAGTTGAAGTTCGCCCACCGGGTCATCGACAATCGGGGTTCGGTGGAGGAGACCCGGCGGGCCGTGGAGAAACTGTGGCGCGATTCGCTGGCCCGGCGGCAGAGCCCGGTGGAAGGCTAGGCCGCGGCCAGTTCCGTCCGGTCCCGGGGTCGGCGCATGCCGGTGGACCCGCGCACATAGCTTAACCACCGACCGCGCAGCCTCGGGGAGGTGTGCATGGGTCGTCGCGGCAGGCGGAGTCGATGGGTGCGGGCCCTGCTGGTCGTGGGGCTGGCAGGGCTCCTGGTCTACCTGGCTTGGGCCTGGTCCT